>JANOIG010000257.1:0-16638 GCA_031407405.1 Deltaproteobacteria bacterium
GCGCGAGGTTTCCGACTCGAGGCGACGGCTCTCGCGCAGGGCACGGCCGAGATCGATCTGGGTGCGCACCGTCTGCAACAGGCGCTGGTTATCCCAGGGCTTCTGGACATAGTCGCGAGCGCCTCGCTGCATTGCCTCGACGGCGCCTTCGACGGAGCTCCATGCCGTCATCACGATCACCGGCAGCGCGCCATCTGCGGCGACCAGGCGAGCGAGCAGATCGAGGCCCTCGCGGCCGGAGGTCGTGTCGCGCGCGTAGTTCAGATCCATGAGGATGGTGTCGAGCTCTTGGCTTTCGAACGCCGAGAGGACCCCCGCCGGCGAAGTAGCCGTCAGCACCTCCAGACCCGCGTGTTTCAAGAGCAGCCGCAGCGCCTCGAGCACATCGGACTGGTCGTCTGCTATCAGGATTCGTGCTGAACGCATGGCTCTCGCCTCGATGCCGAGCTTACCATGGCTCGGTGCGGTTTACCGAACGGGACCGGCGGGGGCCTCATTCGCAGCGGAGAGCGGTGGCCGGGTCGAGGCGCGAAGCCCGGCGCGCGGGGAGGAAGGCCGCCAGTGTCGCCACGGCCACGAGCAGCAGAACGGAGCCGAGCAGCGCACGTGGATCGAGCGGCGTCAGCTCGAACAAGAGCCCTGCGAGCAGGTGAGCCACCGCGACCGCCGCGGGGACGCCGAGCGCCAAGCCGATCAGCACGAGCCAGAGCGCTTGCCGCAGCACCAGCCATTTCACGGCGAGCGGTGTCGCCCCGAGCGCCATGCGGACGCCTATCTCTCGGGTGCGTTGAGACGCCCACTGCGAGATTACGCCGTACAGCCCGACGGCGACCAGAAACAGTGCTCCGAGCCCGAACGCGCTGGCCAAGAGCGCGAGCAAGCGTTCCCGAACCAAGGTGCGATCCACCTGCTCGCTCAACGTGCGGACGTTCAGGAGCGTCAAGTCGCTCTGTGCCTCCGCCACGGCCTCGCGCACCTGCGCGGCGAGTTGCAGCGGATCGCCAAGAGCGCGCACCTCGAGGCTATCGAGCGGCAGCCGCGCCGGCATGCCGTGCGGTTGGGCAGCGGGGAGGAAGAACATCGGCTCGGCCTTGCGCCGGATCGAGCGAATCCGCGCGTCGCTCACGACGCCGACGACCTCGATGTCGTGCCTGGGATCCAGGCGAATGCGTTGACCTAGAGCATCACGACCGCCAAATTCGCTGCCCGCCATGCTCTCGTTCACGACCGCGACGCGGGGCGCGTCGCGGCTGTCGCTGGAGTGAAAGCCGCGACCCCGCAGGATGCGCATGCCGACCGCGTCGAAGTAGCCCGGCGTGACGAGATAGAGCGTGAGCACCTTCTCGGGCAGGTCCGTGCCTGGAAACGTGATGGTGAAGTTGGTGCGGCCGTCGAGCGCTCCGGGGTGGGAGAGGCTCGCTCCGAGCACGCCGGGCAGCGCCGCGACGCGCCGAGGAATGTCTTCGTAGAGAAACTGGGCCCGCTCTTCGCTGACGCCGGCCATCTCCAGATTGAGCTGTGCCATGAGAATGTGCTCCTGATCCACACCGAGCTGTACGCTGCGCAGGTTGCCGAGGCTCGCCGCGAGCAGCCCGGCCGCGACCAGCAGAACCAACGATAACGCGACCTGCGAAACCAGAAGCACGCGGCTCACACGCTGCCGCGCCCCGCCCGTTGTCGCCTGAGCCGTCGCGCGCAGGGCCCCTTGGAGATCGGTGCGCAGCGAGTGCCACGCCGGCACCAGCCCGAGCAGCAGAGCCGTGCCCAGCGCGAGCCCGAGCGCGAATAAGCTCACCCGCGTGTCGGTGTCGACGACCAGATTGAGTGCCAAGACCCCCGAGTTGCTCGAGGTGAGCGACACCAAAACGTCGGTCAGCCAGCGTGCTCCGATCAGGCCCGTCGCTGCGCCCAAGGCCGCGAGCAGCAGACCTTCGGTGAGCAGCTGGCGTACGACGCGCGCGCGCGTGGCGCCCATTGCCGCTCGGATGCTCATCTCTTGCTGCCGGCTCAGCGCGCGCGAGAGCATCAGATGCGAAACGTTGAGGCAGACGATGAGCTGCAGCAGTAGAACCCCCGCCATCAGGATCAGCAGCGGCTCGCGGAAATTGCGGCGCATCCGGGAAAAGCCCGTTGCGCCGGGCAGGAGCTCGATGCGCTGGGGGACGGCCTCGCGCTTCTCTGCGAAAAAATCGACGTTCGCCGAACGCATGATGACGTTGGCCTTCACTTCGGCGCCGCCCAAGGTCGCGCCCCGCCCGAGCAGGTGGAGCCACGAATATCTGGGCTCAGACAAGGGTGAGCTGGTCCGCGTAAACGCCTCGGCCATATTTATCGGCACCCAGAAGTCGGTTGCCCCTCCGACGGTGGCGCCCGTAAACCCCGGTGGCGTGATGCCCACCACCGTATATTGGCTCGCATTGACGGTGAGCTTCGTTCCCACGATCTGCGGGTCGCCGCCGAGCTGGCGCTGCCAGTAGCCGTGGCTCAGGACCAGACTGGGATCGACTACCGGGCGGCGCTCGTCTTCGGGCCCAAAGAGACGCCCCCGATACGCCTCGACCCCGAGCACGTCGAAGAAGTTGGCCGTGACGCAGAGCCCGTCCGCGCTTTTCTCGTCGGAGTGACTTTCGGTTCCGTGCCGGCGCACGACTGACGCCACGAGAGCGCTATCCTGCGCCGCGAGCTGCATTTCCGGAAGTCCGTCGCGCAGCCGCTCGTACAGGGGGTAGGAGTAGAGAAAAACCTTTCCCTCGTACTCCTGGACCGGCAGAGCTTCCTGCGCCACCCTTCCCAGGGCTCTGCCATCGCTGAAGAGCACGAGCTCTTCTGGCTCTGGCACGGGCAAGCTGCGCAGCAGCACCGTGTTGACCAAAGTGAAGATGGCGACGTTGGCGGCGATGCCGAGCGCCAGCGTGGCAACGACCATGGCCGTGAACGCCGGTTTGCTGCGCAGGTTGCGAGCCGAGTAGCGCAGATCGTGCCAGAGGTCCTCGAGCATATGGCTAGTGTTCCTGCAGCGGGGCGGTGTCATTCGTTGCGGAGGGCGGTGATCGGGTCGAGCCGAGAGGCTCGGCGCGCGGGGAGGAAAGCCGCGGAAGCTGCGACGGTCACGAGCACCAGAATGGACCCAGCCAGCGCGCGAGGATCCAGCGGCGTCACCTCGAACAAGAGCCTTGCGAGAAGCTGAGCGACCGCGATGGCGGCCGGGACACCGAGCCCCAAGCCGATGAGCACGAGCCAGAGCGCTTGCCGGAGCACCAACCACTGCACCGCAAGCGGTGTCGCTCCGAGCGCCATGCGCACGCCGATCTCCCGGGTACGCTGCGTCGCCCACTGAGAGATCACGCCGTACAGACCGACGCCGACCAGAAACAGCGCGCCGAGCCCGAACGCGCTCGCCAAGAGCGCGAGCAAGCGTTCCCTAACCAAGGTGCGATCCACCTGCTCGCTCAGCGTCCGTACGTTCAGGAGCGTCAAGTCGCTTTGCACCTCCGCCACGGCCCTTCGCACGTGCTCGGCGATCTGCAGTGGATCGCCGACGGCGCGCACCTCGAGACTATCGAGTGGAAGGCGCAACGGGATACCGTGCGGTTGGGCCGCGGGGAGAAAGAAGAGCGGCTCGGCGTTGCGACGGATCGAGCGAAGCCGCGCGTCGCTCGCGACCCCCACGACCTCGACGTCGTGCGTGGCGTCGAGACGAATGCGCTGGCCCAGGGCGTCACGACCCCCGAACTCCTGGGCGGCCATGGTCTCGTTCACGATCGCGACGCGGGGCGCGTCGCGGCTGTCGCTCGATTGGAAACCGCGACCCCGCACGATGCGCAGGCCGAGCGCATCGAAGTAGCCTGGCGTGACGAGGTAGAGCGTCAGGTACCTTTCGGGCAGGTCCGTGCCTGGAAACGTGATGCCCCACCAGGTGCGGCCGTTGAGCGCTCCGGGCTGGGAGAGGCTCGCTCCGCGTACGCCAGGCAGCCCCGCGAGGCGGCGAGGGATGTCTTCGTAGAGAACTTGGGCCCGTTCGTCGCTGACACCGGCCATCTCCAGGTTGACCTGTGCGACCAGTACGTGTTCCTCGTCCACGCCGATCGGCACGCTGCGCAGGTTGCCGAGGCTCGCCCCGAGCAGCCCGGCTGAGACCAGGAGAATCAACGAGAACGCGACCTGCGAAACCAGGAGCACCCGGCTGATGCGCCACCGTGAGCCGCTGGGCGTCGTGGCTTGCGCTGTCGCGCGCAGGGCCGCTTGGAGATCGCTGCGCGCCGTGTGCCACGCCGGCACCAGCCCGAGCAACAGGGCCGTGCCCAGCGCGAGCCCGAGCGCGAACAGCTTCACGTGCGCATCGGTATCGACCACGAGCTTGAGCGCCTGCACGCCCGAGTTGCTCGAGGCCAGCGACACCAGGGCGTCGGTCAGCCAGCGCGCTCCGAGCAAGCCCGCGGCCGTACCCAGGACCGCGAGCAACACTCCTTCCGCGAGCAGCTGGCG
The DNA here is from genome assembly GCA_031407405.1 of Deltaproteobacteria bacterium. GTDB lineage: Bacteria > Myxococcota_A > Polyangia > Polyangiales > Polyangiaceae > SZUA-265. The sequence goes on from JANOIG010000257.1 coordinate 4,486, forward strand.
CAGCACACGCGATCGGGTGGCGCCGAGTGCCGCGCGGATGCTCATCTCTTGCTGCCGGCTGAGCGCTCGTGCGAGCATCAGGTGCGACACGTTGAGGCACACGATCAGCTGCAGCAGCGCGACTCCGGCCATGAGAATCAAGAGCGGCTCGCGGAAGTTCTGGCGCATGCGCGCAAAGCCCGTCGCGCCGGGCAACAACTCGATGCGAGGCGGGCTCTTATCGCGCTCCTGCGCCGCGAAATCGACGCTTGCTGAACGCAGTATGACGTTGGCGTTTGCTTCGGCCCCGGCCAAGCTCGCGCCGGGCTCGAGCCGTCCGAGCAGGTGAAGCCACGAATACGTCGGTTCCGAGACGGGCGAGCCGGTTCGCGTGAACGCGTCGGCCATGTTCATGGGTACCCAGAAGTCGGTGGCTCCGCCGACCGTCGCGCCCGTGAACCCGGGCGGAGTGACTCCCACCACCGTATACTGGGTCGAGTTCACGTTGAGCTGCGTCCCCACGATCTGCGGGTCCCCCCCAAGCTGGTGCTGCCAGTAGCCGTGGCTCAGGACCAGACTGGGATCGACGGCTGGAGAACGCTCGTGCTCGGGTGAGAAGAGGCGCCCCCGATACGCATCGACGCCGAGCACATCGAAGAAGTTGGCCGTGACGCAGCGCCCTTCCGCGCTGTTCTCGTCGGAGTGACTTTCGGTTCCGTGCCGGCGCACGATCGACGCCACGAGCGCGCTATCCTGCGCCGCGAGCTGCATTCCCCGCAGTCCGTCGCGCAGGCGCTCGTACAACGTGTAGGAGTACAGCACGGCCTTTCCTTCGTTATCCGGGGTCGTCAGCCCTTCGTTCCCCCTTCCCTCCGCTCTGCCATCGGTGAAGAGCACGAGCTCTTCTGGCTCGGGTACGGGTAAGCTGCGGAGCAGCACCGTGTTGACCAGGGTGAAGATCGCGACGTTGGCGGCGATGCCGAGCCCCAGGGTGACAATGACCAGGGCCGTGAAGGTGGGCCTGCTCCGCAGGTTGCGACCCGCGTAGCGCAAATCTTGCCAGAGGTCGCCCAACCAGCGGTTCATTTTCATGCGGCTCCCACGACGCCGGAGCTCGTCCGATGGTGGGTCTCGTCGACGATGCGCCCGTCGAACAGGTTGATGCTGCGCGTGGCCTGCTTGGCGTACTCGGGGTTGTGCGTGACCATGCAGATGGTGGCGCCTCCCGCGTGCAGCTCGTGCAAGAGGTCCATCACGGCGTCGCCGTTCTTCGAATCGAGGTTGCCTGTCGGTTCGTCAGCGAGCAAGACCAGCGGGTCCCCTGCCACGGCTCGCGCCACCGCCACGCGCTGCTGCTGGCCCCCTGACAGCTGCGCCGGCAGGTGGCGGCCGCGCGGGTTCATTCCGACGCGCTCGAGCGCCCCCTCGACGCGCTTCTTGCGCTCGGAGGCAGCCAGGCCACGGTAAGTCAGCGGCAGCTCGACGTTCTCGAACACGGTGAGATCTCCGATCAGGTTGAAGGACTGGAAGATGAAGCCAATCTGCCGGTTGCGCAGCTCCGCGCGGTCGCGCGCCTTGAGGTTCGCTGCGGGCTGACCGTCGAGCAGGTACTCTCCGCTCGTGGGAGTGTCGAGCAGCCCGAGGATCGAGAGCAGCGTCGTCTTACCCGAGCCCGAGGGCCCTTCGATGGAAACGTACTCACCGCGGCCGATGCTCAGGTGCACGTCCGCCAGCGCGTGCGTCTCCATTTCGTCGGTGTAGAAGACCTTCCTCACCCCTTCGAGCTGGATGAGTGTCTGTTCGTTTTTCGTCATGCATGAACCTCACTGAAAATGATTCCGCGGCGGCCCGGCGCGTCACTCGATGCGAATACGGTCGAAGTCGTCCCACTCCGAGAGCTCGGAGAGAATTACACGGTCCCCCTCGCGGAGCCCGCTCGAAATCTCGATGTTGCTGACCGAGCTGCGCCCGAGCTGCACCGAGACGCGCTCGGCGCCGTTGCCGTCGCTGTCGAGCTTGAACAGGCTGGCCGTCGTGTGGGGTTGGCCGGCAGAGGGCCGCCCCACGAACAGCACGCTCTCGAGCCGTTCCAGCTCGATGATCGCCTCGATGTTCAGGTCGGGGCGGGCCCCCGGCGGCAGAGGGCCATCGAGCTTCACGTCCACACGCACGTTACCGCCGGCTGCCGCCGGATCGATGCGGATGACATGCCCATCGACCTTGGCGTTGCGGGTATCGATCGACGCGTGCTGCCCGATCCGCAGGTCCATGGCGCGAGTTTCGGGAACGCGCACCTCGGCCTGCAGGCGATCCGGCTGCACCACCGTGACGAGCCGCGCCCCCGAGGCGACCGCCTGTCCTTCCTCGAGCGACAGCTCCTGCACCACGCCGTCCACGCCCGCACGCATCTTCAGGTCGTCGACCTGCTCGCGGCGAAACTCGGCGATCGAGCGGAGCCGATCGAGCTGCGCCTGCTGGGCCGAGATCTGCGCCGATCTTCCGTGTGAGAGCGCGCCCAGGCGGCGCTCTTCAAATTGCACCCGCCCGCGCAGCTCGCGCTCGTGCTCGAGCGTCTGCACCCGTTCGAGCTCGGAGAGGAAACCTCGGCGCGCGAGCTCCGCATCGGCTCCCGCGCGGCGCACGGCCTCGCCGAGCTCGCTCCCGAGGGTCGCGATGACCGACTCCTGCGCGAGGCGCTCCGCGCTGAGCGACGCCTCTAGATTGACGAGCTCGGCTCGCGCCTGCGATAGCTCTCGATCGGCCTCGAGCGCCGCGAGCTCTAGCTCCGGGTTTGTGAGCTCGAGGAGCAGCGTGTCTTTCTGCACCACGGCGCCCGGTTTCACCAGGATGCGCTCGACTTGCGCGTTCGACTTCGCGGCAACCCAGCGGATCTCCTCCGGGACGAGCGTGCCCTGACCCAGCACCTCGCGCACCATGGGTCCGCGCCGCACCGTGTCCAGCCACAACGCGCCGCGTTCCACCGTGGGAGCGGCCGGGCGCAGCTCGCGAAGCACCCGGCTGGCACCGACGAGCAGTGCCACACCCGAAAGCACGTAAGCAATGCGGCGTCCGGTTCGCCGGATCGGGGCGCGCTCGATGTCCACTGCCGCCACGGAGAGCGAAATGCGTGCCACGCCAGGATCTCGGCGATTTTCGGGCGCGCGCGGCGCCGCGTGTCCGCCTGCGGGACGCGGCGTCCCAGGCTGAGGCGCGGTCATTCACCGCCTCCGCGTACCCTGACCCCGTTGCGCCGTAGGATTTCGCCGGTCAGCGCGTCGAGGGCCGCGCTCGCCTCGAGCGCCAGCAGACGCGTCGAGAGCGAAACGAGCTGCACGGCCGCGAGCGCGTCTTGCCGGCGCAGGACGTCGAAGCTGCTGCTGCGTCCCGCGTCGAAGCGCGCTTTCTCCGCCTCCAGATCGAGCGCAGCGGCCGCGAGGGACGGCGCGAGCAGTGTGCCCCGCCGTCGCGCGCTGTCGAGGGTGGCGACGCTCTGGGCCACCGCCGTCGCGATCTGCGCCTCGACGTCGGCGTGCGTCAGCTGCGCCTGGCTCAGACGCGCGAGCCCCGCGTCACGCGCGCCGCGCGCGGTGTGGCGGCCCAGCGGAAGCTCGAGCGCGAGGCTCGCCATGACGGCGTAGCTCTCGAGCCCAGTGATCTGGTCGAACGCGGCCCGCGCGCTCGGCGCATTGCCGATCGGGCCGCCTGCAATCGCGAGGTCGAGCTGCGGCAGCAGCGCGTCGCGTGCCACCAGGAGCTCCAGCGCACCGGCATGGAGCTGAGCCCGGGCTGCCGAGAGCCGCGGACTCTGCGCGAGGGCCAGGGCGAGCGTCGCAGCAGCGTCGAGCGCCCGCACGCTCAGCGCGTCGAGCGCCGGCAGCTCCTCGGCGGCGGAGAGCGGCTCGCCCGCGGACATGCCGCAGAAGCGCCCGAGCGCCAGCTGCCGCTCGATGACGGCTTGCTCCGCGGCGAGCACGGAGTCTTGTCGGAGCGCGATCGCCACCTCGATCTCGGCCGTCGCGCTCTGTGGCAGCTTGCCCACTTCGATGTTCGCCTGCACCCGCGCCAGCTGCGCTCGGGCTGCGGAGAGCGAGCTGCGTCGAACCGTGAGCTCACCCCGCGCGTGGGCCAGAGCCCAGTAGCCGCGGGTCACGTCGCGGAGCACGAGGGCGGCCAGCGTCTCGCGCTCGGCGCCGGCGACGTCGTACTGGAGGCTCGCGCGCCTCCGGTCCGCTTGCGCGACCTCCACGCCGGAGCCTCTGAGCAGTGGCTGCTCGAACGAGAGCTGTAAGCCGGGCGTGTACCGAGCCGACGTCGAGCTCCTCCGCGCCCCGTCCGAGAGCTCGCTGTCGTACTGGGCCCGAGCATGGCCGCCCTGCAGCTCGAGCTCCAGCCGACCCCCGGTCGGCAGGGGTTGCGCCAGCGACAACGCGCCTGAGAGCTCATCCACCGCCCGGTCCTGCACCGGCACTCCCGGCACCCACTCGCGCCGGGTTCCGCTCACGTGGGTGCTGGCTGCGAGCACCGGGTCGTCCAGGCCCCGCGCGGCGAGCTCAGCCGCCGCCGCCGTTGCGAGCTCCGCGCCGGCGGCAGCCAGCGCCGGGCTCTGGCGGACGGCGAGCTCGATGGCTTCGCGCAGTGACAGCTGGCGCGTCTCGGCCGAGGCACGCGCCGAGAGCAACAGCAGAGCCCCGGAGGCAACCATGAGACGCACCACGCGCCCAGAGCGAGTTCCATGCCAGCGCCGCAGGCGCGGGATCTGCGTGGTTTTCACTCAGCTCGTCTCGCTACCGGGCAAGCTCGTCCCAGAACCGGGCAGCAGGTGGAGCGCGGAAGCTCGACAATGAATACATTGGCCTGAACGGTCTACTCGGGTGGTGGAATGCCCCGAGGCGTAGCGAAGCGCTGGACAACGGCAGCCCGGCACTCGCGGCCACCATCGCGGCGCCTATGGGCAGCTTTCTGGGTGCAATCATCGGGTGGCGCGGCGCGTTCGTGTGCGTGATGCCGCTCGCCGCTCTTGCTCTGTACTGGCAGCAGATGAGTCTTCCGGCGCTGCCCAGCGACCGCCAGTCCGGCACCGGAAACGTGCTCCGGCTGCTTGGGCGGCCGAAGGTCGCCATCGGCATGGGTGCGGTTCTGTTTTTGTTCATGGGGCAGTTCGCGTTGTTTACCTATCGGCGGCCATTCCTCGAAACGGTGACCCGTCCACCCGGCGCTCGGGGTGGCGGCGCTCGCTGGTTAGGGCTTCTGACCGGGAGCCCTGACGAGGATTTGACACTGTGCCGATCGTGAGCTCTTGAAGAAGACCAAGGAGTAGTTCGACTCCGGCGTTAGTGCAGTTCAGGTGGGCATCGCCTCGTCGCATAGAGCGGCGGCAAGCGTTTTTTTGAACAGACCTGTCGTGGATCGCCCGGGTTGAACGTCTCGTCATCAGGGGCCCCGATTTCGGGGCACTCCGTGACTTTGGAGCTCTCATGTCAGAAGCGTTTGTCTGGTTTCATAACAGTAGTGATAAGCCCCAAGAATCTATCGTCTTTTACGAAAAGCTATTGGGCTGGGACGCGATGGCCGGGCCTCCGGGCATGACGATGTTTGGCGGCCCGAAGGGGCCCTTCGCCGCGCTGGCAGGACGGGAAGGGGATGCGCCGGGATGGCTCCCTTACGTGCGGGTGGGCGACGTCGACGCGGCTACCGAGAAGGCCATTAGGCTGGGCGCCTCGCTCGTCCGCGAAAAGACCCGGGGCCCTGCGGGTGAATTTTCCGTCGTGCGCGATCCAGGGGGAGCGGCGGTTGCCTTGTGGCGAGGGGCCTGAGCTCGAAGAGCCATGGCAGAAATCCAAATCTCGTCGTTCTTCATTGGGCTGTTTGCGCTGGCGCAAGTGCCGCTGACCGTCGTCGTAGGCTATCGGCGCGCTCGCACCGGGATCCAGTTTTCCGACGGAGGCGACACTGTACTTTTGCGGCGCATGCGAGCGCATGGCAATTTCACAGAGACCGTTCCCATCACGCTGGTCGCGATGACCGTTGCAGAGTACTGCGGCGCGCTCAGCTGGCTGCTGGTGGGGACGGGTGTTTCGCTCGTCGTCGGACGCGCGCTGCACTATGCGACGCTGGTGCGGTCTGGCTTCGGGGTCGGTCGTGCCATTGGCATGGTGCTCACTTTGCTGGCGATGGCGGCGCCCGGAGCCTGGTTGTCATGGCGCTCGGCCTGGTAAGCTACGCGGGTGACGTACGCGCTGCTCATCTATCGAACGCTGCCCTCCTCGGTGGCACTTCCCGAGGCCGAGGAGCGAGCGGCGATGGCGGGCCACCGGTCTCTCCAGGCGGAAGCCTCTGCGCTCGGACAGTTGCACGCGGTCGCTCGCCTGGACCAGCTCTCGAAAGCTCGCACGATTCGGTCGCGTTCCGGCGCGCACGAGGTGACGGATGGCCCGTTCATCGAAACCAAGGAGTGGCTGGTCGGCTTCTACCTCATCGATTGCGAAAGCGAAGATCAGGCATTGGCGCGAGCTCGGCAGATCTGCCCTGACGGAGGGCACGCGGTGGAGGTGCGTCCCGTCGACTGGCGATGGAAGGCGTGAGCGAGCCCTCGCACGCCAAGATCCTGAGGGCGCTGTATTCCCGCGTCTTGGCCAAGACGCTGGGACTCACGCGCACGCTGCCGGACGCGGAGGATGCAGTGCAGGATGCGCTCGAACGCGCGCTCAGGACCTGGCACGTGCGCGGTACGCCCGAGTCCCCCGAGGCCTGGCTCGTGACGGTTGCTGCCAACTCGCATCGTGACCGGCTCCGCCGGGCGCGGCGAATCGAGCCGCACGAAGACTCGCTCGAGGTACTGGCGCAGATGACCCCGTGGGTGCAGATGGCATTAGCCGAGCCTGAAGTCAGGCGCGGCTGGAAGGACGAGCTGTTGCGTTTGCTCTTTGCTTGCTGCCACCCCGCGCTCGAGGAGGGTGAAAGCGCGGCGCTGGCGCTTGCAACCGTGGTGGGGCTCTCCACAAATGAGATTGCCGCGGCCTTTGTGGTGGCGCCTCGCAGCATCGAGCAGCGCCTGACGAGAGCACGACAGCGGCTGCGCGAGCTCGGCGACCCGGAGGGTGCGGCGCCCGGGAATTCGCAGGAGCGCATGGACGCGGTGCTGCGAGCGATCCATTTGCTCTTCAACGAGGGCTATTGGTCAACGCGAGACGAGGCCCCCATCCGGGTCGAGCTGTGCCGGCTTGCGATAGGGCTCGCACGATCCGTGTTGGAGGCGTTTCCAACCGTTCCGGAGGCAGCAGGCCTGCTCGCGCTATTTTTGCTGCATGATGCCCGCCGCGGCGCGCGCTCTGACCCCAATGGAGAGCCTATTGCACTGCCGCAGCAAGATCGCGAGCGCTGGGATCAGGGAGCCATCGCTGCCGCGACCTTGCTGCTCGAGCGGACGCTCGCCGCAGGACATCCAGGTCCGTTCCAGATCGAGGCGGCGATTTCCGCCGTGCACTGCCGCGCCGGGCGTGCCGAGGATACCGATTGGCGCGAAATAGCGGCGCTCTACCTGCTGCTGGAGCGGCTGCGGCCGACGCCCGCCGTGCGCGTAAACCGCGCCTTCGCGGTGGCGCGCTCGAGTGGTCCCGGCCATGGCCTCGCGCTGCTCGACGCTGCCGACATGCCCGGGATCTCGACCTATCCGTACGTCCACCTCGTGCGCGGCACGCTGCTCAGCGAGCTCGGTCGAGACGACGACGCCAGAATGGAGCTCGATCTCGCCGAAGGTCGAGCCCGCAATGCGCACGAACGGGCTCAGATCCAGTCGCGGCGCACGGAGCTTGAAAAGAGCGGGAGCGACCCTTCGAGGTATGGAGACCATGACCGCTGAAGAACTTTTCTGGGAGCTCGCCCTCGAGCTCTCGACCGAAGACCCGCGGGTCGTCGAGGGCACGATCATGAACGGCCGCTGTCTTCGGGTGGGGAAGGAGTTTCTCGCGCTCGTCGACTACCAGGGCTCGGGCCTCGTCGTGAAGCTGCCCAAGGCGCGCGTCGCGGAGCTCATCCACAGCGGAGTCGGAAAGCCCTTTGCCCCCGCAGGGCGCGTCTTCAAGGAATGGCTATCCGTGCCGAAGCCCGATCGCCGACGATGGCTCGGGCTCCTGCGGGAGGGCATCGCCTTCGTCGCATAGCGCGACTGTGTGTGCCGTCTCGACCCGAGCTGGGAGACGATCGCGATCGCGTGGTATCAGCACAGCGCCGCCGCAAGGGGCAACTCGCGCGCCGGGCCTGCATAGGGATGCCCGTGTTCGACGAGGTACTTGAGCGCCGCGAGAGACTGGGGTCCAGCTCGGCGGAACACCGCCGTCACCACCGGCTCGAGGAGGCGCCCGAATAGGCCACCTTTCAATTCGGCCTCTGCCGAGGAGGTCACCAGCGTTTGTGCTCCTCGAGGCTCCACCGTCCACAGGTTCGTCGCGCTCTTCATCATCGGAGCGCCCTCGGCCCGATAGCGAAACGAAAGACCCTCGTCCCACTCCACGAACGTCTCTCGGATCGTAGCTTGTCTCAGCTCACAGACTCGTACTGCACCCACGCCACGGCTCTGGGAGGGGCAGTACGAGTGCGTGATGGCATCGATCCAAAGATGCACTGCTTCGATCTCGGACAGCACCGCCCACACGGTCGATGCCGGCGCGTCGATACAAGCCGACATTGTCATGCGAATCATCGTGAGCCTCCCAGCATCGGTCCAGTGTATCACCGGGTGCGGACACGGGTCGACCCTGAAAAATGAGTGATGCGGCACGAGTCGATCGACACCGAAGAGACATGTGTGGATCACGAGAAGGGCTGGCACGGCTGCCTCGAGAACCTGGAGACGCTGTTCGCCCCCGCCTAGCGGTGCTTCACCCCCGTACGCAGAGCAACGCTTCACGCGCGAGCTCGAGCCAATCGACCTCGGCCTGTGGCGCGATCGACAGCCATTGCTTCATGGGACGGCCATGTCCAGGATCGAACGGTCTTGCCAATTTGAGAGCCCGCAGCTCCGCGGCGCGCTCGGGACTCAGCTTCACGACCAGCTCGCCTTTGACCTCCATCGCGAACACCCGCTTGCCCGCCTTGAGCCCTTCTGCGCCGAACATTCGACCCAGTGTCACGCCGGTCTCGGACGAGAGGGCATCGGCCACCGCTGGGAAATCACGAATCATTGGCGTCCCTCCGCGAGCTCGACCAGCCTGGCAAACACGTCGTCGAGGGTGGACGTCAGTTTCTTCCTCATCACGAGTTTGTCGAGCACCCAGCCGAGTGGGCCAAACTTGGTCTGATACTCGAGCTTCTGGGCGATGTGTGTCGCCCCCTCCCGTGGCTCGATGCGGGTGATCCATCTCATGAAATGGATGGGCCAGTCGCTCTCGGCAACCTCGAGCCCAAGCGCGCGGCCGTCCTCCCAATGCGTCACTCGCTCGACCACGCGGCCCTTCGGGACGAGCTCGCAGACGCGCCGCGCGCCGATCCCCGTCCGCTGCCGGCCGTCGATGTTTGCCGCACGTACCCCGGGGTTGTAGCGCTGAACCGCTTCGAGGTCGGACAAGAGAGCCCAGACTCGTTCTGGGGGGCAGTTGGCTCGCGTTTCGTGTCGAATGATCGTCATATTACCTCCACAAGTATCCACTTGTGGACTAACACGGGCGCCGATGCTATACAAGTATCCACTTGTGAAACGGAATCGCCCCCACACCGCCCTGGCGCTGAAGGCGCTCGGGGAACCCCGCCGAGTCCAGATCCTCGAGCTGCTGCGCAAGGGTCCCCTTCCGGTGGGTGAAATCGCAACCGAGGTCGCCGTTTCGCAGCAAGCCGTTTCGCAACACCTCGCCGTGCTCGATCGTGCCGGTTTGGTCGAGGCGCGTAAAGAAGGCACGCGCAGCCTCTACGCGCTGCGACCCTCGGGCTTCGCTCCGGTGGAAGAGTTTGTCCGCGGCTTCTGGGAGCCGCACCTCTTGGCGTTGAAGGAAGAAATCGAGAAGAAGAAATGACCGAGACCTTCCGAACCGAGATCGAGATCGCAGCGCTGCCCGATCGGGTGTTCGACTACTTCGTCGTGCCCGAGCTGCTGGTGCGCTGGATGGGTGACTTTGCCCGGCTCGAAGCCAGGGATGGCGGACTTTTCGCCGTTGACATCAATGGCGTCCTCATTCGCGGCAGCTTCGTGCGCGTCGAACGACCTACCCTGATAGAGATTGCCTGGGGTGAGGCTGGCAACTCAGACATGCCGCCCGGGTCCACGCGCCTCGTGGTTCGCCTCTCGGCGCAAGGGACGGGCACCCTCGTTCAGCTCGAGCACGGCGGCCTGGGCGCCCGGGAAGCTTCGAAACACGCCATCGGTTGGCCACACTTTATCGACCGCTTGCGCGTGCTCGGCAGCGGCGGCGACCCCGGCATCGACCCGTGGGCTACAAACCGGCCCGCATAGGGCGCCGATACCCACGGACTAGAGGCGGGAGTGGCTGGAGGATGCGTTGAAGCCGCTGTCCGAGCTCGAGTCACGCTCCCGACGTATGCATTACGGCGCCCTGTGGCCCTGATCGGGCCCGAAGTGCATCAACTCGGCGAGAGTGGGCCGATCCGGTTCCCTTCCGGGTCTGCGGTGAACCCTATCCGCCAAACCTCGAGCGATGCAGCCTATAGAGCACGTGTCGACGCAACGCATGCCCCTCCGGCAGCCGTGGATGATCGAAATCGTCGCCGGGATTCCACGTCATGCCGAGCTTTTCCATCACACGGCGAGAACGGTCATTGCTCGAAACCGTGAACGCGACGATTTCGTCCAGCTCGAGGCTCATGAATCCAAACGTGACCGCAGCGCGCGCACCCTCGGTTGCGTACCCTCGGCCCCAATGTTCGCGGGCCAATCGCCACCCGACTTCCACGCCGGGAGTAAACGGTTCCTCGAACGAAGGGATGGCCAGTCCGACGAATCCCGCGAACGGCACGACGCCGGGCACTTCGAGGACCCAAAGCCCGAAGCCATGAGTCTCGAAATGCTGCTCGATGGCGTTGGCGAACGTGTCACTCTCTTGGCGGGACAGCACCCTCGGGAAGTGCTCCATGACCAGGGGGTCGGCATTCATCGCAGCGAATGGCTCGCGGTCATCGGCGAGCCAGCGCCGGAGGCGCAACCGAGGAGTGCGGATCTCTGACGGAGCGGTCATGACCGTCCAAATCGTGCGGGGGGTGCGGCCATGTCGAAAAGTAACTTTTGGCCCAGGACTGAAAACGTACTATTTGCACACGTTACTAAAAATGCCGTCGAGTGTCCGTCGCGCGTCGTAAGGGTGCTGGCCAAAGCGGCCGGCGCAAAACCAGGGAGACAGTGATGCCAGCTCAAAAATACTTGTTCATCCAACGGAGCCCCGAAGCCGCAGCCGCCATCCCCCGCCCAAATGCAGGAAATGTACGCCACCTTTAACGCCTGGAAGGAGAAGTTCAAGGCGAACATCCTAGACATGGGAGGCAAGCTAATGCCGGGCGGCAAGATCGCGACCGCGACAGGTGTGACGGCGCTGGGCGTGGGTTAACCTGAAGCGTCATGGAAACCGGGAGCGGAAGCAGCGAGTTGGGAGAGCAGCTCCGGAAATGGCGCCGAGCGCGCCAACTGAGCCAGCTCCAGCTCGCCGTCGCTACAGGCGTTTCTCCCCGCGATTTGAGCTTCATCGAGACAGGTCGCTCGCGGCCGAGTCGCGAGATGGTGCTGCTCCTTGGCAACCACCTGCATCTCGCCCTTCGAGATCAGAATGCAATGCTGCTCGCGGCCGGATTTGCTCCGGCTTTCGAAGCACGAGGAGGCCGCGAGCACCCAGGTCGCTCGTCCCAGCAGGCGCCCCACAAACGTCGACTCCGGAACCTGGCCGACGACGAGAGCAATACTCGCTCGTGAACTGGCCGTCGCTCTTCGTGCCCTTCTATTTCATCCTTGGGATCGCCGGCGCCATCCACCTCGGGTTGGGGCTGGGTTACGCTTGCCGCACGTTCCTGGGCGCGCGCCTGTCGCCCAGCCTGGCCTCACGTCTCTCGGCGGCGGCCGCGGCTGTGCTCGCGATCGCCGTCGCGCTCGGGGTCTACGGCCTGGTCAGGGGCGCGCCTGACGCAAGCGATTTCCATAGTGGCCCCTGCCGGACTTGAACCGGCATGCCCTTGCGGGCGAGG
>JANOIG010000310.1:0-3583 GCA_031407405.1 Deltaproteobacteria bacterium
TTGGGCAGCTCCTCGGCGTTGATGGACAATGCCGTTTTCGGGGCTGGGGCCTCGGGATCCGCGCTTTGAGATGGCATGCGCTCTGATTAGCCGCTCGAGGCCGGCTTGCCCAGCCAGTTGTGACCGGCCCGGGAGCTGCCCGACACGTTTGAAATGACTGAGTTTTCCAGAATGCGTGCCGAGGGACGGACTCGAGCTCGGCTAGACTCGGGCGCCATGTACGCCGTCGCGACGATCGAAGTGGGGGGCAGTCCCATGGAGGTGTTTCTGTTTTCGCCGACCGCCGCGGGGCCGCATCCAGGCCTGATCTTGGCGCAACACCTCCCGGTAGGCCACACAGGTCTGGAGAACGACGAGTTCACGTTGAGGACCGCCGAACGTTATGCGGCGGCCGGGTACGTGGTGGCCGTGCCATTCGTGTTTCACTGGTGGCCCAAGGCCGCCGACATGCAGCTCAAGCGCGAGGAGAGCCGAGACGACCGCATGGTCCTGGACATGCGCGCTACCTTTGACTTCCTCGCGCAACGGACGGACGTCCACCCCGATGCCATCGGCGTAGCGGGCCATTGCTGGGGCGGGCGGATCGCTTGGCTGGCGGCCTGCCACATCCCACGGCTGGCGGCGGCGGCGATCTTCTATGGTGGGCGCATCAAGATCCCCATGGGCGCCGGCAACCCGGCACCCATCGAGCTGGCCCAGCAGATTCGTTGCCCCGTGCTCGGCCTGTTTGGCAACGAGGACCAGAACCCAACCCCGGCGGATGTGGACGACTACGACCGAGCTTTGACTCTGGCGCAGGTGCCGCACACCTTTCACCGCTATGACGGCGCCGGGCACGCGTTTCAAAACTTCCCGACACCGGACCGCTACCGTCATGAGCAGAGCGAACACGCCTGGCACGAGGCGCTGGCGTTTTTTGAACGATATCTGAGGGGGCCGGGCTCGCGCCTGGCGGCGCAGCACGTCACCTCGGGGCGCTGATCGCGCGAGCCAACGCCATCCGCACGTTGCCCTCAGTACCACTTCCAGGCAACGACGAGAGCAGATCCGAGCACGACATCGCCATCGTAAATCCCGGGGATGACCTCGAGCGACAGCGTCAAATCGTGGTCTATACCGTTAATGAGCGCAGCGCCTCCGCGTAGGTCGAGCGTCACACCCAGCTCGGCATCCTGCGAGCCGCTCGAGAGCAGCGTGTTCGGGCCATATATGCCGAGGCCAACGCCGCCGCTCGCGTAGAAGCTCTCATGCAGCCAGACCTCGAGGATGGGCCCGTAGAAGCCGTGGACGATCTGGTCGCCATTTTTGAAGTAAGACGTGCTGCCGATCCGGAACAAGAGCGCCGTGCTCGGGCTCAAAAAGCCGCCGAGGCTGACCGAGATCGGAGCCAAACCGATCTCGAGCGCGCGGCTCTCCTCTTCGCTGGTGATGCAGCCAGTCCCATCAAAGCTGTCACAGCCGCCCTGCTGCGGAACGTTGGTCAATGCCACACCCAGCCCGAGATCGCCGGTAAAACCTTGGCGTTGTGGCTCAGCGTACGCGGGAGAGACGCGGAGGCATACAACCAAGGGACCTAAAAACCACGCCGTCGGTAACCAGGCTTTCACGGCTGCCACCCTACCAGCAACCGGGCACCGTTTCCGTCGCCGCTTCAGACTCGCCGGTTGGCACGCCGTTTGCTGAACGGATTGGCAGGAAAAGGAAAGGATCTACCATGAAGCAATGGAATCCCAGGCAGGCGCGGCCCCACGGACCGAACAGCAACCTCGAAAAGGATCCCGATGATTGGGTCACTGGCAGGGCGCCGATGACGGCGGCGCAGGCTTCCTATTTGAAGACCTTGTGCGAGAAAGTGGGGGAAGCTTTCACGGCAAAATTGACGAAGGCAGAGGCATCCAAGCGAATCGACGCGCTCCGCAGGCATCCTGGGCACCCGCCGCAGCGCCACACCGCGTGACAATCGTGCTGCGGCTCGAGGATGCCTCCAAGAGCGTGCCGCCTGGAGAGCTCTACGCCTTGGCCGTCTTGATGTCGTTGATCAGATCTTCGAGCACCTGAATCTGCTTGTCCTTCGGGACATTGCTCGCCATCAGCAGCTCCCAAATGCGAGCGCCCAGCACCGCCTCGGTGGTCATCTTTTGTGTTCTCATGATTCCTGCTCCCCCGATAGTCCCGTCAACGACAAAGCCCTAGAGGCCCGCAGACCTACATACCAACCGACCATGCCCTTGCGGAACGGTCGCCTCGAGAAATGCTTCATGCCCCTCTCCAGAACTGGTCGGCCCCGAGGATGGGCGGGACGTGGGCACGTTGGAGCGACGCCATCTTGAGCAGACGATGCGGCGTGTACGGTTTGGGTCTGACCGCTTTGATACGTCACGCAGCAGGGTGTTTCATGAATGAGACGACCTGAGCTGAACGAGCTAAGCCGCCGGCGTTGCCCGCCACTCCCGTGTTTCAAGCTCGGACGAAGGGCCAGGGCTCGTGGTCCCCTGAGGCGCTCGACAGAGCCAATCGACGAGAGCGGCTGCGGTCGCGCCTTCGCCACATGCTATGGGACCCATGCGGCTGGTGGTCGATCGGCTGCGACACACCGTGCCCAAAAACAACCGTCTCGAGCCGAGCCGACGCGAGCTCTTGCGAGCCGCCCTGGTCGGCGCTTCAGCTGTCGCCTGCCAGCGCCTCGAGAAACGGCCTTCCGGAGACGTCATGACCCTAGCCAACTCTGAAACCCCGTCAGCGCGCATGCCCGTCGTGTTCGTCGGCCACGGTTCACCCATGAACGCGATCGAGGACAACCGCTGGTCTCAGTCCTTTCGCGAGCTCGGCCGGCAGCTACCCCGTCCGCGCGCCGTGCTGTCGGTTTCAGCACACTGGTTCGTGCAGGGGACGTTCGTCACCGACAACGAGCACCCAAAGACGATTCACGATTTTGGCGGGTTCCCCCCTGCTTTGCACGAGGTGGACTACCCCGCCCCGGGCGATCCGAAGCTGGCTGAGCGCGTTCGGCAACTGCTCGGAGCGCACGGCGCCGCGACGCGCTCGGACTGGGGTCTCGATCACGGCACGTGGAGTGTGCTCGTACACCTGCGGCCCGATGCCGACTGCCCGGTGCTTCAGCTCAGCATCGACGCGCGCCTCGCCCCCGCGCGCCACATCGAGATCGGCAAGGCTCTCGCGCCACTGCGCGACGAGGGCGTCCTCATCCTCGGCAGCGGCAACATCGTGCACAACTTGCGCGACGCCTTCAGCAACATGCGTCAAGGCCGAACCGAAACCCCGCGCTGGGCGTCCGAGTTTGATGCCGCTGTGGCTCGAGCGGTCGAGCAACGCGACGCGACGTACCTGTCCGGCTCGCTCGACGGCGAGCTCGGACGAGCCGCTCACCCTACCGCTGAACACTATCTTCCGCTCTTATACAGCTTCGGCGCTAGCTCGGCTTCGGACGTCGTCAGCTACCCAATCGACGGCTTCGACGCCGGCTCCCTATCGATGCGTTCGGTGCGTTTCGGCTAGAATTGCGGGACGGCAGCTACACGCGGCCCCCCTCGACGACCCTGCGCTCGAGCACCGTTCGAATCGG
>JANOIG010000315.1:0-7776 GCA_031407405.1 Deltaproteobacteria bacterium
GCACTCGGAGCAGGAAGCGAGCGCTTGCGTCCAGATGCTCGAGCGGCGCGGGCGGCTCGCTCGCTACCGCCGCGAGACGCCCGGTCACCTCGAAGCTCAGCTCGGGCGACTGTCGCAGGTCACCCTCCAAACACACGAGACCCGTCGGCGGCTCGATGGTGAATTGAACGGGAGTCGACCCCTCCGCCGTCACGAGCGTCCCGGCGCCGTGGCTCGTGAGCTCTCGGGCAGCTTGCTGCGCCGACCAACCGTCGGGCTGGTCCGCGGCGTCGTAGACTGTGCCCGATGAACAAGCCTCTCGTCGGGGCCAGACGGCGAGCAGGTTCCAGCGCTGCGGAAGCGAGGGCGTTGCCGACTCACTCGACCCGCCGAGAGCACCACGCGGCAAGAGACGTGGCGCCCGGATCGAACCGAGCACACGCAACTCGGGAGCCACGGAACCGCGGCTGCCCCCGGGCCAGAGGCTCGCGCCAATGTGTAGCCCGAGGAGCTCCTGTCCCTCGCCCTGAGCAAAATCAAGGCTCCCGGCGAGCTCGGCGGTGGGCACGAACGCGCCCAGCCCGGCATTGCTCCGACTCCAGAACTCCAGGACCGTGTCGAGCTGCTGGTCGAGCGCGCCGTCGGCGCTCTGCAGCGTCACGCGCACGGGCAGTTCCACGCTCGATGGACACCAATAGCCGACCGGGTCTGGCTGCGAGAACGAGCGCTGTTGGACGGGCTCTCCCTCGCGCAGGCTGAGCGTGAGCGTCACGCTCGTGGTACTCACCCCGGGCCCGTACGCGGTGGCGCCCACGCCGTCATAGGGAACCCAGAACAACGGCTGCGGCTGTCGCGGCTGAACCCCAGCCAGCAACTCGACGGCGTCGACACCGAACACGGTCGCTGCGTCCGTCGACAATTGCTCTTGTCCCGGATCCGGACACGGTTCAGGCGGTCCACCCTTAGAGGGATAGTCTAGCGGCTCCGCGCGAGAGCCGTCCTCGGCGCAGCCTGCCCCGAGCAGGCTGCAGCACAGCGAGATACATGCGAGGGCGGCGGACGGGTGTTTCACGGTGGGCTCGGTTTCCAAAGCGTGCCGCACTTCGGCCGCGCTTCAACCGGCGCGCGTGTTTTGTGGACTCATTTCTGCAGCAATTGCAAGCTCGACGGACTTGGCGCACAGCACACAGGTGCCCCGAGGCGCACTGTGCCCCGAAGTGTCGGCTGCTGCCCGCTCGGAGGCAGCCCGGCCCCCCTTCGTCGCAGTAAATGCCATCAGCGCCGTCGGCGCTGATCGCGCAGCGCCCCGGCTCTCTGCTAGTGCATCCGCGCCAGCGCGGATCCTTGCAGGCTAAAAGTCCCGAGATGAATCGATTCGTCTTGACGTGTTGCGGCCACACCTGGGTGGCGTACACGGACGCGAAGGCGACGCATGCGCGGCTTCCCTATTGGCCGAGCCTGCTGATGAGGGAAAGGTAGAAGATCCAGCTCAGCAGGAAGGAAGGGACCAGAACGCGCACAGCCATGTGCGACCGCTGTGGTGCACTCTGGCCATGTTCCAGGACCACCACGAGCCCGATGGCACTTAAATGGATCATGCTGCCTGCACCCCATTGGAGTGCCGATAGCCGGCTGACGAGGACGGGCCATGCCTCCACGAGCATTCCGAGCCAGCCGACGAAGATGACGCTCAGGCAGATGCGCTGCAGAAGCTGTTGCTTGGAGCCCATGACTGGAGACGCCTCAGACTGGAAATGGCGCATTGAATCGGATCCAGCATACACGCACTAGCCGAGGAGCACGAACCCTGGGTGTGTACTCGAGTAGCCAGGTGAATGCTCGACTACACAGCTGGGCTGCGCCCCATGGCCCGGAACCCAAACACCCCGTCACGAAAAGCCGCTCAACTCGCGGCGTGCAGGCCATGGCTCCGCTGCCGCCGTCCTGTGAGAGCACGATCCATTCCGGATCGCCAGCGCCGGTCATGGCTTTGCACTCTGGTTACTCGCAGCGCGCGGTGAGCGCCCAGAAACTTCCCGAGCCCCGCAGCGAAGTGACGGCTTCGCCACTCACCCCGAGGAAGTCGTCAGACCCGAGCGCGAAGTAGAAGCGGTTGCCCAGGACAGAGCGCGCTCGGGCCGCAGCTCGGTGGGTCACGTTCTTGGCAGTGAAACACTCGACGTTGCCCGCGGCATCGACCTCGAAGCGCACGGATGCACTCAGGACGCTGGCGCGACCCGTGGCATCCACCGCTTGTGCCCGCGCCGTATAGACACCGGCAGCGAGTCGGTCAATCGTCACGCTAAAGGGCGCAGCCGTAAACGCCACGCCGCTGGCGACGACGCTGTTCCCCTGGCGTATCGTCACGGTCACGCTTTCGATGTCGTCGTTGGGGTCCGACGCCGTCCCTCGTACCTCGACTCGCTGTCCCGACACCAAAGCCTCGATCGAATCGATGGACGGTGCGGCGGGCGGCAGAATCGTGAACGGCACAGGTACGCTGGGTGGGCTGACAAAACCCGCCGCATCGAAGGCACGCGCCGAGACGAAGTGCGTCCCGACGGGCAGCTCCGGAACGATGGCGCTGAACACTTCGGTGCCGCTCGCCGGTAGCACGAACGGAATTCCGAAGATCTCGAACGTCACCATGACGAGCGAAACATCGGAATTGGGGTCCGAGGCGATGCCATTGACCACCGCCACGTTGCCCACGACGCTCACTTCCACCACGTCCACGCTGGGCGGTGCAGGGCAGGCGTCGACGCGCTCCCAAGAATTGCCCGACCCGCTGAGGGAGGTCACGTCAGTTTCGCTCGCCCCGAGCACGTCGTCCGACCCCCGCGCGAGATAGACCACCCCGAACGCCAGCCGTGCGCGCCCCTCGACGACGTGCGCGCCGTTGGTCGCCGTAAAGCAACTCTGAACGCACAGGTTCGGTGCCTCGGCACAGGTCTCGCCGGGGCCACAGGGGGGCGCCCCCGTAGAGCAGGAACCCACAAACGGATCACAACGTTCCAACCCGTTGCAGAACAGCCCATCGTCACACAATTCGTCCGACGGCACACTGGCGCAGCCAAACGAATCATCACAGCCGTCGATGGTGCAGTTGACCCCGTCGTCACATGCCGGAGGCTCTCCCGCGCCACACCCGCTCTGCGGGTCGCAAACCTCGAAGCCGTTGCAGAACAGCCCGTCGTCGCAGAAGAAATCGTCCGGGAAAGACTGGCAGCTCTCGCTGGATTCGTCGCAGAAGTCGAAGGTGCACTCGATGTCGTCGGCGCAGGGTGGGGCAGAGCCTTGGCAACCGCTGACCTCGTCACACACCTCCTCGCCGTTGCAGAACGCTCCATCGTTGCACAACTCGTCGCGCGCGACCGTGACGCAGCCTTGCACGGCTTCGTCACAACGGGCCTGCGTGCATTCGACCGTATCCTGCTCGGAGCAGGTGACGCGTTTGCCAGGCGCACAGAAACCCTCGCGGCAGCTCTCCTCGCCATTACAGAAACGCGTGTCGATGCAGTCTTCGTCCGCGTCACAGGGGACAGGAGGGATCGACCCGAACACGCTCACATCATCCACGTAAAAACCCGGGAAAGAGTTCACTCCCGAGTCGACCGTGTCAAAAGCGAATTCCAGTTGAATCTCCGCGCTCTCCAGGCCTTCCAGAAAGGGGCCAAGCTCGATCGAAAAACGCTGCCAGGCACCGCTGTTGACGACGAGCCCGCCCGACGCCGTCGACGCGAGCACCACCAACGGGCCGCCGTCCACGGAAACCGCCACGGACGCTCGATCGAACGTACCACCGCCTTCGGTACCCAGGAAGTAATTGAATTCGAGGCTCGTGCCTGTCGTCGTCGTCAATTCGACAATCGGCGAACGCGCCACCCCGGCATGGGTGCCCCCGGTCTCGAAGGTACAGCTCGCATCATCACCGTAGTAGAGGGTCCCCGGGACCGTGTGCCCCGCCTCGAGCGAAGCGCAGGCCTGGCTAGCGTGCCACAAACCCGGGCCTGAGCCGATATCGTTGTCGACGGTGAAGTCGCCGAGGCCAGCCTCGAAGTCCTCGAAGAACACGCGGCCCACGGTGCCAAAGCTGTAACACTGCCCGCCCTGGTCGTCGGTCGTGGCATTTCCAGCAATGTCGCTGGCCGTCACAGCGAAGACATATCGAACCCCGGGCTCGAGGTTCGTGAGTGTGACGGACGCGGCATTGGCGCTCGCGGTCTCGGTGAGGGCACTACAAGCAAATCCATAGGCCACCGTCAGCCGAATGGGCTCCGCGCTCTGTGCGTTCACGGTGGCCCGGTCAGCGCCGACGTCACTCACGCTCACCTGGCTGATGACGGGCGGCGTGCAGTCTACGTCCACCAGGACATTTGCGACGCCGGGCTCACCATTACCGGTATCCTGGTCGGAATACACCAGCGTCACGACGTCGCCATCCTGGACTTGAAGCACACCGTCACCGCTCGTGGCTGGACCAGGCGAGCTGTCGATCTGAGCACTAAAAGTTCCGAGCCGAGCGGCGTTTTCCAGCAAGGTCAGCGCCTCGCTATCACCCGACACCACGGCGATCGAAACCTGTGCGCTCGAAGCTCCCGTCAAATCCGCATCGGAGAGGCGCACGTTCAGGGTGGCGTCGCAACGCAGCACCCTTGGCTCGGCGCTGAGCCGCCCGAGACTGGCTTCGAGCACAATCCGGTCATGGTACACGTCCGGATTGGGCCCGGTCTCGGTGAAGCGGCGGTCGTCCGACCACACTACGTCGGCAATGCCCTCGGCCACCGCTACCTGGTCATAATCGCCATGGTAACAGGGCGACAGAGCCTCGAAGTCCACGCCCACGGGTGAGCTCACGTCGCTCAGCCGTTCATTACTAGACCAGGTCTGGCCGCCATCGAACGAAGATGTCACGAAGCGATCGAATGTGAGATTGTCTAGAGGGTCCAGGCGCCGGTCGTACCAGCTGACCACCACGATGCCGTCCCGATCGACACCCAGCGCGGGGTAGAACTGGTCCGTGCTGGTCGCGTCGTCGTTCAACTGGATCTCGTCCGACCAGGTTTGCGCTCCGTCGAGCGACCGGCGATAAAAGACGTTGGAGTTATCCGGGCCCGGCCCATCCGAATCGTAAGGGTAGGTGGCATGAAGGACGTACCCGACGGCGGCGGAGGCGTCCGGGTGAACGCCGATCTGCGGTGACGAGAGGTTGCGAATGTGGCCGTTCAGCGCCTGCCGCCCGCAGAAGCTCGAGGCGTCGATGTTCTCGGGCCGAAGCTGCGACGTCGCGATGTCCGTACGCTTGACCCAAGTAATAGCCGTTTCGGCCCCTCCATCGCCCGCTCCGGGGCTCGATTCGACGCCCTGATAGATCCACTGATCTTGCACGCCCCCGAGGTCGAACCCGCGATTGACCAGAGCAAAGTAGACGTCGCCGTTCGGCGCGACCGCGGGCCACATGCCGATGGCATTGCGACCGCTGCCCGCGAGCACACCCGGTAACGACCAGCTCAGGCCACCATCGTCTGAAAAGGAGACGACGGCAGTATCGAAAGTGGCGAAGTCGGTCCAGCCGACGTACAGGCGCCCGAAGTGCGGGCTGGACTCGGTATTGTCCGCCGCCATCATCTCTTTGTCGTCGCCGGAACCGAGATGAATGGGCCCCACGACGGAGAACGACTGACAATCGTCCGTCGACTTCCACAACCCCAAGCCCGAGTTGGTCAGCGCGGCATAATAGAACGCGGCGTCTCGCGCGCTGTACGCAAGGCTCGGATCGCCTCGGTTCGAGGCTCCACCATCCGGAAACGGGCCGCCGTCCTGGAAGGTCTCCCCGCCGTCCAGAGAAAAGCCGAACCCGCTAAAACCGTTCGCCCCAAAGCCCTCGCCGGAATCGTTCCACGCCGCGCAGATGACGTCGCCGTGTACGGCAACGGTGGTCTCACTCTGGATGGTGCCGCCGCTATCCAAGCTCGGATCATTAATCAATACGTCGCTCGACCCCACCCCCGTCGTTACCGAAGCCACAGACTCGCGCAACCTCGGCTTGACCTTGCGCGCGCTGTCCGGCGCCGGTGCCGCCGCCTGACAGCTCCGCATCAGCGCGGACTCGAGAGCTCCGCTCAGCCGCTGGCGTACGTCCGGGTTTTCGAGCAGCTCACAACCATTGCGCAAGCCCATGCTGGCGCGACCGATGTCAACCCCGCGGACCGAAGCCTTCTGAGCGACGCGCGAAGAGCTAGTACCGCCTTCCGTGCAAGCAGAAATGATCCCGAGCGCCGCACAGAGCAACCAACGACAATTCATATTGTTTGAACTTTCTCGCACGAAGCCGCAAGAGCCCAAGCGGTGCAGGCACCAGTCGCCGCATCCATAGCTCACCCACAACACGTGTCACAGTGTGGGACGGGACACTGCGACATGCGCAGCCTACCCTTGCTCGCGAAGTGACGAAATGGACTTGTGATGCAGCTGCCGCTTTCATATGCGACCGCCACCTGACTTGGCGCGGGCTACGACGCTACGCGTTGCGCGTGCGACCTCGAGACAGTGAAATATGGTGAAATGCGCGGGCATCAGTTTCAGCTAGCGCGGCTGCGCTGCCAAATCCGGAACGGAGTCGTGCCTTCAGGGCTCTGCCGCTACCCATGCCCCATGCGACGTCACCTACCACTCGAGTCATTGCTAACCGGATTCCGGTCATTGCTGAGAGGCTGGGCGGCGGATCTCGATAAGGCGAGCCGCTTAGACACTCGAGCAGATTTGGGCAGCACGAGTGAGATCTTCGATGCGTCGGAATGTACCGTGCCTCAGGAGGCCCAGAGATCGCTGAGACTACCCTCCCTCTCTCGCGTGCTCAGCGATACGAGGATGGCACTCAGACATCCACCATGCAGCAGTCGACCTGCAGCCGAGGCGGATTCGGTCATTCCTGACCGAATCCAAAAAGCTCTGACGAGCTCGAGGCCTATTTCTCGGCGAGCTTGATCTTGATGGTCTGGGCCAATTCGGGCCCGTAGGAGCGGTTCCTCGCGTCGACGAGTTGCAGGGTCAACGTGCGTTCACCGGGTTGCACGCCGGCCTGAATCTCGGTCTCCCCCTTGTCGTAGACCTGGTAGCCGCTGCCCTTCTTGATGGGGGTGCCTTTCGGGACTGGCGCCGCGTCGACGCCCACGGCGAAGTGCCCAGCGTTCTCGTGCACCGCGCCCGCGGGCTCAATTTTTATGCCTTCGGCACCGAGCGCGAGCTTCACGGCCACTGCCCCCATGAACGCCTTGCCACTGAGCTTTGCGCCGTCCTTCAGGTCCTTGAAGAAGACCTTGCCGTTGGCGGTGGGTGGCTTGAAGGCATTCAGCTCCTCGACCGTCGGTTCGGCGGCTTTGGGCTCTGCGCTGGCCGTCGGCGTTGCGGCAAGGGCCTGCGCTTGCGCCTCGGCGCCTTTCTCGGGCTCCCCTCTTTCGCAGCTCGCGAGCACGCAAGCCGACCCCGCGATGACGATGATGAGGCTCTTCTTTGCATCCATGAATCCTTCATACCAGGACCACCCCTCGCACCATGCGGCAAACGCCTCCAGTCCCGGAAAAGTGTCGTTCCAGGCGCTCCGGCGATGATGAAAGCAGCCCGCGGCGCGTCGGCGACGCGAAAGCTTCGATTCGCGACGCGTTACGCAGGGTTCGTCGAGGCCGGCTCGAGCCGGCCATGCAGGAACCGGTAGCCCCCACCCCCCCCTCATTAGGGCGGTGCCTTCGGACCAAGGGCAAGGCCGCCCTCCCTCGAGTCGGCATGACCGTACGCCAC
>JANOIG010000321.1:0-35126 GCA_031407405.1 Deltaproteobacteria bacterium
GTGAAGGAGAAGTAGGCTTCGTCGCGGTCCGGATCACCCACGATGCCGCCCGTGCTACCGACCCCGGGCAGCTCCACCTCGCGCAGCGGCTTGCCGTCGAGGTCGTGGACCTGGATCTGGCTGGCTGCGTTCTTCAGGTACGAGAGCACGAGCCGCCCGCCCACGATGCTGGCGTCGTCGAGCTTGGCCTGGCTTTCGGGGACAATTTCTCGCCACGCCGCGAGCTTGTAGCGGCCCGGTTTGACCTTGAGCACGCGGTAGTTGGGCGCCTTGTAGTTGGTGCGCACGTAGAACGAGCCCTTCCACCACGTGGGGTAGAAGAGGGCGTCTTGCCCGACCACGAACGGCGTGAGCTCGAGCTGGTCGGCGTAGCTCTTCACGCGCGCGTCGGTGCTCAAGACTGCGCTGGCGGCTGCATCGAGCAGCCGGACCGCGGCGGGGGGCTTGCGCGCATCGCGCACGTACAAATCGGTCTGGTTCCAACCGTGTTGCACGACCAGAAACAGCCAGCGCCCATCCCGCGTCACCCCCCCGCGCAGGAAGGTCTTGGGGTCGCGCGTGGCGGGGAAGATGAGCGTGTCTTCGGTTGGGTCGGTGCCGAGCCGGTGGTAACGCAGCTCGGTGCGACCCGGGCGGTCCGAGACTTCGACGCTGGGATCGGTCGGCAGCCACTCGTAGTAGAAGCCGCGGTTGTCGGGCGTCCAGGAGGGGCCGGCGTATTTGGCGCCGGTGATCACGTCCAGCTCCGAGTCTTTGCCGCTGTCTACGTCGCGCACGAACAGGGTGGCTTCGTCGGCGTTGTTTTCGTGCAGCGAGTACGCGACCTGTTTGCCATTCCAGCTCGGGAACCAGGAGCCGAGCGAAATGCTGCCGTTGGCGGACATCTCGTTCGGGTCGATGAGCACGCGCTCTTGCCCGTTCGGGGGTCGCACCATCAGGATCGATTTTTCCTTGGTCTTGTAGCGGCGCGTATAAAATTGCCGGCCGCCGCGCACCAGGGGCGGGGACACCGCATCGAGGTACAGGATTTCGGTGAAGCGCTGGCTGAGCGCCGTGTGGGTGGGCAGCGCATCGAGGATGTCGCGCGCGTACTTGCGTTGAGCGTCGACCCAGCTCTTGACCTCTGGAGCGTCTACGGGCTCGAGCCAGCGATACGGATCCTCGACCCGCACGCCGTGCAAGGTCGAAGCGGTGTCGTGGCGATCGGTGGGAGGAGGGGCTAGGTACGAGGACAAGATGTCGGGGTCGGCGTAGGCGAGCGAGTCGCGAGGTGGCGCAGTGGCCTCGGATGCCACGGAATTAGTCTGCGGGGTGGACGCCCCACAGCCCCACAGGCATAGCGCCCAGAGCGCCAGGTGGAAGCTGGCCCGGACGGGGGCGGTGAATTTGCACATCCGCGCTCGATCTACGAGCTGCGCAGCGCCTCGTCCACCAAGGCCTTGAGCTCTTCACGCTCGGCGTCGCGCGCGGTGTCACGGCGTTGCGCCGAACGGCCTTCTGCGCTGTCCACCGAGCGCGCGAGGCGCAGCAGCTCGGCGTCGCCCAGGCCCCCCGACAGCGCCTGTTCCAGCGATGCTTCGGTGCGCTGAGGCTGCCGATCGAAGAGGCGCAGCAGCCACGGCCGCGTGTCGCTCAAGTCCGGTGCACGGGTGGCCAGCTGGCCTGGAGACGTGACGAGCAAGCGCACGGTTTTGGCATTGGACGCCGCCCAATCGTTGGCCTCCGACAGCAACGCGCGCTGGGTGGTGCTGAGCAGGCCGAGCGCACGCCGCGAGGAGTGGCCCTGCACGGCGATGAAAAGCGAGACGGCCACCGCGAGCTCTCCCACAGACAGCGTGGTCAAGCGCGTGACCGATGGGCCGCCGCAGCTCTTGGCGTAAATATAACTGCCTTCGAGCACCAAGCTGCCGAGCCCCAACGCCACGCAGGTCAGGTCGGTGCTGACCTCGACCGGTGCCTCGATGGGTGAGGACTCACTGCTCGTTTCCGCGAGAAAGATGCGCCCGAGGGCGCGTGAGAGCTGCGCCGTGAGCGCGACCGGATGGTGCAGCTCGGCATCGAAGACGTTCAGTATCCAGCCGTCTGCCTGCTCTTCGAGCCGAGCTGTGCTCGGTGTGTCACCCAGCTTGGCAGGGGCACAGCCACCCGAGCCGCAGCCAGTGCTCGCGCTGACTTGATCCGCAGCGACGGAGCGCAGGCGCACTTGCACCGGGATGTCGCTGAGGCCCGCGTGGCCTTGCAGGCGCTGGACCAGGCGCGCCACGGAAGCCTCGTCTTTCTCGAAGGGGTCGGGAAAGTGCTCGCCGTCGTGACGCACCAAGGGGCGGCGGCCGATTTCGGCGCCGAAATGTTCGAGCAGGTGAGCGTACCGGCGCACGATTTCAGCGCGACCGCCCAGATCCGGGAGTTCCATGCCTGTGTATCCTGGCACAGGGGCCCCGGAAGCTCAAATCAGCGCGAGCGCCGGGCGTGCTCGATCTGGGCCAGGCGTGTGATGACCCCCCGGGCGACGATCGCGAGGACCTTTTCGACCAGCTGGCGTTGCTCTGAAGGGTGGCCGCTGAAGGTGAGGCGGCTCGTGGCGTTCTGGTTCTTGGGCAGCTCGCCCGTGGCGGCGCAGTGGACACGGATCAAGCCCTCTTCGACCGCGATGGTCAGACTATCGACTCGAAAACGGTATTCGATGACGCTGTCGTCATCGGCTCCCCAGTCGGCCTGCTCGGTTTCACGCTGCAGGCTGCGCGCCAGGTGGTTCTTGTAGTACGAAGCGTCCGGGATGCTCGGAAACGTGAGCCGGTTGAGCTTGACCTTGGGCCGCCCCATGCGCGGTCGGGCATCGCTACCGGGTCGGCTGGTCGTGGCCAGTGTGGGCCCGCTCGTCGTCAATAGAACCAGCGCCCCGATTGCGGCCGCAGCCACGCGGCACCAAGAGGCTCGCATGCGGGGGCGTTTTCCCCTCTCGATTGGGGGTTCGGCTCTTGGGTTGGGCGCGGGCACGGCGCCGGGGAGCCTACGTGTAGGCTCGAGCCGGGGCCAGTTTCTGCAATCCCCGCTGGAAACCCTTCCAGAAACGGAGCCTGGGCTTGGCGATTGAGCTCGGCGGCGAACGCCCCGATGTCGACGTGATCGTCATTGGTGGGGGCGTCAATGGGGCCGGGGTGGCACGCGACTGCACGCAGCGGGGCCTCAGCGTGGCGCTCTTCGAGCGCAACGACATCGCATTTGGCGCTAGTGGCAACAACAGCGGGATGATCCACGGTGGCCCGCGCTACCTCACCTACAACCCCGACGTCACGTATACCTCGTGCCTGGATTCGGGGCACATCCAGCGCATCGCGCCGCACCTGCTATTCCGCATTCCGTTTCTGATGCCGGTGCACCGTGAGCGCCGCGGCGCCAAGCTGGCGCTCACGCTGTTGGATGCGTTCTTCGATCTGTACGACAAGTATCAACCGCTCAAACACGGCAAGCCGCACGCCGTGCTGACGGCGGAAGAGCTGCAGCAGCTCGAGCCGGGCCTGGCCGGCAACACCGTCGGTGGCGTCAGCTTCGACGAGTGGGGCATCGATGGCGTGCGGCTGTGCGTGGGCAACCTGGTGGATGCGACCGAAGCGGGCGCCGACGTGCGAGTGCACACTACTGTGACCGAAATCTTGCGCCGCGAGGACGGCAGCGTGCGGGGCGTGCGCTTCCGCGACCTCTTGTCCGGTGAAGCTGGGGTGCGCACGTCCAAAGTGGTGGTCAATGCCACGGGCGCTTGGGCGCCGCTGACGGCCGCGCTCGGGGGCCTGGTGCCCGAGCAGGCGCGCATCCGTCCCGGTAAGGGCATCCACGTCTACTTCGATCGGCGGCTGACCAACTACGCCATCGCGGTGCGCGCCATCGATGGGCGGCAAGTGTTTCTCGAGCCGTGGCAGAACATGAGCGTGATCGGCACGACCGACACCGACTACTACGGTGACCTGGACGACGTGGTGGCGACCACCGCCGAGGTGCGTTACTTGATCCAGGCCGTAGCGCGCGTGTTCCCGGCCATCCTCGAGGCGCGGGCCATCGGCACCTGGGCAGGTGTGCGGCCCACCTTGTACGATTGGGGTCCGGATCCGGACGGGCTGTCGCGCGAGCATGAAGTGGTCGACCACGGCCCGCATGGCGCGCCGGGTCTGTACTCGATGATCGGTGGCAAGCTCGCGAGCTACCGCTTGTTCGCCGAGGAGATGACCGACGTGATCGCCAAGCGCCTGGGCGTGAAGGTTGCCACGCGCACGCACGTCACGCCCTTGCCCGGAGGTGAGGAGCTGGTGGATCCGATCGCGCTGGCGGAGGACGCGGGCATCGAGCCCATCGCGGCCGCGCGGCTCGAGTATCGCCACGGCGCACGCAGCTTGCGCATCGTCGAGCAACTGGAGCGGGACGTGCGCCAGGCCGCGGTGCTCTGCCCGTGTGAGCCGGTGCTGGAGGCGGAGGTGCGCTACGTCGTACAGCACGAGTGGGCGCAGACGGTGGACGACGTGTCGCGGCGCACGCGGCTCGGGCTGGGCGCGTGCGGGGGCATGCGCTGCGCGGCGCGCTGTGGCGCCATCGTGGCAGAGCTCACGGGTCGTTCGCCGCTCGATGGTCAGCGCATGGCGCTGGATTTTCTGGAGGGGGCGGCGCGGCGCCGCCTGTCGGCGGTGGGCTCGGTGCAGGCGCGTCAAGAGGCGCTGTCCATCGCGGCGGTGCGCTCACAGCTCGGCACGTCGCGCGGCATCGAGCGCCCCTCGGGGCATCTCGGGCCGACGGGGCTCGGACCCAAAGCGACGGCCACGGCTCAGAAGCGGGGCGCAGCCGAGTGACTGTGCTCGTGGTGGGCGGCGGCTTTGCTGGGGTGGCGGCGGCGTGGGCGCTCAGCTCCCGGGGCCGTGACGTCCTCATGACCTGGGAAGGGCCGGGCGCCTCCGCGCTGTATTGTGGCGCGCTCGATCGCGCGGACTGGGCGGGCCCGGTAGATCCTCGGCCGCTGTCGCGTGACGCCGAAGCGTTTCTGGCGGCGCTCGGCTGCTGGGCACCGCCGGGCAGCATGGGCGCGCGGCTGGCCACGACCGCGGGCGTGCTGCGGCCGGCGCGCTGTCGCGATCGGGCGCTGCTCGACCTCGAGCCGCTGCGCGGGCAGAGCATCGGCGTGGTCGATTTCGGGCGGCCCGGCTGGGACGCTCGGGCCCTCGCGGAAGCCTGGTCGCAGAGTGGTTGGGCGCGCCTGACGCGCACCGAGTTTCGGGTCGTGTCAGTCGCCGTGCCCGAGGCTGAGCTCGAGGCGCTGCGTTGGCTGGCGCCGGCGGACCTGGCGGCGCGCGCGGATGATCCAGCCTGGGCCGCCCTGCTCGGCACGGCGCTGCGCTCCGCGGGCAACGCGGAGAGCCCGCTCTTGCTCGGGCCCTGGCTCGGGTCGCTGCCCGACAGCGTCGAGCGCGTGCGCGAGCTGGTGCGCCGTCCCATCGGTGAAACATTGTGTGACCCGGGTGGGGCCGCGGGCTGGCGCTGGGAAGCCGCGCGGGACGCCTGGCTCGAGCGCTCGGGTGTCGCGGTGCGGCGCGGCGAGGTGCACGCGCTGCGGCCACTCGAGCCGGGCTTCGAGGTGCTGGGCAGTTGGCCCGTCGGGGCAGATCAGTCCTTGCTCGAGGGTCACTTCTCCGAGGTGATCCTGGCGCTTGGAGGCGTGCTCGGGGGCGGCATTCGTTTCCTGTCCGGCGCGGGGCCGAGCGGGCGCAGCTTCTCGCTGTCCCTCGACGCGCCGGTGGCGTTGCGCCTCGGGGGGCGCGAAGTGGCGCTGTCATCGGGTGCCCTGGGCGCGGACCTGCAGCGGCTCGGCCTCGAGGCGCTGAGCGATGTGGGGCTGTGGGTGGATGAGCAGCAGCTCGCTCATGCGCCGGACCTGTATGCCGCGGGGGACGTGGTGGCCGACCGCCCCCGCAGCGCTCTCGAGGCCATTTATGCGGGAATTGGCGCGGCACGCACGGTGTGCCGCGTGCGGGCTTCAATCAGCCCTTGAAAGGAAACGAGCATGGACAAAACGAGCCTGGATTCCTTCGACTGTCACACACCGCTCGAGCTTTCGGGCCGCACGCTGCACTACTACAGCCTGCCCAAGTTCGCGGCCCACTCGGGCGTGGACATTTCGCGCCTGCCGTTCTCACTCAAGGTCTTGCTAGAGAACTTGATCCGGAATGAAGACGGTAAGAGCGTCACGCGCGACGACGTGCTGGCGCTCGCGCACTGGGACTGCAAGGCCGCACCCATCACCGAGGTGGCGTTTCACCCCGCGCGGGTCGTGTTGCAGGACTTCACGGGGGTGCCCGCCGTGGTGGATTTGGCGGCCATGCGCGATGCCATGGCAGCGATGGGGGGTGATCCGTCCCACATCAACCCCCTCTTCCCCTCCGAGCTGGTCATCGACCATTCGGTGCAAGTCGATGCCTACGGCTCGCCGCAAGCCTTTAGCATCAACGCCAAGCTCGAGTTTCACCGCAACCGTGAGCGCTACCAGCTCTTGCGCTGGGCGCAGAACGCCTTTGACAGCTTCCAGGTCGTGCCGCCAGATACCGGCATCGTGCACCAGGTGAACCTCGAATATCTGGCGCGCGTCGTGTTCGAAAAGAACGGGGTCGCCTATCCCGACAGCCTGGTCGGCACGGACAGCCACACCACGATGATCAACGGGCTCGGTGTGCTCGGTTGGGGCGTGGGTGGGATCGAGGCGGAAGCCGCCATGCTCGGGCAGCCCATCAACCTCTTGGTACCGAATGTGGTGGGCTTTCGCCTGCACGGTACGTTGCCCGCCGGGTCCACCGCGACCGATCTGGTGCTGACCGTGACGCGCCTGCTGCGCCAGGCGGGTGTGGTCGCGCAGTTCGTGGAGTTCTACGGCGACGGGGTGGCCTCCTTGTCGCTCGCCGACCGCGCCACCATCGGCAACATGAGCCCCGAGTTTGGCTCGACCTGCGCCATCTTCCCGATCGACGCCGAGACGCTCGCGTACCTGCGCTTCACGGGCCGGAGGGAAGAGCAGGTGGAGCTAGTCGAGGCGTACGCGCGAGCCCAAGGCTTGTTTCACACGCGTGGCACGCACGATCCGCGTTTCTCGAGCACGCTCGACCTCAACCTGGGCACGGTGCGGCCCAGCATGGCGGGGCCCAAGCGGCCTCAAGATCAGGTGCTGCTCAAGGACATGAAAAAGGCCTGGCCGGTCGCGCTGCAAGAGCTCTTGGTCAGCGTTCCTCCACGCTCGCCCAAGGCAAAAACCGGCCCGGTCGGCCTGGTCAGCGAATCCGGGGCAGGGCGTCCAGCGGAAGACCGAGTCACCGAGCCCGCGCCGCGCGATCAAGATTTCTATCTCGGCCACGGCGCGGTGGTGATCGCGGCCATCACCTCCTGCACGAACACCTCCAATCCATCGGTGATGATGGCCGCGGGGCTGCTGGCCAAGGCGGCGGTCGCGCGCGGTCTGCGCGCGAAACCTTGGGTGAAGACCAGCCTCGCTCCGGGCTCGCTGGTCGTGACCGAGTACCTGAAAGCGGCGGGGGTGCTGCCGGATCTGGAGGCGCTCGGATTTTACCTGGTGGGTTATGGCTGCACCACCTGCATCGGCAACAGCGGGCCCTTGCCCGAGCCCGTGCGGCGTTCCATCGAAGCCAACCGGCTGGTGGTGGCCTCGGTGCTCAGTGGTAACCGCAACTTCGAGGGGCGCATCAACCCGCACGTGCGCGCCAACTACCTCGCCAGTCCGCCGCTCGTGGTGGCGCATGCGCTGGCGGGCCGCGTCGGCGTCGACTTCGACCTGGAGCCGCTCGGTCTCGGCCGCGACGGGGAGCCGGTGTATCTGCGCGATATCTGGCCGTCACCCGCCGCGGTGAACGCCGCCATCGCCGCCTCCCTCTCGTCGAACATGTTCCGCGAAGCCTACGGCAAAGTTTTTGCCGGCGATGCCGCTTGGCAGAGCTTGCCAGTACCGGTGGGCAACCGCTTCGAGTGGGACCCGGGCAGCACGTACGTGCAAAAACCCAGTTTCTTTTCGGACATGCCCGCAGAGCCCGCGCCGCTGTCCAACATCAAAGCAGCGCGGGTGCTCTGCCTGCTCGGGGACTCGGTCACGACCGACCACATCTCTCCGGCGGGCTCGATTGCCATCGATTCAGCTGCCGGGCAATATTTGAAGTCACTCGGTGTGACGCCCGAGGACTTCAATTCGTACGGCGCCCGCCGCGGCAACCACGAGGTCATGGTGCGCGGCACGTTCGCCAACGTGCGCCTCGAGAACCGGCTGGCTCCAGGCACCGAAGGGGCCTGGACGCGTCACCAGCCGAGCGGCGATCAGACGAGCATCTACGTCGCCTCGGTGCGCTACGCCGCCGAGGGAGTCCCGCTCTTGGTGATCGCCGGCAAGGAGTACGGCTCCGGCTCGTCGCGAGACTGGGCGGCCAAGGGCACCTTCATGTTGGGGGTCAAGGCGGTGCTCGCGCGCTCGTTTGAGCGCATCCATCGCAGTAACCTCATCGGCATGGGCGTGCTGCCGCTGCAGTTCCTCGAGGGTGAGGACCACCAGACGCTGGGGCTGACAGGTAGGGAAACGTTCGACGTGGGCGGCATTGCTTCCGGCTTGTGCCCGGGCCAGCGTTTGACGGTCAGCGCGGCGTTGGACGGCGGCACGCCAAGGCAATTTCAGGTGTTGACCCGAATCGATACGGTCGTCGAGCTCGACTACTACCGACACGGCGGCATCTTGCAGTACGTGCTGCGGCAGCTCATGGCTCGGTCGGCCCGGCCAGCTCATGCATCGCCCAGTGCCGCGGCCGTCGAGTCCGTCGGCGCTGCCAGCTCGTGATTCGCCCACACTCACGCCGCACCTGTGGCCAAAGGTAACGGAGGTTAACCTTCAGCGCAGCTGGGGCGACGCCGTTCCGTGACACGAGCGCTTGGGGGGGCACGATCGAGGGCGCCACGAGCCGATGGCAATGCAGTCTCCCCAACCCGCCACTGACGAGCAAAAGATAGCGCTGGTCGAACGCATCATCCGCGGTGAGCTCACGCCCGAGCAGGCCCGGGAGAAGCAGGGTTTGTCGAGCGCGGAGCTCAAGGAGTGGGTCCGCGTTTACCGGCGTGAAGCGCGCCGTGCTTTCGACGCTCGCGTCAAGGACGCGTTCTCCACCGAGGGCATGGACGTCAACGACTTGGCGGGAGCCGAGTTCTCCGGAGACGTGACCGAGCTGGCCGTCGCGGAGCTGTTGCAGACCATCCAATATGGTCGCAAAGACGCCGAGATCCGCATCGAGCACGACGGCGTGCTGAGCCGCATCTGGTGCACGGACGGTGAAGTGGTCGATGCCACGACGGGCCAGCTCGTGGGTGCGGCGGCGGTGTACCGCCTGTTGTCCCTCGAGCGCGGCCGGGTGTACGCCGACTTCGCGCCCGTGGAGCACGCGCGGACGATCAAGGTCTCGACCCCGGCCTTGCTGATGGAATCGGCGCGGCGCTTTGACGAATGCCGCCAATTGCGCCAGCAGCTCGGTGACATGACGATGGTGTGCGTGCCGAGCGGTCGTGCGCTCGCGCCGGAAGGATCGGCGAACAGCACACAGCTCGGTGTCTTGCGCTTGCTCGACGGGGTTCGCCACCTCGAGGAGGTGGTGCAGGTCAGTCCCTTCGCCGATCTCGAGACGCTGACGACCCTTTCGCAGCTCACGGAGCTGCAGCTCTTGGAGCGGGTGCGGCCGTCACGCACGTCGCTGGAGGCTCTCCCGGCTGCCTCTGGCACAGAGTTTCAGGAGAAGAGTTACTCACCCTTCTCCACTACGCTCGCCGCGCGGCCCGCGCCGGCCGCGGCGCTGCGGCGTTGGGCGTGGGGTGTGGCTACCATCGGTGCAGCGTCGCTCGGGGCGGCCGTCGCGCTGCGCTTCATCGAAAGCCGTCAGGCCGAAGTGCAGGCGCGAGCCGTAGTGCCCGTGCCCGTGCCCGCAGCGGCGCCGGTCACGGCGCAAGTGGCCTTCGTCGTCGCGCCGGCTCCGCGCTGCCCGGAAGGCACGGCCCTACTGGCCGCCGGCGGGGCGGACCCGGCGCGCGCGCGCGCGCTGAAGCCCTTCTGCATGGCAAAACATGAAGTGACGGTCGAGCAGTACCGCCAGTGCGAGGCCGAGGGGGGCTGTGAAGCCGCCGGTCGGCAATCGGAGCTGCCGGATGTGCCGCTGACGTCCGTGGCGCGCCAACGGGCACTGAGCGCTCTTTCCGTCCAATGCAATGCCGGGCACAACGGCCGCGACGCGCACCCCATCAATTGTGTGACGTTCCAGCAAGCGCAACATTTCTGTACCGGGCAGGGTGGGCGGCTGCCGAGCGAAACGGAGTGGGAGCTCGCCGCTCGTGGCGCGGAAGAGCGAGATTTTCCGTGGGGTGCTAGCCGACCCGACGCATTGCACTTGAACGCGTGCGGCGCGGAGTGCAAGGCTTGGTTCAACGGTGTCGGGCTACCCAGCTTGTTTGAGGGCTTGATGCACGATCAGGACGATGGGCACGCCGGGACGGCACCGGTGGGCTCATTCCCGGCGGGGGCGAGCCCTGAGGGGGTGCTCGATCTAATCGGCAATGTGGCTGAGTGGACTTCGGGGCAGGTTGCGTTTGACGATGCCGAAGGGGATGGGGAAGCTGGGGGCGCGGGCGCGGCGTCTCATGTGGTGCGCGGGGGGGCTTTTTCGAGCGGCATCGATGCTTTGAGCGCGCCGGCCTTGCGGCTCTATTTGAGCGCCGATACGCAGGCTCGCGGTGTCGGGTTTCGTTGCGCTTTCGACGCCGAAGCGCCCTGAGCGTCAGCGGCAGTGGGGGCGTCTCAGTTCAGGTCACCGGGTATGCTTGCGTCGGCGGAGGGGTGGAAGTGGTCGGAGATGTCGTGGTCGAGGGGTGATGCGCTGGGGCGCGAGCCTGCTTCGAATTGCGCGAGCTTTCGGTAGAGGGTGCGGCGGTCGATGCCCAGCAGCTTGGCAGCTTGCGTCTTGTTGCCGCGTTCGAGCTTTAACACTAGCGCGATGTGGCGGCGTTCGAGCTGTTCGAGCGTGAGTAGGTGCTCGAGGTCCGCTGCCTCGACTGCCGCGCCTCGGCCCTCGTGCCGGGTGATCCGCTCGGCCAGGTCTTCGACGCCGATTTGCTCGTTACGAGTGAGGGCCACTGCTCGCTCGATGACATTCTCGAGCTGCCGCACGTTGCCCGGCCAATCGTAGTGCAACAACTTCAGGCTCGCTTCCTCTGAAATGCCCGTCAGCTTCTTACCGGCCCGTTCCGCGAACTTCTCCAAGAAGGCGCGCGCCAGCAAGAGCACGTCGTTGCCCCGCACCCGCAAGGGTGGAACGTGGATCTGCACGACGTTTAACCGGTAATACAGGTCTTCTCGGAATCGTTTGTTTTGAATCTCGGCTTCGAGGTCGCGATTGGTGGCCGCCACAATCCGCGCGTCCACCGGTATGACGGTATTGCCGCCGACGGGGCGCACCTGCCGCTCCTGCAGCACTCGCAGCAGCTTCGCCTGCATCTCGAACGGCATTTCGCCAATTTCATCCAGCAACAGCGTCCCACCGCTGGCCCGCTCGAACAGCCCTGCGCGGCCATTCTTGGCGTCGGTGAACGCGCCTTTGACGTGCCCAAACAGCTCGCTTTCGAGCAACTCGGCCGGAACCGCGGCGCAGTTGATGGCGACGAAATTCCCCTTTGAACGGGCGCCCTGGTCGTGCAGGGCACGAGCCACGAGCTCCTTGCCGGTCCCGCTCTCGCCGCTGAGCAGCACTGTCGTGTCGACGTCGGCGACGCGCTGGACGAGATCGAAGACGCTCCGCATCCCACGGCTCTCTCCGATCATCGTTTGTGTTCCGACCGCCTTGTGAGCTTCGCGCTCGAGCCGCTTCACTTCCCCCAGCAGCTGGCGATGCTGTTTCGCCCGATCCACGGCACGGGCCAGCGCAGCCATGTCTATTGGCTTGTTGATGAAATCGTAAGCACCCGCGCGAATGGCGCCGATGGCCGAGGCCATGTTGCCAAAACCGGTGATCACGATGACCGGAATGTCAGGGCGATTCTCCCGGATCCGCTGACATACGTCGATACCACTCATGCCCTCGAGATTCAGATCTGTGACGATGACGTCAAAATCTCTCTCTCGAAGGAGGTCGAGGCCTTCGTCAGCACGCAGGCGCGAGTCCACCTCGTAACCCCCGCTCGCCAGGCTGTCTCGAATCAACTCACACATGCTTAGATCGTCGTCGATCACCAGTAGCCGCGTGCCGCCCATATTTACCTTTCTCGATGTGCAACCTCGGTTAACAGGTCACACTCTTGCCATGAATAAAATGCTTGGCTAGGCATTTCTCCCCTGGCAGGGTGTGGCATCTCGCGACGCGAGCGCAGGGATGACACACTCGAGCGGCTTTGAGCATTGGGAGCACTGGCTCGATGGGACGGCTATCTCGACAGGCATCCGTCCGCATTTTACCGGACGTGACAGCGTCGATGACAGCGGGAGCACCTGGAATGGCTAGTGGCAGCGGGTCGATTTGGCGTGTTCCAGTAGAAATTCGACTTGGCTGCGCAGGAGGGTGACTTCGGTGGCGAGGTGGGAGGGCATGGTGTCCGTGTCCAATAGACCCAGCATGTCGTGGGCGAGTGAGGAGGGGAGGGCGGACCACAGGTGGTGGGGGACGGCCAATAGCCAGGCCACGAGCGGCATGGCTCGGTCGGGGCCGAGGGACTCTGCCGCGAGCTGGTATATGGGTAGGGCCGAGAGGGCTTGCTCGAGCGCTTCGAGCAGGGCGGCGTGCTCCGGGGTCTGGGGGGCTCGAAATTGTACGCGGGCGAGCAGGCCACCGCCTTCGAAAGCAGCGGCCGATGCGTGCAGCACCGCTTGCAGTGTGGCGTGTGGGTGTTCGCGTAAGCTCTCGCCGTGCGCGACCAGCAGTTGCTCGACCGTGTCCTTGATGCCGATGCCGTCTTTGCAGATGAGGAAGTGAGTGACCGCGCTGGGCGCGTTGCGCTTCTGCAGCATGAGCCAGCCTCGAGGGCGCTGGCTTTCGGGGTCGACGTCTTCGGTGGCGGCGAACAGGGCCGAGAGCGGGACCCAATGGGGCGGATACTTGAAGCGAGCGACATCCAAAAGTAAGACCAGATCTTTGCCCGAGTGGTAACCGCCCACGGGCGAGAAGTGCCCGCCGCCGGTCTGCCCCAACGCGGCCCGAGCGTAACTCGCGATCAGTACCCGATCGGCCGAGCGTGTGGCGAGCTGGACTGCGGAGCGGAAGGCCTCGAGCCCATGGGTGCCCGGGCGAAACAGCTGCCCATCAGCGCCGTTGCAGCGCGCCAGACACGCCACCTCTTCGAGCGAGACGCCGGACTTACGCACTTGCTCGAGCGGGGTGCAACAATCGAGCAGCTCTTCGCTGAACCAGCGCCACGGCCCGCGCCACACCCGCCCGGGGTCCACACCGAGCGCATTGAGCGCCATGACTAGGGATGCCAGGCCACAGAAACTTGGATCGGCCTGCGTATGGAACTGCTCGATCAACGGAAAGAAGCTTTCCATGGCGCCATCTTCGAGTGCTTCCCGAAACAGCGCGCGCCCCTCCGCGGACGAGAACGAGGTCAGAGTGACGGGCAGCGGGCGGCGATATGTGCTGGAGGCGATGACCACCGCGCCAGCCTAGCACGTTCGGTCGGTGCAGCTATCTGAGCTCGACGCGCACCAGGCAGATTTTATCACTGTGCTGCCTCTCGGTGAGTAGCTCGAAGCTTTGCACGCGTCCGAGCTCGGCGCGCAGCGTAGCCAGGCGAGCCGTTTCGAGCACGAAGTGGAACACAGTGTCGCCCGCCGCGCGCCGCTCTTGGAGGTACGTGTGCAGGGGCTGGCCGCTCGACACGAAAATTGCCAGGCGGTTGCCGGTATAGAAATTTTCGCCTTTCCAGTTCAGCTGGTAAGCGATGAGCGGCTCGGCACTGTTGCTTCGATCCCGGTAGAACGCCTCGATCACGTGGCGCTGGCCGAAGGCGGGCCCCAACTTCACCAGGTAATGCTGGCCGAGCCAGCCGGCGAAGGCTACAGCCGCGCAAACCTGTGCAGCGATGAGCCCGCGCCGCCCACGCGCGCTGCCGAAAAGCAAGGTGATGATGCTGCACGCAGCGCTGAACACGAGCAGGGGGACAGTGAAGTCGAGCTCCGCCGGCCAGGCCCGGGTGTACTTGTAGCTCAACAAATGGAGCAGGCGCGCGGAGCCCGGTATCCCTGCTCGCACGGGGCGGACCAAATCCAAGCCGACGCAGGCCACCAGTATGGCGCCGCCGAGCCCGAGCACGTGCGCGACCGCGGCGCGGTGGCGTTCACGTGGCGATGACTCATGCCAGAGCTCCGCCAAGTAAAGCCCTGTCAGCACACTGAGGGCCGGAACCGCGGGCAGGATGTAATGATGAAACTTGGTCTGCATGAACGTGAACAGCGAAAAGCTGACGACGAGCCAGAGCAGGGCCAAGTCGAGCACGCGTTGCGACGACTCGGAACGATCCGCCCGCGCCCGTGTGGCCGCTAGCAGCGCCGCTGGCACGAGCCCGATCCACGGAAACATCGCGTAGCCGAGCTGCCACACGTAGTAGCGAAAGCCGACGTCGTCGCCAGCATTCGTGTCGTGCAGGTGGTCGAGCGCGCGACCCAGCATGTGTCGCAGGACGAGCTCATCGATGATGAGGCGGCCGTGACGGGCGTACATGGCGACGTACCAGGGGGCAACCAGCAGCACGAGCAGGGCGCCGCCCCGCACGAGCTCACCCCGCCCGAGCTCGCGCAGGCGCCCCTGCAGCAGCAGGTAAACGCCCGCGGCGGTCAACGGCAGGGCAAAGCCGGCGGGCCCCTTGGCCATGGTTGCGAGGCCTAGCGCGTACCAGCCGCCCAATAGTAGAAGGCGGCGCGTGCGCCGTTCGCGCGTCACGCTTCGCACGAGCGGAGCCAAGAGCGCGCTCCACACCGCCGCTTGTAGGGCTGGGCTGAGCCAAGCGTGAGCGAGGGGCACGGGCGCGCAGGCGGGCTGGCTCGGCAAGCCGCAGTTGCCCACCGAACCGGCATGCAGCGGGGGCGTAAAAAGTAGCAGCAGGAGCTGTGGAACCAACGCGCACAGAATCAGCGCGGTCAAGAGCCACGAAGCGTCGCACGTGATGCTCACCCGGCCCACCCCGAGCTGATGGCGCTGGGTACGAGCCGCTTCGGGGGTGCTCCAGCCCCAGAGGAGCAGGCCGAAGCCTGCAGTGAGCGCGCCAACGAAGGGCGTATCGGTGAGCGCTTGGCGCGAAGCCAGCACCCACTGTGCCGCCGTGGCGAGCACGATACCCACGAGCATGCCCGCGTGCCGGCCGGCGCCCGCGGAGACGCCTCGGTACAACAGGTAACAACCCACCAACATGAACAGGAACCCCGGCCAGCGCACGGCCCATTCGGGATGGGCAAAATGGCCCGCTGGCCCCGAAAGCACCTGACCGGGAGCGGTTTGAGCCCCGAGCGCCCGCATCGACAGAGCTTCCAGCCAAAAGCTCGAGACCGGCTTGGACATGAACCAACCCTCCTGGCCCCACCAAGTGGAAATGAAGTCGCCACGCGCCGACATTTCGCGGGCGACCTCCGCGTAGTGCGTTTCCCAAGGATCGATCAGGCTGAAGCTGCCGAGCTGCGGCAGGGCCAACAGCGTCAGCAGCAGCACGAGCCAGAACCCGTGCCGCCGGTGCAGCGGGCGGCCAAGAGTGATGATCCCTGCTGCGCGCAAGCTTTGCCAGAGGCAAACCACGACGGCCATGAACGTCATGGGCGCCAACACAGACGCCGCCCTGCCACCGAGCACGCCGCTGACGGCGAGTGACAGAGTCAACACGAGTGAGAACCCTGCCAACGCGAGCGCGCTCAGCGAGCCGGCCAGTCCTCGTCGTGTGGCGCGCGGCGGATCGTCGTGGTCCATGCTCATCAGCGCACCCTGAGGACCCCGCCGACCACCCTGTGTCGGTCGTGCGCTCCGCGGCTCACTGCTAGGCGGCGATCGTCTTGACACGGCAGCACGCCGAAGCCGAAGTAGACCGGGTAGTCCCCCGCGCTGAAATGCAGCGGCAGGCTCACCTCAAATTCATCCACCACGCGATCTCCGGGCCGCCAGAGCGCGAGTGGATACTCCTTCCATGTGTCGTGCTCGATGGCGAGGCGCGTCGGACGGTGATCGATGTGGAGAAACGTGCAGTGCCCGGCCACCTGCCCCGCCGTGAGCGCGTAATAGACGCGCAAGCGAAACGCCGTGCGTGCCTGAACGGTCTCCAAGTGCTGGCCGGCTCGGTCCACCACGTCCCATCCGAGCACGTGGACGCGATCAGCGATGTCGACGTCCAGCGGGGTCGCCTCGCGAGGCACGTGCTCGAACAGGAGCTCATCCAGAGGATTTTCCGAGAGCTCACCGGGCTCGAAACGGTTTACGGCCAGCCACGCGAGCCCAGAGGCGTGCAGCACCGGCAGGTTCCGGCCCGCCTCGAGGCTGCGAAACTCCGCGTTCAGGCGCCCCAGCTGGTCGTTGTGAAACAAAACGAAGCGGCGTGAGCCGGGCGGCGCCGCCGCGAGCCAGGCCGCCGCGTGCGCGGGCTTGCGCGTGGCAAAGCTCGCCTGCAACCCGCCGTGCAGCGCGCTATCCTCGCTCAGGCCGAGCGTGCCGAGAGCGTCGCTGGCCCGGGCCCGCTCCTCGTAGGCGAGCCGCGCGGGTTCCGATGAAAGCGCGGCGGTGAGCGCGGGGTAGTAGCCCAATCGAAGCACCAGGGCCCCGAGCAGCGTGCCCCCGAACAGCGCTGCGCCTTGCCAGCGCCCCCGAAGCGCCGCTGCGCGCGGGTAGGGGATGCCGGCCATGCATGCGCCAGCGAGCGTGAGACCCAAACAGGTCAGAAATAGCGTGGGCGGCGCGAAGCCCCGAAGGCGGAGCGCGCCCAGCTGAGCCGAGGTCACTCCGGGCGCAAAGGTCCGCACGGAGGTGTCCGGCTGGCGAACGAAATCCAGGGTCAGGAGCGCGACCAAGAGCGCGAGT
Source organism: Deltaproteobacteria bacterium (assembly GCA_031407405.1). Classification (GTDB taxonomy): domain Bacteria; phylum Myxococcota_A; class Polyangia; order Polyangiales; family Polyangiaceae; genus SZUA-265. Next base: position 17,091 of record JANOIG010000321.1, read on the forward strand.
GAAGCCAAGACCGGACGCGAGATTCGCGAGCCACGGTCGAGGTCCCACGCCCAGAGACCCATTGCGCCCGCGACAAACACCCACCCGGCGAACGGCTCCTGGCCAGCGCTCCGTACCGAGAGCGCCCCGACCCCATACGACAGCGCCGTTCCAATCAACAGCAGCACGCGCAGCGCGCTCTCGCTCGCCGTGGCCCGCTCGGGCCGCTCTGTCATGCTGGCGAGCGCGAACGGCAACGACGCGCTCCAGGGGAAGAAGCCATGCGCGAGCTCTGCCAGGACGAACTCGAAGCTCGGTCGCACATTCGCTGCGCTGAGCCAACGCGCGCGGATAGCGCCCGCATTGGAGAGGGCCATGGCGCCTACCGCCACGGCCACGAGCGCTGCTGCGATGGGCAGCCCAAACGGCGGGCAGCGTAGGCGCGCTCGCTGAGTGAGCAGCCAGGTCAGCCCGACCGTGGCGGTGGGGACCACGACGCCGAAAGCGACACCGTGAGCGGATAGACCGAGGCCCAATCCGAGCGCGCCGACAACGAGAGCCCCCAGACGTGCGCGGCGCGATGTCTGTTTGAGCGCGGCGATTCCGAGCCCCGCCACTGCGATCGCGAGCGCGCTCATGCCAGTGGCCTGACCCGCCATGCTCGGCGCTTGCGCGTAGTAGAGTGGTGCGCTCGCAGCGACGAGCACCGAGGCGATGCCGGCGCGCGCGTGCGAAAGGTGAGTCACCAGCGTGAACAGCGCGGCCAGCCCGAGGACGCCATACATGCTGGCGTCAGGCACGAGCGGATTATGGTCAGCGAATAATTCCGCCCCGATGAAGGTGTATTTCACGGCACTTGGGGCCACCTGACGAGCCGTTTCGGCTCAACAAAAGAAATATGAGCCGGCTTGGGCCCGAGCTCGGCTCTATATTGCCGGAGCATGATTAGCCTGACTCTCGAGGGGGCCACGGATGCCGCGCTGGTCGAGCGCGCGCGGCAAGCCGACCAGGCCGCCTTCGCGGCGCTCTATCAGCGCCATGCTCGTTACCTGGCGGGCGTTGTGTATCGCTTGATGGGAGACGACGCCGAGCTCGACGACATCATTCAGGAGACGTTTCTGCAAGCGTCGTCCGCGCTTTCTGGCTTATTGCAGCCGGAGCTGGTTCGGCCCTGGCTGGTGACCATCGCGGTGCGCCGCGTACACCGGCACCTGGCCCGGCGCCGGCGGCGTTGGTTTCTGTTCGTGAGCTTGGCTCAGATCGGTGCTCGAGTTTCGGATCCGGCGGATCGGTGCGAGGTGGATGACTTGTATGACGCGCTCGACCGCCTGTCGAAAGACTTGCGCGTACCCTGGGTGCTACATCGCATCGAGCAATTCAGCCTGGTGGAGGTGGCCCACGCGTGCTCGGTCTCCTTGGCGACGGTCAAGCGGCGAATCGCCGAGGCGGAGCGGCGCTTGGAGCGGGGGCAGATGCCATGAAGCGTTCACTCGAGCTAGCTGTTGCGAGTGCCCGGGCGCGCGCGGTGCCGTGGGACAGCCAGCGGGCGGAGCGCGTCGGTCGGCGTCTTGCTGGCGAGCGGGGGCGCTCGTGGGTCACGGCAGGCGTCACCCGGTTTGCCCTTGCCGGCTTGGGGAGCGCTGCGCTGTTCGCTTCGTCATTGCGGCTTTCGTCCGCGCTTCGGGATGGAGAGCCGCCAGCGCATCACCTCGAGGTCTCCGCGCTGGGGATGCCCGACTCGGAGGCAGACTTTGTGGAGCCTCGCTGGGGGGATGCGGGCTACGACGCGAGTCAATCGGCGCCGTTTCGCTGAGAGACCAGCGCTCGAAACCCTGAGCGTACGGGGTCCCCCTGCGTCGCCGACATTCCAAATCGGAATACTCGGCAAAAACGACTCGGTATTTACTGGATATTCCAAATTGGCATACGCGTTGTGAGAGGAGTGGCTGCCGTCGGCGCTCGCTGCTCTGGGGCGATGCCGTGCTGGCGCGGGCGACGCGGCCATAAAGCCGGCCGCCGCTGCCCGCGACCCGCCCCGAGGTACCGAACGGCGCAGCGCAAGCGCAGGCTCGGCCCCCTGACTTCCGCCCTACCTCCGACACGACGATCTCATGTCCACGCCCCGCTTCGAGGGTTATGCTCCGAACATGTCAGATCCTGCTCCGCGCCGGGCGACGTACGCTGACCTGCTCTCCGTGCCCGATCACCTGATCGGGGAGCTGATCGACGCAGAGTTGGTGACGCAGCCGCGGCCAGGCGCCCCCCAAGCGCGCGCTGCTTCGCGGCTGGGAATGGAAATCGGAAATCCGTTTGATCGGGGCAAAGGTGGCGGAAAGGGGGTGAAAAGCTCCGCGCAACCCCCTTCGAGGCGATCGAGCTCGACCTGGCGCTGCTCTGGGAGCGCTGAGGCTCAGCCTTCGGAGAGCTTTTTGCGGTAGGCCTCGAGCTTGCCGTGAACCGCTTCGTCGCTGAGCGCGAGGATTTGGGCGGCGAGCAGGGCGGCATTTTTGGGGCCTTGGGGCCCGATGCCGACCGTGGCCACGGGGATGCCGCCCGGCATTTGCGCGATCGACAAGAGCGCGTCCATCCCTTGCAGCGGGCCAGAGGGCACGGGGATGCCGATGACGGGGCGCAGCGTGTGGGCAGAGACGACGCCGGGCAGGGCGGCGCTGAAGCCCGCGGCGGCGATGAAGACGCGGATGCTGCCCTGGTTGGCTTCCTTGAGGTACTCGTTCAAGCGCTCGGCGTGGCGGTGCGCGGAGAGGACGCGCTTCTCGAACGGGATTTCGAACTGCGTGAGGATTTCATAGGCGGGCTCGAGGAACTTGTCGTCGCTGCCGCTGCCCATCAAGATGCTGACCACTGGGTTCTTCATCGTGTCCTTTTATTAGGCTGGAGGGAGAGAAAGCAAGGCGCGCGCTTCGGCGGGAGTAGCCGCGCGCCGGCCGTGCTGCGAGGCCAGCGTGGCCACGCGCTGCACGAGCTCTGCGTTGCTGGCCGCGAGGCGCTCGGCGTCGAAGCGGATGTTGTCTTCCAGCCCGGTGCGACAGTGCCCGCCGAGCTCGAGCGCCCAACGATTGACGGTCAGCTGGTGCCGAGCCATGCCCGCGGCGGTCCACGTGGCGCCGGGCAGTAAGCTCTCGAGCTCGCTGATCAAGAACACCAGCAGCTCCCGCCGCGCGGGCAGCGCATTTTTGAGACCGAGCACGAACTGCACGTGCGCTGGCGCCGCCAGCAATCCCTGTTTGACCAGCTCGACCGCGTTGTAGAGCATCGCGACGTCGAAGATCTCGACCTCTGGCTTGGCGCCGTGCCGGGCGATCTCCTGCGCCAATGATTCGACGAAGTCGGGCGGGTTTTCGTAGACTGAGGTGGGGAAGTTCACCGAGCCCGTGGCCAGGGACGCCATGTCGGGGCGCAGGGACAACATCGAGCCGCGCTCGGACAGCTTGCGCCCTCGGCCTCCGGTCGAAAACTGGATGATCATACCCGGGCAATGCTGGCGTACGCCTTCTTGGACGCGTCGAAAGCGCTCCGGGTCACTCGAGGGTTGGCCCGCGTCGTCGCGCACGTGGATGTGAACGAGCGCCGCGCCCGCCTCGAACGCCTCGTGCGTCGATTCGACCTGTTCACTGGGCGTGATGGGGACGGCGGGGTTCTGCTGCTTCGTGGGCAACGAACCGGTGATCGCCACGCTGATGATGCAGGGCTGGGCCATGGATGCGCGCGCCTGATGCTTGATACCCGGATGGCAGAGCGGTTTAGCGCGTTCCGTCGCCTTTGGGCCGACGCCGCCCACGAATGACGCCGATGGGGGGCCCCTTGGCCTCTTTCTCCGGCTTGGACGGGGCCTCGGTGTCGATGCGCGCCCGTTCCGCGGGGAGCGGACCTGACGCTGACGGCGACGCTGCACCCCCGGCGCCCATGGGCGTCCGCGGCGGTGGAAACCGGTTTTTGGCGATCGGATTGGGCGCGACCACGCGGCGCTCGGCAACCGGAGCGGGCGCAGGTGCGGCAGGACCGGGTTGAACAGGGCTCGATTGAACAGGGCTCGATTGAACAGGGCTGGGTGCCGGTGCAGGGGCAGCGGCGCGAGCTCCCGGGGGCGCCACCGCGGCGGCTGGGGGAGCGGCGGCTGGGGGAGCGGGGGGCTTGGGGGCAGCGGGTGGCGGCTCGGGCAAGTTGAGCTCTTGACGCAAGAGCGCGCCAAATGAGCCCATCGAGCTCGCTTCTCCGGCGTCGGTCTTCTGCGTGCGCGAAAACTCGCGGTAGTTTTGCCGCTCTTCCACGTTGGCCACGCGCGACATGCTGAAGGTGATGCCACGCCCCGGATCTTTGCTGACCAGCACCACGCTCACCACCTTGCCGATGGGGAACATGCGCCGGTTGTCGGAGTTGCGGGGTGTACCGAGCTCACGCGTCGGCACGAGGCCGTTGCCCTTGGCGGTGTCCACGAACACACCAAAGGGGGTCACCTTGCTGACGGTGCCTTCCAGCACTTCGCCGCGCTCGGGCTCGGCTTCCGCCGCGGGGGCTTCGGACAACGCGCGCAAGGACAGCCGCAGCTTGGGTGCGGCACCTTTCTTTTCGCCCGGTTGTACCGCCAGCAGCCGTACGGTGATGTCTTCACCGACCTGAAGCACGTCTTCGACCCGCTCGACGCGCCCATGCGTGAGCTCGGAAATGTGAATGAGCCCTTCCACTCCGGCCCCGAGGGTGACGAAGGCGCCGTACTTCTGAACCGAGACGACCTTGGCCGGGTAGTCGTTGCCGACCTGCAGCTGCGCTAGCGTTTCGCCGGCTTGCTTCGACTGCTGCTCGAGCAGCAGCGCCTTGCGGCTGACGATCACGTCGCGGCCGCCGTTCTTGACCTCCGTGACCAGAAACTCGAGCTTCTGACCTTCGAGGCTGGCGAGATCCGCCACGAACTCCGTGCCGAGCTGCGACGCGGGGCAAAAGGCGCGTGCGCCGAGGATGCGCACCTCGACGCCGCCCTTGACCGCGCTGCCGACCACACCCTCGACCGGCACTCGGGCATCCCGCGCGGCTTCCAGCGCGCCCTCGTCCATTTTGTTACGGCCACGACCGAAGGCCACCGTGAGCTTCGGACCGAGCACGTCGTCGATGCTGACCACGCTGGCCTTCAGCGAGTCGCCCACCTTGACCTTGACCACACCTTTGTCGTCTTCGAGCTCGCGCAGGTCGATACGCCCCTCGGCGGTGGCGCCGATGTCGACGAAGACGCAGTCGTGACCGATCTGCACCACGGTGCCGGTGACGGCCTGCCCCGGGCGGAGCCGCGTGCTGGTGCGCCCGTTTTCGGTGCCGGCGGCCTCTTGCATCATGGACGCGAAATCATTGCTCACGACACTATCCTTCTGTGCTGAAACTCGAAAACTCGGTAAAAAAGAGCGTCGCAACGTACACGACGGCCAGGCTTTCCGATAGGGGCGAGCCGACCCTGCACAACCGATAGGCGCGGCCCGGCCCGAGGGCGATTTTAGCGAGCGTAACTCGAGCGAGCCTAGCAGAAGCGAGCGCGGGCGGGTCCCGAAGCCCCCAAGTCGGTGTAGAGTCATGGGTTATGAGCCTTCTCGGGGCCCTGTGGGCCTGGATCCAACGCTGGTCGCCGTTTGGCTTGCTGGTCAAAAAAAAGCCTCGCCATTACCGCGAGATGCTGCAGGTGGCCTGGGAAAACCGGGGCCGTTGGCTGTACGCGCTGCGTATCCTGCGGCACGGCGTGTGTGACGGCTGCTCGCTCGGCACCACGGGCCTGCGTGACGAAGTTCTGCCCGGCGTGCACTTGTGCAGCACGCGCCTGCGCCTGTTGCGCCTGAACACCATGGGCCCGGCGCGCGCCACCCAGCTGCATGGCTCGCTCGACGAGCTCGACAACGAGCGGCTGCACCAGCTCGGCCGCGTGCCGTATCCGCTGCTCAAGCGCGCGGGTCAGAGCACGTTCGAGCGGCTGAGCTGGGACGAGGCGCTCGGGCTCGTCGTGTCCCACTTGCGCGCCGCCGACCCGGACCGCATTGGATTCTACCTGACCAGCCGCGGGCTCACCAACGAGACGTATTACGTGGCGCAAAAGCTGGCGCGCATCGCGGGCACGCCGCACGTCGATAGCTGCGCGCGCTTGTGCCACGCCGCGTCGAGCGTGGGCCTCAAGCAAACCATCGGTTACGGCGCGCCCACCATTTCACTCAGTGACCTGATCGGTACCGAGCTCGTCTTCATCTTCGGCAGCAACCTCCCCAACAACCAACCGGTAATGACCAAGTACCTGCGTGAGGCGCGCCTGCGGGGTGCGCGCATCGCGGTCATCAATCCGTTCCGCGAGCCGGGCCTCGAGCGCTATTGGATCCCGAGCCAGCCCGGCTCGGCCCTGTTTGGCACGCAGCTGATGGATCATTTCTACGCGGTGCGGCCGGGGGGTGACATCGCGTTCATGAGCGGTGTGCTCAAGGCCCTGGACGCGCGGGGCGGCTTCGACGCGGCGTTCGTCCGCGAGCACACGCTGGGCGTGGAAGAGCTTAGGCAAATGCTCGGCGCGCTCGCTTGGTCCGACATCGAAAGCCAATCAGGCGTGGATCGGACCGCCATGGAGCAGCTGGCTGAGCTGTACGCCGGCGCCAAGACCGCGGTCATCATCTACTCGATGGGGCTGACGCAATATGCCTTTGGCGTCGACAACGTGAGGATGGTGGTCAACCTCGCCCTCGCGCGCGGCATGGTCGGGCGGCCCCACGCTGGCATCTTGCCGATTCGTGGCCACTCGGGCGTGCAGGGCTCTGCGGAGTGCGGCGCCGACGCGGACAAGCTGCCGGGTGCGGTCGACATCAACAGCGAAAATTGTGAACGGCTGGAGCAGGCGTATGGCCATCCCATTCCTCGGCAGCGTGGCCTGCGCGCCGCGCACCTGCTCGACCGCGCTCGGGAGCAGGGGCTGGACGTGTTGTATTTGGTGGGGGGTAATCACCTCGAGACGATGCCCGACCGCGATAACGCGCGGCGCGGCCTGTCGAACGTGAAGCTGCGCGTGCACCAGGACATCGTGCTCAATAGCTCCACGTTGTTGCCCGCGCGTGAGGCGGTGCTGGTCTTGCCGGCGCAGACCCGCTACGAGCAGCGCTCGGGCGGCACCTCCACCTCCACCGAGCGGCGCATCCGCTTTACCCCGGAGATCGCCGGGCCGCGCATCGGCGAAGCCAAGGCGGAGTGGGAAATATTGGCGCTGCTCGGCCAACGCTTGAAGCCCGAGCGCAAAGACTTGTTCGAGTATGCGGGCAGCCAGGCCATTCGCGAGGAGATGGCGCGGGTCATGCCCCTGTACGCGGGCATCGAGACCTTGCAGAAAGAGGGCGACGCCTTGCAGTGGGGCGGCCCCAGGCTGTGCAGCGGGGGCTTCCCGAACATGCCGGAGGGCAAAGCGCGCTTCAGCGGGGTCGCGCTGCCGGACATCGAGGTGCCGGAAGGTCAGTTTGTCTTGGCTCTACGCCGCGGCAAACAATTCAACTCGATGATCCACGCCGAGCGTGACCTCCTGACCGGAGGCAGCCGGCGCCACGAGATCATGATGGCGCCCGACGACATGCTGATGCAAGGTTTGGTCGAGGGGGACGCGATCACGTTGCGCAGCGACACCGGCGAGATGTTCGCACGGCTGAAGAGCGGCCCGTGCCGTACCCAACACGTGCAGGGGTATTGGCCGGAGTGCAACGTGCTCCTGCCGCGGCGCTACGACCCAGAGTCGGGTGAGCCCGAATACGCCACCCTCGTGCAAATCGAGCGCGCCGGATGAAACCGGTCGCGCCCGTCGGCTTGCAAGACGTGAGCGTGTGGCGCCACGAGGGCGACGCTCGTGCGCCATTCGACGACCAGGTCGCGGTGGAAGAGCCGCTCGAGATCCGCATCGCCGGTGAGACGCTGGCCGTCACCATGCGCACCCCGGGTCACGACGCGGAGCTCGTGCTCGGCTTTCTGCTCGCCGAAGGCATCGTGGCGTCGGCGAGTGAGGTGGGCGGTATGACGCACTGCGGGCGGCCGGGTGAGTCGGGCAACGTCATGGACGTGACCGCCGCGCCGGGCACCGTGATCGACTGGGAGCCCGAGGGGCCTGTGCGGCGAGCGACCTTGACCACCTCGGCGTGCGGAGTCTGCGGGCGCCAGAGCATCGACGACCTGATGGCGCTGGCCGGGCGCATCGAAGATGACACACGTTTCTCGCCAGCATGGGTGCGCAGCTTGACCGCCGCGCTCTCCAGCCGGCAGGTGAACTTCGCGGCCAGCGGCGGCGTGCACGCCGCGGCGCTGTGGGATGCCTCCGGTCAGCTCTACGCGCTGCGCGAAGACGTGGGTCGTCACAACGCGGTCGACAAGGTGGTGGGGCGGGCCGCGCTCGACGGCCGCTTGCCGGCGCGTGGCATGGCGCTGGTGGTCAGCGGGCGTGCCAGCTTCGAGCTGGTCCAGAAGGCCGCGGTCGCGCATATTCCATTGCTGGTCAGTGTGTCCGCCCCGAGCTCATTGGCCATCGACGCCGCACGGCGCAGTAATCTCACGCTCGTGGGCTTCGCCCGCGGGGAGCGCTTCAACGTGTACGCGGGCGAAGAGCGCATTACTCTCTAGTGCAAATGCGAGCTTGGTGCGGCGTCACGAAAGGGGCGCTCATGGTCTTCGTGGTGGCCATGATTGCCGCCGCCGCGCTGTACCCAGGTGGCAGCTGGACCGACCCCGACGCGCAGGGCTTCTCATGGCTGCGTAACTTCTGGTGTGACCTGCTGCGTAGCCGCGCCATCAACGGCGCGGACAATGGCTTGGGAAAGCAGCTGGCCAGCGTCAGCTTTGCCGCGCTGGGCGCCGCGCTCTGGCCCTACTGGTGGGTGGCCGCGTCGGTGCTCGCGGGAACGCGCAAGAAATGGGTGGCGCCGCTCGGTATGGTCTCGGCGGCGTGCCTCGGTGCGATGGCGTTCTTGCCGTCTGATCAGTATCCGGTACTGCACGGCGTCGTAGCCTTGGGCGGCGGCCTGCTCGGCATCGCGTGCGCTTGCGTCTGCGTCGCGACACGTTTGCCAGAAGAGCCAGCCTCGAGCCTACGGCGTGTGTCCGGTTCCGCCGCGCTCGTGCTGTCGTTGTTGAACGCTGCCCTCTACGTTTACGTCGCCTACGGCGGAGGTGACGAAACCGCCGCGCAACCGCTGGTACAAAAGCTGGCGACGGCCGCGCTGCTTTTATGGATGCTGAGCACGGTGCGCGAAGCGCAACGGCGCAGTACGTTGACGTAGCGGGAGACAGAACGAGCCTTTGACGACGCCGGTGCGCTACGCGTGATGAAGTCCAATGAGGTGCCTGTGTATGCGCCCACGCTCGGGCGGTCACGGCGATTGCGGCGCTGGTCGCCGGCGCTTCTGGGCCACAGCTCGTTCAATGTGCGCCCGGCCAAACTCCCGTTCGGCGGCGAGATGGTTGTGGGCGCGGCAGAGCAAGCGCACGTTGTCAGGCTTCGCACTGCCGCCCTTGGCTCGCGGCCGCCGGTGATCGTGCTCCAGCCAAGCCCGGCTGTCGCAGCGCGCGCCGCGCTCATCGACCCAACTACAGCGTAAACCATCCCGCTCGAGCACGCTCCGTCGTACTGCCCGACCGACGTAGCCCGAAGGCTTTGCCGTATTGGAGGGACGTGCCTTCGGAGGCGCTTTACGTCGCGCACCGGCGCCGAAACGGCTTTTCATCAGGTTCTCGATGAGCAGGTCGAGAGCGCACCCGATGATGAGCCCGAAGTCGCCGCTCGGATGAACGTGCCGCATCAAGTCTCGGGCGAGCTCGAGCTTGCTCTTCAGCTCGGCGTCCGCGGTGAATTGCACCTTATACCGGTGTGCGGCTAGTGGCTCGATGCGGGAAGCTCGCGGCGCTTGCGGCGGCAAGCGAGAGCCCACTGCAGGGGCCGACGTCGGAGTCGTTGCTTCAGTTGCGTCAGTTGCGTCGGGCCATGCTTCCGGCGCGGGTGTCGCCGGAGCGCTACCCGAGTCATGGGGTGAGTTCCAAGCGAAGGTGCCGTTCGAGGGCGAAGCGATGGACACGGGGCCGTTCGGGTTCACCGCGAGCGCAGTGGTCGCGGTGGATAGATCCGCGCTGGCCGAAGGCGTCGCCAACGAGCGTCGTTCGGGCAGCTTTCGTAGGCTGGACGGTACATCCGGGCGAGGGAAGCGCGCGGCGAGCACCTCCCGCGCTTGCTGTACCGATTTGCCCGACACCGCAGTTAGCAAGTCGAGTTGCTCGCGCTCGTCGAGCTGACTTTCCGCCGCCCAGTGAGGCTTTAAGAGCGCCGCCACCGACAGCGAAAGCTTGCCGGCCGCCAGTAGCGGAAACATGGCCGGGCACCGGCGAGCCAGCCGCGCCACCTCGATGCGCCGGCACGCCTCGTCCTCACTCAGACCCAACCGATGCACACAGTAACTGAACATCGAGCTGCACGCGGCCTCGAGGTGTAGCCTCCGCTCCTCGACCTCACCGAGGTGCGCAACGAGCTCCGCGACGAGCCGCCGACCTGAACCAAGCACAGTGCCCAGCCCATCTAGAAGCTGCCGATCCGACAGCCCTCCGAGCTTCCAGAATTCAACATCGTTCATGCGTTTGGCGTATCACACGTTTTTTTCGAGGCTCGCAGAGCCGCGCTGAAGGCTCAACCGGCACGGCCACTTGCACGAAGCGGTTCTCCAGACAAACGCCCTACCGAGCGCCAATTCCGCGGGCGTACGAGGCACATTCACTGCCACTGCGCGCACGTCGCTTCCCACCCTTCGGAAACCTGTCAACACGCGCGCAAATAGCCCATGCATTCTTAACCGAGGGACTTGTCTTCTCCTTTGTGTCAGAGTCAACCCGCGATAGCGCGGGTGATCCAGCGCAGGGGCAAAGGGCGGGCCGCAGATTTGCGACAAATGCGTTCACGCGAGCGGGACCGGCACCAATCGAGAGTGTCACATTTGGGTGCGCGCAACTCTGGTCGTGCGCCTCGTTGGCTGCGGCTGCGCCGCCTATGGCCGATACTTTGACTGCCCGCGTGACTAAGGTTCGTGCCTCTGCTCATTCGCCGTTGCGGCTCGACGCTGATCGACGTACCCACCTTTCGCGGCTGCGCTCTATGCCCCTCCCGTGGCGCGCGGAGCGCGACACTTGGGAGCGGGCGGCGGCACGCGCAGGCGGCTTCGCCGAGCATGCCGCGGGTGGGCCACCACATCAGAAAATTGCGGATGCCTGGGTGAGGCTCTTGTTTGACAAGGATGGCTCATTGCCTGCGGCCTTGCCAGCGATGGGGCAGACGCTGGTCCGCTCGGAGAGGGCGAGCGGCTGTGGCGGGGGCTCACACCTGTGAATCCGCATTGGATGCGTGACGCAGACCGGCTCGTGGCCATCGCCGCTTTGGCGGGAACCAGTAGAAAAGTCCCGGGAATTGGCCGGGGACCGCGAGCGCTGGGCGGTTGGCGCGCGATTTGCTGTGGGGTAGGCATGAAGTTACCTTTGCGCGCTTCGCTGCCTGGCTTGACGCAGCGCCTTACGGTGTGGGGCAGTGGGTTTGGGGCCTGTGGCGCTCGCTGGGCTCAGCTGGTTGTCGGGCTTTCGGTCTCTGGGTGCTTGAGTCAGAGCTACGAGGTTTCCGTGGCCGAGCTCGAACGGATAGTGGAGCTGCCCGCCGAGCAGCGCGGTGATCGGATTCGCGTCACGCAGCAGACGTCGTTTGGCAATGACATCGGCGAGCAAGAGGTGTCAGCGCTCGTTCTGGATCCGACGGATTGGGGTACCTTCGATGGGCATTACCATCATCACGATCATCACCACCATCGCCGTCACCATCGTCACGATCAGGCGTCCGGTGACGATGGGCAGGACGACGACAGCGCGGAGGGCGCCGCGGCGGCAGCTCTGGCCGCGGCGGTCGTGGTTGCGGCCGTTGCCAGCACCGCTGCGCTGAGCGTGGGCGTCACGGAGGGGCTTCGCTACGATGGTTGGATGGAAGCTCCGGCGAGCCATCCCGTGCTACTGATCGACCAGGCGGGGGGCAGGAGTTGGAGCCGCCTGGAGGAGCTGACCCGAGGCGACTTGAACGACCTCGAGCGCGCCGTGCTGCCCGAGCTCGGGGGCACGCTCGAGCCTCTGCAACGAGCGCCCTTGAACCGTCAGGGGTTCGCCTATCAATTAGAATTTGGCACGGAGGCAGCGCCCTCATCAGTTGGCGAAGCTTGGCAGGGCGTGGCGGGTCGGTTGGGCCTGGGTTACATGCCGCACCAGCGCTACGGGCTGCTGCTCGGAGCCGCTTTCGCGAGCGCTCGCGCGCCGGGGGACGATGACGCCGGGTTGTTGCATCCAGAATTGATGTTCGAGTATCGGGTGTTCCTGCAGACCGAGTATTGGCCGCTGGCCTGGAGGCGCTTGCACGCGGGGCCCTATGTGGAGCTCGGTCATGCGTGGGCGCTGCGCGACGAGGCCTCGAGCAGCGTCGCGGCACAGGGTCTGTTTCTGGGAGGAGGCGTGGCGGTGCAGCTCGACTGGACCACCCGGCTAGCGGTCACCTTGCGCCTGGGTGCGTCAGCCTTGCCGAGCATTGGGCCTGGAGCTCCGGTGGCGGCCGACGGCCGCCGGTTCTCGCCGGCATTGACGTTGGGCGTGAGCATATATTAACGGTCACAGTCAATTGGCGGCCGTGAAACGCTCACTCGCCCCGCTGGTTCGGCGCCGCCGGACGGGCTAAGCTAGCCGAACATGAAGCCCGGGGTTTTGATGTGGCTCGCGTTTTTGGGCCTGGTCGGGCTCTCGGGCTGTACGCACTATGTGGGCCGCGGCAGTGACCTGTATTACCAGGGGCGTTATATCGAAGCCGCGCACGTGCTCGAGAAAACCGAGCCGCGTTTGGTGACGGCTTCATCCGTCGAACAGGCCTCCTACGGCCTGTATCGCGGGGCGACCCTGCTGCGGCTCGGTGATTTGACAGGGGCGCGGCGTTGGCTCGAGTACTGTAACCAGCTGCACGTCAAGGACCCCGCGGCGCTCGCGCCGGGTGAGCGCGACTTGTTGTACGAGACGTTGTTGGCGCTGCAAGCCGACCTGGATCGGCGGGCGGCGGCCGCCGGGTTCTAAGCGCAGACTCCAAGGCTCGCTGCGCTGCATATCGGGTGCGTGTTGCAGATTGCCCCTCTGCTGATGCCGCGCGTTCGATATGAGCACGTGTGTGAGGCCACCCCTACTGGGTGGTGAGAGCTCGAGCGCCTCGACAGTAGACGCTTTTCCACCCTAAGGGTGATCGGGCCGGTCCCGCCGTTGACACGCACTGAGCCTTGCAGCGTGCCCGCGCAGCGTTGTGAATGCTTGCCTGGGTTGCCACTTCTGCGTCGCGTTTTGCCTCCCCCCTCGGCACGCGATGTAGCTGTTGAAAATCGCGCGTTGTGCCACGGGCGCAAATCGCCTAGCGTCGAGGTTGCGGGGCGTGAATCGCTTAGCCTCGGCAGTTGCGGGGTTGCTAAGGTGGAGGCGATAGGGACCATCATGATCGATCGGTGACGGCCGAGCGCTCGAGGTAGGTGTCGTTAGGGTGGTGAATGGCGGGGTCAATCAGCTCTGACGAGGATGTCGTTCGGCAGCGGAGCTTCGCCGAGAATTTGGTCGAAGAATCGTGGGACGCGCTGTTGGCGCTCACGACCGACGGCAAGATTCTCTCCTGGAACCGCGGCGCAGAGACGATTTTCGGCTTTTCGCGCCAAGAAGTGCTGGGTCGCACGCTCGACGATCTGATCGTGCCCGAGCCGCGCCGCGCCGAAGCACGTGCTGCATTCAGGCAAGCGCTAGACACGGGCTCCGCGTTGTTCGAAACGGTGCGCCAGCGCAGCGACGGGAGCTCGGTCGACATGGACGTGTCGATGCGCAGCATCCGAAACGAGCGGGGTGAAGCAAGCTTCGTAACCGTTGCAAAAAAGGACATTACCGCAGTCAAACGCCTGCGGCATGAACGCGACCTCGAGGCCGAGCGGCAGAAGAGCGTGCAGCTCGAGGAGCAGAACCACCGCATGCAGGAGGCGAACCGGCGGAAGAGCGAGTTTCTAGCCAACATGTCGCATGAGCTGCGCGCGCCGCTGAACGCCATCCTCGGGTTTTCACAGCTGATGCACGACGGCAAGGTGGGGCCGGTGTCGACCGCCCATCGAGAGTACCTGGGCGACATCCTAAATAGCTCGCGCCAGCTGATGCAGCTGATCAACGACGTCTTGGATCTGGCCAAGGTCGAATCCGGTAAGATCGAATTGCGGCCTGAAGACATCGACGTCGCCAACCTCGTGGGCGAAGTCACTGACATTTTGCGCGGGCTGGCTGAGGACAAGCAGATTCAGATTGAAGCTGAAGTAGCTGCGGACTTGGGGGACGTCGTGCTCGACCCCGTCCGCCTCGAGCAGGTCTTGTACAATTACCTGTCCAACGCCATCAAGTTCAGCCCTGAACGCGGGCGCGTGAAGATCGTGGTCGGGAATGAGCCCGGCGGCATGTTGCGCATCGAGGTTCAGGACAGTGGAATCGGCATTGCGTTTGCGGACCAGCCTCGGCTGTTCGTCGAGTTCCAGCAGCTCGACGCGGGGACCGCCAATCGGTATGCGGGTACGGGCCTCGGCCTCGCTCTCACCAAACGCATCGTCGAGGCGCAGGGGGGCGCGGTCGGGGTTGAAAGCTCGACGCAGAAGGGCAGCTGTTTTTGGGCGACACTCCCGCGCCGGGGGCCACCGCAGAGACGAGCGGACATGGAGGCGAGCATGAGTGACCAGATTCTGATGGACCTGCAAACGCCGGGGCCAGTGTGAACAGCCCCAGCATCTTGGTCGTGGAGGACAACGCCACCACGTCGAAGATGATGCGCATCGCGTTGCAATCCGCGGGCTATTCTGTGGTCGAAGCGGCCAACGGCCGCGCTGCCCTCGAGCACATCGAAAGTCACCCGCCCGATTTGATCATTCAAGATCTCGTGCTTCCGGACCTGGATGGGCTACAGCTGGCGCAGCGCATTCGGGCGCTGCCTGCCGGACGCAAGATCCCACTGATCGCGCTGTCCGGTTTTTCCCAGCGGTTGGAAGATGCGCGGGCCACCGCAGCGACTTTTGACAGGTACCTCGTCAAGCCGGTCGAGCTACCGACGCTCATGAAGGTCATCAACGACTACTTGTCCGCGCTGCGCTCCGAGCCCGACCAGCTGGGGGTGGGTCGGCGCTTGATCATCGCCGACGACGACCCGGTCCAGCTCAAGCTGGCCGGTCTGCAGTTCTCTAGCTTCGGCTTCGAGGTGGTCACTGCCAATAGTGCGCTGGACGCGCTGCGGGCCGCGAGAAAGAGCCCGCCCGACGCGATTCTCTCCGACGTTCTCATGCCGGGGTTGGACGGCTTCGAGCTGTGTCTGCAAGTTCGGGGGGATCCGACGTTGTCCGCCGTACGCGTCGTGCTGATTTCGTCACACTATAAGACAGAGCTCGATCACGACCTCGCCAAGCGGGTTGGCGCGAACGGCTTATTGTCCAAGGTCGACGGCTTTCCCCGGCTGGCCCGTCGCGTGCTCGACTGCATGGAGGCTCAAACGGAGGTGCCCCGGGCACTGCCGGCAGACCTGAGCCGGGAGCACACCGCGCGCCTCTTGGCCCAGCTCGAGCGCCAACGCCTGGAAAACAGCGAGCTCATGCAGCGCTGTTCGTTTCAGTCGGCAGAGCTGGCGGTGCTGGGTGCGGTGGTCGAGGCCTTGGCGGGGCAGCGGGGCCACGAGGAGACGCTGCAATCGGCGCTGGCCGCCTGCCTCGCCGCCGCGGAGGTGAGCCAGGGCGCTTTGTACCTACGGTCCGCCGACGGCGCATTGGAGCTCCGCCATGTGATTGGCATCTCGGCAGACGGCGGCGCGGGCGATTTCTTTGGCCAAATGGCGCTGCTCGAGAACGTGGCCACCGACCTGAAGGTGCTGGCGCTGCCGTCGCGCTGGTTGCCGGCGCCGATGTCCCGCGCCGTGCTCGAAGGCGCGCAGGTCGAGTCGGGCTTGATCGTGCCTGTCGCGTCCCAAGGCTGGCAGCTGGGTGCGTTGTTTTTGGGCTCCGCGACAGGGGAGATGACCTCCGGCGACGTGGCTACGTTTTGGCGCACCATGGGCCACCAGCTGGGCCAAACGGTGGCCCTGGCCACCGCCTTCGGGCGAACCGTGGCGCGCTATCGGAGCTTGATGGAAAATGCGAGCTGCGCATTTTTCACGCAGGGTTTGGATGGCGCGATTCTGGATGTGAACCGTCGCGCGGAGGAGTTGCTCGGCCGTGGGCGCGAAGCCCTGGTCGGGCGGCGCTTGGCTGACTTCGCGTCGCCAGAAGGGCGGGGCAAGGCCGCGGCCTCGTTCAGCGCCGCCCTCGCGGGTCAGGGCGAGCCAGCGCCAGAAGAGCTCGAGCTGCGCCGGTCGGATGACATGTTGCGCCAGGTCACCTGCTCGAGCTCGCTCGTGGAGTGGGACCGCTCGCGGGTCGTGTTGAGTGCGGTCAGTGACGTGACCGAGCTCAAGGCCGTGCAAGAGCACGGTGCACGCCCAAAAGATGGAGGCCATCGGGCGGCTCGCGGGGGGTATTGCCCACGACTTCAACAACATGCTCACCGTGATCATGACCTTTGCGGGGTTCGCCCGGGAAGGGCTGTCCGAAGACGATCCGCGCAGCCAGGACATGGGCGAGGTGCTGCGCGCTTCAGAGCAGGCGCAAAGGCTCACGAGTCAGCTCTTGGCGTTCTCGCGGCGCCAGCGCACCGAGCCGCGGCTCATGAGCTTGAACGACGTGGTGCTGAGCACCGAGCAGATGCTGCGGCGTACCATCGGCGAAAACATCGAGCTCGTCTGCTCACTCGCGGCTGACCTGTGGCCGGTGCTGGCCGACCCGGGGCACGTGGAACAAGTCGTCATGAACCTGGCGGTCAACGCTCGCGACGCGATGCCGGAAGGCGGTCAGCTGAGGATCGAGACGCGGAACATCCAAGCCCACTCGGGCCAGGTCTTGCTGAGGGTGGCGGATACGGGCTCCGGTATGGACAGCCACACCAAAGCCAACCTGTTTCAACCCTTTTTTACCACCAAGGGGCTCGGCAAGGGCACGGGCCTGGGGCTGGCGACCGTATTTGGCTTGGTCAGCCAAGCCGGTGGCAAGATCTCGGTGCACAGCGAGCTGGGCGAAGGGGCTCGCTTCGAGATTCTATTGCCGAGGACACAAGGCACGGTAGCGTCGCTTCCAAGCCTGGCGCCCGGCGCCTCGTGCAGGGGTACGGAGACCTTGTTGGTGGTCGAAGACGAGCCAAAAATTCGGCAGGCCGCGCAGCGCATCTTGACGGAAGCGGGCTACGCCGTGCTGTGCCCGAATGACATTCGAGATGCGCTGGCGTTGGTCAATGGGCAGGGCGACCCCATCGATCTGCTGCTCGTCGACGTCATCATGCCCGAGATGAACGGGGTGCGCTTCGCCGAGCTGATGAGAGAAAAGCGCCCGAGCGCGCGCATCCTCTTCATGTCCGGCTACACCGACGACGCCGTGTCCAGCAGCAACTTGCCCGGGGTCGAGGTGTTTCGGAAGCCCTTCACGTCCCAGAGCCTGCTGAGCCGCGTGCGCCTGGCGCTGGACGAGTAGCTCGCATCCTCTCGCTGAAAAACGCGCCCGCCCGTTGGGCGAGGCGGTCGCGTTTTTCGCGGTGAATCGGCGCTGTTCGCTAGCCGTCCCCTTTATATTGGTCGCCATCCCAGGGGATGGCTCCTCGAGTAGCGCCGTCAGGGCTTTCGGGCGGTGATGATGTATTCGTAGAGCTCTTTCTTGCTGCTGCGTTTGCGCAGCGTTTGAACCTCCACGCTGCGGAACCCGACTTGCTCGAATTGGGCGGCCAGCACCTGCTCCACCGGCACGACCACGTCATAAAACTTTGAGTTGCCGACCACGAAGCAGGCCCTGCCCGCCGGCGAATGGGGTCAAACCAAACCGCTATTGGCCATCGCCGAGCACAGTGCGCTGCTCTCGAACTACGTGCGCAAATACT
>JANOIG010000332.1:0-32829 GCA_031407405.1 Deltaproteobacteria bacterium
CGGATCAGCTCCCGCGGCTCACGTGCGCGAGCGACTGGTACTACGGCATGTCCGATTCGGATGTGTTCTGATCGGCGAGGCATCCGCATGACAACACACACGCTGAAGACGATCGGCCACGCGACGATGGTCGTCGTCGAGGACGGTAAGCCCCTCATCGCGACCGATCCCTGGTTGATCGGCTCGTCTCTGTGGCGCAGCTGGTGGCTCGAGAGGTATCCGACGGCCGCAGAGCGGGAGCTCGTGAAGAACGCCGAGCAGCTCTACGTGACCCACAGCCACCCGGATCATTTCCACTGGCCGACGCTGCGCGCGATGGGTCCACGATCGCTCTTGTTGCCGCGATTCCCCCACTACATGATCCCGGAGTTCTGCGAGAGCAACGGTTATCCAGTACGGATCGCCGAGCCGTGGCAGTGGTATCGGCTCGGCAAGTCCGTTCGCGTCGCGAGCATCCCAATCCCGTTCGACGACTCGATGCTCATCGTCGACACGCCGGAGACGACCATCGTCAATCTGAACGACACGAACGCGCGACGGAAGCTGCTGCACGAGGTCCGCCGCGAAATGCTCGTGCCGAACAAGCCGCTCGTGGTGTTGAAGAGCTACTCGCCGGCATCCGGTGGTAACACGATGTTCGTCGACGGCAAGCCGCTGCCGATGAAGTCGAAGGCCGACTACACCGCGGTGGCGCAGGGGATGACTGAAGCGCTTGGTGCGACGCATTTCGTGCCCTTTGCATCGCAGGCGTTCTTCAGCCGCTCGGACTCGCGTTGGGCGAACGGCTTGAAGGTCACTTACGAGGACCTGAAGCGATTCTGGACGTCGAGCACGGTGGCCCTGTGTCCGCCCTTCGTGACGATGGACCTCGCAACCCGGCGCTTCACGACCGACTACGAGGGGCCGAATCGAGCCCTCTCCGAAGAGCAGATGCGGAAGGTCGCGGCGCGCGAGGAAGAGGAGCGCTCGTTCACGCTGCCTCTTGATATCGACGACAAGATGAAGCGGTATTTCGACCGGCTACCCTTCATGCGCGTGTTCTTCCGTCGCGGCGTCGGGTTCCGTCTGGCGACGAGCGGCACTGAGCTCTTCTACCATCCGCGTACGAAGCGCGTGTCGCGGACGATCCCCGCCGAGCACGACGTCGTGATCACGATCCCGGACAAGGTGTTCAACGAAGCGATCGACAACACGATGCTGACCGATCTCGGTCCGACGATGTTCACACGCATCGACACCAACGTGAACCGATACGTGGCCTACGGCCTCTTTGCGTTGATGGGGCTGACCGACTACGGTCATCTGAAGGACGCGAGGACGATGGCGCGGACCTTCCGGTACTACGCACCCTACTTCGAGCCGAGGTTCTGGAAGCTAGGCGTGTTCGGGCGTCACCCTCACTCCCATCCCGCGCACGTGGACGATCTGCATCGAGCCAGCAGCGCCGCGTCCGACGCACGCCCTGCGCGAGAAGCGTAACGGTGAACGATGAGACCCTCGGCGCGCAAGGACAATACGCGGCTGTGGCGTCGTCGACAGCCTCGTGTCTGGATGCGTAACGCGGTGAAATGTAGCCTGTTCACCTACGCCAGACGCCTCGCTCACTTGAAATTTTGGCGTCATTGACCCCATTCGCCAATTTGCCGCTCTACTTCCTTAGATTCTTGCCGATGAATCCGGGGGCGAATGAATCAGCGAGGAATTACTGTCCCACGCTCCGGCTGGACCCTTTTGCGTCAGCAGCGTCATCGGACGGTGCAGCTCGCGCGCCGAGGCTCCGAGCTCACGCACCAGTGCCGTGATCCCCTCGCCGGGGTGCCCGCAAACCACCCGGTAGAGCCGCTCGCCCAACGCCGACACCTCCGCTGGCGCCCGCCGCTTCCGACCATCAGACGCCGCCGGTCTCTCTCTCGCACTACCCGTACCGGCGAGCGCGCGCTCGCGAACGCAGGATCCAGCGCTTCGCGGGCCGTTCTATGAATCGCTGCGATATGCCCTTGGATCAAGTGTTCGATGCGCTGACCCAGGTCTTGGTGAATTGTGGTGTTTGTCATGAGCTTTCGATTCGCATGCGGCGAATCGAAAGCTCAACCGAGGGCCTGAACGGTTACTGCGATTGCGCCTGGTCAAATCGATCTACAGGCATTGGTCCACGTTGTAGCACAGGCTTTGATTGTTGATGATAACCGAACCGCCAGCACTGCTCGACTCGAGCCCTAGCACCGTGTTGCTTTGCGAGAAGTATTGTTGGAAGCCCCAACGCGACGTTGACGGCAGCCCTGAAAGACCTTTCAGCAACCACACGTCTGTCGCGACGTTTCTGCTAAAGGCGAGCGCGCTGCCATACGCAGCTGACGGAATCTGGACTGCAAAGATTGTCCCGGCGCCGTCTACCTCTTTAAAACTCAGCCGCGAGTTGGCTGCGCCGATCCTGTCACCTTTGACTTCGTTTCTAGTGGACAGATGTCCGCCAACGGTTGTGCTGTTATGCACGTAGTTTCCTGAAAATTCTACGGGGTCTCCGCCTTCTATGTAGACGCCGATGAAAGTGCTTGGCGCAACGCCACCCGTCGGAGCCATGCGTAGGGACACGTCATTGATTTCTAGGTTATGCCCTTGGTGCAGGTTGCCGTTTGCGGTAGCCTCGAGCAGCCCGACTGCGCGATTGGTTCCGCCCCGCGGGTCCACGCAGGCTTGAACGTTTGCGCCCGTGATTATGCCGCCGCTGGCGTCAATGCCTGACAGTTCCAGACCGACTCTTTTGCAGCCCACAACGGAGATGTTATCCCAGCGCTGAAGGTTCACGTTTGGCGTCTCAGAGGTCGCGCGGGCAACAACCCCGTATCCTGGGGAAGCGATGATGATATCACGCAGCACCGTGCGTGGAGCTTTTACGCTGATTGCGATCGACTCATGATCAAACGTCGAACCCGCCTCAAATCGGATCTCAAGATTCTCGATCGCGGTGTTGCTGGCTTTGATTTCAATCGCGTCGAAGTGCCCGACGTCAACCGCGGAAATCAGGATCTGAGCTCCGTTGCCGCGAATCCTGACTGCATGCAGCAGCGTCAGTGTCTGGCAAATCCGAATTCTTGAATTTGTCGGAAGGTCCACAGTAGGACCCCACAAGTTCAGCGAAGCCGGGTTTGGCTGAACCAATGCGAGCAGCGCAGCGTCAGAACAATCAGTGCCGCTGGTGTCAATGCTTGGCACGGGCGTTGCGCCTGCGTCGGTTTCCAGATTCCTGTGCGTTGTGTCAAAACTTTGAGTATCAGCAACTGACAAGCAGGACAGAAATAGAAATATAGCTAGATACTTGATCATACGAGCGGCTCCGAGTTGTGCAGCGATAATTTTTCGGACGCCGTTAAATCGCGCCCCTTAAACACACATACCATGGGTTCTTTACCATCTTTCCTCCGAAAGGTGTAGCGGGCGCATCTGCGTTTGCATTTGAGCCGATAACCATCTGACCAGTAGCCGCGGGCAGGAGACCAAACGCCACGGCCCCCCCTGTGCCAACGTCGTTTGAGACAGCTCCCCCTGGAAAGCTAAGTACCAGTGGGCGGAGAATGGACCAGAGATCGTGCCCAAGCCAATTCGTGTTTCTGATCGCGACGGCGCTCCGGAAAGTGAGCGCCAGCCCCGTACCATCAACGCCAGCGGTGCTAGTCTGGAGACAGTGCCCAAGCGGCTCCGCCGTGTGTTCAGCGCTGCCGACAAGCTGCGCATCGTGAAGTACCTTGCCTCCGCCGCGCACGATCAAGTCGTCGGAAAGGCTGATGGCGACGTCGTCGGCGAGGACGAGGTTGCCTTCTACGATGACGCATTCCAGCGTCGAAATGTCGGAAGCGATGCGCCACTCCGTGGATGATGGAACCCTTGTGGGCTGAGGAGCCGTGCAACCTTCAAATATACCCGCCGTACAGGTCTCTTCACCCGTGCCACAGTCGTTGCTGCACGCCCTCGTGAACTGATCGATTTCTCCGTCGCAATCGTCGTCGAGGTTGTTGCACTCTTCGACGGCACGCGGGTTGATGGAAGGTCGCGCATCGTCGCAATCCGACGCGTCCAGGACAAAGCCGGGCGGGCTTGAGCAAGCCTCCAGGGAGTTTAATGGATTGCCGAAGCCATCCCCTCCGCATCTCTATAGTACGCGATCCGGCGCTCTCAGCGCCTGCGCATCATTGCGGGGCGCCTCGAGGCCGGCAATGTGGCCGCGTTGCGTCGCTTCGTGCGGCTGACCCAGGAGCAGTTCGCCGAGGCGCTGGGCATCAGCGTGCGCACACTGCAGAATTGGGAACAGGACCGCGTCAAGCCAGAGGGCCCCGGGCTCGCGCTGCTTCGAATCGCGGCTCGCGACCCGGGCATGATCCGAAAGAATCTGGCGTCAGTCGCGTGAACCAGCGGCTAAGACCATGACGATTCTCGTTGGCGGGTTGGACGCCCGTGGCAAACACTTCGAGGCCGCTGCCATCGGGCTTAATGCGTGAAACGGTGGAGAAAATGGGCTCCTCGGGCTTACACACATTACACGGCGCTTCGATCGGGACATACAGCCAGCCATCCGGGCCAAACCGAATGTAACGCCAACCGTGGCGCTTCTCGTCCGGAAGCTCGTCCGTCACGACCACCGATTGGGTAGGGACATGGACTCGATGGTCGATGTCGTCCAGGCGCAGCAAGCGGCTGATCTCGGTGACGCACAGGGTGCCGTTCTGGTACGCGATGCCGTTGGGCGTATCCGCCCCGCGGGTAACGACGCTCACCCGATCGACCTTGTGATCTCCATTTTCGTCAATCAGGGCGTAGACGCGACCTTCTTTGCGGGTGCTGGCATACACGGTGCCCTTGGCGCCGTGTGCCAGTGAGCGTGCGTTGAGCACGTGGTCCGAGTCAACGGCTAAGGAAAAGCCCGCCGGGAGGGCAAGCCCACTGAGCTCGATGGGCTCCTTTGGGGCCGACCCCGGCTCGTCATGAACGGGCCATGGCCTCGATGGCTCTTCGAGGCGCAGCGGTTTTTCAGGCATCGCCGACGGGAGATCAAATGCTGCGCGAGTCGCCTCCGAGCTGTCCTCCCCTGCAGAGCTGCTGCGGGTACCGCGCGCGTTTTGGTCCTTATGGGAGCAACACAAAGCCACCAAAACCACCAAAGCCAACACCCTCGAAGCGCGTCGACCCTTTGGGCTCCGGCACCTTGCCAGCATGCGGACACTCTCCTCGTCTGGATGCGTCGTGTGCAGGCGATTGCTGCGGTGTCCTCCGCCGCGTAGGCCGCGAGCATCAGAACGACTACAAAACGCAAAAGCTAGCAGCTTAGACCACATGGTCCCCCTTGGCAAATCAGTCGACGCCGGAGCGATCAACGGCAATGCCGAAGCAACGATTAGCCCCAAGTAAACGATTTTTCTCAATGCGCCGGTGATATGGCACATAGGAGCATGAGGCTGAGGGGAGCGAGCTGTCCGCGAAATCTATTCGGAATCTAAAGCCTGCGTCCACCATGGCGCGAGGAGAGAGAGCGGTTCGCATAGCTTTTGAGCAGCGTGCGCGCCGCTTTCATCCCGACAGGCTGCGAGGTGACGACGAGCGCCTGCGACCACTCGCCGCGAAAGTCTTTTGCCGCATTGCCGAGGCCTATCGGGTCCTCGCCAATGATCGAGCCGCACGCAATACCTCTCTCTGAAATTCGTAGGGACCCGCGGCGTTGACTTAACATCCGTCCGGCGCCGCCGTTCGGCTTCCGTGGCACGGTCTCCACCGTTTGACCGCCACAGGGGGAATATGCGCTGTTCGAATAACCTTGGGTTTTTACGTTTCGTATTCTGTTTGATGCTCGTGGCGTGCGCGGCAGAAGATGAGGCGGCGCCAGCGCCACCGTGGGTGGATGCGGTACAGTCGCCGACCTCGCGCACGACCGTCGAGCTACGGGGAACGGCAGAATTTGGCGCCGTGGTGCGTGTGAGTGGCAGCGCGGACCCCACCCCACCGGAGACCATCGCCGATCCCTACTCGGCGACCTGGCGCCTGCCGGTAACGTTGGTGCCGCGCGCCGGAGCCGCCACGCCAGTTGCGCTGGAAGTAACGGCCACCGACGGAGCGGGCAACGCGAGTGAGCCTGCGGCGGTTGTGATCAACTACGCACCGGTGGGCGCCGACAACACCGTCTTGCGCCTGGCATTGCTCGAATCGATCATCTCCGCGGACGAGGGCATTCTGATCGCCGAGGCGGACCTGATCCCGGAATTTGATGCAGGAGGCCGTTCGCTCACGTTCACAATCGAAGAGTACGACGGCACGGCACCCAGTGCTCAGACAATCCGGACTGACCCAGAAGGTCACGCGACGGCCATTTTCGAGGGCATGACGACAGCGGGGACCGGCGTGGTGCGCGTCAGCCTCGACGAGAGCCCAGAAGTCGAGGCGGTGCGTTCGCTCGTGGTCTTGGGCGGGGATCCGTCTGAAGTCGAGTTGACCCTCGATCCGCCGAACCCCGTGACAGCGGGAACGACAGTCCGCGCCAGCGTCACGATTCTAGACAGGTCGGCCAACGACCTCGGTCTCGACGTGGTGGTCTCCACCCATGCACCCGGTGCTTTAGTCGTAGAAAACGAGATCCGGGGTATTGAAAAGGCCGGCACGTACACCGTTATCGCGGAAGTCGAAGGAACCAAGTTTCTGGCGGCACCGGCCACACTCCGAATCGTCGCCGGTGCTCCGGATCGCATTGCGCTCACGTTGTCGACTGGTGAGCTCATCGCGGGAGCTTCGCTATCGGCCAGCGCCCGGGTCGAGGATGAATTCGGGAATGACACGGGTGAGGCGGTGACCCTAGAAACGGACGCCGGCACGCTCCCCGGCCCGCTCACGACGAGCGGCACGTTCAGCGTAACGGCGAGTGCCGCGGGTGTTTCGAACGCCACGGCGGCGCTCGTGGTGCTCCCTGGCCCCGCCGCCGAGGTCACGCTGAACGCACCAGCAACCGTGATCGCTGGCGCAGCGGTTCCCCTCGAAGTGACGGTGCAAGACGGCTTTGGCAATCTCAACCCCACCGCGCCCGTCGTTCTCTCGAGCAACTCCGCCGATGCCTGGTTCGTCGGCGACGCTGCGTTCTTCCCAAGGACGGGCATTTTCAGTGTCTCGGCGGCGGTGCTGGGGACGCTCCTCGTCGGCGAGGCCACCGTGACCGTCGAGGCCGCGAGCGCTGCCCTCGTCTCACTGTCACTATCCAGCGACGAAGTCGCAGCCGGCTCGATCGTGGTGGCCGACGCGCGCGTGCTCGATGCGTTCGGCAACCAAGTGCCGGAAGCGACCCTCGATCTCGCGAGTGACGCCGGCTCCTTTGTGGGCGATAGCCTGACCCCCACGGCCACTGGAAGCTTTACGGTCAGCGCTAGCTTCGGCGCCCTCTCCGCTGATCGACCGCTCGCCGTGGTTGCCTCCCAGCCCGCTGCGGTCGACCTCGTCGTCACGCCGACCTCCGTCGGCGCCGGTGAAGTGGCCAGCTATACGGTGACCGTCACGGACCAGTTCGGCAACCCCACCACGGCGCCGGTCGAGATCACGACCACCGCCCCCGGCGCCAGAGTCGTCGGCGAGACATTGACCGGCCTCGAGCAGGCTGGCACATGGGAAGTGCGAGCGCGGCTCGCGGCACCGCGCCTCGACGGCAGCATGATCGAAGATACGCAGTCGATCGTCGTCAGCACGGGAACTGCCGCTATCGTCACGCTCACGGTGGAACCGGATCCGGTCAATGCGGGTCAACCCGCGCAGGCCAGCATCCGGGTGACGGATGCCTTCGGTAACGAAATGGTGGGCGCCGTCACCTTGTCCTCCAGCTCTGCCGGCCCTCTTACCTCGATTGACCAGACCGCAGACACGATTACCATTCGTGACACAGGGACCTTCACCATCACGGCCACGTTGGACGGCGACCCCTCGGTTTTCGATGGCGAGCTCTTGACCGTGGTCGATTTCGACGCTCCGGCCGTGGAGCTCACCTCGCCCGCCACGGCCATCACATTGGTGCCGGGGGCCGCGCTGCCGGTCATCGCGAACGCCACGGACAATGCGGATATCGCCTCGCTGCGCATCTACACGGCGGGACCACTGTTCCTGCAGACGGCGCAGAGTTTCCCCGGCGGCGACGACCTCAGCGTTTCGTTTTCATCCAACCTGATCGTGCCCACCACCATTCAATTCGCGCAGCTCACGCTGTTTGCCGAGGCGGTCGACTCGGGAGGCCGAGTGTCGCTCGACGCTGGGCCCGTCGTGACCATTGATGCTGCGGGGGCGTTGGCCGTCGCGCCGGGATTTTCGGCGTCGACCGTCGCGCTGGGCGGTCTATTGATTAACCCCGAAGAGCTCGACGTGACAGCTGCGGGCGAGCTGTTCGTGGCCAACAATGGTGGCAACAATTTGTTGCGCATCAGCCCCACCGGGGCCGTTTCCGTGTTCCTCGTCGGCACGGGTTCCAACCCATTCAACAGTCCTGAGGGCCTGGCCCTAGATGAAGCGGGAGGGTTCGCTTACGTGAGCGTCACGGGCCCATCCGGCAGGCACATCGAGCGTGCTGCCCTCGCGAACGGGGCGCGCACGGCAATTTCGTCTACGTTGAGCGGCGCGCGGGGGCTCCACTTTTTCGTCGCTGGTGCCGATCGAGACATCTACGCGGCTCGCGATGGAGCCAACACGGCGGTCCGTATCGATATCGATGCGGCAGGGTTCCCGAGTGGTGCGGACGGCACGTTCACGTTCGGCGCTAACCTCGATACCCCGTGGGACGTCGCCGCCAATGCGACAGGGACGACGTTGTTCGCTACCAACCGCGGCACGGACGACCTATGGAGCTGCGCTTTGAATGCGGGGCGCAGCGCCTGCGTGGCCGCGAGCGAGGTTTTGCAGTTCGACGCCGCCGATGGTCTAAACGGCCCAAGAAGCCTCGCCCTGCTACCGCAAGAGGACGGCCTTTTGGTGGCCAATGAAGGCTCCAGCGAGGTTCTGTTCTTGTGCTTCTCGGGTACGGTCGGAGTTTTGGCCGGCCTCGACACGCCGCGCGGGCTAGCGGTTCGCGGGACGACTGAAGTGTATGTGACCGATCGAGGCACCGAAGCGGTGTACAGGATTGCGGGGGATCTGAACGGCCTTTGCCCGTAAGCCGGTGCTGGCACGGATCCGCCGGGACTGGGTCGCCCTACCTCTGCTTGTTGTCGCGAGCACTGGCACACCGGCTCGCGCTGCCGACACTGCGGGGATGGCCACTCCGGCCGCTGCAACTGGCGCTGGCGTGACGTCGACACCGCCGATGGACGATCTCTCGGCAGAGCCACCCGCGGCGCCAACGTCAGAACCTGACGTTGGGCGAGTGGTGCCGAAGCTCGGCATTTTCGTACCTAGGCGGGATCACCGAGTGGATCTGAACTACGCGCTGGCAGCGATCGTCCGCCTGCCGACGTTCCTGGACGGAGCAGTGCTCGTGGAACTGGACGTCGACTTCATGCATTTGCGCGGCGTACACTCCGCCCAAACGTCGAGCCCCTTCCCCCGCGGAAGTGGAGCACAAGTCCAGAATACAGCCGTTCTGACCGCAACGCCCGGCGTGCTTTATGAGTTTGCGCGTGGCGGTTCTGTGGTGCCGTATGCCGGCCTAGGCTTCGCCATCCTGTGGACTCAGACCGAGGTGATTGCCTACAGCCAGACGGTCGAATCGAGGGATTTCGCGTTCGGGCCGGCGTTGATCGGTGGAACGTTGGCGGCGCTCGGGCCGGGGACACTGGTGTTCGAGGCCGTCTACCGTGAAGCACGCATGCAACTCGACGCCGGCCAGGAGAATGCATCGGGTTTCCGGTTTAGTGCAGGATACGGGTTTTCCCTTTGATTCTGGCCAGTGGCAGTCCTAAATCGCGCGGCAAGACAGCGGCAAAACAACGCTGTTCTCTCGCTAAGCCCTAGCGCCACGACGGGGTTTGCTCCGCTGGCGAAGGCGTGGGGCACGCGACCGGCGTATACCTTGTTTTGAGCACTAGAGAATGAAGACCCAGCCGATCTCGAGCGACGGCTCGACGTTCCACAGCGAATACTCGAATCGCCGCTCCTTCGCCGGACCCTCCGAGGACGTAGCGAGGCACCAGCATGATATCCAGCCACGCCTAGGGCCGCAAGCGTAGTTGCGGCGGCGCGCAGGGATGGAGCCCGAGAGGCCGTGGCGGGCGCGGACCTCGACTCCAAGCGCCCGAAAAACCGGCAAATATCGCTGCCGAAAGGTCCTGCAAGACGACCGAGCTTGCCTGTAGACCTACTCGCCCCGCCTCACGGCTTGCCATAGCCCCTTCAGAACGTCGGCATCTTCGCCTTCCACTCGCAAGAGTTTTCCGTCGGGGCGCCCATCCTCGGCGAAGAACGCTCGCAGTACAGCGTGGGCCAGTGGGCTACATTCATTCCTTTGCGGCCCGAGGTAGACAAGAGACTGTCAGCGCTGGACCCTGGGGTGCGCGGCGCGGCGATCCAGAGACTCGCTGAGTGAATGCGCTCCCAACACGCATCCTCCCAAGCTTCGCCGAGCCGCGAACTGCGCGGCGATCTGTTTCACGATGGAATCGTTAACCATCTCGCTGAAACGTCAGCTCCCCGTTCAAGTTTATCACCCCTGTGCCGATTCTTAGATTCCATAACAGCTGGCATCTTTCAGTCTAGGAGAAAATGAATTCGCTTAAACCCACTCACTGCGCTAGCCGCACGAGCTCGCCACTCAGTCAGTCACGACCGAACAATACGGCACCCATTCCTGCTTCAGGTCGTCCAATAGCCTCCCGTCCCCTCGCCTCGAGCGCGGCCCTCATGGCGGCATCGCTACTCGTCGCGCTGCCCGCGTTCGCGCAGACACCTGCGTCCGACTCCGACGGCGCATCCGCTCTGCAAGCCGAGCCGGTGAATCCCGAGGCACCAACACTCGATTCTCCAAGTCCGGACGCAGGTCGCGAGGTGACGCGGAATCGCCTGCCTTTCGTCCGCCTCGCAGCAGGTGCCGGGGTCGGCTGGGCTCGAGAACAGGGAACTGGCCCTGCAGCGAGAGTCTCGGCCGCTCGCCTATCGGCGGAATACGTGCATTTGCCTGGCCTGGTCCTCGGCGTCGATGCCGAGCTGTGGAGGCAGGATCGAACGTACATGACGACGCTTCCCGCGCTCGATCAACCCGGACCCCTCGAGCTCAGCGAGGACGAGACGCGACTGCGCGTGTCGATCGCTGGAGGCTGGGACGCCCTCGGTTCGTGGGTGGTATCCGAGGACCGCTCCGTGGGGCTGTTGCCCCAGCTCGTCGTGAGCCTCGATCAGTTCAACAACGACGCGGTACCGCACACTAGCCTCGAGCTCGGCGGCGGTTTTGGGGGGTTTCTGCGCTTGGCCGATCGCCTGCGCCTTCAGACCGAGTTGGCCTACCAGTATTCGCTGGAGCTTGGAGACCCGGTCGTGAAAGAGCGGCTTCTCTATGGCGTGCCCATCAGCCTGCTCCGCTACGAGGTCGCCGCCGTCGTAGAGGTCTCGCCGCGCGCGGGGTTGCACGTGGGCTACGCGGGCGAATGGCTCACGCACCAACACTCCGACCGCTTCGCTAACACGCTCTTGCTTGGTGTAATTTTTGACATTTGAGGTTTTGATCATGAAAAAATGCTTCCTTGGTTCGTCTGGTTTGGTCCTACTCGCATTGGCCTCTGGTTGCTCGGAGCCTTACTCGGCGCCCGAGGCCATCATCACGCGTCTCGACGCCGCAAACGCGGGCGATCCAGCTGATTGCTTGCCCATGGTAGACCCTCTCGACGGCCGTGTCGGCAGCGTGGCGCCCTTCACCGGCAGCTGCTCGCAAGACCCGGAGAGTCGCTCTCTCGCCTTTCAATGGTCACTCGTCGACAGCCCCAGTGGCTCGATGAGCATGCTCAGCCACTCCGATTTGGTGACTCCCACGTTTGCACCGGATGTGCCGGGTGCCTATCGTCTGAGACTGGTGGTCTCCAATGGAGTTCTGACGAGCCAGCCCGCAGAAGCGGATCTCGTGGTGGGTCGCTGCGGCGATCGCGCCCCGGTCGCGGTCCCCACGGCCTCGAGCATGGCACCCTTCACGGGCGAAAGTGTTCAGCTCGACGTCGGCGTGGACGACGACGACACGCTGTCGGACTGCGCAGCACACGGCGACATGTTCGAGTACACGTGGTCGTTTGTGGAATTACCCGCCGGGAGCCGGGCGGAGCTCAACGACCCCGCCGTTCACGACCCCTCATTCACCGCTGACGTGCCGGGCAACTACACGTTGCGAATCGTCGTCTCCGATCCCACCTCCAGGCTCAGCGAAGCTCGCCAGATTCAGCTCGCGGTGGCGCCCTGCGGTGATCATGCTCCAGTCATTACCAGCGTCGCTTCGAGCCCATCGGCAGCGCCCGCCACCGGACAGGTCGTGCGCGTCAGCCCCACCTTCAACGACGCCGACTTGGAGGCGGGCTGCGAAGCGCACGCTGCCGTCTTCTCGTACGCCTGGCAGCTGGAAGGGCTGCCGATCGGTAGCCAAGCCACGCTCAACCAAGAGCACACCCAAAGCCCGTCGTTTACGCCCGACGTACCCGGTGACTACCGGCTGCGGCTAATCATCACCGACCCCACCGGCCGCAGCACGAGCCGGCTCGAGACGATCACCGCCAGTGTGTGTGGCACCAATCGACCCGTCATCACCAGCATCGATTCGACTCCGTCGGCAGCGCCGGCAACCGGCCAGGCCGTGAGTGTCAGCCCCACTTTCACCGACGCCGATCTGGAGGCGGGCTGCGAAGCGCACGCGGGTGTCTTCTCGTACGCCTGGCAACTCGAGGGTCTTCCGACTGGGAGTCAAGCGACGCTCAATCAGCAGCAAACCCAGAACCCATCGTTCACGCCCGACGTACCCGGCGACTATCGGCTGCGGCTGGTGATCACCGACCCCACCGGGCGTAGCACGAGCCAGGTCCAAACCATTACTGCCAGCACGTGTGGCACCAATCCACCGGTAGCGACCGCTAGCGCATCGTCCGCCAGTGCTAGCCCCAACGACCCCATTCAGCTGCAGGGCGATGCGACGGATGCTGACACGGACACCGCCTGCGGTCTGGACCAGACACTGTCCTATAGCTGGAGCTGGGCAGCATTGCCGGCAGGCAGTGGAGCGCTCCTCAGCAGTCCTCGGGCGCAGTTCACCGGCTTCCAGCCGGACGTGCCCGGCACCTACACGGCCGAGCTCGTGGTCACTGATTCGAGGGGCCTGTCGAGCGAGCCGGTGCGAACCAACGTCACGGTGGACGCCTGTGGCACGGCAGCTCCCGTAGCCGCGGCGCAGAAGGTTGGCCCTGGTTCGACAGTGACGTGCGGAGCCTCTGCCATTGCCGTAAATCTAAACGGCAATAACGACGTGCTGCTCGACGCCGCTACCTCGAGCGACCCCGACAACGGCGCCTGTGGACTCAGTCAAACGTTATTCTATTCCTGGTCGTTGCTCACGACGCCGCTCGACGGCGGGGGCTCCCGGCTCCGCACTGCCGACGGGCGTACCACCGTGCTCGATGCCGACAGCAACGGTGAGTACCGCGTACGACTGCTCGTCACCGACTCCACGGGCCGCGTCAGTCGAGAGGCGACCTGTATCCTAAACTTGAGCAACGCGGGCTAATGCTGAGACCCCGCAGCAACGGGGCCGTCTAGCAGGAAAATGTCAGGCTCCTCCTATCGCGAGGGGCCTGACAAGCCTCGTTACCACGAGCTGCGCCATCACGGAGTGGCGTCATCCACGATCCCGGCCTCTTGCGCCGACACGCCAGCCGGTTCGCGATCGTCGCTTTGGACCACGAGCACTGCGGCCACGCCGATTCGGAGCCACTGTGCTTCGAACTCTTCGTTCGGAGGCGTGACGACCGAGCTCGTGTGAACGACGAGCGGCGGAAAGGTCTGCCCGACTTCCCGGTCGTGCAAGAGTTCGGCAAACCCGCTGATCAACTTCAGTGCAGCGCGCACTTCGTGCGACATGATGGCGACGGGTTCACTTTCGAGCCGACTCGCTTCCCGGAGGTGACGGTTCTGCGTTTCCAACTCGAAGTTCCGGGCGCGCATGGCCGCCAGCCGCTTGCGGTCGCTGATGTCGACGACGAAAGCAAGAGTTTGAGGGCTATCGAGTGTTGCCATGCCAACTAAAACTGGAACGCGACGGCCGTCCTTGTGGAAATACTCCTTCTCCCACGGCTGCGTCTTGCCAAAGGCTCGGAGCTGCCGGATGGCGCTTTCGTCCAGACGCTGCCACTCGGGTGGCGTCATGCTCGCCCAGGGAATCTCGCCGGAGGCGAGCTCCTCGCGCGAATACCCAAACATCTTCAAGAAGCCATCGTTCGCCTCTGTGACACTTTCCAAGAGGTTGCACACGAGCACACCCACAACGCCGGACTCGGAGATGTGCGTGAATCGAGCCGAGGCCTGCTCGGCTTGCTGCCGTTCAGCGGCCAGCATACATGCCTCTATGCTCAAAAACTCCCGTGCGATCACGCTCGTAATGCGGGCCGCATAACGGTGCAAGACTGACAGTGTCCCCGCAAGCCGAGCTGGGTCAGAACCATGAGCAGCGATCAGTAGGGGCGTCACCTCCACTTCTACCAGCATGCAGGCATCACACCAGCCGTTGATGCTCACTCCGCGCGCCGCGAAGAACTCTCGACACTCGCCCAGGACTGCTTCCAGGTCATCCCCATCGTGCGACTTTGGCGTACCCCACGCGCGTAAGAAACGATCATGGTGCGCGCGTGCCTCTTCGATCGAAACCGACAGGGCAGGCCCAAATTCGGATTGCAATCCCAACTTTCTGAACGTCTCGCGTCGAATGAGCTCGAAATGGTCCTCGTACACGGCCCAAAAATCGCTTCGCGCTTGGCCTTCGTCGGGCGTGAACCAAGCTGCTCTGCCCGCTTCCCTCACGCAGTTTTTCCCATCGTTATGCCCGTGCATATCACCATCCCAAATACGGCACCTCGCCGCGCGGCGTAAACCCGCTGGCCCCCAAAGGGCTTCGCTCCATGCTTCTTACGCCTGGCTCCTTACGAGCCAAGCCATCAAGCCGATTGTAGCACAGCGGTGTGGCGCGGCCGAAACGAGCGCCGGAGTACCAAATCGGCGAGCGCGTACATTGGGTCGTAGCCAATCGTCATTACGACGTAGCGCGCTTGCCAGGCACGACCGACCCTTGTGGGTTCACGGGTGCAACACATCGTAGGACCCAGCTGCGTCTACCGCGCTCGCTACCCACGCGGAAAGCAACTCGCAGTCGCGGGTGGATTGTGTAACTTTGCATGCTAACTTGAATCGGAGACATGTCTCCGTCGTGTACCGTTTTGTGGAAGTTGAAAGAGAGCTCCGTGCGTTTTAGCTGGTGGTTTGGACTAGTCAGTCTCGGTGGCGTGTTGATCGCCTGCGGTAGCAAGCCCCCTGGAGTAGCTGGGGACGGTGACGGCACGAGTGGCTCAGGCGGAGGCGGAGGCGCAACCAGCGCTGGCTTGGCCTACGAAGGCCTCGAGGGTTTAATTGAAGAGCAGCCGGGTGCCGGTGGGATGACGTGCCGCACCGCCGCTTCGTGTTCGGATTCGGAGTGCGGGCCCATCAGCGACGGTTGCGGCAACTTCATCGAGTGCGGGGGATGCGAGGCTCCCGCCACGTGTGGCGGCGCGGGCATACCTAGCCACTGCGGCGTACCGGGCACGGGCAGCAGCGGTTCTTGCGTGCCGGCCAGCTGCGACTCGCTCGGAGCGAGCTGCGGGCAGCACGGCGACGGTTGCGGTGGCGTGCTCAGCTGTGCGCCGTGCTCCATAGCGGGTGAAGAGTGCGTGCAAGGCCAGTGTGAACCGACGAGTGCTTGCACGCGGCGCACCTGCGCGGACTATTCCGAACCCGGGCGCTGCGGTCCGGTGAGTGACGGATGCAGTGGGATTCTAGAATGTCCATTCACTGCGTGCGCCAACGGCGAGATCTGCGGTGCGCAGGAGCCCGGCTTCTGCGGCGTCGACAGTTGTGTGCTCTGGACCTGCGAAGAAGCGCTAGCCGGCAAGCCCGCGGGCTATTGCGGTTTCGTATCCAACGGCTGCGACGGCCAGCTTCAGGGTTGCGCCACCGTGTGCGGTGCCGGTGAAACGTGCGGCGTTTCGAGCACTGGCGGCGCGTATCTCGAGGTGTGCGGCGCCGGTTCTGGCGGTGGTTGCACCCCGATCGATCAAGCCACCGCCTGCGCGGGCAAATGTGGGGTGGTCAGCGACGGCTGCAGCGACACGTACAGCTGCGGTGGTTGCCCTCAAGGCCAAATTTGCGGGGCCAACCAAAACCCCAACGTATGCGGCACCTTTGCCTGCGTGCCGACGACGTGCAGTGCTCTAAATGCAGCGTGCGGCACGATCGACGACGGTTGTGGTGGGTTCCTCGACTGCGGCACGTGCGCCGGCGGCATGACCTGTGCCGGCGGCGGCGTTCCCTATGAGTGCGGCGCCCCAACTTGCCAACCCTCGAGCACCTCTGCAGCGTGCGCAGCGGCCAACGCAACCTGCGGCAGCCAGAGCGATGGCTGCAGCGGCACTGTCGACTGCGGGAGTTGCCCGAGTGGCCAGACGTGTGGTGGAGCCGGTGTCCCAAACCAGTGCGGCTCGAGCTGCACGCCATTGACCTGCAGCGACATCGGTGCGACCTGTGGCCCACAAGGAGATGGCTGCGGCAACCCAATCGATTGCGGCAGCTGCGGCGCGGACCAGGTCTGCCGTGGCACCCCGAGTGCTTGCCAACCCG
This sequence comes from Deltaproteobacteria bacterium, assembly GCA_031407405.1. Lineage (GTDB taxonomy): Bacteria > Myxococcota_A > Polyangia > Polyangiales > Polyangiaceae > SZUA-265. The sequence continues at coordinate 16,825 of JANOIG010000332.1, forward strand.
CGGTGGCTTGCACCAATTTCTGTCAGCGCCAGGCCACGTGCGCTCCGGGGCAAGCGACTCGTGTAACGGGCAAGGTGTTTGCGCCCAATGGCACCGAAGCGCTCTACAACGCCCTGGTCTACGTGCCCAACATCGTCAACTTGAATGATTTGCCGGCAATTACCTCGGGGCCGAGCTGCCAGCGTTGCGAGGATGAAGACCTGGGGGAGCCGCTCGTTGCGGCCATTACTGGACCGGATGGGCAGTTTACCCTCGACAACGTGCCTTCGGGTGTCGACTTCCCGCTCGTGGTCAAGATGGGCAAGTGGCGTCGTGTAACGATGGTTCCAGCTGTCGCTGGTTGCAGCAGCAACATCTTGTTCGCGGATGACACGCGCCTACCGCGCCACATGAACGACGCTGCACCAGGGCTCGTGCGACACGTCAACATTCCGAAGATCGCCATGGCCACGGGCCGCGTGGATGCCATCGAGTGCGTGTTGCGCAAGATCGGCGTCACGGACAGCGAGTTTACCGCGCCTCAGGGTAATGGGCGCATTCACTTGTATCGCGGTTACCGCGGCGCCGGCACCTCGCGCGATGTAGATGGTCAGGTCATCGGTACTTCGCCGAGCGCCTTGTTCCAGACTAGCAACACCATCAGCAACTACGACGTTGCCATCTTCGACTGCGAAGGGTCGGAGCTCAGCCGCACCGCACGGCACGCTCGCCTGCACGCCTTTGCGGACGCGGGCGGGCGGGTGTTCGCCTCTCACTACTCGTATATGTACCTGAAAGGCAACGGGGACTTCGATGCGACTGCGACGTGGAATGGAGACCAGTTTGCGGAGGCCAGCGCGGCCAATCCCACCACGGGCATCATCGACCTCAGCCGCTCGAAGGGTCGGGCGTTCAACGCGTGGCTTGGCAACGCCAACGCCCTCCATCCCACTTACGGTGACGGCTACATCAGCATCACCGATCCGCGTGGCTATGTGACGGCGGTCAATCCCGCTAGCACGGAGCGCTTCGTGTACACGGATGCGGACCACCTCGTGCCAGGCTATTCAGGAACGGGCCCGCAGCCGAATGGCGACATCAACGTCGGCAGCGCCGTGCAGCAGTACAGCTTCAATACCCCTGTCGGCGCCGCACCGGCTGCGGCATGCGGGCGCGTGTTATACAGCGCCTTCCACGTGGCAGGCCAAGCGAGCACGGAGAATTTCGTGTTCCCCGAGCATTGCGACAATAATCCCCTCACCCCCCAGGAGAAGGTCCTGGAGTTCATGATCTTCGATCTGTCGGCCTGTGTGTCGACGGCTGTGCCGCCCTCCTGCGCGCGGAAGAGCTGCCAAAACCTGGGCGCCACCTGTGGCTACGTGTCGGACGGTTGCGGCGGCATCCAGAACTGCGGCGCCTGCACGGCCCCGGAGAGTTGCGGTGGCGGCGGTACGCGAAACGTGTGCGGCTCGACGTGCACGCTCACGAGCTGTGCAAAAGCCGGCGCCACCTGCGGCACCATCGGCAATGGTTGCGGCGGCACGCTCAGCTGTGGCACCTGCTCGCCAGGCTCGGTGTGCGGCGGTGGCGGCACGGCCAACGTGTGCGGCGCGCCGGCATGCACGCCCCGCTCTTGCATCTCGGCGGGCGCCACCTGCGGCACCATCGGTGACGGCTGCGGGGGTACGCTCAGCTGCGGCAGCTGCGTCGCGCCCCAATTCTGTGGTGGCGGCGGTCCCAACACCTGCGGCACCACGACCTGCACGCCGACAGGCTGCGGCGCTGCCACGTGCGGTAGCGTGGGTGACGGTTGCGGCAATGCCGTGAGCTGCGGCACCTGCCCGGCGGGCTCGGTGTGCGGCGCGGCTGGCCCGAACAAATGCGGCGCCGTGTGCACTCCGCGCAGCTGCACGGCAGCGGGCAAGAATTGCGGCTTCATCGGCGACGGCTGCGGCGGCGTGCTCAACTGCGGTGCCTGCTCGGAAGGCGCGATCTGTGGTGGCGGCGGCACTCCCAACGTGTGCGGCGGTAGCTGCACCCCGGTCACCTGCAGCGGGATGAACGCCAACTGTGGCACGCTCAGTAACGGCTGCGGCGGGGTCCTCAGCTGCGGAACTTGCCCGGCAGGTCAGGTGTGCGGCGCCGTGCAAGCCAATCAATGCGGACAGGGCACCTGCACGCCGCGCACCTGCGGCGCTGGCACCTGCGGCATCATCAGCGACGGCTGCTCGGGCACGCTCGATTGCGGGCCCTGCAACGGTTGCGTCCCCTTCAGCTGTGTAGCTTACGTGGACTGCGGCCCGGTCGCCGACGGTTGCGGTGGCCTGGTCGACTGCGGGGTGTGCGTGAACGGCAATACCTGCGGCGGTGGCGGCGTCGCCAGCAAGTGCGGCGGCGGCATCCGCTGAGCTAGCGCCCGCACGGACGTTTCAAGTGCACACACCACGAGCGCGGGAGTCCACGGCTTGGCCGCCGCTCGTCCACGAGGTTCAGGATTACGTCTATTGCGGCGTGGTTCCGAGCCTAGCTCGTTTCGGCGGCGAGAACGCTTGCACCACGCTTGCCAGCGATCTGCACCTGGAGTAACCGAGACCGAATGAATACCGCCAATGCGCTCACGCTGATATGAGGCGCGGAAAAGTGTTACTGCGCTCCCCTCGTATCGGCAAGCTAATCACCCGTTGCGCGTTAACCTATGCTCGCGCCAATGTCTTGGTTTCGGATGGGCTCGAGCACAGCCGGGCATCGCTGCAGGCGTTTCTCGGGGAATCATTGACTTCGGCTGAGAAGTCGTCGCTTGCACAGTACATCTACGGAAGGCGCGAGGTCTATGGACCGGCGGCGCTCTACGCTTGGGAGAGATTTTGGTACCAGCGCGATTTGCCCCTCGCTCCCGCGCACGTATTGGTCGGGGGTTGTGGCTCCGGGCGGGAAATGCTGGCTTTGATCGACGCCGGCTACCAGGTGTCCGGGTTCGAGCCCGCGGCGGGCCTCTACCAGGCGGCCTGTCGCGCTCTGCCCGACAACACGCACATCTGGCAGTTACGATACGAAGACATTTCGCATGCCTCCGCGGCACGAGAGCTGGTTGCGCAGGCGCCATACGACGCTGTCATACTCGGCTGGGGAAGTTTCTCACACGTACTCGAGCTGAGCATGCGCGAGCGCGTCATCCAGATACTACATCGCCTATGCCCAAGGGGACCCATTCTGCTCAGCTATCAAGCGGCCAGCCCGAATGGTTTGGCCAAAACCAGCAACTCGGTCGAAAGAGCCGCGAGGCAAATCGGTGGCGGATTGAGGAATCTCCGCGGCCTGCCCGCGCCCTCGAGTGAATCGGATGTATTTTTACCTCATGCAGGCTTCGTCCATCGGTTCACCGACGTCGAGATCCAGGAGCTGGCGAAATTGGTCAACCGTAACATGCGTTCGGGAGGCACTCCGGGTACCTATGCGCACTGCTCATTCGTGCTCGAAACGGGGTGTGAAGTTGATCGCCACATCGCGGACTCCGATGCGGCACGCCGCTCGTAGGTCGTGGACGGGGTCGACGCTCAGGCACCAGTCGGGCGTACCTGGGTGCCGCTGTGGCGGGCCGCTTCTCCACCCCGCGACACAAACACAGCGGCCAGACGAAGTAGCGGCTGACGTGTCGACTTTCCAGCCCCGTGGCATCCACCGCTGCTCGACTCGGTCCACTGAGCACGCTGACCTTGCGGGCTAACCGAACCGACGACTCGAGGAGGCGATCAAAAGGCGCCCCCTTTAAAAGTCGCTGCTCCCCATAACTTTGAGCGTGGAAAAGTGCGGAAGTTTCTTCAATTTCAATGCTTGCCGCAGATCCATGCTGTCCGCCAAGATGGCGACTATTCCGCGAAAGTCCGCTCGAAAAAAAACTTTCTCAGCGCCGCGATTGCGAACAGTTGGTGTTGCGTGAATGTCTTTGGGCTGCGTGCGTCGCTGTACATTGGAAGGCTCGCTCTGGCGACCCCAATGCCCGCAACGCCACCTCTTTAGAAGACTTGCTCATCGCCCGAACGGGCCTTTTCGGTGGACCGATGGGGTACCTCCCATGCGTACACACCTCTCCCAGACCGTTGCCAACATGGACAACTTATCAACAGAGCAATCGTATCTCGGAGGTGGCTGGTCAGATCCAGGATCTCGCGGATGGGGCGCCCGTACGCCGGGGAGATGACCTGCGCGCAGATGCGCATTGCTCAATTGGCGCCTGAAAGGCAGACAACGGATAGGTAGCGTCCGGCTGAAGCGCACCAGCTCTCGGCGGTTACCGAGGAGCAAGGCGGGAGGGCGGCATCCAGTGATGCTGGCCACGTCTGCCCAGCCTGCCCTCGTCAGCTTAACTTTTGTCTCATGAGTGGCGACCGAATACCGTTCTGATGGTCGCTAAAGAGCGTGCCCATCTGGCTTCTGGGGCGCGCTCATTCGGTTCGCGAGCATGTCTTTTCTTTCACGCTTTCGCCCTAGTGGCGCGTCTTGGGCTTTTGCGGCGCTGCTCGTCGTTCCGCTCGCCCTATTCGCCTACAAAGTATTCTGGCTCGACTACCGGTTAGCGGAGCTCCTGCCGAGCACACAGTACCGCGTCAATGTCGAGATGTCTCTCGATGGGCATTCAGGTGGGGTTCGTGTGCGGACGTTTTCGCCGCTGAGCGACGCGCACCAGTCACTCAGTGAGGAGGCGTCGAACGCGGGCGAAGCGTTTCGTTTCTCCAGCGAAACAGACGGACTGAATCGGGTCGTCGTCTGGACGGGCTCGTCGGTACCCGACCAAACCCGGATCCATTACGCCTTCTCGGTCCTGACGAAAACCCTGGAGTACGCACTCGACCCGGCCTTGCCCGTTCCAGAAAGCTACCCGGAGTCGATCGCCACCGAGCTGCGGCCCACCGACAAGATTCAGGTCGATAGCCCCGAGGTTCGCCTAGCGGTGGACCAGCTCGGGGCCGATCGCGGCAGCGTGACGGAGCGTTTGCAAAAAATCTTCGACTTTACGGCGGGCCTCGGGACGCGTCCGTTCAAGGGAACGACCGATGCACTCACCGCGCTGCGCCTCGGCGAGGCGAGCTGCAACGGCAAGAGCCGACTCTTTGCGGCGTTGGCACGCGCCGCCGGCATTCCGACCCGACTGGTGGGTGGCTTGCTGTTGACCGCGGGGGAAAAGCGCACCTCACACCAATGGGTCGAATCCTACATTGGCGGGCACTGGGTGCCTTTCGACGTCACGAACCGTCACTTTGCACGGCTACCCGCTCAGCATCTGGTCCTGTACCGGGGCGACGAAGCGCTCTTTTCGCACAGCGCCGATATCAATTTCGACTATTCGTTTGCTGCCACGACGAAACTCGTCCCGTCGCCGCGCGTGCGCGAGACGTTTGGCGCGTTTAATGTTTGGGAGCTCTTTGCTCGGCTGAAGCTGCCGTTTTCATTGCTGAGAAGCCTGCTCATGCTGCCCCTCGGCGCGTTGATCGTGGTCTTCTTCCGCAACGTGGTCGGGGTTCCCACTTTTGGCACATTTTTGCCGGCCCTGTTAGCGGCGGCGGCGGGCGAAACCGGCCCGTACTGGGGCATCGTCAGTGTGCTGATCGTGGCGAGCGCGGTCGTGCTAGCGCGCATGCTCATCCAGCAGTTTCGGCTCCTGCACTCACCCACTCTCGCGATCCTGCTCGCGGTAGTGGTCATGGCAATGCTGGGCACGGTCTTCGTCGCGGATCGCTTCGGCCTCGAGCAACTGGCTCGCACGTCGTACTTCCCCATCGCGGTCATGGCCATCGCCTCCGAGCGGCTCTACCTCACTCTGGTCGAGCAGGGCCGGAGCCAGGCTTTGAAGCACCTTTCGGGCACGCTGCTCGTGGTGCTCGCCTGCTACGTGGTGATGAACTCGCTAGCCATGCAAGTGTTGATGAGCGGCTTTCCAGAAATGCTTTTGGTGGTCATCGCCGCCAACATCTACCTAGGGCGCTGGGTCGGGGTGCGCGTTTCCGAGTTGTTCCGATTCCGCAGGTTAATCGTCGACTCTGGAGCGTCGCGATGAAGCTCGGCGAGAAAGTGCGCTCCTGGCTCGTCGAGCGCCGCAAGCGCCGCGTTCGGCTCGCAAACGTGTATGGCCTCAATCGTCGCAACCTCGAGCTCATCTACGAGCATAATCCGCGTCGCCACTATCCCATTGCCGACGACAAGATTCTGGCCAAAGAATACCTGGTCAAGGGCGGCGTACGCGTTCCGGAAACGCTGGCGGTGTGCCGAGGCCTATTCGAAGTCGAGCCGACGCTGCGACGGTTGCAGGGGGAGTCCGACTTCGTCGTCAAGCCCGCGAGCGGCAGCGGCGGCGCTGGAATCGTGGTGCTCGGCCGGCGCTGCCCCAATGGCTGGGAAACGGTGCGGCAGCAGGTCGTCTCAGATGACGACCTCGTGCAGCACGTGGCCCAGATTGTGTTTGGTGCCTATACGCGGCAGATGGAGGATCAAGCGCTGATCGAGCGTCGCATCGTACCCCACGAGTTACTCGATGAGCTCTGGCCGGATGGCGTCAGCGACCTCAGAGTGCTCGTCCTGCGAGACCGTCCGCTGCTCGCCATGCTGAGGGTTCCCACGCACCGCTCGCGGGGCAAGGCCAACTTGCACCAGGGCGGGATTGGCGTTGCCGTCGACATCGCGACTGGTCGTACGACGCGTGCGGTGTCGGGGAGACTCGCTCTCGAGCGGCACCCCGAAAGCGGAGTGTCCTTGGTTGGACGCCTGATCCCCTGGTGGTCAGAGGTCATCGAGCTGGCCCTACGGGCGGCAGCCAGCGTTCCCTTGGGTTACCTCGGCGTGGACATCGCTCTCGACCGCACGCTCGGGCCCTTGGTGCTCGAGATCAACGCGCGACCCGGGCTCGAAATTCAGAATGTGAACGCGCTGGCGCTGGGTGACGTGATCCCGCAAGGAGGTACGTCGTGAACAACCGTCGACTCTGGCCCGTGGTTACCGCATTGAGCACGCTGATCGCAGGATCGGTAACCATCGAGCTGTTGGCCCAGCTGCGCGATCCAAGCCTCGAGCGCATCGAGATCACGAGCAATGAGGTGGCCACGGAAGAAGACCAAGTCGAGCCCGTAGCCGAACAGTTCGGCGCTCCCCTCGGGGTAGAACACATTCGCGCACGGGAGCTGGCGCGGCGCGGGGAGTTGGCGGATGCGGCAGACAGGCTGGCAGAAATCGCGGCCATGCACCCACAGCAGGCTTTGGTTCGCGCGGAACAGGCACACGTCCTATTGCGATTGTCGCGCCCCAAAGACGCGCTCGTCCTGCTCGAGGCCGCCGCTCTGGAGCTGCCAGCGAGCCCTGCCGTTCTGCTGGATCTCGGCCTTTGTCAGGACGCCCTCGGACACACGGGCCAAGCACGGGAGACGCTCGGTCGAGCCTTGCGTTTGCGTCCCAACCACTCGGCGATTCGCATCGCGCTCGGTGAGATCTTGCGGCGTGAGGGCGATCTGATCGGAGCCACACGAGTGCTCGAGCCGGCTGCCACCCAGGGCAGCAACGACGAGCGCTCGCGAGCACTCGCCAGTTTGGGTCGCTGTCAGATGGCGCAGGGGCATACGGCCCAGGCGCGGGCCGCGTTCGAGGAGTCCGTGCAGCGGGCCCCGGCTGCGGTCAACACCTGGGTACGCGTCACGCGCGGGCTACTCCAATCCGAGGACCGGTCCGATCAAGAGCGCGCTCTACAACATGCCGATCGCGCAGTGCGCCTGGCGCCTGACCTGCCGCTCGTGCACAGTTTGCGCGGTCGAGTCTACGAAAAGCTCGACCGGCAAAAGGACGCCACTGCTGCCTATCGCCACGCCGTACGGCTGGATAGTAACTACGCCTACGCGCGTCGGCGGCTGCTCCGGCTGGGCTTGGACGCCGAAGACTTTCGGCTGGCCCGTGAACAAGCTGAAGCGTTGCTGCGCAGCGGGCCCGAAGTCCCCGAGCATCACTTCTTGGCGGGTCTGGTCGCTGCGCGCGCCGGTGAGCTCGATGCTGCGCGACGACACTACCAGCAGGCCATTGACAGGTCCGGGAAGCCCTATCCGGAAGCGCTGTACAACCTGGGCCTTCTGGAGCGGCAAGCGAAAAACCCGCTACAGGCCGTGGCAGCATACGAACGCGCGATCGCGGCGCGCCCCGGCTTTCGCGCTGCGCACAACAACCTCGGCCTCGTGTACCTGGACCAGGATGACGTCGTCAGAGCCGAAGCGGCCTTTCGCAAGGCCATCGAGATCGACATAAAGTACGCGGGCGCCTGGACGAACCTCGGTCGCTGCCTCGCGCTTCAGCAGCAGCACGAAGCTGCGCTCGCAGCATACCAGCACGCCATGTCGCTGAGCCCTGCCAGCCGGAGCCTCACCGTGGACTACGCCGTGGCTTTGCGCAAGGCAGGGAAATCCGCCGAGGCTATCGCCCTGTATCGGAACCTTCTCGACACCGACCCGCGCTACGTGACCGGTTGGTACAACTTGGGCGTTGCGCTGGAAAGCGCCGGACAGAGCGCCGAGGCGAAGCGAGCCTATGAGCGCTCGCTCGAGCTCGATCCCGAGCACGTCAAGGCGCTCAAGAACTTGGCACAGCTGGAGGGAAAGGCGGGTCAGTTGGGCCCTGCCCGTGCCCTCCTGAACGATGCGCTCGATCACGACCCCAGCGATCAGGAAGCGCGCCTCGAGCTCGCCCAGCTCATGTTGACCGACCACGACCTCGAGGGTTGCAGCCGCGCCGCACGACTGGTGCTGGCTCAAACCCCGAATCACAAAGGCGCCGAAGCGCTACTGAACCGCTGCAAGCGGCAACCCTAGACAAAGAAAAGACACTAAATTCCATGCGATACCAACTAACTTACTCAATCACCCGCGTTGCCATTAACCTATTGCCTCTCGCTCTCGGGGCGCTGGCGATCGGTTGTAGCTCAAACGACGGGGGCAGCCCCGTAACGCTCGGACCCGATGGCAACGCCATCGACACCGATCGGTCTGCTTCCGATGACCCGGCAGCCAATGTCGACCCGGCAACCAACGTCGACCCGGCAGCCAATGTCGACCCCAATGATCCGACGGCAGATCCAGGCGCGGTCCAGAGCGAAGTCCCCGTCGATCCGAACAGCGCCGACGAACTACTGTTTCAGGACGCGCTGGCACGTTATACGGCGCTGGATTATGCGGGGGCCGAGCAGCTGTTCGACGACCTATTGGCCAGCTACCCCGAGTCCCCCCGCACCGACAACGCCAAGTACCTCGCGGGGCGCAGCGCCTATGCCATCGGCATTACGGCGGTGGGAAGCGTCGATATGGCAGCGCTCACGCGCGCCGAGGCCGCCTTTACTGCCGTACTGACACAGTTTCCGAATAGCCCGTTCACCCAGGCCTCACATTACTACCTCGGCCGGACCCGCTTCTCGGAAACGGACTTTGCCGGTGCCCTGCCTGAGTTTCGGCTCTCGGCAGCCGACCCAAACGGGCTCTTCGCGGACAACGCACAGTACTACGTGGGGCGTACTCATTTCGAGCTCAACGAGCTCGCGCTCGCGGAATCGCAGTTGTCGCTGTTGATCACTCGCTATCCGAATAGTACCTATCTCGATAACGGCACCTATTATCGAGGGCGGGCACTCTTCGGCTTGCAGCGACATTCGGAAGCGTTAGTTGCTTTCGAGTCGGTGGCGGCGTTTACGGGATCGATTTTCCTGGACAATGCACTCTACTACCACGGCCGAACCCGCTACGCGCAGCTCGAGCTGGCGGCTGCCCTCAGCGACTTCGATGCGCTTCTAACGGGCTACGCGGATAGCGGCTATCGAGACAATGCTTTCTACTACCGCGCGCGAGTGCAAACCGATCAGAACGACTGCACGGCGGCTTCGGCCACACTGGCCGACTTGCGCGCGGAGTTTCCCGCGAGCAGTTACGCGACACGCACCGAGGCCTATCTGAGTCAAAATGGCTGCTGAGAGAATGCCGCCAGCGATCGAGCGCGCGACTCGACGCGCGCTTGGATGCGGCGCATTCACCGTCCTGACATTGATCGCGGTCAGCAGCGCGGGGCAGGAGGAAGACACCGCCGACCACGGCTCCCGGGCAGCGCACAAGTCATCTCGCCCCGCACATCGCGCCAAGCGTAAGACTGAGCCCACACTTTCGACCAATTACCACATCGGGGTATTTGGAGGTAGTTTCATAGAAGATTCGCGGCCTGCCGTCATGCTCAACGCAGGCCTCGCTGCGGTCGTGATCGAGAGCTCGGAACGGGTGCGAGCCAGCGCCGAGTACCAGTACGATCCCTTCACCACCAAGACGTTCAACTTCTCGGAGGAAGAGGCGGCGAGCGGCGCGTCCCGACTGACACAGGGCTTGCACGAGATTGACCTCAGCGGGACGTGGCAAAGCCGATGGTCCCGCTGGATCCGGAGTGAGCTGGCTCTGTCTGGGGATGTGTGGGTGCCCGAGAACGATCAGGATCGCCGCTGGTCGTTGCGCAGCGCCATCGAGCTCGATATCGGCAGGCCCCGTGGCGTGTATGTCGAGCCGCTCACCGCGCTGGTCTTGAAAAAGTATCCAGACTATTTGGTTTCTGACCGCCGCATCGACCAGTGGGGCAGCGAATCGGCGCTCGAGGCGGGTTACCGCTGGGCTCCATACAACAGCGCGGCCCTCGGTTTCAAACTCGACGTTACCAACTATTTGGACTCACGTTATGATGTGCTGACTCCCGACGGGGCGGTGCTTCGCTCGGACGAGAGCAAGCGCTATCTGAGCACGATCCCCTATGCCACGCTCGCGTTTACGCCGGCCAAACCGCTGCGGCTGAGTGTGACGTATGAATACGAGTTCAATGATTCTAGCCACTACAACCGGCGTATCGCTGGGCAGAGTGCTGTCGGTAGCTCCGAGCTGAAGTACATTCCAGACTATTACGACTTCAATCGGCAGCGCGCGACGCTCAAAGCCAAGTTTTCACCAGCTCCGGGGCTGTCAATGAGCGGGCTCGCCGAGGGTTGGTTGCGCGCCTTCGAGACCTACGAGGCCCGAGATCCAGACAACGTCTGGACCGGGGACTTGCGCCAAGACACAAGCCTCGAGATCGGTGCCGAGGTTTCATATCGGCTATTCGAGATCGGCACCGGAATACTCCAAAACGGCTTGTTTGCGACCTGCTTTGGGTCTCACTTGGAGCGGCGCTCGAACATGCAGCGAGAGGTATCGCTGGCCACGAATTTCGACGTCTCGCGCGTGTTCGTCGGCGTCGAGCTGCGGCCAGAGTGAGTTGAGTTGCGTGAGGCTCGGCGCCTCAGCCAAGGGCTTTTTCTCCTTGCAGCTTAGTTGGGCCTATCAATATCGCCTTCTGCCAAGCAGGCGTTTCAAACATCCTTTGCCGAGCCGCAGGCGGCTGCGCACGGTTTCTTCGGGGACGCCGAGCTCTTCGGACACCTCGGGCACGGTCATTCCGAGCACGTGATGGCGTACCAGGGCGGAGCGCTGGCTCTCCGGAAGGTCGTCCAGACAAGCTGCGAGCTCGCGGCGCATACACTGAGCTTCCGGCGCACGACTGGCGCCGACCAGCTTCAGCTCGTCGGGTCCTATGGCATCGCGCTCCTTCGGCGCGCCTTGCCGGCGTAAGGCGGCAAACACCGAACGCGCGACTACGCGATCTGCCCAAGCTCCAAACTCGCCTTCGCCGCGGTACGTGCCGAGACCGCGGAGCAACGTGAGCAACGCCTCTTGGCTCAAGTCATCGACGTCTCGATCCCCGCGCACCAAGTAGCGTACGAGACTTCGCACGCGTGGCAACAGCGCGACAAATAGCATCTCCAGGGCGTCCGTATTGCCGCTCAGCGAGCGCCGTGCCAAGTCGGCGAGGTGGTCTTCGGACAGCTTCGCCAATTTCATAGACCAGAGTGCCGCAGCCGCGTGGTACGTCCGATGAGCGCGCATACTCGAGGGGGCGCGTCGAGTCGCCCCCCGGAGCCGGCGGGCGCCGGGGCCTTTGTAGGTTCATGACGGATCTCGTGGAGCCCCCACCGCTCGAGTCGTGACGGTGCTGTTGCGTCGGGGCGCGCGGACGAACGAGAAATAGGCGAGCTCACCATAGCTTTATATTGACCGAAGTGATGGGTTCACGCCCTGCATTCCGCTGTCAGGGTGACGGAGGTCTCCTGATCATCGTGAGACGCTGCGCGAGGGCGACGCACGCGCAAAGGCGAGCCGGAGACAACCTGTGCCTCGGCGCGCGGTCGCCCCGTTCTCGGCATCGAATCTTCAACCCGGTTTACCTTCGCGCCCTCTCTATAGAAGCGAAAGGGCAAACATCGTCGTGAGCCAACCCAAACGAGCTTATCCAAAACATGACACGCGCGCCGGCCCGAGCGGCGCAACCTCCCAATTTGGACCGCACTCTGTCCCGGTGTGTGCGTCCGCAGGTTCTTCACGGAGCCGCGCGCCGGGTTCGAACGGCAGCGCGCCTTCGTCGGCGCAAGTGACGCAGCGCTATGCCGAACTGAACCGACTGAACCACTTCGAGCTGCTCGGCATCCCAGAAACGGCGGACCGAGAGGCTTTGAGTAAGGCCTTCCGGCAGAACATGCGCTCTTTCCACCCCGATCGACTGAGCCGCGGTGAAGAGAGCCTGCGCCCTTTGGCTGCCGAAATTCTCTGCCGGGTGACGGAGGCTCATCGAGTCCTCGAGGACCGAACGTCCCGCGAGCAGTACGCGGCCGGTCTGCCGGCGAGCGGCGCGAGCCTTGCACCAGCCCGCCAGGTCGCTTTCGATCCCGATCGCCTCTTTCAAGCGGCTGTCATCTGCTTGAAACGCCGCCGCGTAGATGACGCGATACTGCTCGTGCGCCAGGCTTGCGCCGCCAAGCCCGATGACCTGCAATATCTGGCGCTTCATGCTTGGCTGCGTGCGGAACGAGGAGAGCTGCACTCCGGCGCTGCCGAGACTATCTTGGGGATTTTGAATCGCGCGGTCCGCGAGCGCAGCACTGATCTGGAAATCCGGATGTACCGCGCGCGCGTCTTGCAACGCTTGGGTCGGAGCGAAGAGGCCTACCGCGACTTCAGCTTCGTTGCCAAAGCAGATCGCATGAATATGGATGCAGCGCTCGAGGTGCGGCTGCACGAGCGGAGAAAGAGTGAGACTGAGAGCCCTCCCGTCTCGGGGACCTATTCGAGATCTCGTCAGCGTTGAGCGTTCAGGCACACCGCGCTCGACTGCGGCAGCTCGGCCGGCACATCGCATTCACCGGCCCAAAAAACAGACCCGCGCGATCCCCTGGGTACGTTTTCTTGTGTTGCGCGCGCCCCCCCGCAAGCCTCCGGGCGCGCTGCGGCGTAGCGCCGACAGGGTCGAACATGGCCTTGCCATCAGCCGGCTGCGCTCGGCACCACGTCTCGGCGTGCGAACGAGCGGCCCGCCCGGTTTGGCTCAACCTCCCGGCGGCGCGTTACACAGCCGAGCTTCTCGAGTGGATCGGTGTGCGCCCGACGCCGTAACCACTTCGTCTTACCGACCCGACTACGCTCCGCCTTGGGTGACGAAAACCCAACCGTCCTCGCCGCCGATCCCGTCCGGTTGTCCGCAGCCGCCTTTGCCCCCCGTGCCGCGGACGACGGAAAGGTCACCCAACGAAGCCACGTCGACGACGGTGGACGACGTGAGGCCTTCGACATAGATCTTGCCGCCGCCCCCGCCGCCCCCGCCGCCCCCGCCCCCGCCCACGTTCGTACCGCTGGCACGCCCACACGAGGAATCCCCGAGCGTCGGCGAGGCGCCATTGCCGCCGTTGCCGCCATTGGCGCTGATCAGCCCCAGGTTCTCGAAGCGGTCGACGCTGAAGATGATGCTACCGCCACCGCCGCCGCCGCCGCCGCCGCCTGCTGTGAGATCGTTCAGCAATCGCTGCACACTGGCCTCTCCGTTGACGGAGAGCACTCCGCGATTCACGAGCTCCGACGCGCGAATCTCGAGCAGACCGCCTCCCGCGCCGCCTAGCCCGACGCAAGATACGATTGGAGGACGGCGGCTGTGAAAGCCGCCCCCAGCGCCGCCGCCAGCCCCTCCGTAGAGAGGCCGCACGAAGGCGCCTGGGGCTTCAGACGCGCCGCCGATGCCGCCCGGATACGCAATCCCATCCAAAAAGCCCCCCGCTCCATTACCGCCGCGACCGGCGCCGGTGCCGCCGCCGCCGCCTGCATTCGGCAGCCCGCCACCGCCCGCGGTCTCCAGGCCTCCGCTGGCCGCCGCGGCGCTGGTGCAAGGACAATCGCAGCCAACGGCGCCATCGGCGGCATCCGGTCCGCCAGCGCCGGAGACCGGTTGCGTGGCGACAGCCCCGCAGGTTCCGCCGCTACCCCCGCGCCCGCCACGGGCTCCACCCCCGCCTCCGCCAATGGGCGAGGAGAGAGAAAGACTCGTGCAAGCGGCACCACCACCACCACTGTAGCCCCGACCGGAGGCGCCCTCGAAGCTCCAACGGACGCCCGCGTCAATCTCGATCGACGAGGCCTCGATACGTGCCTCGGTGCCCTCGAGCGCCGTGGTGCCGCTGAAGGTGATGTCATTACGCGCGGTGATCGACGCACGCGCGCCAAGCAGCACCTTGCCACCACCGCGCACGATCAAGTCATCGGACAGCCTAATCGCGACGTCGTCAGCGAGCACGAGGTTACCTTCCACGATGAGGCACTCCAGCGTCGACACGTCGGAAGCGATGAAAAACTCCGTCGAGGACGTGACCCTCGTGGGCTGAGGAGCCGTGCAACCTGCAAATATGCCCGCCGTACAGGTCTCTTCGCCCGCGCCACAGTCGTTGCTGCACGCCCTCGTGAACTGATCGATCTCTCCGTCGCAGTCATCGTCGAGGTTGTTGCACTCCTCGACGCCGCGTGGGCTGATGGCAGGTCGTGTATCGTCGCAATCTGATGGGTCCAGAACGAAGCCAGGCGGGCTGGCGCACGCCTCCAGGGAATTCAAAAGGTTGCCGAAGCCGTCGCCATCCGCATCTCGATAGTACGTGACCCTGGCGCCATCATCGACACTGCCGTTGCAGTCATTGTCCTTGTTGTCGCAGACCTCGCCACGGCCCGGGCGCACGGTGGGGTCGAGGTCGTTGCAGTCGCTCGAGTCGGCGACGAAGCCTGTGCGCACGCAGCCTTCCAACGACAGGTTGGGGTCGCCGTACCCATCAGAGTCCTGGTCGGCAAACAAGATGCTGACGACGTCTTCGTCGACTCGCCCGTCGCAGTCGTTGTCCACGCCATCGCAGGTCTCGCCCAGGCCGGGGCGCACCGCGGGATTGTCATCGTTGCAGTCACCGCTCGTGAGTATGCTCACGAGCGGCCGTGTACACGTTTGAATCGGCCGCCCCATGTCGCCGACACCATCGGAGTCCCCGTCAGAAGGGTAGGAGAAGGGTTGCCCGCCCCCTGGGCAGACGATGTCCGGCGCGCTGGCATCTGTGGTCACTACCGCGGTCGCGCCAGCGTCGCTGTCGGCCCCTCGATACACGACGGTCGTCGAATCTTCGTAAGAACAGGCCTGCGTTGCGGCGACAAGGCCGCCGACGACACAGAGCAACGCGCTGCCGCGCAGCGCGCGCCTTCGTTGCGACCCGACGAACACCCCAGCTCTCATACCTCGCCCACTAGCACGGGATGCACAGAGCTTCGATCTCCGGCGATTGAAACCTTAGATCTCCGCAACTTGCCTGCCATCGGCTTCAGGCTCCGGTGGACGCTCGCCACCGAGCCTGCTACGCGATCGAACGCTATGCCCACCTTGTCCTACCGCCCCTACCGCGAGGGTGACGAAGCCGCCGTTCAGGCGCTGTTCGCCGCCGTATACTGTAGGGAGCTCCCGCTGGAGGTCTGGAAGTGGCGATTCGAGCGTCCGCCTGCTGGACGTGGGGTCATCGAGCTCGCGTGGGATGGAGATGTGCTCGCCGGTCACTACGCCGTCACGCCGGTGTGGCTGAGCTATGGCGGAAAACTGGTGCGC
>JANOIG010000349.1:0-41529 GCA_031407405.1 Deltaproteobacteria bacterium
GGGGACCAGAACTTTTCCGAAACTATTGCCGAGGAGTGGACAGCAATGGCAAAGCCCGCTAGGCGCCGCAGCGGGCTTCTTCGGGAGGCGCACACTGGTCCCACTGGCTGCCGTAAGGCACCAAGAGGCCACCTCTTCGACCGCCGATCAGCCTGCCGTGCAGGCGGAATCGGACGCCTGCTCGAACCGTCCGGTCGGGTAAAAAGCGCCAAACTGGGCGGCGAATGGGGTTGCGCGACGCCCGCAGGCCAATCCCGCGCGCTGGGCAAATTGGGCCCCGACTTCGGGCGGCGGAAATGTTACACTGGCCACGTAACCCACACTTTTCTCTCCTGGTATTTGCCGCGTGATCGACTGACTCAATGGAACTCAAACAACAGCTTCGACTGACTCAGCAGCTGGTGATGACCCCGCAGTTGCAGCAGGCGATTCGCCTACTGCAGCTTTCGCGGCTGGAGCTCATCGACGAGGTCAGGAAGGAGCTCGACGGCAACCCGATTTTGACGGTGGAGGATGAGCCCGATCAAAAGGCGCGGGCGTCGGACGAAAGCCCTCGCAATGGGGACGCTGCGGCATCGGCAGCCCGCCCGGGCGAAGGAGCAGATGGGGGAGATGGCAACTATTCGCCCGGCGAGCACAGCTCTCTGGGCGAGCACAAGGTCGAGGGCGAGAGGGCCACTCGCGAAGTCGACTGGGAAAAATTCCTAGAGAATCGCACCCAGCAGCAAGCGCCCTCCCTTGGGCCCCGCAACAGCGATGATCTGCCACCGTTCGAGCAGAATCTCACCAAGCAGACTAGCCTGGCCGACCACCTGCGGTGGCAGTTGCAGATGAGCGACTTCACGGATGTGGAGCGCCGCTTCGCCGAGCTGGTCATCGGAAACCTCGATGAAAGGGGCTACCTCGACCTCGAAGGGGTCGAGCGGCCCGATGGAACTCGCACCCCGGATCTGACCATCGAGGACCTGGCGGAGGAATCGGGTCTGCATCCCGACGACGCGCCATTGGTTCTGGAGATGATCCAGAATTTTGATCCAGTTGGAGTCGCGGCTCGCAATCTACAAGAGTGTTTGTTGGTGCAGGCCAAGGTCTCCGGTTTCGACGCCATCGAGCTCACGATTCTCGAGAAGCACATGGCCAACCTCGAGAAGCACAACTATCAAGCCATCGCGCGGGACATGAAGATCTCGCTCGAAGAGACGTATGAGGCGGCCAAGGAGATTCAGAAGCTCGAAAGCCGTCCGGCGCGCAACTTCGTCGACCACTCCGACCGAAGTATCGGCATCACGCCCGATGTATACGTGATCAAGGATGGCGATAATTTCGTCGTCGCGGACAATGATCGCGGCGTTCAAAAGCTACACATCAATCAAGCGCTCACCCAAAGGCTGCTCAAGGATCCGGCAGCCCAGGAGTTCGTCGGGGAGAAATTGCGCAACGCGCAATGGCTGATTAGAGCCATCGAACAGCGTCGCAAAACGATCGTCAAAGTGTCCGAATCGATCATCGATAAGCAGCGAGACTTTTTTGAGAAAGGCGTCGCTTATCTCAAACCCATGATTCTGCGCGACGTGGCTGAAGCGGTGGGCATGCATGAGTCGACCATCTCGCGGGTGACCACCAACAAGTACATGCACACGCCCAAGGGCTTATTTGAGCTCAAATACTTCTTTAACTCGAGCATTCGTCGAGTTGCCGACGAAGACATTGCGAGCGAAAGCGTCAAGCAGGCCATCAAGAAGATCATCGAGGACGAGAACAAGCAAAGCCCGCTCAGTGATCAGGCCATCGTCCAGATGCTCGAACAGGAGCACGGCATCAAGATCGCCCGCAGAACGGTGGCGAAGTATCGGGAAATGATGTGCCTGTTGGCATCGTCAAAGCGGAAAAAACTCTTCTGACCTTATCTTTCGGACGTTTTGTGCGAGGCCACCATGGTCTGTCGACACCGCGCGCGAGGGGTGCAAGCGCGGTTCAGCACGAGCACTGGGCGGTTGCACCCACGAGGGCAATGACTATGTCGTAGACGATACGCATCTACGACTGGCATCTGGAGGATCGATGAACAACATCAGCATCACGTTTCGGCACGTAGAACCCAGCGAGGCCATCAAGCGGCACGTCGAAGAGAAGGTACTGAAATTGCAACGTTTTCTTCGGCAACCGATGAGCGCTCGGGTGACGCTCTCGCTCGAGAAGCTGGAGCAGGGTGCCGAAATTCGCATCTCCAGCGGGGGCGAGCATTTGGAAGCGCATGAGGTCTGCGAAGACATGTATTTGGCGGTCGACCGCGCGGTACAGAAGCTCGAGCGACAGATCTCGGGGGCCAAGGGCAGTGCCTTGTCGAAGCAGCGCCGCAACGGAGGCACCGTCCGCGGTGGCTCTGCGCCGGATTCCGATCCCGCCGCCGAGTCATGACCCAGTCGAGGTAGGTTCATGCCGCTCGCCACCGAGGATGGCCAACAGGCCGCCAAAGGAGAGCGTGAGATGACTCCGGCCCAAGCCGAGGTCGTCGTGGTGACTGGGCTAAGCGGCGCCGGCCGCTCCACGGCGTTGCGGGCGCTAGAGGACCTGGAGTTTTTCTGCGTCGACAACCTGCCCACTCTGCTGGTTCAGCAGGCCGTGGAAAGCTGCGAACGCGGGGGGATGCGGCGCTTGGCACTCGGCATCGATGTAAGGGTAGGCAATTTTCTGGATGGGGCGAGCCAGGCGCTTCAGGAGCTGGCGGCTTCGGGGCGACGGCTGCAGATTGTGTTTTTGGACGCGTCAAACGAGGTTCTCATTCGGCGCTTCAACAGCACTCGGCGGCCGCATCCCCTGAGCACGGCGGCAACGGCTGGCCCAGGCGGGCCTGCGGGGGCGGTCCTCGAAGGCATTCAGATTGAACGAGAAAGGCTTTCACCGCTTCGGGCTCTCGCTAGTCGAGTCCTCGATACCACGCGGCTGAGCGTCCATGACCTCCGGCGCCGCATCATTGCCGATTTTGGGCCGGGCGAGGGCCGAACGGAGAGGATGCGGACGCGGCTGATGTCCTTCGGTTTCAAGTACGGAATTCCGGTAGATGCGGATCTCATGCTCGACGTGAGGTTCATTGACAACCCGTACTTCGTTGCGCACCTGCGCGGGCAGTCGGGGCTCGACCCTGCCGTGGCGAATTTCGTCCTCGGCAGGGCTGACGCCCAGGGCTTCATGGACCGCGCGCTGGCTCTCCTCGAGTTCGCCCTGCCGCGCTACGAGGCTGAGGGCAAGAGCTACCTGACCGTGGCTTTGGGCTGCACGGGTGGCCGTCATCGCTCAGTGGCGGTGGCGGAGCAAATGGCGGAGCAGCTGCGCCAACGATTGAGCCTGGAGGTCGACGTCCACCACCGGGACATCAGCGAGGCGGACCGAGAAGCCCGGATGGAGGTCACCCGAGATCGGGGGAGCGCCCCGTCGCACGAGCCGTCCCGCTGACGGTTCCGGCACCCGGGGGGCAAAGGCAACAGGGGGCGCAGAGGCGACAGGGAGCGGGAAAGGCAACAGGGAGCGGGAAGGCGCTTGCGCGCGGCGTTCCGATCTGCTTTTGGGGGTGCGACTCTGCATTGACCCTGGCAGGTGCGCCAGAATATAGTGCGCGAAACAATAGGAAAGATATCTCATGCCATTAGCGATCGGCGCAAAACAGGGCGTCATTGACAAGCACCGCCTGCACGAAAAAGACACTGGATCTCCGGAGGTTCAGATCGCCTTGCTCAGTCAGCGCATCACATACCTGACCGAGCATTTTCAGACGCACAAGAAGGATCACCATTCACGGCGAGGCCTTCTGAAGCTGGTCAGCCAGCGGCGCCGGCTGCTGAACTATCTAAAAAACTCTGACATTCAGCGGTACCTGGGCATCGTGTCTTCGCTGAATCTACGAAGATAGGCGTTTTCAGCTCGGATTTGGCACTGCTATCGAGAGGAGTGTATCGAGAGGAGTGCTATCGAGTGAGGAGTGCACAATTGCGGCTCATGTCGTGCCGCAACAGATTGGGTCCCTGGTCGGGCGCAACTCGTTTCAACTTCGACTCTCGAGCCTGATGGTGCGTGGCACCCTCAGACTTGTGAACCGGGGCTGAAGCGTGCGTTCACTAGGGCGTTTAAGCCACGATGAGTGGCCTTTCCCGTAAGGGAGCGCAAAGGAGCGCCATATGTTCGTTCGAGAATCCCTGATGGTGGGCGGAAAAACGCTGACCATCGAAACAGGCCGGCTGGCAAAACAAGCCCACGGGGCGGTCTTGATTACGTACGGGGAGAGCGTCGTTCTCGTCACCGCAGTGTGCACGGAAGAGCGCCCGGGGTTGGATTTCTTCCCGCTGACCTGCGAGTACCTCGAGAAGACCTACGCAGCCGGCAAGATTCCCGGCGGGTTTTTCAAGCGCGAGGGGCGTCAGCGCGACACCGAAATATTGACGGCGCGGCTCATGGACCGCCCGCTCCGGCCGCTGTTCCCCGAAGGCTTCAAGAAAGACACGCAGATCATCGCCACGGTGATGAGCTCGGATCGCGCAAATCCGACGGATGTCCTGGCCATGATCGGCGCCAGCGCCGCCGTGCATTTATCGGACATTCCGTGGAACGGACCGCTCGCAGCAGTGCGCGTGGCGTCCATTGGCGGCGAGCTGATCGCTTATCCGACTTTCGAGCAAATGGCCGCAGCGGATCTGGAGCTGACGGTCGCGGTGTCGGCCGATGCCATCGTCATGGTTGAGGGTGGCGCCGGCGAGGCTTCGGAAACCGAAGTGATCGATGCCCTGATGTTCGCCCACGACGAGGGCAAGAAGGTGATCGGTCTGCTCGAAAAGATGCGCGCTGCCGTCGGCAAACCGAAGCGGGAGTTTTCGGTGCCCAAGCTCGATGCCAGCCTGGCACTACGCGTGGCCGCGCTGGTCGACGACAAGATTCGCCGCGCATGCGTCATCAAGGAAAAGAAAGCTCGTTACGAGGGTTACGCCGATGCCAAAAAGAGCATGGTCGAAACCCTCAAGGCCGAGCTCGGTGAGGCCGCGTGGCTCGCCTCGGAGGCCTTGATCAAGGAAGAGCTGGCGGAGCGGAAGTATCACGTGGTCCGGAACTTGGTGCTCGACACCAAGCGGCGCATCGACGGCCGCGATTCCACCACGATTCGTCCCATCATGTGCGAGGCGGGCCTGCTGCCTCGCACGCACGGCTCAGCGTTGTTTCAGCGCGGGGAAACTCAGGCGATCGTCACGACGACGTTGGGTACGTCGACCGACGAACAGAAGATTGATGGGTTGAACGGTGAATCGTGGAAGCGGTTCATGCTGCACTACAATTTCCCGCCTTTTTCGACCGGTGAGATCAAGCCGCTGCGCGGCCCGGCCCGCCGAGAAATTGGGCACGGCGCGCTGGCTGAGCGTGCCATAGCGCGCATGCTCCCCGATCACGCGGACTTCCCATACACGGTGCGAATCGTGGGCGAGGTGCTCGAGTCCAACGGCTCTAGCTCGATGGCGACGGTGTGCGGTGGCGTGCTGAGCTTGATGGACTGCGGCGTGCCCATCAAGGCACCGGTGGCCGGCATTGCGATGGGTCTGATCAAAGAGGGGGATCGGATGGCGATCCTCAGCGACATCCTGGGTGACGAAGATCACCTCGGCGACATGGACTTCAAGGTCTGCGGCACCGAGCGAGGGATCACCGCGATTCAGATGGACATCAAGATCTCGGGGCTTTCCCGCGCGATCCTGGAACGTGCCCTCGAGCAAGCCAAAGAGGGGCGTCTGCACATCCTACGCTGCATGCGTGAGACCTTGCCCGCGCCGCGCCCCGAGCTGAGCCAATGGGCACCGCGCATCACGACCCTGACGGTGAAGCCCGATCAGATCCGAATCATCATCGGGTCGGGTGGCAAGACCATCAAGGGGATCACGGAACAGACGGGTTGTGCGATCAACATCGAGGATGACGGCACTGTGTCGATTGCATCAGCCGACTCCGAGGCCGTAGCACGCGCCGTAAAAATCATCGAGGGCCTGCTGGAAGAGCCGGAAGTCGGCAAGACCTACAAGGGTACCGTTCGGCGCGTGGTGGACTTCGGCGCATTCGTGGAAATTCTACCGAATACCGAAGCGCTGCTGCACGTCTCGGAGATTGCCTATGAACGCACCGAGAACGTCGCGGATGTGCTCAACGAAGGCGACGAGGTGGATGTAAAGGTCCTCAGCGTGGAGCGTGACGGCAAGATCCGACTCAGCCGCCGCGCGCTGCTGCCGGTGCCCGAGGGGTATAGCGGTTCTCTGCCGGAAGAAGGGGGTCGGCGAGACGCCGGGCCGCCTCGGGGCGGTCGCGGTAGAGACAGCGGAGGCGGCGACCGCGGTCGCCGCGAGCGCCGACCGCGGAACTAGCTGCGCCCTCGTTGTAGTCGAGACGTCCCGCTGGCGGAAAAAGGCGTCCGCCGCGGGGCACGGGGGGCGGGTGAACACATGCAAAAGAAACGGCCGCAGGCAAAGAGCCCGCGGCCGCATTCTTTGATGGCACTCCCGAAGTAGACGACCTTCAACCGCTCATCTGCCACTAGGCAGCGCACGTGCTAAATGGGAAACGGCCGCGGGCTCTTTGCCTGCGGCCGTTTTGTCTTCCTCTGGTGCTCACTGGGAGCCCAGCGGGAGTCTTACTTGTAGAACTTCGCGAGCTTGGTTTCGAAGTCAGCCTTGCCATTGGCCGTGAGGCTGTTGTCGTCTTTTTTGTGACAGGACTCGCATTTGATTTTGTCGCCTGGATTCGCTTTCTTAAAGTCGCGAACGGCGTCCTTCATAGCCTGATCAATTTTCTTCTTGTCGCCTTTGTGTGCCTCGCAGACAGACTTGACTTGCGTACAAGTGCTGGTGGCGTCACCTGCCGAAGCGACGTTTGGCGAAGAGAAGATCGCGAGACCGGCAGCGAGGCCGAGGGATGCAACTAGAAAACCAGTGGTGAGTGAGCGCTTTTGGAACATGAATCTATAGTCCTTGTTACTATTTCCATCTGCTGGCCCCAATCAGGGGCACACGGCGATGCCTGTTGAGTGCGTTACGTGAGGGGAGAAACTAATCTTCCCAAAAAAGTAATGCATCCGGTTTGGTGGGAGTAGCCCTGAACATCGCGTGGGTGACTTGCTAATGCCCACGCGCAGCCAAGTCAAATCGTTGTGAACCCAGAAGATAAATGCAATGGGCACACAATTTTTCAGGCCCCAGAGTGCTACATTCGCCTACTTCGGCAGGGTAAAGTCCAATGCACGAGTGAAACTGCGAGTTACTTAGATGACGCGCAAAGCATGGCCCGGAAGCACTTCGTTGTGTGAGCCCATTCGGTAGCCTTCTAGGTCGAGAGTGACATAGCTAAACCCGTGCCGTTTCCCGGCGACCACGAGCGCTTTACGTATCTCGGGGTCGAGGGCACGCGGCAACTCGTCCACACTGAGCTCGAGCCGAGCGATCTTGCCGTGCCAGCGCACTCGGACCTGAATGAATCCCAGATCCTTCAAGTCCTGCTCAAAGCCGGCGATTTGCGCAAGCCGCTCGCGGGTGACCGAGGTGCCATAGGGAATGCGACTCGAAAGGCAGGCAGCGGCAGGTTTGTGCCAAATGGTCAGGCCCAGCAACTGCGCCACGGCGCGCACGTCAGCCTTGTCGAAGCCGAGCTCGACGAGCGGGCTGCGCACCCCCGCTTGGCGCGCCGCTTCGAGGCCGGGTCGATAGTCCCCCAGGTCGTCGCAATTCGTACCGTTGAGAATATGGTCGAGCCCGGACGCGGTCAGTTGCTCACGAGCGATTTGATAAAGCTCGCTTTTGCAGTGAAAGCATCGGTCAGGGCCGTTGGCTACATAGCCGGGTCGGTCGATCTCATGGGAGTCGACGAACTGGTGACGGGCTCCGAGGGTCTGCGCGAAACGCCCGGCTTCTTCTCGTTCGCTGGGCGCCAGGCTGGGGCTGACGGCGGTGATGCCCAGGGCCTTGGCCTGCAGCTGCTCATGGGCCACTGCCAACACCAAGGCGCTATCAATGCCCCCGGAATAGCAAACTAGCGCTGAGCCGAGCTGACGCATGAGCGCGCGTAAAGCATCGAGCTTGGCCAAGCTCGGAGATAATTCAGGACGGGCAGCCAGTGAAATGGCCTGTGAAGCGGAAGTGGGCTGGCCTCCCGATGAGCGTTGTGGCTCGAAGTCCATGCCTGAAAGCTAACACCTTTGCTCACTGACCCAAGTCAAAGAAACGCTTGGAGCAGGAGACAGGAGCTCGAGGGAGGCCGGGCAGCGCAAGCTTAAGATCTCAAATTTAAAGGGCTATTTTCTATTTTTGTGAACCCGCCTTGCCCTTTTATCAATTACTGATAATTTGTACAGTATATGGTCCCTGCTGCGATTCAACTGAACAAGCTCTCTCAGCAGTTGAAGACGGCCCAGCAGATGCTTGCTGCGCTCGAGTTTCAGAAATCGGAGCGCGTTCTTTCGCTCGGCATTCCATCACTCGACGACGCTTTGCCTGAGCGTGGGCTGGCCTATGGCCATGTAATTGAGCTGCGAGCTCGTGGCGCTAGTGGGGCAGCTACATCCTTTGCGCTGTGCGCGTGTCGTGCTGCGCAAGGTCATGCTGCGCAAGGTCGTGCTGCACAAGGTCGTGCTGCGCAAGGTCGTGCTGCAGAAGGCGCCGCCGGCCACTGGCTGGATAGGTCGCAGCACGCAGGGATGGATGAGGTGATGAATGGGCAGTGGTGCGCATTCATCGATCCCACGGCAACGCTTTTTGCACCGGGTTTAGCCCAACTTGGCGTCCAACTAGATCGGCTGCTCGTAGTCCGGCCCGATGTTGAATCCGTAGACCGAATTGCAGTGCGAATTGCAGAAGCGAAAGTCGTTTCCGTTTTGGTCATCGATCTTCGGGGTGCCATGGGTGACTTGTCATTCGATGCCCGCAAGTGGCAACGGACGATTCGCCGCCTGTCATTGGCTGTCAAACAGCTGGCCACTTGCGTTTTGGTGATGACGCCAGCGCAACCTCATCAAGCTTTGCCACTGCCGGTATCCATGCGCTTGGAATTTAATCGACTGTCGAGTGAATGCTTCGAGATCCGAGTCGCAAAAGAACGCACTGGCCGCATCTCACCACCACGGACCATTGCGTGGTCCGCATTTGAGGTGACAGCATGAAGCCAAGACACGTCCACTCGGAGCGCAGGGCTCCTCGAGAGCGGTTGATTCTTGCTGTCATTTTGCCGGATCTGCTCAATGAATTGGCAGCACAGCGAGCCATCGAGTCAATCTTCCCCGTTCAGCCTCGGGGCTTTCAACCTCGAGCCGTAATATTGACCGACCCGGACATGCCCATTTGGGATGACAAAACTCAATTGGATGCGGTCAATTCTGCTGCACGCAAACTGGGAGTGTGTCCACGTCAAACTGTTGCTCAAGCCACGGCCATCGTGGGAAACCTGAGCCTTCACTCACTGCCCCGGGCTTGCGTATCGGCCGCCTTAAAGCAAGTCGCAGAGGTGGCTTTGGGATTTGGATCTCCCGTCTCCTTTCAAGCACCAGATACCGTTTGGGTCGACGTCACTGGCTCGAGCCATCTATTTTGCGGTAAACGCGAGCTGGCATTGGAGTTGGTCGCTCACATCCAAGCGTTGAGTCATAGAGCCCAAGTCGCCCTGGCAAGTGGGCCTTGGTTGGCTCAATCCTTTGCACGATATTCTGCTCGTGACTCTATCTATGATGCGTGCCCTGACGGAGTTTTCATAGCAGATACAGCTCACACACTGCGAGATGTTGGCAATCTCCCCATCATGGCATTGCCCATCGATCGAGAGGCAGTCACGTGGTTTTCACGGTTGGGGTTGCTCAACATAGATGACCTGAGAAAGCTGCCGCAATCCGCTTTGGCGGCTCGACTCGAGAGGCAGTGTTCCCGAGAACGAGGTCCCCGAGAACGAGGTCCCCGAGAACGAGCGTCGAGTTGCGAGATCAGTGCAGTCTTGGATTTGATTCAGGGCCATGACACGGGTGTGCTCATTCCATATCACCCAGAAGAAATGCCTTGCGAAGAGTCATGCTGGGACGAGCCTCTGGAGAGTATCGAGCCGCTCCTGTTTGTCTTGAAAGGCCTCTCGGGTCGGCTCAGCGCGCGGTTAGAGGGCCGCGGGCAGGCAGCTCAGGCTCTTCTTCTGACCGTTCATTATGATCGATCCATAGCGGCTCTACGCAAGGCGTCAGCTTCGTTGAAGCTCAATGCGGGCAATGTCAATGCAGGCAATGTCAATGCAGGCAATGTCAATGCGGGCAATGTCAATGCGGGCAATGATTGTGACCCAGGTGAATCGGTTCAACCGATGGAGAAACTGCCCTTCAGGCTTGCTTCACCACTGGTGCATGCTGAAGATTTTGAACGCATTGTACGTTCTCGGCTGCAACGATTAACTCTGCTTGCACCGGCCATTGGCCTTGGTTTGCAAGCCACATCGGTAACGGAGGCAAGACATTGGCAACTGGACTTGCAAGCGGACGTGGGGTTGAGCTCAGCGCTAGCGTCAGATCCTCGAGCAATGGCAGTGCTGGTGGCAGAGCTAGCCGCAGACATTGGCGACACTGCAGTTGGAGTGTTGGTGGCACATGATTCTCACTTGATGGAAAAAAATAGCGATCTGGTGCCCATTCAGAAAGCACTTCATCGAGAAGTGCCATGTCGGCAGGAAACCCCGGCAACCCCTCAGG
The DNA here is from genome assembly GCA_031407405.1 of Deltaproteobacteria bacterium. Classification (GTDB taxonomy): domain Bacteria; phylum Myxococcota_A; class Polyangia; order Polyangiales; family Polyangiaceae; genus SZUA-265. The sequence continues at coordinate 10,730 of JANOIG010000349.1, forward strand.
CTGACGATGTTTTACTGGGTCCGAAAATGGGCAATGTTTCTTTGGGCAAAGCCAAGGGCCTCGAGATCGGAATGGTGGGGCAGGGGACACGGCTGGAACCTCTGCTAGAAGGTAGGCCAGTGTCGCGGCTCCCCACACGGCTGTTGGCCTCTCCCATCGAGCTCAAAGCGCCCATCCAAAAGAATGAGCTGTGGGTGTTGCAAGAGCGGGCATACGTGGTTGGAAGCATTCAATTCGACCAACGGCTGGAAGCCGTCGAGTGGTGGGGCTCGGCGCGGATCTTTCGTGACTATTTTCGGATCTGGTTGGCGGCTGTCGAAGGCCGGCAAATGGCTCGCGATTCTCCTTTGAAACATGGGCTGGAGGCGTTGGTCTATCTAGATCGTGAAGATGGCAAGAGTTACATTCAGGCGTTATATGACTGAGTGTTGGCTGCGGGTGCTGCGGGTGAGCGCACTGCATGCGCTGCGTGTAGCGCTGTAGCCTGAACACTTTTCAGAGCTTTCTGGCGCCGAGAAGTGCTTTGATCTCTCAGGCAGAGCCTCCGTGATCGAAGTTACACCCCCGGGTCGCTGGACCCGAGGCATTTTGACATTTGTAGAACTGGCTGCGCGCTCGTCATGTTCATTTCTTCGTGGGGCATCTCACCCAGAAGAGGTGATTGAACGATCCAAAGCCATCGGCTTGGACGGGGTGGCGCTATGTGACCGGGATGGGTTCTATGGTGTTGCTCGTGCCCATGCAAAAGCTAAAGAAATTGAGCAAAAGTTTCACTTGGGAGCAGAGCTACCGCTAGCTCTATCCGAGGCGGAGCTTCAAGCGGGGTACGGGGGCGTGAGCCTAGGCCACTCATTTTCCGAATTGCAGTGTCGGCAACTGCAACGTGAGGCGAAGCCCAACGCGCTTCGCAAACGCATGCTAGCCGAGGATGGTTACCCATCAATTTTTCTGCTCGTAAAAAATCTGCGAGGCTACCAAAACCTCTGCTGGCTTCTGACGCGAGCACACGCGCAGTTACCCAAAGGCGAGTGCCTCTTGGATCTGGATGATCTGGATGGCCATGTCGACGGGCTGCTCGCGCTGGTTCCCACCCTATCCGTTCGAACACTGGCCACGCGAGGCCCAGGCATGGCAGGTGACGCAGGTGACGCATTTCCCGAGCAGATGTTAGCGCACCTGTGCGCGGTGTTTAGCAAAAATGATTCGATATACTCGGTGGCCTATCGGCGTTTGACCCGTGACGACGCTGTGCGAACGGCAATTGCCGCGCGCCGAAACAGCCGTCATGGCTTACCCATACTCGCATCGGCGTTGCCGATGTATCACTGCAGGAGCCGAAAGCGCCTCGCGGATGTCATGCAATGCATTCGCTTGGGTATTACGCTGAGTGATGCCAAGACGAAGCTCGCGTCGAATGGCCAAGCTTATCTGCGAAATGCAAAGCAGATGCTGCATCTATTTCGAGACCAGACAGGCTGGGTCGAACGCACGGGTGAGGTAGCTAGTGAGCTTCATTTTAGCCTAGAGAACCTGCATTACCATTTTCCATGCCAAACACGCCCCGGGCAAACTCCGGATGACTACTTGAAAGAGTTGAGCTGGAAAGGTGCTCGCTGGCGTTACCCGGCGGGTATTCCAGAGAAGACAAAAAGTCAGATGGAGCGTGAGCTCGGGCTGATTCAGCATATGGGGGTCGCCCCTTACTTCCTCAGCACATGGGAAGTGGTGGAAATGGCCCGTGAACGCGGCATTCTATGCCAAGGCAGAGGCAGCGCCGCCAATAGCGCCGTTTGTTACGCGCTAGGTATCACTGCAGTGAACCCCGAGCACAGCAACCTACTCTTCGAACGTTTCATGAGTGACGTAAGGAAGGAGCCCCCGGACATCGATGTAGACTTTGAGCACGAGCGGCGGGAAGAAATCATTCAGGAAATTTATCGTCGCTATGGTCGTGATCGGGCGGCCATGGTGTCAGAAGTGATTTGCTACCGCCGCAAAAGCGCTTTGCGAGACGTTTCGAAAGTCTTTGGTTTGTCACTGGATCAAAGCGACCACCTGGTGCGTGCATTTTCACACTGGGATACGGCTCATTTAGAACAAGCTCCCCATTCACGCGCGGCAGGCGATGGCGCGTCGAAACGGAGACGTCTGAGGCAAGCTGGGTTAGATGACAGCGCGCGCGAGATACAGGGCGTACTGTCGATGGCACAAGAGCTCTCCGGGTTCCCCAGGCACCTGAGCATCCATGTTGGAGGATTTGTATTGTCTTCTCGGCCATTGTTCGAGGTGTCGCCTGTCGAGCCTGCACGCATGGAAAATCGATCGGTCATCCCATGGGACAAGGATGACCTGGATATTTTGGGGTTCTTCAAGATTGACGTGCTGGCGCTCGGAATGCTCACAGCCATCCGCAAAGCGTTACATTTGGCCTGGTTAGATGGGGCGCTCCGTGACTCTTGCGTCCCGGAGGACGCGGGTAACTCGAACACTCAGGCCACGTCGTTCGATCCACTTTCGGTCATCACGCGGATCCCCGATGAAGACCCTGCTGTCTATGCATTGACCTCTCGTGCGGACACGGTGGGTGTATTTCAAATCGAAAGCCGCGCTCAAATGGCCATGCTGCCAAGGCTTCGGCCGCAATGCTTTTATGATTTGGTCATCGAAGTCGCCATCGTTCGGCCCGGGCCGATTCAAGGCGGAATGATCCACCCCTACTTACGTCGCCGAAACCAGGAAGAAAAACCACATTGTCACCCATTGCTACAGAAGATTTTGGAGCGGACGCTGGGCGTTCCGTTGTTTCAAGAGCAAGTGATGCAGATAGCCATCGTGGGGGCTGGTTATAGCGGTGGCGAAGCCGACCAGTTGCGACGAGACATGGCGGCTTGGAAAAAGACCGGGCGTTTATTGCGGCACAAGCAACGCCTCTTGGACGGCTTTGCTAAAACTGGCATCGACCGGGAATTTGGCGAAGCTCTGTTCGAACAGATCAAAGGTTTTGGTGAGTATGGGTTTCCCGAGTCCCATGCCGCGTCGTTTGCTTTGCTGGTTTACAAGTCGGCTTGGTTGAAGGCGCATTATCCGGCACACTTTCTATGCGCGCTGCTCAATTCACAGCCGATGGGGTTCTATTCGGCATCCAGTCTGGTGAGAGACGCACAAAAACACGGGGTCGAGGTGCGTCCCGTTTGTGTCGTCTCGAGCGACTGGGATTGCACCTTGGAAGAACCGGGGGAAGCTTCCAAGATCACGAGTGGGGAACGCGGAGCAGCAACCCCCTCGAGAAGGCGCGCCGTCCGTTTGGGGCTGCGCATGATCAAGGGGCTCAGCACAGCGAGCGCTGACCGGTTATTAGAGCAGCGGCGAGCACAGCAGGCGCGAGGCGCTGCCTTCACAGATTTTAGCGATTTCATTCATCAGTTACCTTTGCCCCAAAGGGACATCGAAGCATTGGCTGAAGCGGGTGCCTTTTCACGCCTTTCAGCGCAGCGCCGGCAAGTGCTCTGGTCAGCCCGAGCACCTCGACAAGTAGGCCTATTTCAGGGGGTCCGGATATCTGAGCCGGAGGTTGCCTTGCCTCCGCTAGAGCCCATCGAGCAATTGGCTCTCGACTATGGAAGAGTGCGGCTTTCCATCTCGGATCATCCGTTACGCCATCTTCGAGATAAATTGCGGCGCAAGTCTGTCATCACGGCTGAAGAGCTCGCGCTGCGGCACGCGGGCGATAAAGTGGCCGTGGCAGGGCTCGTCACAGCCCGTCAACGGCCCGGTACCGCCAGTGGAGTGATTTTCGTCACACTCGAGGACGAGACGGGGGTCGTAAATCTGATTTTCTACAGCCGCGTGTTTGAAACCTATCGGTTTGCTGCGCAGCACTCTCCGTTGATGCTGGTTCGAGGCAAGGTAGAACGCCAGGATCCCAAACCAGGCTCGATAGACCCGAATGACCCTCGCCAGAAAGACGGTGTGGCGTCCATCGTGCATCTCATCGTTGAATCCGCGGAGCGCCTCGAAATACCCGGACCCCGCCTGAGCCACACGTCGCGTGACTTCCGGTAGCTTAGCTTAGCTAGCCTGATGAAATTCAAGCGACTTGGCTGCTGGCTTCTTCGAGCGACTCGTCCCCTTCCAAGTTTGACTCCGGCACCGTCGACCTGAGTGGCTCACCCACCGTGCTTCTGAGCGGCTTGGCAGCGTGGTTTTCCGCGCGAGGTAGCGCGCGCTCGTTCACCTTGACACTGACCACTCGCGAGACGCCCGGCTCGGCCATCGTGACCCCGTACAGCAAGTCCACGGATTGCATGGTGCTCTTGATATGAGTGATCACGATGAACTGAGACTTGTCGGTCATGGACCGAACGGCTTCGTTATATCGCGCCACGTTAGCCTCATCGAGTGGAGCATCGACTTCGTCGAGCACACAGAAGGGTGATGGGCGATGCTGGAAGATGGCGAAAATCAACGAGGCGGCGGTCAAAGCCTTCTCCCCGCCGCTCATCAGCTCGACGGTGCCCAGCTTCTTCCCGGGAGGTTGTGCCACGATGTCCACGCCGCTTTCCAGCAGGTTATCCGGATCCGTGAGCACGAGCTGGGCCTGGCCACCTCGGAACATGCGACGAAACGTCTGCGAGAACAGCTCATTGACGGCCTTGAACGTCTCCCTGAGCCTGCGGCGTGACTCCCGATCCATGTGTTTGATGGCCGACTCGAGGTCGGCCAAAGCACGCTCGATGTCCTGCTTCTGCTGCGAGAGCTCCTCAAAGCGAGCCTCAGCCTGCTCGTACTCGGCCATGGCATCCAAATTGACGGGCCCGATTCGATCGATGAGCTTGTTCAATTCATCGATGCGGCGCCGATGCTCGTCATCCGGAGCCGGGCGAGCATGGTAACTGCCCACTACGCGGGATAGATTCAGACCCCGGAAGCGCTCTCGAACTCCGGCGAGCAAATGAGACTGCTCGAGCTCCAGCTTTTGCAACTTCATCTCGCGCTCGCCCAATTGGCCGTCCACCTCTGTCAGTTGGGAGCGCATGCTCCGCAGCAGCTCTTCCCCAACGCCAAGCGAGTTTCGGATCTCGTCCAGCGCCGAACGCACGCTGGCGAGCTCCCGCTGGCTCTCCCGAGCGGTTCCTTCGGCAACAATGCGCTCTTCCCGCCAGCCCATGAGCTTGGCAGCGGTCTCCCCGTACAGAGTGGCCGCTTCGTGAGCCGCCTCGGCGAGCTCTCGTGCCTGGACCTCGGTCGCGGCACGGGTTTCTTTGACCCGCTCGAGAGACGCCGTGACGGCCTCCCGCTGCTCGGTCACCTGAGCCAAGCGGACCTTCTGTTCGGTCACCGTGACTGAATGCTCAGCTGCCTTTTGCTTGCTGACGTTGGCCGCCTGCTCACTTTCCAAAAGCTCGCTGCGCAACCTCTCCAGCTCGGCTTTGGACTCCTCGAGCGCGGCCCGACAGACCTGCTCGTCCGCTTCCGCAGTTTCGATACTCTTCAAGAGCAGCCGGCGCTCTTCCAACAGCTCCGCGGCGCGTTTCTCGGTGGCAGCCTGCTCGTGGGTCAGCTGCGCTAGATCTTTTTCGGCACCCAGCAACTTCAGCGCTGCCTCATGCGTCGACTTGTTGGCGGCCTCCAGATCCCGACGCAAATCCGCAACATGCTCCGCCTCGCGCGCGCAAGCGGCCTCGAGCTCATCCACGTGTGCGACGCGGCCCAGAAGCTCCGTTCGCAGCTCGTTGATTTCTCGCTTTCGGTCGATCTGTGGGGCCGCGACACTTCCCCCCGTAATCGCCCCCGAAGGATCGGCAAGCGTTCCATCCAGAGCGACCGCTACGACACCCCACTCTGCGGCGACCCGACTCGCGTCGGCAACCTCTTGCACGACCACAGCGTCGCCCAAGAGCGTACGCACCAATGGCTCGTCTACGGCCGCATACTCCACGAGATCACAAGCCCGGCCTAGAACGCCCGCCGCCGTTTGCAACCCAGGCTGCGCCTTGCCTGCTACAAACTTGGGATGGGCCGGCAGCAGCGCCACACGACCCTTCTTGCCTTTGCGGATCTCTTCCAGGAGAGGCAACATCTGCGTTGGGTCTGTCGCCACCACCGTCTCGAGCCGCTCCCCGAGCAGGCCCGCGATGGCGTCCGTCAACTCCATTGGCACGGTCAATCGATCCGCGAACATGCCGACGACGTTCGGGTCGCCGCTCGACATCACGACCTTGGCCGCGGACTTCACCCCTTCCAGCCGGCGCTCGAGCTCTTCGAGCACTTGAAGCCGGCTGCGGCGGGCATCGAGCTCGCGCCGAGCGGCTGTCTTGGCGCGCTCGCTGTCACTCAGCCGTGGGGTCAGCATGGCGAGCTCTGCTTTCAGATCCGCCTGGGCTCGGGCTGCCGATTCTTTTTGATGTTGTGCGTCGGCGAGCCTCGGCAAAGTCTCGGCTTCGCGCTCGAGCAACGACTCGAGGCGGCCTTGCAAGGCATCGCTCTGACCACCGAGCAACGTGTGACGCTGGCGTGCCGCTTCCTGCCGCTCGGAAATGGCCTGAGCTCTGACTTCGTCCCCCGCAATGCGAGAGCTGACATCGTTGACGCTTCGGCGCAGGCGTTGAGCTTGGGCCGCCGTGGCGGACTCTTCCTGCAGCAAGCGCTCGAGCAGGTCGGTCTGGGTCTTAGCCTCGCCGGCCAGGGCAGACTCGTTCTGAGTGAGCTGATCGCTGCGTTGACTGAGGCCCAGCTCTTCGTCGGCCAGGCGCTCCCCGCGGCCTACGAGCTCATTGCCGAGCTGCGTCGAATTCTTCAGCCGCTCATCCAGGTGTGTCAGCCGATCGCGACCGCGAGCAAATTCCGCTTGCAACGTCGCGACTCGGTTGTCAGCCTCATAGGCACGACGCGAAGCCTCGTCAGCTCGAGCTTCCACCAGGGCCGCCTCGCCGCGCGCGTTGCCGAGCTCGGTGTCCCGTTCGTCCACCGAACGCCTGAGCTCTTCTGAACGGTCCGCCAAGCTGCAGCGTTCTTCGAGCTCATACTTCCGGACAACCAACAGCTCGAGTAAGCGGTGCGACGCCTGATGCAGGGTCAGGTCTTCGACTTCCTCTCGGTATTTCACAAAGCGATCGGCCTTGGCAGCCTGGCGCTTCAACGAGGAGCGATTGCGATCGATCTCCGCAACGATATCGGACAGGCGCAACATGTTCTGCCGGGTCAGCTCCAACTTTCGATCTGCTTGCCGGCGCCGCTGCCGATATTTCGTGACACCGGCGGCCTCTTCGATGAAGAGGCGCCGATCCTGCGGGCGGGCGCTGACGATCTGCCCGATGCGCCCCTGTTCGACGATGGAGTAGGCCTTGGTGCCGACGCCAGTCCCCAAGAACAGATCGGTAATGTCACGCAGCCTGACCTGCACGTTGTTGATCAAATACTCGCTGGTGCCGTCTCGATACAGGCGCCGGGCCACGGCGAGCTCGGGATAATCGCGGTATTCCTCGGGCAGACTGGCGGCGTAGCTTGCATCCCCGTTGTCAAACGTCAGGATCACCTCGGCCATACCCGCGGCCGCGCGCGAGTCCGAGCCGCTGAAGATCACGTCTTCCATGGATCGGCCGCGCAGGTGCTTGGCGCTTTGCTCACCCATGCACCAGCGCAATGCATCGACGATGTTCGACTTGCCGCAGCCATTCGGCCCAACAATGCCGATCACATCGTGATCGAAGTGGATAACCGTCCGGTCGACGAAGGACTTGAAACCGGCTATCTCCAACTTCTTTATATGCATGCTTATGTCCCGAAGCCTTTTTTACTGCGTCGCCCAGTGGAAGCTAGCGACGGACCATCGTGGCGTTTGGCTTTGCGGCGGAATCAGGTTAGTTCTTGCAAATTTCCGCGTACTAAGACCCTATGTGACGATACAGTGCCACACATGACGTTGAATGATACACAAAGACGGCGAAGGGATACAAGCGTTCAAGTGTGGAGATCTTCGGAGGCCGCCAGATTACATGTCAGAGCGCCCGCTCGGCGCCTCTCATCGCGCAACGCCCGCTCGGATGGTGCATTGTTGACATCTTCATTCGTCCGATACATCTGAGAGCCCGTAATGACCTACGAATACGTATGTGAAGCCTGTGGCCATCTGTGGGAGGCCGAGCAGTCCATCAAGGACAGCCCACTCAAAAAGTGCGGATCGTGCGGGAAGAGCAAGGCCAAGCGGCTCGTTTCCGGGGGTGCCGGGTTTCTACTCAAGGGCGGGGGCTGGTACGCAGACGGCTACGGTAGCCCTGGCGCCGGAGCGTCTAAGGCCAAATCGTCAGACGAAAAAACAGGCGCAAAGGATAGTGCGAAGTCGGAGGGGGCAGACAGCAAGTCGAGCGAGGCCAAGTCGGGCGACGCCAAGTCGGCGGACAGCGGATCCGGGGGAGAAAGTAAGAGCGGTGACAGCAAGGTAGCCGCCGATAAAGGCAGCTCGGCTGCTGGACCTACGGCGCCCCCATCGGGCAGCGCCAAGGCTAGCTGATCCCCTCCATGACCACCCCCTTGGTCACCCCAAGCTTGGTCACCCCGAGCATTGAACGGATCCAGCCGTATCAGCCGGGTACGCCTATCGAGCAGGTAGCTCGCCGGCTGGGGGTCGGCCCAAGCGATATCATCAAGCTCGCCTCCAACGAAAATTCGTTGGGTCCTAGCCCTGCCGCCCTCGTCGCGGCGCGGCAGGAGTTAGACCGGGTGCATCGATACCCCGATTCGGAAGCACCGTCACTGCGGGGAGCGCTGGCTCGGCAGCTCGGCGTCGCAGCCGAGGAGGTGGTGGTCGGCAACGGGTCGAACGAGCTGCTCGAGTTACTGGTGCGTACGTTCTGTGCTGGCGGCCAACACGTCGTCTTCGGTGAGCCCTCTTTTGTGGTGTACCGTTTGGCCTGCCTGGCACAGGGCGTGCCCCATACGGCAGTGCCGCTCGACAAGCACATACACGACCTGCCTGCCATGGCGCGCGCGGTCACCCCGGCGACCCGGCTCGTGTTCATTGCCAACCCCAATAACCCGACCGGCACCCATGTCGGCAGGGCAGGGTTGAGCGCCTTTTTGCAGGCCATTCCGGCCGATGTGATCGTCGTCCTCGATGAGGCGTATGCCGAATACGCCGAAGCCGACGACTTTCCGGATGGGCTCACGTTTCGCGAGCAACGCCCTCGAACGGTGGTCGTCCGAACCTTCTCCAAAATTTATGGCTTGGCGGGCCTGCGCGTCGGGTACGCAGTGATGCCTGCCGAGCTGGCGGGTTATGTGCACCGGGTGCGGGCCCCCTTCAACGTGAGCAGCGTCGCACAGGCAGCGGGAGTGGCTGCGCTGGAGGATCGCCAGCACGTGGCGCGGAGCCAAGAGCAGAACCGAGTCGAAAAGTCGTTCGTGCGTGCCCGGCTGCAGGCCCTGGGCCTCACCGTCGTACCGAGCGAAGCCAACTTTCTACTCGTGGACGTGGGGCGGCCTGCGTTCGAGGTGTACGAAGCACTGCTCACGCATGGGGTGATCGTGCGTGCCATTCCGCCACTGCCGTCAATGCTGCGCATCACCTTGGGTACGCGCGGGGAGAATGAGCGCTGTCTGGAAGCTCTGCAGACGGTGCTGGGGTGAGTGGGGTGGGTGCGCCCGTGCGGGCGCTGCTCGCCGTTTTGGCCACGTCGTGGCTTCTTTTTTCGTGCGGCAGCGGCCCGGAGATCATCCTGCGCACGGCTAACGGTGTCGAAGTCACCGCCGAGCAGATCGATCGCGAACCGCTCTGGCTACTGCCGCCGGGGGGGGTGGGCTGGTTTCATCTCGAAGTCGACCAGGCGGCGAAGACTGAGCTCGGCCAATATGTCCTCCGGGACTTGAAAGCGAGGTTTCCGCTGCCCGAGACCGCGGGCTTCTCGCTGGAACGAGACGTGGCGAAGCTGAGCGTGGCGACCTACTCGATGAAGGGTGTCGACTTCGCCGGTGTGGCCACGGGTCGGTTTGACCCTCAGCGCATCGCCGCGGCCGCGCTCGAGCATCGGGGCGGAGCGTTTTCGCCGCAACTGACGCGCTCGGAATACGCGGGTCGAACGCTGTTCACGACTCTGACTGTCGGCTTCGTCGTCGTCACCCCGCGGACCGCCATTTTTGGCAACGAGGTGGGCATTCGTCGCTGCCTGGACCGCATCGCCGAGTCCCGCGTCAACGATGACCTCCCGGCGTGGGTCAGGGAGCTATTGGCGACCCCCAATGCTGCATTTTCTGCGGGAGTCGACCTGAGCGCCAGCGCCATGACCGCCGCCCTGCCGGATCGGCTGTTACCGCTGCAGGGAGCTTCGATGGCTCGCGCCGTGGGGAATTTTGACCCGCCCGGAATAAATCTGGCCGGGACCATCAGCCACACGAATCATCAGGCGGCTCGGACTAGCGCCAATGGGCTGCTTCAAGCGGGCGGAAGCGTCAACATCTACGGGCGCCTGCTCGGCTTCGGCCAACCCATCCGCAAGCTCGAGACGCAGGCCGTAGGGAACGACACTCAAGTCGTGCTCGCGGTGGATGCCTCCGCGGTCGAGCTTCTCATGAAGCGCTTTCTGCCTCCGCCACCTACTCCCGTGCAGCGCTCCGGTCCGGGCTGGGCGCGTGCTGCTCGGCCGCCTTCGCGCTCCGACCTACTTTCGCGGCGCATCCCATGAAACGGCTCAAACCGATTGTCGCCATCGATGGGCCCGCGGGCTCTGGCAAGACCACCGTTTCACGCCTCGTGGCGCAGCGGCTGGGCTACATCGTGCTCGACACCGGTGCGCTCTACCGCACCCTAGCTCTGGCAACGAGCCGGGCTCGGCTCGATCCGGCGGTCGACGATCTGGGGAAGTTTTGCGAAGATCTGGTCACCCGCGGCGCGATCGTGCTGGAACCGACCGCAGCGGGTGGCTCACGCGTCCGATTGGACGGCGAGGACGTCTCGCAGGCGATTCGCACACCCCAAATGAGCTCGCGCGCGAGCGTGGTGTCGGCCATCCCCGAGGTGCGAGCAGCACTGCTCAACCTGCAGCGCTCGATGGGCCAAAACGGCGCGGTCGTGGTTGAGGGCCGCGACATTGGCAGCGTCGTGTTTCCGGACGCAGAAGCAAAGTTCTTCCTCACCGCCAGCCTCGAACGGCGCTCCGAGCGGCGCTTCGCGGAGCTCAGGCAAGGCGCCGATCCCCCGACCCTGATCTCGGTGACCGAGCAGGTCGTCGAGCGCGATCGACGCGATTCGGAACGAGCGGTGGCGCCCCTGGTGCAGGCTGCCGGCGCTCAGCTCATGGACAGCACCTCTCTAACCATCGACGAGGTCGTCGAGCTGGTCGTCTCCAAGGTTCGTCGTATCGAAGCGGAGCTGCAAGCCGCCGCCAAAGAATGACCCGCCGCGTCGTATCGCGCATCGCAGGCCAGGCCATGGCCTGGACACTCATCTGGGTCTCAGCATTCGCGTGCTCCGCAGTTGCCCCCCCTCCCGCGCAGCCCAGCGCGATGCAGCAACCTCAAGGGGCATTGCCGGCTGATCTGGACATGGCTTTTCGAGTCAACTTGCAGCTGCTCGCGAGTGAGCTGGGCCAGCCACTCGCCGAACAGCTTCTGGTGGATACGCTCGGCGAAGGCGACGCGCCGGCCTCGTCGCTGCTCCGACAGGCACTGAAGCACTCCGAGCTCATGTGGCTCGGGGTTCGCGCCGGAGCAGCGCTCGACGCCGCAGAAAAGGTCCTGATTTTGCGCGGGCACTTCGCCGAGGTGCTGCGCAGGCAACCAGCTGCCGACAGCGTGTGGGCGGCTTCGACGCCCGCTCTGCGACCACGCCAATTTTCGCGTGGTGCGGGCCGGCTTGGCGCGTTGGTGCACGTTTATCCGGTGGGAGATGAGCTGCTCTTGGCAGCGTCGGCAGCTCAAGTTTCGGCGGTCGAGCGCTGGTTCGAGCGAGGCACCGACAATCTGGGCTTGCGCCCCCCCGAGCGAGGAGCGGTGTCCGCGGCGGCGCGCCCCGAACGGTTGCGCGAATTGTATTTGCAGCCGTATCCAGAGCTCGCCGCGCATTTCTCGGGTACCCGTCAGCTCCAAGCCTATTTCGATGTCCGTGCAGAATCGTTGATCTTCGAGCTCGAGCTGAGCTTCCAAAGCGCCGCTCAGGCCGCTGACGCAAGCCACGTATTTGAGCAGTTGAGGTTACAGTTGGCCAGCCATCCGTGTGCCATAGGCGGGGTCGCTAGAGCCGCACACGTCTCGGTGTTCGAACGCAGCCTACGCTTGCTGGGACGCCTCGACCCGGCTCGAATGCGCGGGCTCGAGGCCTGCATTTTAGGCGGAGAATGCTGTGCCTGACAGCGTAAAAGCGGTCTTGCGCGAGCGCCGTGAGTTTTCGTCTCGGGCAGTGATGCTGGGCGCGCTCGCGGCCGTGTGCCTCGCGGCGCTCGGGGTGTGGGTCGCGTACCGCGAGCTCATCCAGTACGAGCGACGGGCCGCAGAGCACCTGCCTATGGGAGTGGGCTTTGCCGGACGTCTGGATCTCGAACAGGTGCTGCTGTTCGAGCCGGTGCGGCGCCATCTGTTTCCGCTGATCGACAAGTTGCCGTTTACGAGCGCAGCGCCGAACCGTAGCGCATCAAAAGCCAACGATCGACTCACCCGCCTGCGCGAGCTGGCAGGCGTCAACGTCGGTCTGGATCTTCGCGAGATCCTGATAGCGGGCGCCGAAAAGCCCGGCGACTGGGTGTTGGTGCTCGGGGGCCTATTCCAAAAACAAGGGCTCGTGAGCGCTGTCGAGAACCTCTTGCGTGAGGAACAGGTGGCTGGGCTCGCTCGCGAGGGCGACGTGCTCAGCTTCGAGCCGTGGGGCATTGCGCTCGGTCAGGCCGCGGACGGAAGCTTGATTTTGGCCAGCAACCGCCCAACGCTAGAGAGCGCGCTGCCGGCAACGCAGCGCTTCGTCGAGCTGGGTCTAGCTCGAACCGGGGCCGGAGGATTCTCTGCGACCCCCGCTCTCGTGCGGCGCTGGTTGGGACCGACGGCGGGGTTGGCTGAGGCTGGGCTGAGCAAGTTGCGGCGCATGGGCGTGACCTTGCGCCTCGGAGGTGCGCTCGAGCTGGAGGGGCGATTGGAGGTCGTCTCGGCCAGTGATTTGCCCTTCGCCGTGTCGGGGGTCGAGGAATGGTTGCAGTGGATGGACGCCGGGTCCCGATTCATCCCGCAGGCCGACTGGGGCGGTGAACGCGCCCTATTGGCCCGTGCTCGACTCGTCAAGGAGTCGGAAACCGCAGTGAAATTGCTCAGCTCCTGGCAACCTTCCGAGCTGGACCGCGCGACGCGCAGCCTGGCCAGCTGGCTCGAGCGACGGTTTTTGGCGTCCGCCACACCCGAGCCCGACTGAAAGGGGCTCCATCCGGGCTCCGATTTGCGGCACCGATGAGCCCCTCGATTGCCGGGGTGGTGAGTCGCCCCGTGAGAGGCTACACTCCAGCCCGCGAGGACGACCTCTCCGCGCAGATGCGGGAGAGTTTCTGATTTGACAGGCGTTTTCTGGTTTGACGCAGCCAGGGCCGCACGTTACGTGGGCGCCCGTGTCTGCGGGCGCACCCGGTGGTGGAGCTTGCCACGCAAGCCCTAACCAGCCTGCATCATCACGACGGAGTTAATAACCCATAACATGACTGAAACCCAGATTTCCCCAACCCACGCCGCCGACAGCTTTTCCTCCCTGTTCGAGGCGACGATAATTGAGCAGAGCAGCACCGAGAACGGTTCTGAGGGCCAGATCGTTTCGGGCTTGGTCGTGCAGCTCACGCACGATGCGGTCGTGGTGGACATTGGTGGAAAGAGCGAGGGGGTCATCTCGAAGTCGCAGTTCCTCGATGCGCACGGCGCGCTCCGAGTAGCGGTTGGCGATCACGTAGATGTGTTCGTAGAGAGCCGGGAGAACGATGATGGTCTGATCAGCCTATCCAAGGAGAAGGCTGACAAGATGAAGGTGTGGGACGAGATCTCGGGCGCGTGTGAGCGCGACGAAATCATCGAGGGCACCATCAGTCAACGCGTCAAGGGAGGCCTGTCTGTCACCATTCGCGGCGGCGTCAAGGCGTTCCTACCCGGCTCGCAGGTGGATTTGCGGCCCGTGCGCAACCTCGACAAGCTGATCGGTCAAACCTACGAGTTCAAGGTCATCAAGTTCAACAAGAAGCGCGGCAACATCGTGCTGTCACGTCGGGTCCTGCTCGAGAAGGAGCGCGACGCGATGAAGCAGAAGACCTTGGAGACCTTGCACGAAGGGATGGTCTGCGAAGGGACCATCAAGAACCTCACCGAGTACGGCGCGTTCGTCGACCTCGGCGGTATCGACGGGCTACTGCACATCACGGACATGTCGTGGGGGCGCGTCAACCACCCCAGCGAAGTGTTCAAGGTGGGCGACAGCGTGACCGTCAAGGTGCTCAAGTACAACGCCGAAACCGAGCGTGTCAGCCTGGGCATGAAGCAGACGCAAGAAGACCCGTGGAACCACGTGCAGGAGGCCTACCCGCTCGGCAAGAAGGTCAGCGGCAAGGTGATGAGCATCACCGACTACGGTGCGTTCGTCGAGCTCGAGCCGGGTGTGGAGGGTCTGATCCACGTCTCGGAGATGAGCTGGACCAAGAAGGTGAAGCACCCCTCGAAGGTGCTCGAGGTCGGCAACGACGTCGAGTGCCAGGTGCTCGAGGTCGATTCTCGAGCCAAACGCATCAGCCTTGGTTTGAAGCAGCTCGAGCCCGATCCGTGGGCGCTCTTCACCGACAAGTACAAGCCAGGTGACCGCGTTGGCGGCAAGGTCCGTTCCCTCACCGACTACGGCGTGTTCGTGGGCATCGAGGACGGCGTGGACGGCATGGTCCACAAGACCGACTTGTCCTGGACCCTGAAGGTAGGCAACCCGGGTGACTTGTACCAGAAGGGCGATGACGTCGAAGCCATCATCCTCTCCATCAACCATGACGAGAAGAAGGTCAGCCTCGGGGTCAAGCAAATCCACGATGATCCGTGGGTGTCGCAGCTGGACAGCATCAAGACAGGGCAGGTTTTCGAGGGCTGCGTGGTGACGAGCGTGTCGGAGCACGGCATCTACGTCTCCGTGCTGCCCGGCATTGACGCCTTCATCTCGAATGGAGACATGGCCGAGGGCTCGAGCCCGAGCCGAGGCGACAAGATCCGCGCTGAAATCTCCAGCGTGGATTCGATCGATCGCCGCATCAACATGTCGATGCGCAGCGTGGGTGATGCCCCCCCCGCCGACCCAGGCAAGAGCAGCCCAGCGCGAGAGCCAGCAGCGTCAGGTCCTAGCGGTACGCTGGGCGATTTGCTCAAGCAAAAGTTCGGTGACAAGCTGACGAGCATGGCGCAGCAGGACAGCGCTTCGAGCTCGGACGCCGAAACCGAAGGATGACCGGCTCTATCGCTCGGCCAAGCACGGCGGCCCGCTGATGTGTCAGCGGCCGTCGTCAAGCAGTTCGTGACCAGCCGAAGTGGTCCGCATGGCTGGCAGAATCCACGACACTGAGCCGGGACCCGAGATCGAGATCGGGGAGATCTGGGGACGCAGGCGCGTCATTTTCCTGGCCGCCAGCGCCCTGGTCGTCCTGGCGGTCGCGTGGACGACGCGCGCCGTAGTTCTGCCTTTCATTCTCGCGATCATCATCGCCTACGTCTTGACACCGCTCGTAGCGTGGTGTGAACGACGGGGCCTGCGGCGGTCGGTCTCGATCCTCGTCGTATACCTGACGACGTTCTTGGTGCTCTCGGGATCCATTTCACTCATCGCACCACGCATCTACCAAGAGACCCTGGGCCTCACCCGTGAGAGCCCGATGATCGCGCGGCGCCTCGCGATGCAGTGGGGGCCCGTCATCGAGCGGCGCATCGCGACGCTGATTGACCAAACCGCTGGACCCTCACCGCCACCCACAGAACCCGCCCCAACCACGGCGCTCGAGGTCGTCCAACGCCCGGATGGCAGCGTGGGGATCAGCGTGGGAGCTGGGGTCGATATCATTCAAGAGGGCCCTAAACACTGGCGCGTCCGTCAGCACCAACCGGACAATGGCAGCTTCAGAGTGACTGAGCTCCTGAGCGACAGCGTGGAGGGCACAATCCATTATTTGCGGGGCAACGCCCTGCAGCTGATCCGGGTGGGTCAAGTCATTCTCACCCGCGTGACACGCGGCATTTTTCTGACGTTCATGACGCTGATGGTCGCCGGATACCTGATGCATACGCGCGATCAGATCTTTGGTTTCTTCCGCTCACTCGTGCCGCCTCCGTCCCGGCGGAGCTTTGATCGGCTGCTCTATCGCATGGATCGCGGGCTCGCCGGTGTGGTGCGCGGGCAGCTGGTCATATGTGCCGTCAACGGTGTGCTGTCCGCGATTGGTTTCGTCATATTTGGTCTCAAGTATTGGCCCGTCCTGGCGCTCATCGCGGGCGTCATGAGCATCATCCCGATTTTTGGCTCGATTCTGAGCACCATTCCGGCGGTGCTCATCGGCCTGACGCAGGATTTTTGGACTGCGCTCTGGGTGCTGCTCTGGATCCTGCTCATTCATCAAGTCGAAGCCAACGTCCTCAACCCCAAGATCATCGGCGTAGCCGCTCGCCTCCACCCCGTGCTCGTGGTCTTTTCATTGATCGTGGGCGAGCACTTCTTCGGCTTGTGGGGGGCATTATTGGCCGTGCCGGTGCTCTCGCTGAGCCAGAGTTTGTTCAACCATTTCCGGTTGGAGACGATGCCCGACGTACCTCCAGACAGCGTGGCTCTGACCACCCCGCCGCCACCGACCAGCTGAAGGTAGGTCGGGGCCCCGTAATTGCTCGCCAAACTTCTGGCGAGAGGGACCAAGCTTGCGCCGGGTCCGGAGGGGGCGCTAAACCTCTATCGTGGCGAAAGAGTCCCGAAAAATCCGTAGAAACAGCGAAGCCCAAGCCGGGTCGGGACGAAGCTCGCGCCAACCTAGTGGCCCAGCGCCCGCCGCTGCCCCCCCAATGGTCGATCCCTGGAGTCGGGAACGGCTCAAGGGCCTCTTGCTGCGCTTGGGGCTGCCACTGCTCGCGGTGTGGTTCTTGGGCGCTCTGATCGCCGGCTTTTCGCTCTCGACCACCGTTCAGGCGATCGCCTTGGGGCTGCCCGGCGCGCTGACCTTGGCTGCCATCGGGCTGCTCGTGTGGGTGGCGCGGCAGGCTCGCAAGGCTCGAGGCGTGGCGGGCATCCTGTCCAAGGTCGAAACCAAGGACGAGCGGCAAGCGGCCCTGGCGGAGCTCGAAACGAAGTACAAGGGCAACGACCCCACCGCCATCTTCGCGCGGGCACAGCTGCTCTTGCAGGAAGATCCTAAAAAGGCTCTAGGGGTGCTGGAGACCATCAATCTTGGCAAGGTGATGGCCAACGTGGCCGACGAAGCCCGGGGCCAACGCGCAATGATTCATCTCATGCTGGGTGAGGTCGCACCAGCTCGAGACCTCGCCGACGGCATCCAATTAGCTCGCCACCAAGACGCCCGCAGTCGCGCCATGCTCGCATCAGTGGTCGCTGAGGCTTGGGCACGCAGCGGCCAAGCCAAACGCGCGGTGGACACGCTATCGGTCATCGACGCGGAAGACCCCGAGCTCGTGCAATTGCGTCCTCAATTGCTCCGGGCGCAGGCCTACGCATTCGCGCACTCGGACGATCTCAAAGGCGCACGCCGTGTGCTTCGCAAGCTCGCCGATCAGGACCCGCGCTTACTCGGGGGCTTTATCAACAAGAAAACACATCCACTGTTGCAGCGTGAGGCCAAGAAGCTGCTCGAACAATCCGGGGCGTTGCCCCGCAAGATGCAGGTGCAGCGCCGCATGTGATTTGGATGGCTCACTCGACGAGTGGGCGCCGCAACGTAGCCGTCCCGGCAGCCCGGATATTGGTCTCCGGAAGCAGCTCCGAAAATGTCACGACCCGGGCTCGGGGTAGCTCACTCTCGATCAGCTTGCGCACGAAGCGCCGCACATCTGGCTGCGTGAGCAGCACCGGGCGCTCTTGCAGCGCCTCCGGGCAGGTGCTCAAGGCTCGTTTGAGGCTGGCCACGATATCGCGCCCGGCAGCCGGCGACAGCGTCAAAAAGCTCCCGGCGGCGGTCTGAGAAATCGCACCTCGAATCACCTCTTCAATCGACTCGTCCAGGGTCAATGGCTCGAGAGAGCCCGAGCCTCGGGTCACTTCGTAGGTGATGGCGCGGCGCAACCATGATCGCACATGCTCTGTCAGCACCAGAGCGTCCTTTTCGACGTGCGCTACTTGGGCCAATGCCTCCAAAATGCTCGCCAGATCACGCACGCTGACGCCCTCTTCGACCAGCCGCCGCAGGATTTCGCTGAGGGTGGCCAACGACACCATCTTTGGCACGACCTGCTGCACGCTGGCCGGCGCCACCTTGGACAGCTCGTCGATGAGCAGCTGAGCTTCTTGGAGCCCCATGAAATCATGGGCGCGCGCGATCAGCACATCTGACAAGGCATCGCCCAGGAACCTGGTGGCGACCGCACCAGTGAGCGAGTCGGGTACACTCAACGTCTTGGCGGGAACCTCCCGGATCGAGAGCAGCGCCGAGCCCTGAGGCAGGCTGCTCTTGGTCGTGATACGGCACGCGGGCAAGATCACCCCGAGCTCTCGAAAGAGCCTTTCTCTCGCCTGTTCGGTGGCGTCCTCCAGACCAGCCTCGAGATCGTCCGAGCGGCGTCCACTCGTCCGGCGCAGCCGAATGTCGAGCGCCGAGCTCGAGGTCAAAGACCACGGCGAGGGGAGCCGCGACGGCTGCTGCATGCCCAGGCGCCGGCGCGTCTGGGCCCATTCACGATCCGGCCGCTCACGCGCCGGCCAGGAGGCGGCCAACAGCAAAAGTCCAATCACCAAGAAGGGTAGGGCGGGCAACCCAGGCACGGCTGCCAGTCCGAGCACGAACACGCTGGACACGCGCAGAGCCTTCGGCATCGCCAAGATCTGTGACCACAACTCCTCACCGAGCGCCGTCTCGCCATCCTCGCTGGCGACCCGTGTCACCAAAATACCCGCGGAAGTGGCGATGATCAGGGATGGGATTTGGGAGACTAGGCCATCTCCGATGGTCAGCAGCGTGTAACGCCTGACCGCGTCGCCAAACGGCATGCCGCGCTGTCCAACCCCGATGGCCAGGCCCGCACCAATGTTGATGATCGCGATGATGAACGAAGCGATGACATCGCCCTTGACGAATTTCATCGCCCCGTCCATCGCCCCGTAGAATTGGCTCTCCCGGTTCAGCGTACGGCGTTTTAGTTGTGCCTCCGCCGCGTCGATGCTGCCCGAGCGCAACTCGGCGTCGATGGCCATTTGCTTGCCGGGCATGGCATCGAGCGCAAAACGAGCGCCGACTTCTGCGACGCGTTCGCTGCCTTTGGCGACGACGACGAACTGGATCAGCGCCAGAATGAGGAACACGACCGCACCTACGACGTAGTTGCCGCTAACGACGAATTTGCCAAAGGCCTCAATGACCTCACCGGCATCGGCTTGAAGCAGAATGAGCCGGGTGGACGACACGTTGAGCGCCAGGCGAACCAGCGTGGTGATGAGCAGCAGAGTGGGGAAGGCGGCGACCTTGAGCGCGTCACTCACATACATCGTAACGAGCAGGATCGAGACCGATATGGCCAGGTTGAACGCGAGCAGCAGATCCAAAAGCCAGGTCGGCAGCGGCACCACCATCAGCGCCACGACGCCCACTACCACGGCGGCTAGCGCCGCGTCGGCCGTCAGGCCCTGTTTGCCAGCGATGCGAAAACGAAGAAGGCGACTTGCGTAGCTCACGTGCAATCCACAAATGAAATTGAGGCGTTCAGCTGAGCGCCGAAAAAAGTGTCAATACACCCGTGTAAAGTTGAAACGACGGAGAATCGCCATAAGGGGCGATCTCAAAGGCGGACTGCATACCCGCTATTGGGATGTCTCCGAAACGTTCGCGCAGGATCCGAGTATCCACGTTGTCGCGACCATACAGGCTCCGCCCCCGCCCGACGCAGTTGACGTACAACGCGCAGAGCGGGGCCGCGCCGGCGATGTCGCGGGTCAGCCCCCGAGACAGTCGCTGCAAGTCGTCGCGCGCTGCCTGGCTGTCGCGAACGCCAAAGGTCATGAACATACCCTCCCGTACCTCGTCTGAGACCACCAGGCCGCGGGCGTGCGGATCGATGCCCTGCACACCTCGCACGAGCAACTCGGGCCGCCCATCGGCTCCCTCCTTGCCCCAGGGATGACGAGCGAGTACCGTGAAAACCAAAGGCTGCCCCTGAAGGTTTTGTCCGAACTGCGTCAACACGTCGAGAGCTGGCTCGCCGCCAAGCTTGAGCACCAGGGAGCCACGAGCCTCCGTGATTTGTCGCAAGGGCCCGAGCAGCCGACAAGAGTAGGTGGTACGGACGCGTGGTAGCCCAAAACCTCGTACTGACATCGCAACGGCCCGACCCGTCACGAGCTCCCCTTTGGCACCGATGGCGATGACCCCGGGCTGCCCGACTGCCCCGCCGCCGAAGATGTGGCTGCCGAGCGACCGCTCCCCGAGCAGCTGGATGGCGCGTGGCGTGAAGCCACCCGGGGACACGAACAGCACTACCGCAGCTCGGCTCCCGACCTCTGCCAAGAACCCCTCCAGACCTTCACACAAGCCGTCGTCTGCGTTGCTCGCGTCGATGACGCCGATCTCCGCGGACCCGCCCGCCCAAACCAGGCCGGTTGCCGCTGATTGGCCCTCAATCTCCCCCCGTTCGCTAAGCACCCCGCTGCCGCCCACCAGCAGTAAGGGTATTCCCAGTTGCTTCGACGCAAAGAGTCGAGCCAAAGCTTCCTGCCGATCGAGTAAGGCTCCTGAAATGAACACAATGCCAGCGGCCGACCGGGCAACCTCGTCGCGAGCGGCCATGAAGGCGCCCACGATGCGCTCAGGGCTGCCCGAACGGATCTCAAAGCTCTGGGCGCGCCGCGACATCCAAAGCGAACCTATTTGGCACGGGACGCCGCTGCAAGCGCATCCAGACAGAAATATAGCTCCGGACCAGAGGGAAACGCTAAAATGGGCGTAGTGCCGCCTGGCAGGGTCGGCGCCTCGACTTGCCTTCGATTGCCCCGGACCCGGGACTTCCGCCAGAGTTTACAAAGCGCATGAACGGACACGGACTCGAATTTTACTCTTGCGGAGCGACCGACGTCGGCCAGAAGCGCCAAGTCAACGAAGACTCGTTTCTGTGCGATGATGAGCTTGGGCTGTGGGTGGTAGCTGACGGCATGGGTGGGCATGCCGCCGGCGAAGTCGCCAGTCGAGAGGCGGTGGATACGATCCACGGCATGGTGAAGCGCGACAAACCCAAGCTCGACGTCGTCAACCCGAACGAAGAGACGCTGCGGGTCGCGGCACGGCTGCTCGAGGGGGCCGTTCAGGCCGCGACCTATCTCGTCTACGGCATGGCCGAGTTGGACTCCAACAAGGCCGGCATGGGCACGACCATTAGCGCCATGATGTCGCTGGGCTCACATGCGGTGACAGCCCAGGTGGGTGACAGCCGGATCTACCGCCTGCGCAACTCCAAGGCCGAGCAACTCACCGAGGATCACACCCTGATCAACTGGCAGATCAAGCAAGGCCTGATCACGGAAGAGGAAGCCAAGCTGAGCCGCCATCGCAACGTCATCACCCGCGCGGTTGGCAACCGTGAATACGTCCAGGTGGATACTGCGGTCGTGCCCGTCAGCGCTGGAGACCAGTACCTGCTTTGCTCCGACGGGCTGTACAGCTACCTGCGCGCCGAGGAGATATCGAGCGTCGCCAATAGTGGCGGTCAGAGCAGCGTGGACCGCTTCATCAAGCTCGCCAACCGCCGTGGCGGGCGCGACAACATCACCGCAGTTCTGGTTGAAATCGGGTAACCGTTTCGCGTGAGCAGGGCCATGTTTCTCACTTTCGGCCCGCCTGAGGCCGGCGACCGGCCACGACGTCGGAGGGGCTTACAAAGCGTTGCCCAGCGCGAAGCTTCCGAGTATAGGTCCGACCAAGTCCCCATCGTCTAGCCCGGCCCAGGACACGGCCCTTTCAAGGCTGTAACACGGGTTCGAATCCCGTTGGGGACGCTGTTTTGTTGGTTTGGGGTCGGACGTGAGTCCGACCGCCCTCGTTTGCGCAGCGGCGGGCCTGGCTGTCGGGTGCCGTCCGGCGCCGGGTGCGTTGGGGTGCGGGAATGAACGCGGATCGGGGTCGCGCGCAGGTTCCATACTGGGCGTCGTTCGATCCGGTTGGACCAGGTTGCTGCTAGCTGGCTCGAGCTCGTCTGCCATAGTTCACAAGATGGCAGATCGACCTCGGCAGGCGCCTGAAGTGTTGGGTTTGCGATCTTTGGCGATCGGGTGCGCCATACTGGGGTTGGGCGGCGCTGCCTGCGGCGATCAAAGTGAAGCTGACGAGCCGGAGCGCGTCTATGACGGGCCGGAGTGCGCCGTCCAGGAGGACTGCCGGCAGACGGTGCTCGCCGACCTAGAGGAGCTCTCTCGGCCGCAATCCGTCGAGTTCAACTTCGTGGCATCCAGCTGCGCGGTCTCCGAGGCGAGCACAGGCACGACCGAGGTGTCGGGGCCAGCATGTCGATGTGAGCTCGACGACGGCGGAATGCGCCCGATCGGACCGATCGGGCTGGGATGCTACGTGTCCGGGCGCGGCGGCGACTGCCTGTGGAGTGACGACGAATTTTCTGGCTGTGACAGCAGCGCTTCTGACGCTTGTTCCGCGCTGTGCAGCGAGCTCGGGCTCCGGTTAGAGGCCGATAGCGAGCGCACCTTCACAGGCGAGATCTTGCTCACGAATTGCAACGAGGGATTGTGTGAGAGCGTCGTCTCCATCGACGGCGAGTGCTACGTGAATCGCGCGTACCGCGCCGGCCAAAGTCATGATTGCAGCCTCGGACCTGCTGCCATCCTGGAAGAGAGCGCTAGCTAGCCCTGAGACGTCATGGGGCTGCGCGCTGATGGCTTTACAGGCTCATCGGCAGGCTACTCCAATAGTACTGAAGCACTTTGCGCACGTAGCTCTGGGTCTCGGGGTAGGGCGGGATCCCGCCGTGGCGTTGCACCGCGCCGGGGCCAGCGTTGTAAGCGGCCAGCGTGAAGTAGATGTCGCCGCCAAAGCGGTTGGCCATGGCGCGCAGGTAGTAGGCGCCGCCCAGGATGTTCTGCTCGGGATCGAGCGCATCGCGGAGGCCGATGGCATTTGCCGTGCGGGGCATCAGCTGCATGAGGCCTTGGGCGCCGGCAGGCGAGATGGCCCGGTCACGGAAGTTGCTTTCGACCTTGATCACGGCCCAGATCAATTCAGCGGGTAGCTGGTAGAAGCTCGCGGCACGCTGAACGGTGGCCACGTACGGGGCCGCGGCGGCGCCTGCCCAGTTTGGGATCACGAGGCGTGGCAAGGGCTGCAACGGGTCCGGCCACTTGTAAGGGGCGACTGGGGGAGGCAGCCGGGTCGGCAAGTGTGCGGCGGTCCAGGCGGGTGGCGGAAGCGGAAGCGGCAAGTAGTTGGCCGGCATCGGCTCTCGCGCACAGGCCCATGCCAGGGCAGAGCACCCGAGTAGCCCGGCGAGCGCTTTTACCCTGGCCCGTCGATACTGAATGTGGAGGCTGAGGGCCGTGGGCATTGCCCGCGGATCTTACGCAGATCTGGCCGCTAGCCGGCAAACTCTTGGCACTTTGACCGACGTCGCCTGGCGCTCGCCGTATAGCCGCCTCGTGCTGGGCCGACGCACCCTTCTAGAAGAATATGGGCAGATCGATGAATTGCATGACGAGCCTGATGTCCTGTTGCGCCGGACGCGGCAGCACGCCAGATGGCGGCATGCTTCCATCGAGCATCACTTTTACGACCAGAGAATCTGCCGCGCTCAAGGGGATGATTTTGCCAGTCGCGACCAGTTGATCCAAGTCCTCAATGTACCCGATGCCGCCTTGAACGTTGTCATTGGCAATCGCCTCAGCGCCATGGCATTCGCCGCAAAACGTCCCCAAGACGTCTTCGGCGGCCTCCTGTGCCAGCTCTCGCGACGTTTTCGCAGGCGCAGGCGGCTCAGGTTCGGGCTCCGTGTCCTGTCTCGGGGCAGGGGAAAGCGGCTCATCGAGTGACCCCTCAGCCATGTCCGGCGACATCTCGCCTAGCGCGCCCGGCGCGGGGAGCTCTGGCTCAGTCTGAGCGGGCGCCGCGCCGTCCTCGCTCCGCCCCCCGCAGCCCAGGGCCAAGAGCACGCCCCATACCCCGAACGATGCTGCACGCCATGGCGACATGCCCGAAGCATGGGATATCACGCGCAGCAACGCCAGCGCACCTAACAGGGTTTCAGCCTTAACCGAACTAGATGGCCGCGACGGCCTTGAAAAACGCTCAAGCGATGTCGCCCCAGAAATTCTTCAGGCGGGCCCACAGCCCCGAACCCACCATTTCATCCGCTACTTCAAGGATCTGCTGAATCACCTGAAGCAGGTCGCCGTCGCCCGCCCAGAGCTCTTTCGCAACTGCCCCGTGGCCCGCGTTGATCAATCGACTCAGGGCATACGCCGCCAGAGCCACGTCGTCCACGTAACCGGCTGGCCCGAGCAAGGCCTCTGGGAGCAGGTCCACCGGAGAGATGAAGTAGGCGAGGGCGCCTCCGAGCTTGGCCTTCTCGACAGCGGGGATCCGGCGGTCAAACATGAGCCGGGTGAGCAGGTGAAATAGATCGGGGGCCAGCAACAAGATCTGCGCGTGCTTGAAGCCTTTGCCCTTGCTCTCGAGCCAGCGAGCGATGCGAGCGCGGAGGGCCTGATAGAAATCCTCGTGCTGCTCTTCACTCATGCTCGACCTCGACAAGATACATTGGAACCTGCGTAATAGAGCCGCTCGCGCGTCGAACCGCAATGGCTAGCGCGGGTCCCAGGCACTCATGCTCCAGGCGCCGCCAGTCATTTCAACTAGTGCTGAACGCATGATAGGGTCTGAGCGCATGCCCTCAGGCGCCACGCCCCACGCTCCTACCCTACCTGGCCGGGGTCGTCTGCGCACGGTTGGGCTCTTTTCCGGGATTGGCGGGCTGGAGCTCGGCCTCCGCCGCGCCGGTCATCCGAGCCTGCTCACCTGCGAGATCGACCCCGCGGCGAGGGCTGTGCTGCGGGCTCGCTTGGGCGATGGCATCGAGATTCACGCGGACGTGCGTACCATCGAGCAGCTGCCCGAGCAGACCGAGCTCCTCGTGGGCGGCTTCCCGTGTCAGGATCTGTCGCAAGCCGGCAGAACGTTGGGCATCGAAGGGGCGCGCTCCGGGCTCATCCGCGAGGTGATGCGCCTGCTCGAGTCGCAGCGTGTCCCGTGGGTCGTGCTGGAGAATGTGCCGTTCATGCTGCAGCTCGCGCGCGGGCAAGCTTTGGAGGTCATCATGGCCGCGCTGGAAAGCCTGGGCTACCACTGGGCGTATCGCGTGGTCGACAGCCGTGCATTCGGGCTGCCGCAGCGCCGGCGTCGCGTGCTGATCGTGGCCGCTCTGCATGCCGACCCGCGCACCGTGTTGTTCGCCGATGACGCCGGGGAGCCGGCGGAGCTCTCCTGCTCGGGGCGCGCCTGCGGCTTTTATTGGACCGAAGGCGTGCGGGGCTTGGGCTGGGCGGTCGATGCGGTGCCGACTTTGAAAGGAGGCTCGACGGTGGGAGTGCCGTCACCGCCTGCCATCTGGATGCCGGACGGGCGCATCGTGACGCCGGACATTCGCGACGCCGAACGCCTGCAAGGGTTCGCTGTGGACTGGACCAAGCCGGCGGAGTCGGTGGCTCGCTCGAGCTTCAGATGGAAGCTCGTCGGCAATGCCGTGAGCGTTCCAGTGGCGAAATGGCTGGGGGAGCGACTGGCGGTGCCGGGCGATTTCGAGCTGCGTGGCGTCCGCCCGTTGTCTCAGGGCCGGGCGTGGCCTACGCACGCCTGGAACGTCGGTCTCGGGCGGTTCACGGCGCAGCTTTCGGAGTGGCCGAAGGGCTACCGCCGCAAGCCGCTCGTCAGTTTCTTACTGCACGAACCGAAACCGCTATCGCTCCGAGCCACGGCCGGCTTTTTGGAACGCGCTCGCAGGGCCAGCCTACGCTTTCCCGACGGCTTCATCGCTGCGCTCGAGCAGCATTTGGCCGGGCGACGCCGCGCCGCCTAGCGGCCACGATCGGTCGCACCATCGGCCAAGGGGCCCACTGGTTTGTAGCGCAACCCGTTTAGTCTGCCCACTGACCTACTGATGTAAGCGCACGGCTAGGGTTCAGGCGGCATCGGAGCGTGCCGTTTCTGCACGTGTTGCGGCCTCTCTTCCCCAAGCACCGAGCCAGTCAGCGTCGTTTTGAGCGGCTTGCACCGTACACGGCCGCCATCAGCTGGGCGCTTTGCGGCTCTGTGGCGCAGGCTCAGACCTGGTCCGATGAGCGCACGACACCAGGCCTGAGCGAGCTCGTGTCGGTCGATGAGACCGGTGAGCCCAACTGGTTGTTCGGCTCCGAAGACGTCGGCGGCGACGGTCTGGGGACCTTCGGTGCGGCGGAGCAGGCCAGCGACGTTAGAAGTGCCTACGCCGCCGCCGACCGCAACCGACTCTGGGTGCGAACCTACGTGTCCAGTGAGGCTGCGCCGACCGGGCTCGCGCTGTACGTATTCATCGACACCGATCGCGAAGCGAGCACCGGAGGCACCGCCAATGCGCCTGAGCTAGATCCGCTGTTCGACGGGGACCCTTCGCCCGGGGGGTACGAGATCGTGATCGAGATCCAGGAGAGCGAACGGCTCGAGAACGTGTGGAGGTGGTCGGAGGCCAACCAGGAGTTCGAGGCGCTCACCGGGTTGGAGAGCTTTGACGCGGCCATCGAAGCGGGCAACGATCTCGACCCATTGCGCCTGGGCTCGCCCCCCAACGGGTATCTGCAGGCGGCATTGAATCTCGCGCGCCTAGAGGTGGCGATCTCGTGTGACGTCAACTTCCTGTTTCGGTCCAACGCGGGCATGGGCCTCGCCGACCTCGACGTCGGAGCGGCCGGGCCTTGCGTACCCCGTGACAGCAATGACAACGGCGTCGCCGATCTTGCCGAAAGCAACGCGGCTTGCGAAACTGACGATCAATGTCCCGCCGGCGGCTCTTGCCGCGAGGGGCGCTGTCTGGCGCCCGAGTACGCGCTTGGAGTTGGAGAGGTCGTGCAGGGAGGGGCCTTCACCTGCGAAACCGTTCCTTGGCGAGCGCCTTACCGAGCCAGCAGCCTGTGCGTGCTGGGACTGGCGCTCGTGGTGAGCTTGCGTCGCAAAGCGCGGCGTGAGGCGCAGCAGGGGCCCGTGGGCTCATGATCGGGGTGCCGTCTCGAGTCGCCCTCGGCCTGGCCTCTTGTTTGGTCACCGGCACGCTCTGGGCGCAGGTCGACACCCAGCGCTACAAGCCCGCGGGGACCCATGATGGCTGGGTGAACGCCGAGGGGTCCAGGGTGCGCCACCCCGACGACCGTTGGGAGCTGGGGTTCTGGCTCAACTACGCCAACAATCCTTTGCTGGTGGTGGACGGGAACGGCGACATCAGTCGCAGCTTCGTCGCCGGTCGGTTGGGTGCCGACGTCGTGCTGTCGGCCAGTCTGACCCGGCGTTTGGCACTCGGCGCGGCGCTGCCCATGTTCGTGCTTCAGTCCGGCGACGGCTCTCCATCGAGCGCGGGCCTCGGTGATCTGCGGCTCGTGCCGAAGCTGGAGATACTCTCCGATGTCGACGACGGCATCGGGCTAGCGTTGCTCGCGGAGCTGCGGCTGCCCACGCATTCCGGCGACTTTTCTGGCGGCGCGAGAGGTGTCGAGCTCGTTCCGAAGGTGGCGCTGGATCATCGTTATGCCTCAGGCGTGAGGATTGGCTTCAACCTGGGCGTGGCGCTGCGTAAAGAAGCACGCTTTCTGAACGTCGAAGCGGGCAACGAGCTAGGTTACGCGGTCGCGCTCGGATATCGCTTTGGGGGCCTCGCGGGGCGCACCGAGATCGGCGTCGAGCTCAACGGTGGCGTGGGGCTCGGCCAAAGCGACCCCGAGGAGCTGCCGCTCGAAGCTCTGGGCTTCTTGCGCCATCAGCTCGGTGAAGAGTGGGAGATCCTCGGAGGCCCGGGCATCGGGCTGCTCGAAGGTTACGGCGTGCCGACCTTCCGCGCATTTGTGGGCCTGCGCTTCACACCCACGAGCCATGATCGGGACAGCGACGGCATCACCGACGCCGAGGACCAGTGCCCGCAGGACGCCGAGGATCGCGACGGCATCGAGGACGGTGACGGCTGCCCCGAGGAGGATCCTGATTTCGATCGCGACGGAGTCGCCGACGTGGACGACGACTGCCCGGACGCGAAAGAGACCATCAACGGCATCGATGATGAAGACGGCTGCCCCGACTCGGGCGACCCCCGAGTGATCTACGGGGAAGGGCACTTCACCGTGCTGGATACGATCCGCTTCGAGCGCGGCTCAGCCCAATTGACCGAAAGCTCCCATTCGCTGCTCGACCAGGTGGCATTGACGCTCAAGGCTAATCCAGAAATCGAGCACATGCGTGTAGAGGGTCACACGGACGACACGGGGCCTCGCGCGCTCAACATGCAGCTCAGCGAAGAGCGTGCCCGCTCGGTGCGGCGTTACTTGGTTGGAAAAGGTGTCAGCCCCGGCCGACTCAGAGTGCGCTCGTACGGCCCAGACAAGCCGGTCGAGGAGGGCACGGACGCGGACGCGCGCGCCCGCAATCGGCGCGTCGAGTTCGTCCTTGAATGATAGCCGACGCGGGCGTCAGCCGGCGTCGCTGGATTTCGCCCACAGGTTGAGCTTGCCGTCGAGCGCGTGGCGGTCGATCTCCGACAGCTCATCGGCGCTGAACTCGAGCCGTGACAACGCGCCGATGCACTCTTCGACTTGTGCCCAACGGCTGGCGCCGATCAGCGCGGTCGTGACGTTGGGGTTTCTCAACACCCAGGAAATGGCCATCTGGGCCAGCGACTGACCTCGCCGGCGGGCAATCGCGTCCAGCTCTCGCACGTGAGCCAGATTGGCCTCGCTCAAATGCTCGCGACGAAATGAGACGCCCTTGGCCGCGCGCGACGTATCGGGGACCCCCTTCAAGTACTTGTCGCTGAGCAAGCCCTGAGCGAGCGGGGAGAAGGCAATGCAGCCAATCCCTTCTTTGCCGAGCACATCGAGCAAGCCGCCCTCGACCCATCGATTCAACATCGAGTAGGACGGCTGATGAATCAGGCACGGTGTGCCGAGATCCCGCAAGATAGCGACCGCCGCACGCGTCTTCTCCGGGCCATACGAAGAGATCCCGGCATACAGCGCCTTTCCGCTGCGCACCGCCTGATCGAGCGCGCCCATCGTTTCCTCCAGCGGCGTCTCCGGATCGTAGCGGTGGGAGTAGAAGATGTCGACGTACTCGAGCCCCATGCGCTTCAGGCTCTGATCCAAGCTCGCGGTCAAGTATTTGCGCGAACCGAACTCGCCGTAGGGGCCGTTCCACATCCAGTATCCGGCCTTGGTCGAGATCACGAGCTCATCCCGATACGGACGCAAATCACTGGCGAGAATCCGCCCGAAGTTTTGTTCGGCGGAGCCGGCGGGGGGCCCATAGTTGTTGGCGAGGTCAAAGTGAGTGATCCCGTGGTCAAAAGACTTGAGCAGCATGTCGCGAGCATTGTCGAGCGCCGAAGCGTCCCCGAAGTTTTGCCACAGGCCGAGCGAGAGCCTCGGCAGCTTGAGCCCGCTGCGGCCGCAGCGAACATACGTCATGAGCTCGTAGCGGTTGGGTTTAGCGTCGTACATCACAGCTCCTCGCCGGTCGGGGGAGCGAACTATTGCACAGCTGAAGTGCGCAGGGAACCCGGGGGGCGCACCGAAAGCAGGCGATCATCGCCTGAGGGCCGACGCGCTCGACTCAGTCCTCGCAATCGGCGAGCGGTGCCACCAGAGCGTCCGTGACCAGCGTCACGCTGCCGAGCGCGTCGCCTACGGTTGCGGCGGCTGGCGTGTCGAGCGTCACGTCAATCACGAGCTGCGACGGCCGGCTGGTGTCTCGGTTCCAATCGATGCTGCCGCTCGCGGTGAGGACAGGTAGACTCGCAGGGTAGAAGGTCGCGGGCAGGCACTCCGAAGCGGGCCTCCCCACGGAGCCCGCCGCTAGCCGCCAGGAGGGTGGCAGGTCGATGCGAAGCCCCTGGCGGCCATACGAGCCACAGGTGTCCAACGTCAGTTGGACGCACAAATTCGCTTCGTCCTCTTGCATCGTGACGTAGATGTACTCGCACCCCGTGGCGCTAGAAGCCGTGCACGCGGCAAACCTCCGCCCGCTTGGGCTTGGCTCGGCGCTGGAGCTCGATGGAGGGCCTTCCGGGTCAGCTGACCCCGTCACACCGGCGTCTGGACCTGTCGGGGCTGGCGGCGGCCTGCTCGGCGTTGGCCGGGCGTCGAGGACCGCCACCTGACCGTTGCTACCACCTTGGGCGCTAGCGGTGCGCTCAGGCACGATGATCACAGGCGGATCCGGCGGCTCACCACAGCCTACGGCCAGGCAACAAATGCCTACCGAAAGCGTCCAAACCTGCCGCGAACCCATGGCCCCGATGCTGCGCCCGCCCAACCATCTCGTCAAGCTCAGGCGGACCAGAGGCGGCCAGCGGGAGCTCAGCCGTCTCCGATTGGAGGGAAATGAGAGCTAAATGTACCAAAAAGGAAG
>JANOIG010000066.1:0-3461 GCA_031407405.1 Deltaproteobacteria bacterium
CGAGCCGGGCCAGGTCTGCAGGCGTGGCCGGCAGGCCCTGGCGGTGCAGTTGTGCGGGGCTGGCCAGCAGATGGCCGCAGGTGGCGCCCAGTTGCTTGACCACCAGGCTGCCGCTGTCGTCCAGCGTGGGACGCACCCGCAGCGCGATGTCTATGCCCTCCTCCACCAGGTCGACCACCCGGTTGGTCACCTGCATGTCGAGCGTGACCTTGGGGTGCAGCGCCAGGTAACGCGGAATCAGGTAGCCCAGCGTGCTTTGCGCCAGCGTCACCGGGCAGGCAATGCGCAGCGTGCCGCGCGGCTCGACCTGCATCTGCGCCACCGCATCGGCGGCGGCCAGCGCTTCATCGCGCATGGCGTTGCAGTGGCGCAAATAAATTTCACCCACCTGCGTCAACGATAGCTTGCGCGTGGTGCGCTGCAGCAGCCGCGACCCGAGCCGCTCCTCCAGCTCGAAGACTTTCCGGCTCACCGTGGACTTGGGCATTGCGAGCGCGCGGGCGGCGGCCGTGAAGCTGCCCGCTTGCACCACGCGGGCGAACACGAGGATTTCATTCAGGTCCATGGCACATTGTCCCACACATAGGACAGTCAATCCAAGGATAGTCACCTAGTCATTCGAATAGAACAATCTAAGTTGGTGGTCAGGAGAAAAGAACATCATGACTACGAAGAACTGGAACATCGACGCCGCCCACTCGGGCATCGGCTTCTCAATCCGCCACATGCTGGTCTCGAAGGTGCGGGGCCGCTTCGCCAAGTACACGGGTTCGGTGCAACTGGATGAGGACGACCTCACGCGCTCGACCCTGGACGTGTCCATCGATGCCGCGAGCATCGACACCGGCGCACCCGAGCGCGACGTCCACCTGCGCTCTGCCGACTTTTTCGACGTCGCGGCTTTTCCAGAGCTGCGTTATCGCAGCCAGCGCATCGAGCCACTCTCCGGTGACCGTTACCGCGTGATCGGGGAGCTCACGATCCGTGACGTGACCCGTGTGGTACCGCTCGAGGTGGAATACGGCGGTCGAGCCACCGATCCATGGGGCAACGAGCGCGCCGGTTTCGTAGCGCGAGCAACCCTCGACCGGAAGGACTTCGGCCTGGGTTGGAACCAGGTGCTCGAGGCCGGTGGCGTGCTCGTCGGCGACCGCGTCGACATCGACATCGAGGTGGCGGTGGTGAGAGCCGCCGCAGAACGAGCGGCTTGAGTCGAGCGCTAGCGCTGGGGAGGGCGAGCGGGCTTTGAGACGCGCCGCGCGGCACAAAGCCCGCTGCCCAATCACCCGCTAGTACCATTGTCGCTGGCGAGGTCTTCGACGATGGTCCAGTGGCGGTGCTCTGGGTCGATGAGGTTATAGACTGCCTCGATGTGCTTGCCGTTTAGCTCGTTGCACACCTCCAAAGCCTCCATGCGGTTACCCACGTCATGCGCCTCGGCGGCTTGATCGGTGATGAACCAGGTGGAGCTCGAGGGGGCCCTGGGGTCGTCGCGCTTACATCCGACGTAACGACGATTGGGGTGGGCACTGACGACGTAGTACTTTTGGTCCTGCATTCTGTCAGTATGCGAAAGTAACGTAAACGTCTGCTACAGCCAGCGACTTTTTTTTCGGGCAGGCGAAATACATGAATGATGCAGCGGCATTGCGGCTCGACAAGAGCTGATCGCCGCCGAGACGGCACAGGTTGTTCGAGCGCGGTTGCTGATTGAGAGCTCTCGAGAGTAGGCTCAGCCGGGGGCCCGCGGGGCGCCTGAGCGCCATGTCACAACTGCCGGATCATGTGTTGGTAACTCGCGTCGCGGCAGCTCTCGCCGGCTCCGACGCGGAGGCAGCACTGGAACAAGCGTTGGCCACTCTCCGCGCCAGCGGCTTCGTCACCCATTCCCCCGGGGCTGGGGTCCCCTGGCTACACGTCGAGCACGCGGGGCGGGTCGTTGCTGTGGATGTGGGGCTGCGGCCGCCGGAGGCGACCTTGCGCGAAACGCTCAGGTCTCTGCTGTCGGTAGCGCTCATGCGCGCGTCCGCAGACGACGAGTTACGCCGCACGCGCGAGCGCATGGAGATGCTCTCGGCGGCCTCGTTCGAAGGGACCTTCATCCATGTAGACGGGGTCGTCATCGATGCCAACCAGCGCGTGGCCGAGCTGCTCGGCTGTACCTTGGCGGAGGTCCTCGGGCCCAATACGCTACTTGACTGCGTGGCGCCCGAGGACCTGCCCTCGGTGCTCGAGCGCATGCAAAACCGATTCGAGGGGACGTATGTCATCACCGCGGTGCGCAAGGACGGCTCGCGCTTCCGCGCTGAGCTCCAATCAAAACAGGGTAAGCTCGGGGCGCGGCCGGTGCGCGTGGTGGCGGTGCGAGACGTCACCGAGCGGGAGCGAACCCAAGCCCTGCTGCGCGAAAGCGAGGCACGCCTGCGAGATTTGGCTCAGCAGGCCTTCGACTTCATCGTCGTCAGCCGCAACGGCGTGGCGGTCGAGGTCGCGGGGGCCATCGAGAGGGTGCTCGGCTTCAAGCCGGGTGACTTGGTGGGCAAGCGGCTGATTGATCACGTTGCCCCGGGCTCGGTGCCCTTGGGCACACGCATCCTAGCCGAGCAAATCATGAGGTCGAACGAGCTGATCCTGGTCAGCAAGACGGGTGAGCAAGTACCCGTCGAGATTGTGGCCGTGATGTCCACTCTCGATGGCGAACCGGTGCGGGTGGGAGCGGTGCGGGACCTGCGCGAAGCTCGGCGCCTGGAGAACGAGCGGCGCAGCCTCAACGAGCAGTTGCAGCGCAGCCAACGACTGGAAAGCCTAGGCGTTTTGGCCGGCGGCATCGCGCATGACTTCAACAATCTCTTGGTCGGCGTGCTCGGCAACGCCGAGCTGCTACGAGCCTCACTCCCACGAGAGGACGACCGCGAGCTGTGCGACGCCATCATCAGCGCCGCCGAGCGAGCGGCGGACCTCACGACCCAGCTGCTCGCGTACGCGGGGCAGCGCGACCTCGGGCAGCGGCATGCGGTCGATCTGGCTGCCTTATGGCGTGAGCTCGGGACGTTGCTGGAGGCGCGTCTGTCCGCGCGCGCTCGGCTGGAGCTAAATCTCGGGGAAGGCAGCGTGGTGCTCGGCGACCGCGCCACGCTCACTCAGGTCCTCATGAATCTGCTCACCAACGCCTCGGATGCACTGGGAGACCAGAGCGGGACCATCTGGCTGAGCACGAGCCGAATCCGAAACCCAGACGCGCGTTGGGACCGCGCGCTGGGTGCCGTCGTGGGCCCGGGCGACTGGGTGCAGGTGGAGGTGCGAGACACCGGCGTGGGCATGGACTCGTCGACACTTCAACGCGTCTTTGAGCCCTTCTTTTCCACCAAGGCCCAGGGACACGGGCTCGGGTTGGCCTCTTGCCTGGGTATCGTCTCCGCCCACGGCGGCGCAGTTGCGGTCGAAAGCGTGCTCGGCCAGGG
>JANOIG010000107.1:0-10323 GCA_031407405.1 Deltaproteobacteria bacterium
AAGCCCGTAAGGGCCAGGTAGCGAGGAGATGTGCAGCAGGGTGCCACTCGAGCGTCGAAACACCGAATACCAGGGATTGTTATGAAAGCTGGCGGCCGCCGCCCAGAGGGCCATGAGGACCCGCGGCGACAGCTAACACGCACACCGCGCAAGCGCTAGTGCCTCGATTTAGTCGGGAGCGCGCAGCACGCCCACCCCGCAGGGCGGCAAGTGCAACACACCTCCCGACAGCTGTATGCCCGCCGACCCGAGGAGCACGCGGGCGTTGCCCTGACCGGGAAGGACCGCCGACTGGCTGCCGAAATTCGCACAGACGAGCACCGCGCCGCGCCTCATGATCAAAAGGTGACCAGTGGCGGAGCCCACGCTCACCTGGGGGCGCTCCGCGCGGGTCAAGTCCGGTTCCGTCGCCCGCAACCGGATGAGCGCCCGATACCAGTCGAGCAGGCGCGCGTGCTCGGGCTCGGCAATTTCCTCCCAAATCAGCTTGCAGCTTTGGAACGTTTCGGGCGCCTGTGGATCGGGGATGGCCTCCGGCGCCCAACCGAACCCCGCAAACTCGCGCCGCCGGCCTTCGCGCACTGCCTCGGCCAGCCGCGGGTCTTGATGGTCGGTGAAATAGCAGAACGGGCTGGTGGCGTTCCACTCCTCGCCCTGAAAGAGCATCGGTACGAAGGGGCTGGTCAGAACGAGCGCGGCGCCGAGCTCGAGGGCGGCCACGCTCAGGCGGCGCCCCAGGCGGTCCCCCTGGGCGCGATTGCCGATTTGGTCGTGATTCTGCAAGTATCCGAGCAGGCTGCTGAGCGGGGCTCCGGTGAGCGCACGCCCGTGCGAGCGCCGGCGGTACTCGCTGAAGCGCCCGGCGTAGACGAAACCCGAGCCGAGCGCGCGCGCGACGTCCTCGAGCTGGCCGAAATCCGCATAATAGCCGCGCCGCTCACCGCACAGCACAGCGTGCAGGCTGTGGTGAAAGTCGTCGCTCCACTGCGCGTCGAGGCCGTGGCCCCCAGCGTCGCGCGCGCGAACCACACGCGGGTCATTCAGATCGCTCTCGGCGATGAGCACCTTGGGGCGGCCCAGACGCAGCCCGAGCTCACTCACCTCGACGGCCAGCTGCTCGAGAAATGGGCGTGCGCTGCGATCGAGCAAGGCATGCACGGCATCTAGCCGCAGCCCGTCAAAGTGATAGCTCTCCAACCAGTACAGGGCGTTGTCACAAAAGAAGCGGCGCACCTCGTCGGAGCCCGCGCCGTCGAGGTTCACCGCGTCGCCCCAGGGAGTGGCGTACTCGCTGGTAAAATACGGGCCGAGCTGCGCCAGGTAATTACCGTCGGGACCGAGGTGGTTGTAGACCACGTCGAGCAGCACCGCGAGCCCGTGCGAGTGGCAGGCGTCGACCAGGCGCTTCAGGTCGTCAGGGGTACCGTAGGCGTGGTGCGGCGCGAACAGCGCAACCCCATCGTAGCCCCAGCCATGCCGGCCCGGGAATTCCACGACGGGCATCAGCTCGACATGGGTGATGCCCAGCGCCACCAGGTGGCCCAGCCGTTCGATGACGGCGAGAAATGTGCCTGCGGGCGTGAAGGTGCCCACATGCAGCTCGTAGATGACGGCGTGTGTCAGCGGCCGCGGCGTAAACTCTGAATCCTTCCAGCTGAACGCCGCATGGTCCACCACCACCGATGGCCCGTGCACACCCTCCGGCTGATACGCGGAGCGCGGATCGGGGATGGCCGAGCCCCCGTCCAGTCGGAGCCGATAGCGGGTCCCCTCACTCAAGCTGGGCTCCGGCAGAGACCAATAGCCCCGGGCCCCCTTGCTGAGCGGACGCTGCTCCTCCGCGAGCTCGACCCCCACGGAGGTCGCCCGCGGCGCCCAAACGACCAGGCTTGGCATCGTGCTCTTTCTGTCAGCCCTCGACCAGGAGGGCCACTGGAAAGCGCGCCAAGAGCAACTCGAGGCTCCCTCCCACCACCGCCTCACCGGTGAGCACGTTGCGGAATCGACCCTCGGGCAGCACCACGCGCGTATCCTGCCAGCCACTAGCCAGGGAGAGCGTCAGCCTGGGCGCAACGGTCACCACCCGTTCGCCGCGCTGAAACGCCACGACCCGATGCTGTTCCACCCCGACGACCGCCAACGCGGTGTACGCCCCCCGAGCGTCGAAACATTCAGGAAACTGCCGCCGCACGGCGAGCGCCCGCTCGATGGTCCACATTTTCGCCTCGCCGCAGCTCACTTCCGGTGGCGGGGCCTGGAGCGGGCCCGGCTCGGACATTCGCCCGAGCAAGCTCTCGCGCCAGGCGTAATCCACGGGGCGCCGGTTGTCGGGGTCGGCCAGGCTGAAATCCCAGAGCTCGGTGCCTTGATAGATGTCAGGCACGCCCGGTGCGGTGAGCTTGAGCAAGGTGAGCGCCAACGCGTGTCGCTCAAACGCCGGCGTGAGGCGCTCGACGAATGCAGCGAGCTCCGCCTCAAACACCTCATCCTCGAGCAACGCCCCGATCAGATCGCGCAGCCTGGACTCTCGCGGCAGATCGGGAGACAGCCACGAGGTCCAGGCCTTGGCTTCGCGCACGGCCTTCTGCAGGTAGGCCTGCACGCGTTCCACCGAGATGGGCCACGCCCCGACCAGCGTCTGTAACAGAAAATAGAGTGTGCGCGGATCCACCGACTCGCCGCCCGGCAAAGCTCGCGCTCGACACGCCCAGGCCTTGCTGCGAGCAGCCCATTCGTCCGGCAGCTCCGATAAGAGAGCCAGGCGCAAGCGAACGTCCTCACTGCGCTTGGTGTCATGGGTCGACGTGGCCGACAACGTCCTGTGCCAGCGCCCCTGCACCGCGCGACAGTGCGCGTGAAACTCCTCCACGTCGCCTCCGAAGTGGCCGGGGTCGCCACCGACTTCGTTGAGGGCGAGGAAGCGTGCGTCGTCGTAAAAGACCGTGTCTTCCAAGCCCTTGGCCATGGCCGGGCCCGACAGCTGCTGAAACGCCGTAGCCAGCTCGTCGTGGCGGGGGATCGCCTCAGTGCCCAGGAGCAGCTCGACGAGCCGCCCGATGATTGACGCGAGCTCCGGGTGCTCACCCAGGGCATGGCGCCGCGCCGCCTCGAGCCACGCGCAGTCGGCGGACGTCGCCGGCCGACCTGGACGCAAATAGGTGCGGTACACCGGCAAGCCGGTGATCAAGGCGACCAGTGCCCGCTTGACGTCGCCCACCGTGGACGACCGCCCTTGCTCCGTCTGACACGCGGGCAGAGCTCGGGCCGTCAGCGCCGCCACCTCGGCACCGAACAGCTCACGCAGGGCCCGCCTTTTGGCGGCCAGCACGGAGCGTTCGAAATCATAGGCGGGCAATTCGCCGAGCTCGCAGTAAGTGGCGGTCAGCGCGTCTTCGGCGTTCGGGTCCACGAACAGCCGCCCCGCCACGTTCAGAAAATCGTAGCCGGTCGTGCCGTCGATGGGCCACGCCTCGGGCAAGCGCTCCCCCGGTTCGAGGATTTTCTCTGCGACGATCCAGCCGGGGCCCACGAGGCCACGCAGACGTTCAAAATATTGCTCCGGATCTTTGAGACCGTCGGGGTGGTCGACGCGCACCCCGGCCACCGCCGGATGGCTCAGCCAACGCACAATCTGGACGTGCGCCGCGTCAAACACCTCCTTATCTTCCACGCGCAGCGCCACCAGGTCACTGACATCGAAAAAACGGCGGTAATTGATCTCGTCGAGCCCCACACGCCAAAAGCGCAGGCGGTAATGCTGCGCGTCGACAATCGGCTGCAACCGCTCCGGCACCCCGTTGATGCTCCCCAGCAGCTCGACGGCTCGGCTTCGCAGCGGCTCGGCCGAAAGCAGCTCGCCGAGCGCCCATTCGTGCGCCTCGACCTCGGTGCGCCCGACCCCTTCGGCGCTGCACGAGGCGCGCAGCCGCTGGAGTGGCTTTTCGAGGACCGAGCCGGGCTCTGCCAGCTCCGCCCAGACCAAGGGCAGCGAGCGCGCCGCAACGGGAAGTGGCCGATCATCGACCCAGAGCTCTAGCCCCCGCGCGCCCAGCTCGAGCCGGACCTCGCCGCTGGCCAAGGCCGCGCTGCGATTCAACCCCAGAATGGGCAAGAGCACGCGTCCGTCGTGACGCGCCCAATCCACGTCAAAGTACCTCGCACAGGGGCTAGTTGGCCCCCACCGCAACAAATCCCGCCACCACGGATTATTGCCCGGCGATGCCGCCATATGGTTGGGGACGATGTCCATCAACACGCCGAGGCCGTGTTTCCGGCAGGCGTCCAACGCCGCGCTGCACGCGGCCTCTCCCCCAAAGTCCGCGCGCACCCGGTTTGGATCTGTGACGTCGTAGCCGTGAGCGCTCCCCGTCACCGCCTCCAGACAAGGTGAAAGGTACACGTGGCTGATGCCCAGACGCGCCAGGTACGGCAGGCGTGCCTCGAGCGCTCGGAAGCCAAACTCGGGCGTCAGCTGGACGCGATAAGTAGCTCGCAGGGGATCAGAATCATTCACGTCGACCCCGGTGTGCGGAGGGTGTTGCAGCCCCAGGGTGAATGCAATGTCGGACCCACCCCAGCGACCACCTTGGCTGACCAGTCGGCTCGCCCTCCGGGGGGATTGGCACCGCTTCCCGAACGCGCACCGTCATGGCAAGTCACGGCTGCGCATGAATGACGCTCCGCCAGCCGCTGCGGCGACCGCGGTCGGGCCGCACGAGATCTCCGACCTCGACGTTCACCTTTTCTGCGAGGGCACACACGCCCGCATCTACGAAAAGCTCGGGGCTCATATCACGAGCCGCAATGGCGTACTCGGTACGCAGTTTGGGGTCTGGGCGCCCAATGCACAAGCGGTGAGCGTGGTTGGGGACTTCAACCACTGGAAGATTCACGCGACCCCCCTCGGTTTGCTCCCCCACACGGGCATCTGGATCGGCTTCGTCCCGGGGCTGGGCCGCGGTGAGCTGTATAAGTATCGGATCGTTTCCGGCGCCGGCCACCTCCTGCCGGACAAGGCGGATCCGTATGGGGTCGCGCAGCAGGTCCCGCCCAACACGGCGAGCGTGGTCTGGAACCTGGATTATGGCTGGCAGGACCAACGTTGGATGATGGAGCGCTCCGAGCGAAACGCGCTCCAGGCTCCCATGTCCGTGTACGAGCTGCACTTGGGCTCCTGGATGCGGGTCCCCGAAGAGGGTTACCGCTCCCTCAGCTACTGCGAGATCGCTCCGAAGCTGATCGAGCACGTCAAGCGTCTGGGTTTCACCCACGTCGAGCTGATGCCGGTGATGGAGCACCCGTTCTTTGGCTCCTGGGGCTACCAGGTCACCGGCTACTTTGCGCCGAGCGCGCGTTACGGCAGCCCGCAAGATTTCATGGCGTTGATCGATACGCTGCACCAGAACGGCATCGGCGTCATTCTGGATTGGGGCCCGGCACACTTCCCCGCAGACGGCCACGGCCCCGTCTATTTCGACGGGACGCATCTGTATGAGCACGCCGACCCGCAAAAGCGCGAGCACCCGGAGTGGGGCAGCCTGCATTTCGACTACGGGCGGCTCGAGGTGCAGAGCTTCCTCACCTCGAGCGCGGTGTTCTGGCTCGACAAGTTTCACGCCGATGGCCTGAGAGTGGACGGCGTCACGTCCATGTTGCACCTCGACTACGGGCGCGCCGAGGGCCAATGGGTTCCCAACCGCAACGGGGGTCGAGAGAACCTGGACGCCGTCACCTTTCTTCGGCGGCTGAACGACGCCATCCATCGCGAGTACCCCGACGCCGTGACCATCGCCGAAGAAGCCACCGCTTGGCCGCGTGTCACGAGCCCGACACGGGTGGGTGGGCTTGGCTTTGACCTCAAATGGGACATGGGTTGGATGCACGACACGCTGCGCTACCTCGCGCGCGATCCCATGCATCGCCGGTTCCACCACGACGAGCTCACCTTCCGGCGCATGTACGCCTACAGCGAACGCTACCTGCTCGCCCTCTCCCACGACGAGGTCGTTTACGGCAAGGGCTCACTGCTCAGCCGCATGCCGGGAGACGAGTGGCAGAAGTTCGCCAACTTGCGCCTCCTGTTCGCGTACATGCTGGCCACGCCGGGCAAGAAGCTGCTGTTCATGGGTGGTGAGCTGGGGCAACCCGGCGAGTGGAACCACGACTCGAGCCTGGACTGGCAGCAAGCGGAGAGCCCGGCATCCCTGGGCGTGCAGCACCTGGTCCGCGAGCTCAACCGCATTTACGTAGAGAACCCGGCGCTCTACGCGCGCGACCACGATCCGGAAGGCTTTGATTGGATCGACGCCAACGATGGCCGCCAGAGCACGCTATCATTCCTGCGGCGCTCGACCAGCGCCGACGAAACCATCGTCGCGCTCTTCAACTTCACGCCCGAGCCGCGCCACGATTTCCGCATTGGCGTCGATCAAAACGGCTTCTGGCACGAGCTGATGAATACGGATGCCAAGGTGTACGGCGGCAGCGGCCAGGGCAACCAAGGCGGGGTTCATGCCTCCCCCATCCCGAGCCACGGGCGGCCGTTTTCGCTCAACCTCACCTTGCCCCCGCTCGGAGCGTTGCTGCTCAGTCGCGGTTGAGTCAGTTAGCGGTATCGCCTTCGCCTATTTCTGTAGGGAAGCCGCACACCCGACGTTAGTCAGAGGCGGTAAACATTCCAGCCTACAGGCCTTGACGCGCTGCCGCGGAGAGCGAAACCTGTAGCAGCCATGCAGTCGCGTTTTCTCGAGACCTTGACTTGGCCCGAAGCTGAACAGGCCATCTACACGCTCCCTACGGTGCTCTTGCCACTTGGGGCTCGCACCAAAGAACACGGGCACCACCTGCCCCTCAACAACGACTGGCTCATCGCCGAATACCTGGCGAAACGCGTGGCGGCACAGTGCCCCGTGTTGGTGCTGCCCACCCTACAGTATGGTCATTATCCGGCCTTCCTCGAGTACCCCGGCTCGATCAGCGTGCGCTCGGAAGTCTGCCGCGACACGATCACCGACATCTGCGAGAGCCTGGCCAGCCAGGGCGCCAAACGCTTCTACGTGCTGAACACCGGCATCAGCACCCTCAAGCCGCTGAAGGCGGCGCGCGCGGTCATCGTGGCACGCGGCTCGCGCATGGAGTACACGGACATCACCACCGCCTACGCCGCCCTGCGCCGCCAGGTCGAAACCCAGCCCGCCGGCACCCACGCCGACGAAATCGAAACCTCGATGATGCTGTACATCGCCCCCGACGTCGTCCACCTCGACCGCGCCGAACGCGACATCCACGCCGATCGGGGTCCGGGGGGCCTCACCCGCGACCCAAAGTCAGAAGCCGGCATATACTCCCCGACCGGCGCCTACGGCGACCCCACCCTCGCCAACGTCGCCAAGGGTAAGATCATGGTCGAAGGCATGGTCCAATACCTCGTCCAACAGGTCAAAGCCCTCTCCGCCGAACACGTCCGCCGAGCCCCGGCCACGCTGCCGAGCCGGTAATTTCCCTGGCCTCGGCGTGGGAAACGGCTGAGACAAAGGTACGGATCCGCGCTAGCGCGGGTGCACGGAAAGGCCCGGCGAGCAGCTACCGCTCACGCCCGTTGCCAAGCGCGGAAGTGCTAGTTATGGTCCCGCCCCTCGGGCGCATAACTCAGTGGTAGAGTGCAACCTTCACACGGTTGAAGTCGCAGGTTCAAGTCCTGCTGCGCCCACTATAAGAATCACACAATATCAGTAGTTTAAGACGCCGCTCTGATGTTGCTCAGCCCCGATCCTGCCCCCTCACACGAGGCTCCTGCCCCCCGCCCTGCCCCCTCGAAATCAAGGGGTTAGGAGCGTTGATGAGGTGGATGACGTTCGAGAGTCCAAGCCTCTGTTCTTCGAGAGCGACGGTGCTGTAGTGCCGTTGCATGGCTTCGGTGGCGTGCCCACTGATCGAGCGAGTCACTAGATCCCCGACGGCTGCTGCCCGGCAGAGATCCTGGAACGTCCTGC
Source organism: Deltaproteobacteria bacterium (assembly GCA_031407405.1). Taxonomy (GTDB): domain Bacteria; phylum Myxococcota_A; class Polyangia; order Polyangiales; family Polyangiaceae; genus SZUA-265. The sequence goes on from JANOIG010000107.1 coordinate 7,992, forward strand.
GCATTCCACGGGGCGTGATCCGCTTGGTCAGTCCGATGGCCTGAGCCACCGCCAGGAACGGCTTGTCCAGAACGCTACGCGCCCTGAACCCACCTCCCGTGGCCGGGAACAGCAGATCCGAATGCTGCTGAGCCAGCGATCTGAGCTGTGTGTCCACGTGCCAGCGAAGGAGCCCGAGCAGCTCCTCCGGGATCTTCACTCTTTCCTCACCGCCCGTCTTCACACCTTCCATGACGACTTGCCCGTAGGTGTTCGACCGGCGAAAGAGCAACACTCCCGTATCCCAGAGCACGTCCGGCGTTGGACCCTTGCGGCGAAGTGGCCGCGTGGTCGATGGACGCTTGCCGAGCGCAAAGCCCAAGAACGTCATCGCGTAGTGCGCTGGAAAGCTCTCTTGCATGCAGCGGAGAAACTCTCGCAACTCTTCCACGGTGAGCGAGTTGGGCTCCTCGAACGTATAGGTCGGATGCTGACTCGTATCGAAGGGCGCAAGCCCCTCCATCGGGTTCGTCATCAGACCGAGCTCGATCTTCGCGCTGTTCATCACCACGCGAAGCACACCCAGAACGGTGTTCATCGTCACCGGCGCGTAACGCCCGTCGGCGATCAGCGCAGCGCAACCGTCACGCCACTGGGCAAAATCATGTGGCCGCATCTTCTCGATGAACAGATCACCGAGGTTGCTCCCCAAGAGCTTCTTCAGGCAGTCATTCCACTTGCGGATGCCTGCCTCGCTCTTGATGTCACGTGCCCGTATCTTTCTCTCTAGCAACGACACTGCGTAAGTCGCGAAGCGCGTCTGCGACTGCGCGACTCGGCTGTTTCCTTCTCGTATCATGGCCCGCTCTTGCTCGAGCCAATTCAGGGCCTCCGATGCCTTCAAATCTGGAAGGACTTTCGCAAGATCTATCTTCTTTCCCGTGCGCGGATCGGTCACCCGCGCGCGTACCACATGGCCGCCCTCCTTTCTTTTCCAGACCCCTGGCAGTACGGGGGTCGAGGATATCCAGCTGCCTCGGATCAACTTCCAATTCTCTTTCGTCTTGCTCATTGTGGCCTCTCAAATGAGGCGCTACCGAGCGTTCCACCCGCAGCATAGATCGGGGCTCGCCTCGTGCAAATCGCATCAATTCTTCAGCAGAAAACATCAGGCATCCGTTCCCGCCGCGACGCCCGAGGGGGATGAGCAGGCCGTTCATGACGGCTTTTCGGATCGCGCCCGTGGTCTGATATCCGAGATACGCAGCTGCCTGGCGGGTCGTGAGCGGAGCGTTGAATACGTGGGCCTGTCCCGCGCTCGTGGAGTTTTCGATTGAGGTGGACCCTTGAGAGTTTTTTGCATCTCGGCGTTTACCGTATGGTCATGCTCGCTGACGGGACGGCTTCGGAATGGAACCAGGCGCGCTATCTGAACGCGGCTGTCCTCTCGCGGCACCTGATCGAGACCCTCGCCGGTTGGTACCGGATCCTCGATCAGATCCACGTAACGTTGCTGCCGAAGAAGGAGATTCGGCAGATCTATGTGCTCGTCATGAAAGCCCTGTTCGGACGGAAGGATGGAGATCCAGCTCTTCCCGAGGCGACCAATGTCCTCACGTGCATCAGTCGCCTCGAGGCCGCGTATCCACCGATCCGAAATGTATATAACCAGCTGAGTGAGTTCGCTCACCCCAACTCCGACGGGCATTGGACCTTCGGAAGTCTTGACGAGAAAGGCGTCCTGACTCTGACCGAGATGGGCAGGGACGACGGACTGCGAGGTCTCGTTCTGGGTGCGGCCGGGTGCCTGCATTTTGCGGTTCAATTCCTCGAGGGATACGACCTGAACATTAGGGGGCCGCTAGAGACCCTTGAGCGCGAGTTCGGCAACGAGGTGGCGGCGTGGCCTGGCGATCCGTCGATCACCTGGCAGCGGGCGTGACGCGACGCGCGAGCTTGAGCAAGCCCCGACTATGCTTCGTGGAGAATGTGATGGTATGCCGAACGCGCCGGTGTCGACGGTAGAGCTTGGTAAGAAGGCAGAATCGCGACGCCACCAGTAACGGCAGCCAGAACGGGCGTGACCAAACAACTCGGAGAAGAACATGACCGCAAGAGACAGGTTTACGATTCCGCTCCAATGTCCCCAATGTGGAAAGTCCGGCCAAGCACAGTGCTCGCAGGAAGATGGTTGGGCTTATATGAACGGCGACAAATCTACGACGGTGGGCGACGTGACGCCCGGATTTACCAGAGTCAAAGAATCAAGTGGATGGAGTGATGACGTCAACTTCGTGTGCGATGAGTGTGGTGAGCTTTCCGCAAAATAGAGTTAAGCCGCTCAGATCCAGGC
>JANOIG010000115.1:0-37959 GCA_031407405.1 Deltaproteobacteria bacterium
TGGACAGCACGGGCATCCTGCTCGAGGTGGAGCGAGGCAAGACCACCATCAACAACATGGACCTGCTCGATTTTTGGAAGTGTCCAAAGGAGGGTTGGGCCGGACCTCCAGCGTGCGTCACTTTACGGTACCTCGGGGCGCGTGGTTTGAGCCCGGAACGAGCCCACGGGAGCAAAGTTTTGACGGCCGAATATATCACGAATATACTGAGGCAATGGCCACCACGGTGCATATCCCCAAACCCGTTCTCGAACGTGTGGATGAGCGAGCCAAGGCGCTCAACCTGAGCCGAAACCGCTTCATCATTCAGGCGCTGGAGAAAGCCCTGGCTGAACAGGCCGCCTGGTCGCCGGACTTCCTCCAGTCAGTCAAAAAGCTCCCAGAGCTCGAGCCTTTGGGCGACTTGCTCGAAATCATTCGTTCCAATCGCAAATCAAAGGCACCGCCCCGGCTATGAACGCCGACGCGAACGTGCAGGCCATGAGGTTCCTGCTCGACACCAACACCGTTTCGGAGTTGATGCGCGCCAATCCGGTCGTGCTTGCCCAACTGACCGAGTGCCCTCGGGATCACGTCGTCGTGCCGCAGCCCGTCGTCGCCGAGATCGAATTCGGGCTGGCTCTCTTGCCGTCCGGTCAGCGCAAACGGACGTTGGCTGAACGTTGGCAGCTATTTAGCGGTGAATTGCTGCGCGTGACGTGGAACGATGCCGTCAGCACCCAGTTCGCCCTCACAAAGGCCCAGCTTCGAAAAGCCGGCAGCATCATCGAGGACCTGGATATTGCCATCGCCGCCCACGCAATGGCGTGGGAGCTCACTCTAGTGACGAACGACACAAACCATTTCCGTCGCATCAAACGGCTGCGTCTGGTGGACTGGACGCGCTCGCGGTAGGCAAGGTCGGCGCGTGGCGTGGCTCTACACCCAGCTTCAGGAAGTGAAGACGAGAGGCGAGCAGGCGATACGCGCCGACATCCTCGCGACCCAGAAGCAGCCGAACCCTCGTCAAGCGAGCCTCGTGGCCGCCTTTCTGGAGCGCACGTCGCTCTCCCTCGCGGACTGCGAGCGCCTGATGCCCGATGTCGCGCATCGCACCCTGCAGCGCGATCTGAAACGCCTCATCGAGGTTGGTCTCGTCGCGGAGATCGGCCAGGGGCCGACCGACCCTAAGCGGCAGTACCGGTGGCGAGGAGCCGAGCTGTGACAAGCTGTGACAGGGAGCTTTGACAAGCTGTGACAGGTCTATGTTCAGGGCGGCGACCCGATGAAGCTCCCAAAGCCTAGCTAATCTTCGCGGGCTCAATGGCCGGGGCGGGCTTGGGAGTATCCTCCGAGGCGTCCCGGGCCACGCGCTCGCTCAGTCGCAAACGCTCATCGAGCGGCAAACGCCGAATCGCCGAAAGCAGGTCATCGATCGTCAGCTGAGCCATTTCGGGAGCATACCGCCCGATAATGGCCGTGTCTCGCCCTTTGCCTCGGCTACGCCTCTCCGTAGTACAGCCATGGCCATCAGCCTGAGCAAGTACGTGCAAGCGCCCCTGGAGCCCTCGGCGGAATGGCAGCGAGTAGCAGCGCTCGCCGATGAGCTCCACAGCCACCTCAGCACCGACGACGCCCTCGCGCGCATCTCTGACGCCAACCAGCCCGGCCGCAGCAGCGCAGAGGTGCAGGCCACCTTCGGCGAGTTTGCCCGCGAGCTAGGCTTCGAGAACGAGAGGGTGGGCCTGTTCGGCTCGGACGAGTTTGCGTTGCGGCCCGACTACTTCCTCAAATTGGAGGGCACGGGCATCCTGCTCGAGGTCGAGCGAGGCAAGACCACCATCAACAACATGGACCTGCTCGATTTTTGGAAATGCCACCTGTGTCGACATGCGCACTATCTGTTTCTCCTGGTTCCGCTCGAGCTGCGGCAGAATCCGACGATGTCGCCGCGGAGGGAGTTCTCCACGGTGGCGCGGAGGATGCAGCGGTTTTTTGTGCCGGGGAATTATACGAATGTGAGGGGGATGTGTTTGTTTGGGTATTGAGGGCCGGGCCTCAAGCGCGCGTCATTCAGCGGAACTTCGGGGCAGTATTCCTGGTCTCCATATTCGGCGCCGATCACCTCGTCTGCCTCGGAATCCACCCCTCCATCCCGAACGGCGCCCGCTATCGGCTGACTTCCCGATGGCCGCCTCGATGAGCTCAAGAGGTGAATGTTAATTTGCGCTGGTGAGTGCGTTCGCTAATCGCAGAGGCTGCGACGAGCTCCTCTGCGGCGGCCCTGAGACGGGTGCGATCGGCCTCACGGCAATCTATGTACTGCAAGGTGCGCATGTAGAGCGGCAAATGCGCGGCTGTTCGAAGATAGATTGGGGTGATGACTGGCGTCGGGCTTTCTCTATGTCGAACCCGCGCCATGTTGAACTCCTCGAGACACATCTTCGATGCCAGGTAAGATGGCGAGTATACGGCAACAACGTTGCAGCACGACTCCAGCGCACGATCCAGTTCGCTTTGCCAGGATTCGCCCGCCTTGAGTTCGATCTTGTCCTGAAAAATTCGCAAGGTTGGGTTGGCGCTCCGGAGTTCCGCAATCAGACCGTCAACCTCTAGGATGTCTTCGTGAGCATAGCTCACAAAAAGATGATACTCGGCGTCCTCCTGCTTCACGCCGCTACTGCTGCCTTGGGGCAGCGTGCGACGTCGCTTTAGCGTCGAAAAAACTTCCGTCAATTCAAGTACTGCCGCCCGGTTGTGCACGACGATTTTGATAACATCCACCGGCAGACCCGCAGCGAGCCAGTGTGCCGACGCGTCGAAAATCGCACTGAGCATGACGGCTGCATCGTGCCGTTGGTCGCCAGCTCCTAGAATCGGCATGGCTATGCTACGGATCGGAGGATCTGCGAGGACAAACGGCATGATGGCACGAAAGATGTCGCCGACCCTCTCAGCCGGTGGCACCTGTTGAGCACTTTCAAAGCAGACGATGCGCCGAAAGCCAGCGTCTGGGAATCTCTTAGACAGTTCTCGAGACGACCAGCACGAAAACGTCGACCGGAGGTCCACCTCCTTGTCCCGCGAAAGCTCAAGGAGAGAAACGCCCTTTCGATGCAGCGAGCCAATGACTGACGAGGGCGTCGGTGCGTAGTCATTGGGAAATGCCGAAACGACCAGAAGGTCGACAGCCTCGTTGGCAGGAATGGCGCTTAAATCCCCGTGATACAGGCATATGTATTTGCCTTGCCCTAAGTGGGAAACTGTATGGGTTGCAATAGGTTGCATGAGGTCCTCGCCTTACGTTGCGGGCATAGTGCTGGGTTCAATCAGCAGGTGCTGGGCGAACCCCGTGCCCGATTTAGGTGCTACACTGCGGCAGCGTCTACACCTGTTTCTGAGAAGTAAGGGCCAAGGAACCAGCAGTCGATGGCCCCGGTATTGGCTCGGTGTAGTGGGAGGGGATTGGGGCGATGCGTCATCTTGGTTGATGTTACGCGATCAAACTGCTCTACTCGCCGCATCGACTTCGTTGTTTCGCTGCGCGGCTCGCGACCAGCGAGCGCCCTCGTGACTGATTTGGACCTCCGTAGCTGCGCCACGGAGGAGTTGACCGAGATCGTCGCGCCATTCCTGGATGGCGCGCATGGCATGCTCGTCGGCGTAGGGGTAGCGCGTGTCTTCGCTCAAGACTCGACGAATGCGCTGGCACAGCTCGAAGCCGAGGAATTGGGGAAGGAAGCCGCCCCAGCTGGGCTTTTTGCCGCGAGGCGCGGGCTTGACGGAGACAACCCGGTCCGTGTGGTTGATCGCTTGCACGATCCAGGCGCGACCACCGAGCAAGAATGAGGTCATCTGCTCGACCAAACCATCGACGAAATTTTGTTCGAGCGAGCCAACGTCGCGTCGAGCTTCGTCGAGCACATGATACCAGGACGGGGCTGGAGAAGACGGCGTAGAGCTCGAAGAAATTCTTTTTGCCAAAAATGCGCTCGGCCTTTGTTCCCATGGATAAGAGGCCGCCCGACTCGAATGAGTAATCAGTCCGTTTCATGTGATCGATGACGGCCTGAAAGTCGGATTCAGTGATGTCGGCGAAGTCGGGCACTACGTGGAGCAGTTCCCAGCAACGCTCGGCGCTCACGCCGCCGTAGGCGAGGGTGAGCGCCAAGAGCTGATGGACGAGCACGGGCCAACAGCGGCGAAGGGTGGAAACGCGCTCGACCCAGCCGTCGCGGGCGAGCTCGACGATCGCGATGGCCTGTGCAACCGCTGCAGACTCTTCACAAAGAAAGTGAGTGTTGGCTGCTCGGCCATCACGGCGCCCCGTGCGTCCCATGCGTTGGAGAAACGAGGATACGGTGCTGGGCGCGTTGGTTGAAACACCAGGTCCAAATCGCCGACGTCGATCCCCAACTCGAGGGTCGAAGTACAGACGATGCAGGCGTTGGTCCCGCTGGCGAATCGAGCCTCGGCGGCTTGGCGTTCTTCGAGCGAGACGGAGCTGTGGTGGACGAAGACATCGAGCTCATCGCCGCGCATGCGCTCGGCGACCGTTTCAGCAAGGGAGCGGCTCTGGCAAAAGAAGAGGCTCTTCTTGCCAGTGCCGTGGCGGGCGGCTTCTGTGGCGAGGGCTGCCGTGTCTTCGCGAAAACGAACGGTGATCTCTCGGGCGGACTTCGGCTTTGGCGGGTCGACGACACGCCCCATGCGCTTGGATGAGCCCTGAAGCCAGATTAGAAGTTCTTCCGGGTTACCGACCGTAGCGCTCAATCCGACGCGTTGAATGTCACGCTCTGCGACACGCGCGAGTCGTTCGAGCACGGACATCAAGTGTGCGCCGCGGTCGGTACCCGCAAAAGCATGGACCTCGTCGATCACCACGATGCGCAGATCGCGAAACAACTCCGCTGTCGGAACGCGTGGCGAGACCAACATGACCTCGAGCGACTCGGGGGTGGTCATGAGCAGAGCGTCGGGATGCTTGCAGAACCGTCCTTTGGCACGCTGCGCTGTGTCCCCGTGCCAGACGAAGCGGCTCAGGCCGACCATTTCGGCGTATTGGCCGAGACGGTCTTCCTGGTTGTTCAGCAGGGCTTTGATGGGTGCCACATACAACGCGCCCACGCTCACCGGTTCGCGCTCGAGAAGAAGCGACAAGGTGGGGAACAAGGCCGCTTCCGTCTTGCCACCTGCCGTGGGGGCGAGGACGATCGCGTTCTCCCCATCGAGAATGGCGGCGCCCGCTTGCTCCTGCACAGGGCGGAGCTGCGGCCAGCCCAAGCGCGTCGCGATGGCGTGTTGGAGCCGAGGGTGCAGGCGGGAGAATGTCGACATGGTGGGAAGCTCAGTGTGCGGAAATCCTGATCCCCACGCCATCGAGCCAGCGTGTCGGGAGCGCTTGAAAGGCGATATGGGCGAACGCGTCTGTTGCAGGTTCGCTGTCCGTCGTGTCGAAGAGCACGTCGAAGAGGAGCGTGCCTTCAATCGCGATTCGGACGATGCCCAGATGTAGACTCATCGGACGCACCTGATTGGCCAGCGCCAAGCGCGTTCTTGCTAGGGATGCCCCCGCCAAGCGAGATGCCAACTCCTCCCCCAAGTAGGTTCTCAGGCGAAAGAAGCCGGAGGAAAATGTGACGCCGGGCACAATCACTTTGGCCGCTTCGCCGGCTGCCTCCAAATACTTGGCTACTACGGCGGAGAGCCGTAGCGCTCGCTGGTTCAGATAGTCGGTTGTCATTCGAATTTCCGCCGGGAGCGCGGCCAACATGAAGGTGGGTACCAGTTTCCAATACCCAGGCGTTGGATTGGGCAGCGGTGCGGATCGCTGCAACGGGGACCTCGAATCGACAGTCAAGACGGCCACGGGTGTGTTGGCCCCGGCGGGAAGCTCGACCTCTTGCACGGCGAAGCGCACGCCGGGACCTAGATTGTCGTCATGCAAATACAGCGATTGAAGCGTCGAGTCCTCTTCGACCGCGCTTCCCGCGGGGACTGCCGGGGAACCGCCGGGCCTGAAACCAACGGCACACACCGCATGCCCGGCGATGACACTACCCTCTTCGTCGAGGATTTTGGCGCCGACGAGCACGGGGTATCCGGAGCGCAGGAAAGCAGCGCAGGAAGCCGCAAATCTGGCGGGACTGAAGAAGCCGTTCCGCTCGTCACCGTCCAGCACTGCTGGTAACAGCCCCTGCGCACGAATCGCCTCGCAGATTTGGTGAATCGTCAGACCCTCGCTGGCAGGGAACACTCTTCTGCCAAGTGGCCAGCGCGCGCTCGCACTCCTCGTGATCTCGACGGTGGTGGGGATCGCATGGTGTTCGTCCAGTGCTGAGGCGTGAAACAAAGTCCACAGCGCCACCGTTGCGCAGGCGCCGACGCCCGAGTCCTGCTGTTGCCAGGCCAGGCCCACGACACGAAGGCCCAGGCCACAGACATGAGCGGTATACAATCTTGCCGGCTTTGTGACGCGTGGAGCTTCGGGGTTTGTCTCGGGATACCAACGCAAGACAGTTCGCCCGAACGGCGTTGCGCCGATGGGTCGGATCACCACGAAGCCGAGATAGGCTTCATTGAGATTCTGGAGCGCAGACGGGTCGCCACCTAGGGCGCCGAGAAACAGGCTTCTGAGCTCCTCCAGCGGCAGCGAGAAGGTATGGACCCGGCGACAGGAATTCGAATAGCCTCGTGAGCTGGTCGAGTAGAACGCCGCGAACTCTGCGAGATAGTCGCGATCGAAGTAGTGCGGCTCCTCGAGCACGCTTTGAGCACCGAGGTCTGCCAGATAGCATCGCACGTAGTGGACGTGCGATGATTCACGGACTCCGTTCGGAAAGGAGTGGCCGTCGAACGCCGAGAAATCCAACGCCGCCCGGACGTGTTCGCCCGTGCTTACCGCCACGCTGGTCACCGGATGCTACGGCGCAGGGTTTCCTCAGTTACGGGTGTCCGGTACGCTTTTGCACGCAACCGCGTCTCCTCCAGCGCCGCCTCCCGAAAGGCCGATGCCTCGTCCGGCGTGGGTGGCCTCAACTTCAACGTTTCCAATGCCGCGAAACGTGCGTTGGGCGCTGCCTGCCACACGGAGCCCTTGCCGGTGCTTTGCACGGGCGACGGCTTGGGCGATGGGCTCTGGCGACTCATTTCCCCTCCTGGATATGCTGCGTACGAACGGTTGCAAAGTCAGATGTGAATTCGACCTGCACATGTGAGCAGTAGCTCACGGCCAGGTGACGCGCAAGCGCGAATTTGGGCTTTCCCGCCCTCAAATCTCCACGGTGGCATACCCCGCCTCCTCGCCGGGTTCCGGATCGTAGGTCGCCTTGCCCTCGAGCCGTCGCACCTCGACCTCGCTCAAGTCGCCTACCTGAAAGCCGTACGACGCCGTGGGATCGGCCCGAAGCCGAACAAGTCAGCCTGCCCTTCGACGGCCCCACCGATCGACGTCTTCGCGGTCTGCGCCGCCGGCGACTCCATGCACGGCGGCAAGACGCCCATCGCCGACGGCGACTGGCTAGTGATGAAGTGGGCACGCGGAGCCAGCCTGGGCAGTCTGGAGGGGCGGGTCGCGCTGCTGCAAACCCGGACGGGCACGACACCTTCGCCTACCAAGTGAAGCGAATCGTTCAAGAAGGCGAGCGCTGGTGGCTGCGCTCGGACAACGCCGAACGCCCCTCCATCGAGGCCACGGCCGAGACCACACCCATCGCCCTCTTGGTATCCCAGATCGCACCAGAGACGCTGGCCCCGCCTGTCGGCGAGCAGCTTCCCGCCCGACAGCGTCAGTGCAGCCTTTGGCTTGCCTCCTGAAACGACCCTCGAGCGAGCTGGCCGCTACGAGGGCCACCTGTTCCTCGTCGTCACCGACGCGGGCCACTTCACCGAGCCCGATCGACTTCCGCGACTGCTCAACGACCGAAGACCCGGAGAGACCGCGTTCGTGCTGGCTCGTCTGGAGGCAAACCAGAGCTGGAGGTACTGCGGCGTCGCGCGCTGGTTGGACGACGAGGGCCAATGGAGCCTCCCGCCGCTCGACTTCGCGAGCTGGCGCGCTCGCAGCCAAAGGTCGGATTGCTCGCGCCGGCTGCTCACGAGTGCGCTGGACAGGGCCAAGACGTTCCTGAACGAGCTCGTCTCACGAATCGGCGCTGGTAGCTGGCTGGCGCACGGCGGAAAACGCTGCCGCGTCGTCGAGCGCACGGCAGGTGGCGTTCGGATTGAAGGAGGAGAGGGCGGCTTTGCCGCGCGGCGGGTGAGCACTACCGATCTGGCGTGGGTGATCCTGGCCGCGGACGGCGTCGCGGAGCACGGTGGGGTGCTCGACGAGGTGAGAGTGAATCGGCTTCGTTATCTCGAGGGGACGCCGAGGAAGTCGACGCGCTGGATTGATACGGGGTGGGCGATCGTGTTGTTTGGCGGAGTGGCGGGCGGCTGATGGCCGGGGGAGTGTCCCGATATGCCGTGAAGGGCCGAACGGCGTGAGCCCGGCCCACTTGCTCGTTCTCACGCTCTTGCTCGAGTCGGAGCCGGAGCGTCATGGCGGAGACAGGGGCGATACATGTGAGAGGCTGCGCCGCAGCAGCGGCTCTCCCGAGCGTGGCGCCGGGTAGGCGTTCCCCGAAAGGCGTCCAACCCATGATTGATCGAGAAAAATGGCCCGATGCTGACCAAAATACTGGACAAATAATCAGTATACGGCTAGGCTGTTGCCATGCTCGGTCGTGGGGAGGTGAAGCGGCTGGATAAGAGGTTGGCGTCGCTGGCGCGGGCTGAAACCGCGCGGCGGTTGCGGCTCGGGCAGTTGCTCGAGGTGCTGGGGCAGGGCAAGTGCTTCGAGCTCGGCTTTTCGTCCATCGCAGCCTATGCGCTGGAGCGGTGCGATCGAAGCGTGCGCTGGGTGGAGGCGGCGCGGACGCTTGCGCGGCGGCTCGAGCCGCTGCCGCAGCTGCGTTGGGCAATGGCTTTCGGGCAGGTCTCCTGGAGCATGGGAGAGCTCTTGGTGCGGGTGGCTCAGCCTGCGGATGAGGCGCATTGGATTGAAACGGCCGAAAGTCGCACGGTGCGGCAGGTGCGAGTGCTTGTACGGGATGCGTGCGCCATGGATGCCGCGTTGGGCTCGGACGCTGCAGGCGCTGCTGACGACGACGAGATGTGCACGCTCACCTGCACGGTCGATCGAGAGGAAGCCTGGCTGTTTGAAGCGACGCGAGCGCTGCTCGGGCAACTCGGGGCTCACGGCAGTGACGCGCAGGTCGAGGCGCTGCTCGCCGAGGGGCAGAGCATATTATTGGCGGCGTTGCCGGCAGGCACGCTCGATATGGATCGGGTCGTATCGGTGAACAGTGACCAGCAGCGCTGGCTTTCGGAGCTGAGTCGTTGGCGTGCCGAGGCGGAGGCGCTCTGTGAAAAGCACTTTTGGGGCTCCGTACTGGAGCAGAGGGTGCTGGAGCAGAGGAGGTCGGAGCCTGTTGAGGGCGTCGCGGTGGCGGTCGCGCACGGCTTGGGTCCGCTCGGAGGCGCGGGCTGTCATGAGCTCGACGGTAGGGTGCGGGAGCTGTCGCGGGCATTGGCGCGGCATGAGCTAGAGCTGTCGCGGCTCGTGCTTGTGTTTCATCGAGCGGATGGCTGGCGGCGGCTCGGCTACGCGAGCGAGGCGCAATACGCGCGAGAGCGTCTGGGCATGTCGCGGTCGTCGCTGGTGGCGCGGAGGGCATTGGCTTTGCGTCTTGAAAAGCTGCCTCGCGTGGCCGAGGCGCTGGGGTCGGGGCAGCTGGGCGTCGAAGCGGCGTTGCAGGTCGTGCGCGTGGCCACGGCGGGCACACAGGGCGCGTGGGTTGCGCGAGCACGGCAACGAACGATTAAGCACCTGCGAGAAGAGGTGGTCGCGGCCCTGGTGGCGGCGCGGTTGTCGGGTGAGGCGGGCTGCCCGCCGCCGGTGGATGCCGAGATGGTGGCCTTCCATGCGTTGGAGCAGGCCGTCGTCAGTGGTCGAGCCTGTCGACAGCGGTCCGCCAATGATGTCGAGGTTGCGCTTGGGGCGAACGCGCGGGGAGTGGACGAACGCGTTGCGGAGACACACGGGGCGGCGGAACGCATTGCGGACCGGTGTGCGGAGGCCCGTCGCGGGCCGGAGCCGGTTTCGGAAGAGCGGCGTGCGTGGCTCGTCATGCTCGGTAGCTTGGCGAGGTGGCTCGACGGGGGGCTCCAGATGTCAGCGGCACGCAGCATGACATGCAGCGGGGCACCAAGGTCGAGCGCTGGCCGGATTGAGCTGCGGTTGCGTGTGTCGCGAGACAATTATACCTGGTGGCGTGGGCTCGAAGCGCAGGCGCGGCGTTGGTTGCGGTGCGGGATGAGCTGGCTGAGGTTCCTGTGCCTGTCGGTGTGGCAAGCGTGGCGGCACTTGCTGGGCGGTGACATCGGGCGTGACGTTGCCTATGGCAAGGTCTACATCCGCGATCGTTTCCGCTGTACGAGCCCGGTGTGCAATCGGCAGGATGTCACTCCCCATCACCTCCAGTTCCGCTCGGCGGGCGGCAGCGATGCTGACGACAACGTGGCTGCTGTGTGCAGTTGGTGCCATCTGTTCGGCGTGCACGGCGGGAGAATTCGTGCGAAGGGTACGGCGCAACTCATTCTTTGGGAGCTGGGGGTTGCGGGCTGTCCTTGTCTCGTGGTGCATGGCCGGGAGCGCGTGGCCGCGTGAATGTGTGCATGCCGCCCCCGCTCGGCTTACGGCAGACTGAGCTTTCTCAGGCGTTCCGCTAGCTCGTCTCGGTACCTCGACAACTCTTCGCTGGATAGCGGGAGGAGCATTTGTGGCAGCGGAGTTACTGGAAAGTCCCTGAGCAGCCAGGCCAGGATCCCGGGATCCATCCCAGTGTCCTTTTCAATCGCCAAGGCCAGGTCCTCTTCTGGAGGGTAGCCGCTCCGCTCGAGGAACAGCACGTCGACTAAGTCTCGTGGCTCCGCGCGCGAGAGCAAGCACGTCAGTTTGCTGGCACGCAGGTCCGTCAAGCTTTCCACCGTGACTCCGTCAATCGGTGGCGGCGGTGCTTCGAGATCCCGCGCCGGCTCATACACGACATCTAGCTCGATGTTCTGATCAGCGAGGCTCAACGTTGCACGAACGTGATGCCTGCCGTCTCGTACGACCTTGCAGGTTGCACCGACCCCCAGGCCAATGTGCGGCAGCTCGGCAACCAACGCTCGGTGCTGAACACTGTCATGGCAGAACAGATCGATGTCCCTCGACAACCGATGTGAGAGCCATGCCCCGGACAACGCCGTTCCGCCACCCAGGTGACACTCGACACTTTTTTGGCAGGCTCGGACAAAATCCAGCGCCTGCGCTGACAAGACCCGAAGGTCGAAGTGATCGCGCATCGGAGCTCTAGGACGGCGGCAAGCCGAGAAGCCATTCCCAGCGCGCTTTGCTAGTACCCAAATGCCGCGCCACATTGGGCCACAAGGCACGAACCTGCTCAGGCGTCGTGAACTGCCAAACGTCTCGAGTGTTGGCCTCTCGCAACAAAGCGCCCATATAGTACGCTTTGCGCTCCGGGTCGGTGCTCGCTAAGTGCTGGCGAAGATCTCCAACCGAACAGTCGAGCCACCACAAAAAGTACGGACGATGTTCTGCATCGAGCAGGGCATCGGAAGTCAGCGGCAGCAGGGACATGTCGGGAAGTCTAGCATGCGGTATTTTAGGCGACCAGAACCTCGCCATTTCAGCTGTTTTTTCACGGCCGGCGAGCGCCCCGATATGCCGTTCGAAAACGATCAGCGTGAGCCCGGCCCACCTGCTCGCGACCCCTCGAGATTCACTCGACGCCCCCACCGACGAAGGGTCGCCCTGCTGCAAACCCCGGACGGGCACGGCACCTTTACCAGGTGAAGCGAATCGCTCGAGAAGGCGAGCGCTGGTGGCTCGCTCGGACAACCCCGAACGTCCCTCCATCGAGGCCACGGCCGAGACCACACCCATCGCCCTCCTGGTGTCCCAGATCGCACCAGAGACGCTGGGCCCGGCGGGAGCGCGTGGCGGCCTGAGGTGCGGGCGGCAAACAGGCGCTAGCCGACTAGCTGTGCGGGCGAGGAGCCTTCCGTCGCCGCCAGCCGCGACAAGTCGCTGAGCGAGGGACGAATCACCTGTGAGATGGCGCGTCGTCGCGCCTGTGCACGTTCCTCCGGGCCAAGCCGCCCGGCGTCATGAAAGTGCTGCAGCTCGAAGGCGGCCATCGGCGCCTCTCCCGGCGTGGCAGCGGCCTCGACAGTGATACGTTGCGCCGCAGCGGCCACCGCACGGGCGATGCGCACTCCGCCGGTACCGATGGCCCACGCGACGAACTTCCAGGCGAGCTCGGCGTGGCGGGCCTCGTCAGCCGCGATGCGTTCGAGCGCGGTGCGCACCGCGCTGTCCGTGGCCACCTCGAGCTGAGCTGCGGCCGTCAGAGCCGCGATCGTTTCTTCGACGCAGCCCTCGAGAAATGCGCGCACGGCCGCTGCCTCGAGCTCAGTGACGATACGGCAGTCCGAGAGCTCGAGAGCGCCAGGGCCCTTGGGCTCACACAGATAACGCTGCGCGATGCCGAAACAGGCTCGCGCGTGCTCAATCTCGTCGAGGCTGGCCTGCTGGCACTCGCGCAGCAGCTCGGGGGGCGCTCCGACAGCCAATAGGGAAAGGCCAAAGGCTGCAAACGATGCCACCGAGGCGTGCTCAGCTAGCGCGTCGCGCAGCCATTCGTGGCCGATGCGGTCTGCAACCGCGCGCGGTAGGGCCGGAAGAGGTGCCGAGCCCGCAGCCAGCGAGCCCACAGCCAGCGGGCCCACAGCCAGCGGGCCCACTGCCAGCGGCCAGTGTGCGTCAGCGCGGGCCGATGCGACGCGCGGCGCGCCGCTGACGATGAATGGGCGGCCGCAAGCCGGGAAGGAGCCGGTCAGTACGTAGCAGCAGTCCCCGTCGCGAAGCACGGCCTCTTGCGGGTCGTAAGAGCAACCGCCCCCTTCGAGCCACCCCGAAAAACGACCGGTGAGGCAACCACTGCTGGCAAACGCTTGCGGCGGCAAACTGGGCAGTATCTCACCTAACATACCGTCTGGCTCATGCAGCGAATAGCAGACCTCGCCGTCGCGCGGCGGCACGGGCACTTCAGCGGGCGGGAGCACCGGACCTCCAGGCGTTGGGACCATGGGCCCCGCCATCGGCGGCGACGTAGGCACTTCAGCCGGCGGCCGCACGGGCGTTTCGCTGGGCGGGGAAGGGCCCGGGGGCGGCTGAAACCTGTTGGGGTCGCCGAGCTCCATTTCGTCAGCCGACCCCTGGACGAGCCCACCACAAGCGCTCACCAAACCAAAACCCGCGGCAATGGCGGCCAGCAGGCGCCAACGCGCCGCCTCTATCTGCGAAGAGGCTATCTGCGAAGAGGCTATCTGCAACGAGGATGCCTGCGTTCTTTCCATTTGAGACGTAAGCTAGCACTCGAGACCAGCGTGACCAGCCCCAATCATGGCGACCCACCCACCCCGGCCTACTCGCTGCCCAGCCAGGCCGCCGGCAGCCAGATCATGAGAAACGTGCCGAGCACGTCCGTCAACGGCACAGGTCCCTGGTGCCGTGAGTCCAAGCTATTGTCCCGGTTGTCACCCAGCACGAAGACGCTATCATCGGGCACGGTGATGGGGCCAAACGGTGCGGATCGGACGTGGCTGTCGTCCGCGCTGATGGTGTAGCGGGCATCGCCGTTCGTTTCCTCCCAGAGTGTGCACGTGGCCATGCCCACACACGCCTCCGCCACTCGCTCTTGTGGCAGTGGCGTCTGATTGACGATCACCGACAGCCCATCCACCAGCACAGTATCGCCGGGGAGTGCCACGATGCGCTTCACACGCAAGGCGTCCTCGGCTCCCGGCAGCATCAACACGACGACGTCGCCCCGGCTCGGTGCCGCTACCACGCCCATGCGTGCATAGATCCGATCGCCCTCCGAGATGAGCGGATACATCGAGCCCGCGGTGTGGTGAAACGCCTTGAGCCGGCTCGCAACGAGGTACTCGTTGAGCAAGGTGGCCGTGATCGTGACGGCCAGCACTACCGCCGTGGCTCGCCACGCCCCAGGCGCCACTCTCGCGGGCTGACGCAGGCAATGCAGCCCGGAGAGCAGGCGCCCCAAGACATGGACCACGCACAGCGCCCAAAAAAAGCTGCGTGACGCCGCCAAGGCAGCCCCCGCCAAACCCAGCCCAGGTGCCGTTACCGCGGCACCCCAGGCCAGCGCCGCCCGCGTCGAGCCCAGCACGTAATGGCCCAGCCCCGGAAGGGTGCCCAGCTCGAGAAAGAACGCCACCCAGCGCCTGGAGCGCGACGCACGAGCGGTGCCCTCTTCCGATGCCATCTGGTTGCCGACAACCTAACACATGGGCAGAGCCCAGCTAGCATAGTTGACACACCGAAAGGCTGCATGGGGCAGGCTGCCTCGCTGTCGCCGACCCAGCGAAAAGCTGCCGCGGGCAGCGTCAGGCGCGGCTTTTGTCGTGCAGCCGGCTCGTACGGCGGTTGGCACGCCCGCTGCACTGGCTTCGGGCAGGCGACGGCGATTTGCTACACGATTTGCGCGAGGTTCTCGTTATTGCGCAATCTCACGCCGGTGCCTCGGAGCCTTGCCATGGATATCACGCTGAACAAAGCCGCGAGCGAGGCCAGCCAGCCCAAGGTTTGGGTAGAGAAAGGCGCTCGCATTGGCCACTTCACCAAGGGGATCATTTACGGGCTGACGGGGGTGCTGGCTCTGCATGCCGCGCTCGGAGGGGGTGGACGGGTGGGCGGCACTGAAGAGGCCACGCGCTTCGTGCATGAGCAACCGTTTGGCAAGGTGCTTTTGGCCCTCCTCGGTGTGGGCCTGTCCGGCTACGCGCTCTGGCGCTTGGTCGTCGGGATCAAGGACACCGAGCAGCGCGGGCATACGGGCAGCGGCGTGGTCCAACGCGCGGCCGCGGTGATCAGCGGGGTCATCAACGCGGCGCTCGCCGTCGCCCTCTTTCAGCTCGCGCTCGGTGGTGGCTCGTCGGGAGATAGCCCTCGAAGCTGGGTGGCCCAAGTCATGGAGCAGCCGTTTGGCGTGCTGGCCATCGGCGTCACGGGCCTCGTGATCGTCGGCGCGGGATTGTACCAATTCTACCTCGTGTATACGAAGAAGTTCCTCGAGCCGTTGCGCCTCGGTGAGCTCAGCCAGCAAGAGCGGGCGTGGGTGACGCGGCTGGGACAGGTGGGCCATGGCGCGCGGGGCATCGTGTTCCCCATCCTCGGCATTGCGCTCGTCGAGGCGGCGTCGCAGCACAACCCCGGCCAAGCCAAGGGCATGGGTGAAGCGTTGCGGGACATCGCCAGCTCGAGCACAGGCCAGGCGCAGCTCGCGCTCGTGGCCGCGGGGTTCATCGCTTTTGGCGCGTTCATGCTGGTGAGCGCGAAGTATCGGCGCTGTGCCGTTTAGGAGTGCCGTTTAGGAGTGCAGTCTAGGAGCGCTGTTTGAGGAGTGGCACCTATGGAGAGCAAACACGGTTTCTGGCGCTCGAAAAAATTCATGGCCCTCTTGGGGCTGGTCGTGCTCCTCATCGGCATTCGCATCGCCCTGCCCGAGGTCATCGAGCGATACGTCAATAAGACACTGGACGAGCTCGAGGGTCATTCGGGCCACATCGACGACGTGGACCTGGCGCTCTACCGGGGCGCCTACCAAATCGAAGGGGTGCGTATCGTCAAGACCGGAGGCAAACAACCGGTCCCATTCTTCTCGGCGTCTGAAATCGACCTGTCGGTACAATGGGGCGCGTTGCTCGACGGCGAGGTCGTCGCGGAGATCGAGCTGCACAAGCCCAAGGTCAACTTCGTGACCGCCAGCGAGAAGCCGAAGTCGCAACAAAAAAACCAGGAGCAGATCGAGCCGGCGGACAACTGGACCGACGTCGTGAAGGAGCTCACGCCCTTCAGCATCAACCGCTTCTCGATCGACGACGGCGAGGTGCACTACCGCGACTTCAGCAGCAAGCCGCAGGTGGACATCTACGTCCAGGATCTCAAGGCCGAGGCGCGCAACTTGACCAACACCCAAGAGCAGTCGGGCTCGCTCGTGGCCAGCTTCGATGGCCGCGGCACCGCCATGGGCAGCGGGCAGCTGCGCTTCAAGGGCCGCGTCGATCCCTACGCCAAGGACCCGACGTTCGAGGCCGATGTCGGCCTGAACAAGCTTCAGCTCACGCAGCTCAACCCGTACCTGCGCGCGTTCGCCAACGTGGACGTGGAGAAAGGTACCTTCTCCGTGGACGCGGAGTTCGCGGCGAAGAACGGCCAGTTCGAGGGCTACGTCAAACCCTTCATCGAAGACCTGGACGTGCTGCGCTGGGACAAAGAAAATGAAAGCTTTGTCAACAAGATCTGGCAAGGCCTCGTGGGCTCGATCGGTGAGCTACTCGAGGACCAATCGCGCGACCGCGCCGCCATGCGCGTTCCGATCAAGGGCCGCTTCGACAACCCCGACATCGAGCTCTGGTCCGCCATCGGCAGCTTGTTCCGAAACGCCTTCATCGAAGCCCTGCGCCGCGGCCTCGAAGGCTCGGTCGATATCGAAAAAGTAGCGGGCAAGGACTCGGACGCCAACATCTCGGAAAAGGGCTCCGAAAAGAGCTCCGAGAAGAAAGAGTCAAAAGAGTGAAACGCGTTTTGAAAGGGGTAGGGGGGCCGGGCCCACGCCAGCATCGCAGCGCGCGGCGCCTCGGGGCTCTATGGGCTCTATGCGTCGCTTGCGTGTCGGGATGTGGCTCGGACGGGGAGCTCGAGCTTCAAGGCGAGGGCAGCGCCGTCCGCTCGAATCAGGGCAGCGCGGGCTCGATGAGTGTCGAGGCGGCACCGGTCAGTGACGTCATCAGCGTGGACGAGGGAGCGTTTCAGGTCGGCGACGCGCCGGCGGAGACCGCGCCGGGCAGCTTGCCGTCCATCGTCAGCTTGACGGGCCCGGCTGCCGTCACCAATGGCGGCTCGGCGACGCTTCACGTCCAGCTGTCGGCTCCGCTGAGCGCACCGCTCTTCCTGGTGAGCCTGGCGAGCGACAGCGGCTACCACAGCGTCCCGGGAACCGACCTGGACGGAGACGGTATCTACGACATCAGCGTGCAGGTCTCCGGCGACGCCAACCAAGCTTCGCTCGTGCTACGCGTCGCGCTGACTGATGGCATGGGCACCGTGGGCCCGTACTCGGAGCTCGAGCTCGAAGTGGTGCAGAGCGGGACCGGCGACGTCAAAATAACGCTATCCTTCGACCGCACCCACGACCTCGATTTGCGCGTCTTCGAGCCGAACGGCGAAGAAGTCTCCTGGGAGAATGGCGACACCCTGACGGGCGGCAAGCTCGACCTCGACTCCGGCCAACATTGCCAGCCCAGCTCCGCCAACGCCGAGAACATTTTCTGGCCCCCCGGCGGCGCACCCAGCGGTGAATATCGCGTGACGGTGCAGAACTACGAGCACTGCACGCCGGGCGAGCTGCCATTCACTGTCCGCATTGCCTACGACACGACGGTCACCCTACACCGAGGCAGCTTCGCCGACGGCACCGTGGGCAATATCGTCGAAGTGGCGACGTTCAGGCGCTGAGCGGAACGGGATCAGAGAAAGCCGACGAACCCAAGCTTGAGCGAAGGCAGGAGAACCTCCACGCTCCCATCAGAGTCCACCAGCGGCGATAAGTTCTCCACGCGCGCGAGGCCCTCGGGCGGCAGCTGGCTCCACAATAGGCCGACGCCGCCGCGCACGAAGAATAGCAGGCCCGCTTGCTCGACCTCCCACCCCACTTGTAGATTGACGAAGTTGTAGTCAAAATGCTCGAGCAGGTGGCTGTCGTCGTAGCTCGAGCCAGCAAATGTAGCCAGCACGCCGTTGATGTCACCGGGGAAGAAATGGCCGCCTTCCAAACCCAGCGACGCGCCGGAGCGAAAAGGTGAGACCGCCGCGCCCACCCTGACCCCGGGACTTGCGCCGTTGGTGCCGCCGCCCCCGTGGACGCGCAACCAAGGCGTGGGGCGATACACGAGGGATAACATGCCACCGTCAATCGTGCCGAGGTCAAACATCAACCCCAACCGACGCAGCACGGGCGGAGCCGCTGGCTCGAACAAGGCGTCTGCGCTGGATATACCGGGGCTGGATTCACCGGGACTGAGGGGCGCGCCCAGCGCCAGCGAGGTCGCCAGCGACGCCGTCAGGAACGCACCTCCGGCGAGCTTTGTGCGTCCCCCTCCCGAATCGGAGCCGAATGATCTTACGCGCATCGACCGATCCTTTCATAGCGAATGATCTCATGACGAGTCTCATGACGAATGGTCAACGTGCGCACTCACGGCCCTGGCGCAAGCCCTTGCGGGCCACTGAAATGCTGCTAGGCCCCACTAGAGTCAGGAGGAACGGGTGCTGATGTCACTGAAAATAGCACCCCGCCCCGGCCCGTCGGCACTCACTCAGGGGGTCACTGGCTTCGTGAGCGTGCGCGGCGCGCGCGAGCACAACCTAAAAGACGTCGATGTGTTGATCCCGCGCGACGCGCTGGTCGTATTCACCGGTGTATCAGGCTCCGGTAAGTCTTCGCTCGCGTTTGGGACTTTGTACGCTGAGGCGCAGCGGCGCTACCTCGAGTCGGTGTCGCCGTACGCGCGGCGCCTGTTCGATCAGATGGCAGTGCCCGAGGTCGATGCCATCGACGGCTTGCCGCCGGCGGTGGCGTTGCAGCAGCAGCGGGGTGGAGTCACGACTCGTTCGTCGGTCGGTAGCGTCACCACGCTCTCGAACTTGCTGCGCATGTTGTATTCGCGCGCGGGGGACTACCCGCCGAAGCAGGCCCCTCTGCACGCGGAATTCTTCTCGCCCAACACCCCGGATGGGGCCTGCCCCAAGTGCCACGGCATCGGGCTCACGTTTGAAGTCACCGAGGCCTCGATGGTGCCCAACCCCTCGCTCAGCATTCGCGAGCGAGCCATCGCCGCCTGGCCGACGGCCTGGCAGGGCCAGAACCAGCGCGACATCTTGACCACGCTCGGCTTCGACGTAGATCGGCCCTGGCGTGAGCTGCCGAAGAAAGCTCGCGCTTGGATCCTGTTCACGGATGAACAGCCCAGTGTGCCGGTCTACGCGGGCTACACGCTCGCGGAGGCGCGGCGTGCGCTCAAACGCAAGGAAGAGCCGAGTTATCAGGGCACCTTCACCAGCGCCAAGCGTCACGTGCTGCACACCTTCGCGACCAGCCAGAGCGCCCTGATGAAGCGCCGGGTGTCGCAATACATGTTGAAGGAACAATGCCTGGAATGTCGCGGCAAGCGCCTGGGCCGTGCAGCCCTGTCGGTCAAGTTCGCCGGCCTCGACATCGCGGACCTGTCGCGGCTGCCGCTGAAGGCTTTGGCGGGCGCTCTGCGCCCGTACGCGCTCGGTACGGCGCCGAGCCTGACCCTGCTCGCGCTCTCACACCCAGAAAAGGTGCTGGTGACACGCCGCATCGCCGAAGACATGTTGGCTCGGCTCGAGGTGTTGTTGGATCTCGGGCTCGGTTACCTGGCGCTCGAGCGCAGCACCCCCACGCTTTCGCCGGGGGAGCTGCAGCGGCTGCGGCTGGCGACGCAGGTGCGCTCCAATCTGTTCGGCGTCGTGTACGTGCTCGACGAGCCGTCCGCGGGCCTGCACCCCGCCGACACGGAGGCCTTGCTGCGCGCGCTCGATGGCTTGAAAGCGTCCGGCAATTCACTCTTCGTCGTCGAGCACGAGCTGGACGTGATCCGGCATGCGGACTGGATCGTCGATGTGGGTCCTGGCGCGGGCGAGCTCGGCGGCCGGGTGCTCTACAGCGGCCCGCTCAAAGGTCTCGAGCGCGTCGAGCATTCTCAAACCGGAAAGCATCTCTTCGCCGAGCCGCAGCTCGTGCGCCTCGAGCCGCGCACGCCGAGTGGCTGGTTGCGTCTCGAGGGCGTGACCCGAAACAACCTGACAAAGCTGGAGGTGGCGTTTCCGCTCGGCGTGCTGTGCAGCGTGGCCGGCGTCTCCGGTTCGGGGAAATCCACACTCGTCAGCCAAGCATTGGTGTCGCTCGTGGCCGATCGACTCGGCGCTCAGCTGCCCTCCGACGAGGCTGACGCCGAAGAGCTGGATGGCTCGGGCTCGGCCGCGCTCGGCGGGCAAATCAGCGCTGGCCTCGAGGACATCAAGCGCATGGTCGTGGTGGATCAAAAGCCGATCGGCCGCACGCCGCGCTCCAACCTCGCCACCTATACGGGCCTGTTCGATCACGTGCGCAAGCTGTTCGCGGCCACCCCAGCGGCGCGGGCCCGGAGGTACGACGCGGGGCGCTTCTCGTTCAACGTGCCGAAAGGCCGCTGCGAGACCTGCGAAGGCGAGGGCTCAGTCACGGTCGAGCTGTTGTTCCTGCCGAGTGTGTACGCGCCGTGCCCGGCGTGCCACGGTGCGCGTTACAACGACAAGACGCTGGCCGTGAAGTACCGGGATAAGAGCATCGCGGAGGTGCTCGGCATGACCGTCGACGCCGCCGCGAGCTTCTTCAGCGCTGACCTCGCCTGTCAGCGCGCGCTCGCTGCCTTGCGCGAAGTCGGTCTCGGTTACTTGCGGCTCGGCCAACCCGCCACGGAGCTCTCGGGCGGTGAAGCGCAGCGCATCAAGCTCGCCACCGAGCTGCAGCGCGCTCAGCGTGCCGGGACCCTGTACGTGCTCGACGAGCCCACCACCGGGCTTCACCCCAGCGACATCGAACGGCTCATGGCACAACTGCAGGGCCTGGTAGAATCCGGCGCTAGCGTCGTGGTCGTCGAGCACGACCTCCGCGTCATCGCCGGCAGCGATTGGGTCATCGACATGGGCCCAGGCGCGGGCGACGAAGGCGGCCAGATTGTCTTCGCCGGTGCGCCTCTCGAGCTCGCGAATTTCCCCGAGAGCCGCACCGCCGCGCACCTGGCCCGCTGCCTGAAAATTGCCAAGGCAGCGCCCTGATTCGCTGGAATATTCCTTGTGGCTCGACGCCCCGCACGGATTCGCTATGGTGCGCCCCATGAGCAAGCTCGCCGAAAAAACAGTGTTGATTACGGGTGCCAGCCGCGGAGTCGGCCGCCAAATCGCGCTCGGCCTCGCCGCGCACGGTTGCCGCCTCATCCTGCATAGCCGGGAAGAGCGCCACTGCCAGCCGCTCGCTCAAGAGCTGCGGAGTCAGGGCGTAGACGTGCGGCTGGTCGCGGCGGAGCTGTCGAAGGCCGAGCAAGTGGAGCGCATGATCGACCACGTGCTCGCAGAGCCCGGGGGTGTCGACGTACTCTACAACAACGCCGCCATCATGGCGCCCTGGCGCGAGGCCCACACTACTCCGCTGGAAGACTACCGCCTGTCGTTCGAGGTCAACGTGGTCGCTCTCGTGCGGCTGTGTGATCGCCTGTTGCCGCCCATGCTCGAGCGGCGCTGGGGGCGCATCGTCAACGTCACCTCCGGTATCGAAAATATCCGGGAGCTCTTGCCGTACAGCATGTCCAAGGCTGCCGTCGACCGTTACGTGCGCGACGTCAGCCCCTCGCTCGAGGGCACGGGCGTCATCATGAGCCTGCTCGACCCAGGTTGGCTCAGGACAGATCTCGGCAGTGAGCGCGCGCCCAACGCAGTGGAAACCTGTTTACCCGGCGTGCTCGTGCCGCTCTTGCTCGACGACAAAGCGCCGAGCGGCAAGTTCTTCCGCGCACAAGACTACCGCACGGACACAGCGGCTTCCTCCTGAGAGCTTCCAGCCGTGGCGCGTCGGGGCATGGGGTATCTCGCGCTGGGCATCGGCGCCTTCATGGGTTTGGGAATCGCGCTGAACCTGGATCAGGGCTTCGGGGCATCGGCTTACGTCCTGGCGCTGCTGTTCTGCACGGTGTTGCCGATCGGCGTGGGGCTTTCGATCCTGCTCGGCCGAGGCCGGGGCGAGCTAGCGCTTCAGGCTGAACGGGCGTGGGAGGGTGAGCTATTGCGCCTGGCCGAGCGCCGGGGGGGCAGCCTCACGCTGGCCGAGGTGGTGGCCCATGCGGACCTGTCGAGGAAAGAAGCGGAGCAGCGGTTGGACCGGCTCTGCCAACAGGGCATCGCGGAGTATCGCGTCTCTGAAAGCGGGGTAATGGTTTATCGCTTCGCCGGCTTCTTGAGCGCAGGCGAAAAGCGCCAAGCCGAAGGGGTCTTGGACGATGGGTGACTCGAGCTGCCCGGCGTGTGAGGGTCAGGCCACGCTGGCTCGGTTCGAGCTGCCGGGGGTGCTCGAGCTCGCCCTGTTGCGCTGCAATCAGTGCTCCGGGGTGCTCGCTGGCCACGAGGCAGTCGCCATTGCCCAGCAGCGCTGCGCCCCGTCTCATCCGCTCATGCGGGCCAGGCCGAGCGCCCACCGCTGCCGGCGCTGTCAGCTGGCGCAGAGAGGTGGAGCGACGCGCTGCGCGCACTGCCAGGCCTCGCTGCTCTTGGCCTGCCCGCGCTGCTCGCGGGAAATGCAGGTGCTCGCGGTGTGCGACGTCGTGGTCGACGTGTGCCGTCCGTGTGAGCTCACGTTCTTCGACCGGGGAGAGTTTTCCCACGTCTGCAACCAGCCTCGGGCGTTCGCGAGGGCGCTGCGTGCCGGGCAGCGCGGGGACACGGCGGCTTCGATCGCTTTAGACATTGCAACCACGACCATCGAAACCGTGCACGTCATCACGTACGGCGCAGAAGCGGTGGGTGAGGTCGCGTTGCACGCCACCGAGCTCACGCTACGAGTTGCCGACGGAGCCAGCCTACACTCCCTGGCGGAAGCGAGCGGCGAAGCTGCCCTCGGTGCCGCCGAGGCGACCGCTGAAGGGGCCAGCGCCGTCGGGGAGGCGGTGCTCGAGGTGATCGGTGGCATTTTCTGATGCCTGACGCTGAAGCTTTGCGCCAGCCGCCCTCGCGTCACGCCGGCGTCAATACGGCGGCGGCACCGGCGAGGCGCCCGGGTAGTAACCCGGGTACCCGTAGCCACATTGCGACGATGATGAAGTGCACACCGAAGCGAGGGTGACCACCAGCGCCACGTTGGCGATGACCGCCAGGACCAGCCAGCCCGGCCCCGGCTCGGACTTCAAGGGCACCTGGCGGGCGGTGAAACACGCCGCCACCGGCGGCACCTCGTGAGAGTCACAGCGCATGCCCTGCGTGATTTCGAAACCGGGGCACTCGGTCAGGCACTCGAGATAACCCTGGGGCGACGCTTGCGCTTGGCATTGCCCGTAGCAGCGGAACGCCTGGCCCGGATCGACGGGGTTCTCCCTCAACCTCAAGCGGTAACGCACCGCCTCGGGGTCGCTCAGCTCAAAGGCGCTCTTCGGCCCCGCCGAGCCCGCGCCCGAGCAGCCGAGCATTGATGTGACCAGGAGCGATGTGACCAGGAGCCACGCCGTGGCACGTCTCGGGTCACCTATCGGCAGCATGCCCCACCATGAACCGCGGAGATCATCGGCGCAACCCAACGCCCCGCCGGGCGCCCCGGCGCCTGCTTGCATAAGCAGCTCCGCGAGCCAGCCCGTCAGACAAATCGCGTCCGCTTGAAAATGCCCGAGCCGCTCTGCCGGTCACGACGCACTCATCGGCATTGGGCGGAGTGTTCGAAAGGCGGAGAAGTCATGAAAAAGATGCCGATGAATTTGTTCCCGCTGGCCCTCGGGCTCGCGTCGCTGGCCTGTAGCTCCGATTCTGAAACCGGAGCGCGCCCGCCCGATTTGTCCAGGAACCAGCAGCAGTTCGCCGTCTTCAATCCCGCCCAGGCTTACACTCCGAACGTCACCGCCAGCGAGCTGTCGGCGGCGATCACGAATGCTCTTTCGCCGGCCCCCGTGGGGGCTACCTGGACGTATGAGGCGGAGACCGACGAGGGGCTGGAACGCATCGAGGTGACGGTGGAAGCGGCGACTCGACAGGTGTGGGGCGCGGCCGCTCGCGTAATTCGCGACACGGCCTACCTCGACGGTGAGATGATTGAAGACACCTGGGATTGGTTCGCGCAAGACGGCGAGGGCAACGTTTGGTACCTGGGCGAAGACACGACCGAGTACGAGAACGGTGTGGCCGCCAGCAAGGTGGGGTCCTGGGAAACGGGGGTAGGGGGTGCGCTGGCGGGTGTAGTCATGTTGGCGGACCCTCAGGTGGGCGACGTCTACCGGCAGGAGTATCTAGTGGGTGAGGCCGAAGACTACGGAGAAGTAGTGTCGCTCGACAACACCGTGAGCGTCGAAGCGGGAACCTTCGAGAATTGCCTCAAGACTCGCGATCTGTCTGCCATAGACCCAGAGCTCGACGAGCTCAAGTATTACTGCCCGGGTGTTGGGCTCGCCCTGATCGAAGACGATGACGTGCGCGAGGAGTTGGTCAGCTATACGGGTCTGTAATCTCAGGGTGCCGGCGTGCAGTCGGAGCGTCGGCAGATCGCGCCGGGGCCGCAGTCAACGTCATTCCGACATTCGACGCAGAACCCCATGCTCAGGTCGCAGATCGGATCGTCCTCAGGGCATTGTCCAGCTTGGGTGCAGGGTTGGGAGCATTCTCCGACCACCGAGTTGCAGTCTTCTTCGGCCTCAGTGCAGTGCCCTTCAGTGATGCATTCGACGCAGCGCCCGGCTGGGTTCTCGCAAAAAGGCACATCGTCGCGCTCGGCGCAGTCGGAGCCAACAAAACATTCGACGCAGCGCCCCGATTCGACGTTGCAGCGGGGCGTAGCCGGCGCGCACTGGTCATTCGATGCGCAGCCGCGGCACAGCCCTGACACCGCGTCGCAGATGGGCTCCGCCGCGGCACAGGGCGCAGCCTCGCCGCACGCTCGGATGCAGGTGCCATTCGGGCTGCAGGTTTGATCGCTTGGGCAGTGCGCCCGCGCGAGGCACTCGACGCAGCGCCCCGAAGTGGCGTCGCACTCGGGTCGGTCGTCAGCGCAATCCGAGCTCTCTAGGCACGCGCTCGGCACGACCGCGCGCGTGATCAGGTCACTCGTGACGTCGGAGCAGGCGCAGCACGCCACTGCCGCGAGGGCCCCCTCGCCAGCCAATGTCCTGAGGAATGTCGCGAGCCACGCTCGCGTGGCTGTCAGCCGACCTGATCTCCTCATGGCGCCGCCTGTTGGGCGAGCGGAAGCCCCACCTCGCCGCCGATGGCCAGCGTCCCAAAGCCTGGACCCCAGCTGGCCACTTCACTCCCGTCGAAACGGAGCACGGGCCGCGGCGAGCCGACGCCTGCGAGGAGCCGCACTCGGAGGCGCAGCCAATCTGATAGCTCACGCCCCACGCCCAGCTCGAGGTAGTACAGGCCAGCGAACAACCGGTCCCCTCTCGCGATAAAGGGCTCACTGGCATCACCCTGCAGCGGTAGCACCAATAACCCTCCACCCACCCCGGCGGTGCCCAGCCACTGGTGCGCCAGCGGTTGCGAGTAGGCCACGTGCAGGCCGAAGGCGTTGACGCTCACATCTGCCTCACCCTCGGCGGCGATGACTTCATTGTCGAGCAGCGGCAGTAGCGCGAACAGCCCGGCCCCCCAGCGCCCCCCAGGCTCGATTCGCACGCCGAGCAGGCCTTGGGGCGTCAACCCGAGGCCGCCGGCTGCGAGAGTGGCGCCGACCCCGCCGCTCAGCCATAGCGTAGCCTTGCCCAGGGGCGACGCGGGCACTGGCCCGAGAGGCGTTGTCGCCCCGGTGGCCTCGCTGACGCCGAGGGGCTCGCCGGCTTTGGCAAGCGGGATCGCGCGCTCCAGCCCTAGATCGACGAGCCGAGCATGCAGCTGCTCGACGACGCGCAGCGCGAATGATTGTGTATCGCTCGTTTGCTGCTGCACCAGCTGCGAATAGAGGCCGGCCTCGCCCGTGCCCCTGACGGTCACGTTCACACTTTCGTTGGAAGACACCCGAATCATGGCCACGGCATGCGCGCTCGAGAGCAGCTCCGCATCACCCGCAGGGGCTGCAACGGGCTTTGTGTCCAGCACGGCGAACCCGGCATACAGCAGCTCGGCGTGGATTTTCCGCGTCAGCATCGGGCTGCCCTGATCCCACAGCAAGACCTCGAGCGGGGGTGCACCGTTCGCGGGCTGTTCGCTACCCCAGACGATCAGCCCCAAAACGAATGAGCGAGCTCGAGCTAGCCATGGAGACCCGAGCGCCATGGGTCAGCGCGCTTGCGCCGCTGCCGGCGACTCGAGCAAGTGCCGGGCGTCTGCGGCATGAGCCCCCGCGGGGTAGCGTTTCAGATATGCCGCGGCCAGGCGGCGAGCACGACCCTGATCACCCAGAGCGAGCGCCCCCTCCAACAATCGGTCGAAGGCGGCCTGAGCCAAAGGCCCGGTGGGCCGTTCGGCAAGGTACGTTTCGAACCACTCGGCGGCAGCCGCCGGGTTGCTCTGCACCTCCAGCAGACCCAGTGCATAGGCGGCTTGCGCCGCTACGTCGCTGCTCGGGAAGCGGTGCCGCGCCGCCTCGTACCCTCGTCGTGCGGCGCTGTCGTGTCCAGTGAGGCGTGCCGCGTCTCCGAGCAACAATAGGTCACCGGCCGGCGCCTGGCCACACTCGCGCTCATAGGCGTGCTCGGCAAGCGCATAGGCCTGCTGAAACTGCCCGTCGCGAGCCAGCGCCTGCCACGAGCTGGCACTATGCTCGCTTGCCTCGTGCTCGCTTGCCTCGTGCTCGCTTGCCTTGCGCCCGCTTGCCGGGTTGGCGGAGCCCTGCCGCGTTAGCTGTCCGCTCCGATCCGCCACGGAGCTGGGCTGTTTGGCATGGGTGCTGGGAGCCGCCGCTGGCACGGAGCCGATGCCGAGCTCGGACGTGACTCGGCCCGGCTCTACGCCTCGAGGCGAGGTCTCGGCATCGACGCCCGAGATCGCGAACTGTTGGCGTTGACACGCCGCCAGCACGCGCTGGCCCGCCCGAATCGTGTGACCCTCGTCAATGCCACAACCTACGACGACGACCTGGCCCTCGAACAGCTCCAACGTGAATTTGTCGGCGGCTGGATCCCAGCTCACGTCAAACCGCGTGCCCTTGACCTCGGTCACGAAGGGCCCGGTGCGCAGGCGCCAGTGACCGTGCCGTCGTGGCACCACATCCACACGAGCCTGCCCCGCCTCAATCACCACCTCCGCCCCGTCGGGCTCGACTGCCACGACCCGCGCGCGGGTGTTCGGGGCTAGGCTCAAGGATGTTCCATCGGAAAAACGAATGGGCAAATCGGCGTCTGCTGGCGCTGACTCCCAGGCGTGTAACATGCCGCTTCTGGCAGCGCCGTCGGCTTGGACGCTGCCCACGGTGAAGCTGAGCGGTGGGGTTGCCGAGAGCGCTCCGGACAGGATGATCCCGACGCCGCTCAGCACCGCCGCTGCGGCCAACGCGGCGTACACGTAGCCGCTGCCGTGGGGCCTCCGCCCCAACACGCCAGACCGCCGTGTGCCCGGGAACCCCTCGTGCTTCTCGATGTGAGCGGCCAGGTGCTGGCGCGTGGCCTCACTCGGCTCCGCGTTGTCGAGCACGTCGTCCTCTTGCGCTGCCACATGGCTGCCGAGCCGTCGAAGCCCATCCCAGGTCATGGGGGTGCCTCGGTGAGCCATTCGGAGAGCTCCGGGTAGGTCTGCGCCATGGACGAAAACTTGCGGCGCGCCCGGGCTAGGCGCCGCTTGGCCGTGGCGAGCGACACGCGGCACGCCGAGGCGACCTCGCTCAATTCCATGCCCTCGATGAAACGCAGCGAAAACGGAATCCTTTCGTCGACCGACAGGCGCGAGAGCACCCGATACGTGGCCCGCACCGCCGCGCCCATTTCCGGAGTCGAAACGGCTGCGTCATTTTGGGCCAGCTCGCCGTCGGGGGGCAGAGCCGACCAGCGGCTGCGCGTTCTGCGCCTGATCTCGGCGCGAGCGCAGTTGACGCTAATGCCGGCCAGCCAGGCGCGCAGAGCGCTGGGCTCTGCCAAACGCTCGATCGAATCGATCGCGACGACGAAAACGTCCTGAATCAGATCGTGTAGGTCCGCGTCGGGGCCCAAAACCCGGATCAGCACTCGGCGCACGTACGAGTGGTGCCGATCATAGAGCGCCACGGCCCCCGAGCGTTCGCGGTGTAGAATGGCAGCCACGATGGCAGCGTCCGACTCGAAGCGGGGCAGGCGGACGACGGCCGCGCCTCGCGACGCCACCGGCGGGCGACCCGGCTGCGGTTTTTCCACCGATTTCATCTCACTCGATTCTACACAAGGAACGCGCCAGCTGCACCTGCGCTGGTAGCGGCCCCGATGAGTGAAAATCGGGCCGAAGGCGGCTCAGTTATTTTGCGTCCCGAGTAGCTCCCCCCTGAGGAGCTCCCCCCCACACGCCGGGCGAGGGTTGCTACTTAGCGTCGGTGGCGTCGTCGATTTCGTCTTCCACCTCTTCAGCGGCCTCTTCGATTTTCTCTCCAGCGCCTTCGTCCTTGTCGGGCCCGCAGGCGACAGCCGTTCCGCACACCAGGGTCAATACCAACAGCGGCAGTCTATTTGGCTGAACAGTCTTCATCATGAGCTCCTAAGGTGGGCATGAGCGCCATGAGCGCGTTGCACGTCCTGTTTTGGACGTGACGAAGCCGTAAGCAAGGCCAATGCCAGGGGGGAGCACGCCAAATTCCGGTGGAGCGCGGCGCTCGAGACGAAGGCGGTACGCCCAGCCGCGTTCAACTGCGCCACAGTGTGGCAGGAGCGCTGGTTTTCGCTGCTACGGGCACTCGCCACGGTGGGCGATGGTTACGGCGGCACCGGCTGCCGCGCAGTCGTTGCCATAGGTGATGCCGTCGCAGCCGCAGACCGGAGCGTACTCTTGCGTGCACGCCTCGGGTCGGCTTTGACACCCACCTCGGGGCGCCGGTGCCGCCAGACCCTCTTCGGGCGGGGCTGCGTCAAAGCTAGCGACATACGCGCCTCCGCAGAAGCCCTCCGGATACGCGCAGTACATGTCGTGGCCGCACTCCGTGTCCCCGTAGCAGCCCGCGCTGCACGCGCTCGCGCTGCACAGCATTTGACCATTCTGGCAGGTGCAGGTGTTGCAGCCGTCGCCAGCGGGCCGCGACTCTCCATCGGAGAGGGGCTCCCCCTGGTGGGTGCAGCTCGGGGCGTCGGGCAAACAAGCGCGCTCCGTGCACGCGACGCCGCCTCGAGTGCACGTACACGTGTTGCAACCATCGGCGGAGGTGAACGAGGCGCCCTCGGTGTACGCACGCCCTTCGTAGTCACACGTCGCAACGTCGCAACCGATCAACGTGCACGCCAGCTGTCCGTCCTGGCAGCTGCAAGTGTTGCAGCCGTCGCTCGCCGGAATGCCCGTCGCTCCGCTCGCATGGCTGACTCCGCCCACGCTGCACGGCGCGTCCGGCACCGGCTCGCACGCAGCCCCTTCGCACGGCTCGTCCACACCTGAGCTGCCACCGCAGCCCACACCGAAGGCGAAAGCGCTCAGCAGCACCGACAGACAGCCCAGACCGTTCCGAAACGACGTTGATCGCGACATGAGCCTAGCAGTGCAGGAACCGATCCAGCGCCTGACTTTTCTGCGATTGGCCGCGTTTTTTCGCCTTCTGACCCGCAGGGCCCGGCTCTGGCCCACGCTCCCGTGATCGCGAAATCAGATGCCGAAAACACCTTCACTCGGCCCTTGGCACAGTTGGCACAGCGCCTCTTCCAAGCACGCCCGGCGAGTGACCTGCTCCTTTACAGGTGCCGTCGGAGTGTGAGAAGAGTTGAGTATGTTGGTTGTGATCGTGGACGTGCACGTGGTCGAGGAGGGTATCGAGGCGTTCCGGTCCGCTACGTTGGTGAACGCGAAGGCCAGCCTGCGCGAACCCGCCGTCGCGCGTTTCGACGTGCTTCAACGGCGTGAGGATCCGGCGCGCTTCGTGCTCATCGAGGCGTACAGAAACGAACGCGGGCCCGCCGCCCACCGGGAGACCGAGCACTATAAAACGTGGCGTGACGCGGTGGCCCCGCTCATGGCAAGCCCCCGTCAGAGCCAGCAGTTCGACGACGCCGCGGCGGACGAGGGCTGAACGGGCCCTAAACCTCCTGGCGCAACTCCTGGCACAAGATTACCAGGCTGGTGATCACCCGATCGGGCAAAACCGCCGAGCCGTCGGGCAACCCTCGAGCGTGTGCGTCGTGCCACACGCCGGTGATACCGACCCCCTGGGCCCCGGCGACGTCCGCTTCGAGGTTGTCGCCGATCATCCACGTTTCCTCGGGAGAAATGCCGAAATGCTCGAGCGCCGCGCTGAATACCCGGCGGTCGGGCTTGCCGTAGCCGAGCTCGCCTTCCACCAACACCAGCTCGAACAGCGGCTCCAAAGCGAAACGCGCCAACTTGCGGCGCTGAAACGTCGCGCTGCCGTTGGTGAGCAACCCCAGCCGGTGCCCCTGCTCACGGAGCCAGCGCAGCGTCTCGAGCGCGCCTTCGAAGGGGCGCACCTGCGCCTCCTTCTGCTCAGTCATTTCGTCTGCAATCTGGTGACACATTTCACGGCTCAGGCCTAGCTCTGACAGCGCCGCACACGCGATTCGCCGCCGCGCCTCATGCATGTTCTGCCGGCCCCAGAACGCTTGCGCCGCTGGGCCCCAAAACTCTTTGTTGACGGCATGCAGCGCCGCGACCAACGCGGCGTGGTCGTCGCGACCCGGCAGGTGCACCTGCAAAGCGACTTGCCAAAAATCCGGTTGCCCAGCGCTAAAGCGCAGAATCGTATCGTCCAAGTCGAACAACAGCACCAAAGGCAGCCCGGGCACGACCACCTCCCGATCCTAGTACGGCGCCTCGCCCGCTGCCTATCGTCATACGTAAAAAAGGGTGTGGCCGGGCCTCAAAAGAAGAGGCCCCGAGCGTCAGCTCGGGGCCCTGTGCGGAGCGGGTGTGCCGCTCAGTCTGTCGTGTGAGCGGGTGTTGCCGCTCAGTGTCTCTCGTGACTAGCTAACCAACCTGATTACGGGACCTCGCTACGGGACCTCGCGCAACGACACGTCATCGAGGTAGATGTCGACGCCGGTGGGGGCGTTCTCGATGTAGAAGACCGCGGTGGTCAGGTTGCAGTTCGGAATCGCGATCGTACCGTTGAGCTCCGTCCACGTCGCGTTGTTGGCCGTGACGGTGGCGATGTTGGTGAAGGTCGCCGGTGCGCCGTTGCAGGCGCTTTGCAGGGTCAGCCGCACGCCGGCGGCGCTGGGGACGCTCACCTGAGTGAAGGCATTGGCGCGATACGAGCGGCCGGGGGTGACGCGAGTCCGGATGTCCGTCGCGAGGCCGTTCCAGGTGGCGGTGCGCCCGCTGACCTTGCCGCTTCGCACGCCCGAGCGCGCCTTGTCCGTGGCCGCGGACACCGTCACGCTGCCGAAGCCGAACCAGTTGCCAGTGCCCGTCTCGAAGGTACCATTGGCGAGCACGTTGGCGCCGAGGCCGGCGGTGGTTTGGTTGAAGCTCACGTCGTCGAGCAGGATGTCGACGCCCGCGGCGGGGCCTTCGGCATACAGCGTGAACTCTTCCATGGTGCAGTTGGGCGCCGCCACCGAGCCGCTGAGCTCGGTCCAGGTGCTGCTATTGCCCGTACCTGCGGCCACCCGCACGAACTGCGTGGCCTGACCGGCGCAACGCACGGCGGCGGTGAGCACGATCGGGCTCGTGGCGGCGTTGCGCACCTTCAACCAGGCGCTGGCGCGGTAGGTGGCCGTCGGTGCGACCCGAGTGGTGAGGTTTGTGGCGATGCCATTCCAGCTGGCAGTCCGGCCACTGGCCGTTGCGGCGAGGTCACCGCTGTGTGCGTCGGTGGTGGTGCCGAGGACCGAGGGGCCCCAGCCAAACCAGCCCGCCGTGCCCGTCTCGAAGGTCCCGTTGGTGACGAGATTGGGCAGCGGACGCTCGCGCATCGCCAGGTCATCCACCAGGATGCTCACGCCCGGGGCCGGCCCTTCCACGTAGACGGCAACCGACTGCAGCTCACAGTCGGGCAGAGTCATCACGCCCGCCAGCTGCCCAAAGGCCGTGTCGGTCAGGTCCGCGGCGCCGATGCGTTGGAACGTCGAAGCCTGGCCCGTGCAGGTGATCTGGGCGGTGAAAGCGGTGTTGACCAGCGGCGCGCCGCTGAGGCTCGCGAACACTGACATGTCGTAGGCGCGCCCGCGTTGAGCCAGCCGGGTCACGTCATGGCGTGGGCCGTTCCAGGTCGCGGTGCGGCCGCTGTGGATGGCGCCACGCAAACCGGTGTGCGCGCGATCGACCGAGGTCGCAAGGGCGCCAGCGCCCTGTACGCTCCAGCCGTCCAGGCCCGTCTCCAGGCTAGAGTTGCCGATCAGGTTCGGCTGGAGCGACGGGTCGTCGAGGGGGACGCCCAAGAACCCGTCCACGAAGCCGTAGTAGGCCGGCTTCTTCTGGTAATTGTCGTCGAAGAGCAACGGGTCGTCGGCGCCAAAGGTGCTGTCGATCCAGGAGTATTTGTCGGTGAAGCCCCAGGTGGTGATCCCCTCGCAGGCCGCGGTGGCCAGGCACGCGGCGGACACGCGCTGGTAGATCCGCTTCTGCACCGCTAGCTTGTGCGCGGTCGAGCCCGCGACGCGTGCGATGCGCACGTCGAGCTCGCTGACGTTCACGCTCAGGCCGAGGTCGCCGAAGCGCTCGAAATTTTCCACCATCTGGTCGAACGTCGGCGCGAAGCGCGCGTCGAAGTGACCCTGGAAACCCACACCGTCGACCGGCACGCCGCGGTCGAGCAGCCGCGTCATCAGAGCGTACACCGCGTCACTCTTGGGGTTGATGTTTTCGGTGCCGTAGTCGTTGTAGTAGAGCTCGGCGTTGCGGTCGGCTTGGTTGGCGCGGTGAAAGGCCCGGTCGATGTATTGCTCGCCAAACGCGTCGGCGAAGACCGTCGCGCGCAGGCCGCTGCCGTCATCGGCGATGGCTTCGTTCACCACGTCCCACGCGAACATGTCGTGGCGGAAGTGGCGTACCGTCTCGTGAATGTGGCGCTTGGCGTAGCGACGGAGCTGGCGCGGCGAGGCGTCGGCGTTGACGAAGGCGGGCGCCTGGCTGTGCCAGATCAGGGTGTGGCCCTTGACCCGCATCTCGTTGGCCTCGGCGAAGTCCACGATGGCGTCGGCGGGAGCGAAGTTCCAGTGCTCCGCGTCTACCGGCTGAAGCGGACCCCACTTGGTGTCATTTTCGGGGACAATGTCGCTGAACTGGGCCGCGATCGTGGCGCCATAAATGGGCTCGCTTGCCAGCGGCCCAGAGGCGACTGCAACGCCCGCAAGCCGGCCCGAGCGGGCGGCGGCCGATGCCGGGGTGAACACGACGGGGTCTGGCGGCGGCGCGGTAGGATCATCGCAGTCGTGGCCTTGACCGTGACCGTGACCGTGACCCCGGCCGTGGTGTTGGTGGCCTCGCGTGTCATCGTGCTTGCCTTTGGCGCCCTTGTCGTCCTCTTGGGACTGCTTCAGCGCCTGACCAGTACTGCCCAAGAGCGGAGTCTCTTCCGTCGGGCTCGAGCACCCCAAGAGGGCGAACGAGGTCAGTAGGGTGGCGTGGGAGATTAGACGCAGGCGTCGGCGAGCAAACATCGATGATCCTTGAAGGGTTGGGTGAGAGTCTTTTTGATTTCGCGCTGCCCCGGTGTGTTCCGGGGAGCTCACTGAGCCCGTGTAGACACGGTTCAGATTTCGCGCACGATTAGAATCATTGGTGTAACACGCCAGGTTCAGAAGTCTCGCGAACGCGTTAAATTGGTGGGGCACTGCACCTCTGTGTGCCCGTCGCGCTTCTGCGCTCCCACGTTTCACGGTGGGACACTTGAGCGGAAATCGACACTCTCGAGTCATTGCGCCCGCGGCGCCGCAGGCGCCGCCAAGAAAAGGCAGATCGAGTTTACACTGCCGCAACGAGATGACCGCGCCCGGCCTCACCCAGCTGGGCCGGGCGCGGTCATCGATTGCATGTGAAACGAGATCTAACTGAGCCGGGCTTCGGTCAGCAGCGGATCCAGAGCGTGCTGTTTCACCTTCGAGTACAGCGTGCTTCTCGAAATCCTCAGGTCCTTGGCCGCCTGCGCGAGGTTGCCTTGGCGCGTGCGAATCGCGGCGCAGATCGTGTCTCGCTCGGCGAGCCCGAGCCCGCCGTATTGTATCCGTCGAACGGCTGCTGCCGTGCCGCCGCTCGCGGCGGGCGCGGTGAGCTCGGCAGGTAGCGAGCTCAGGTCCACGACGTCGCCCGGCGCGAGCAGCACCATCGCCTCGACGACGTTGCGGAGCTCACGCACGTTGCCGGGCCACGAGTAGCTCTCGAACGCCCTGGCCACCTCCACGCTGAAACGTTTGCGCGGGACCCCGTAACGTTTTGCTGCGGCTTCGGCGAAGTGGCTGATCAGCGCCGGCAGATCTTGCGTGCGCTCCCGCAACGCGGGGATATGCAGGGAGGTGACCGAGATCCGATAGTAGAGGTCGGTGCGGAAGCGGCCCTCAGCGATTTCGGTGCGAAGTTGCCGGTTCGACGCGGAGATGAGCCGGAACCTCACCTGCCGCGGCGTCGTGCCACCGAGTGGGTAGACCTCACCGCCTTCCAGCACTCGCAACAGGTACGGCTGCAGCGCGAGCGGGAGCTCCGCAACCTCATCGAGAAACAGCGTGCCCCCGTGGGCCGCTTGGATCTTGCCGAGCCTCGACGAGCGCTGTGCTCCGCCGAACGCGCCGCCGACTTGCCCAAAGAGCTCGTTCGCCAACAGCTCTTTAGACAACCCTCCACACCTTAGCGCGACGAAGGGACCGTGCCGGTTCTGACTCTCCTCATGCAGGGCTCGGGCGAAGAGCTGCTTACCCACGCCGGTCTCCCCGCCGAGTAACACCGTGGCCTCGACGCCCGCCAAACGGCGCGCCCGTTGGACCACGGACCTCAGCCCTTGTTCATTGCCGATGATGCGAGCCAGGCTCTGCATGGTATGTGCCCCCCCAATCCAATGGGCACTATTAGCGATGGATGCCCACGAGCGCCTACCTAGACCTTGGTATGGG
The DNA here is from genome assembly GCA_031407405.1 of Deltaproteobacteria bacterium. Classification (GTDB taxonomy): domain Bacteria; phylum Myxococcota_A; class Polyangia; order Polyangiales; family Polyangiaceae; genus SZUA-265. The sequence goes on from JANOIG010000115.1 coordinate 35,077, forward strand.
CTCTATTCGGCGGTGCTACGTCGCTGCCATTAGGTCCCGATGCCCACTCGCCCAGCCAACCGCACCAGCTCCGCCACCGAGCGCACCTGGAGCTTCTGCATCACTTGGCCCCGGTGCCCCTTGACGGTCACCTCGCTGATCCCGAGCTGGTAGGCAATCTGCTTGTTGAGCAGCCCGGCGACGACCAGCCCGAAAACTTGCCGCTCGCGCCGGGTGAGCGTGTCGAGCAGCGCGCGGATTCGCTTCAATTCCGCGCGCTCGTGCCAGGCCACCCGTGCGCTCTCCAGCGCTTGATCAATGGCTTCCAACAGCTCTTCATCCCGAAACGGCTTCGGAAAAAATTCGACTGCCCCTGCCTTCATGGCCACGACCGAGGTCCGGATATCGCCGTGGCCGGTGATGAAAATGATCGGCAACGGCCCGTGCTCGGCAAGCTCACGCTGCAGCTCTAACCCGCTCGTTCCTGGTAGGCGGACATCGAGCACCAGGCAGGCGGGCGCATCGCTCGGTGGCCTCGCCAAGAATTCGAGCGCGGAGCCGAAAGAGGACACGGTCAGGCCCGAAGATCTGAGCAAACTCTCGATCGAAGCACGCATCGATGCGTCGTCGTCCACCACGAACACGACAGAGCTCGGCTCGGCCACGGTACCCTCCCTCCCTCCTCCATACGCTGCCGCACCGCGCGACACCGGGCGAGGCTCTAACACGCCTCGGGGTCAAGACACCAACCCTGTTGCACCGAGGCAGCCTGCCCGCGGCGCCCTGAGTCCGGGTTTTACCGGAGGCGCCGCAGTCTACGCCTCGGATGATCTCGCGCACCGGCGCTGGCGAATCGCTGTCACGCCGTCCCACTGTAACAATTTGCCTCTATGGCCCAACACTTGCGACCTTGGGCCGATCCAGGCCAATCTGCGAGGCATGGTCGTCTCAGCGCCTCCACTGCTCGCGCGCATGGCCAGCGCCGGAATCGCTGTTGCAACACTGCTCGCCACCGAGCAGGGCGCGGCGCACCTGAGGCTGCTCGCGCCCGTGGCGAGGGAACCCGGCGCGGTCGTGGGGGGTGGACCCAACGCCCGCCTGAAGCAGGGCCCCTGCGGGCAGATCGTCAACGGTCGCACGGACAAGGTCAGCGTATTTGCTCCCGGCGAAACCATCGAGGTCACTTGGGACGAGTTCGTAAACCATCGAAGTTATTACCGCGTCGCTTTCGATGTGGACGCTGATGACGACTTCCCCTTGTTTCCGGGCCCGGGCGTGAGGCAATACGATCCGACGGACGCGTGTCCGGTGGATGGCCGCGTCATCCTGGCGTATGAGCTAGCTGATCGCATCGGTGAGATGCACACGCTGAACGTTCAGCTGCCGGATGTGGAATGCGAGAGCTGCACGCTCCAAGTCGTTCAATACATGTACGAGACCGGCAGCCCGTATTACTTCCAGTGCGCCGATCTCGCCCTGCGTCGAGTCGACGCGGACGCGGGCACGGTGGATGGAGGCGCCGCGGATGCAGCGAGCGCCGACGGCTCGTCCGCGGGCGGCTACAGCGTGCCGGAGTCGTGTACGAGCCCGCCGGCATCCGCGGAAGTAGCTGCGGGTGGCGCAGCTGGGATGGGCGCCGGCGGCAACGGCGACAATACGGGGGGCTTGGGTGGCGTTGCGCCGGTGGGCTCGGAGTACGCCCCCCCCCAGCCCGAGCCGTCACCGGAGTCGAGCGGGGCTCGCATCTCGGGCGGGGGCTGCGGGCTGCGAGAAAACGCAGGTCGCGGCGAGAGCCCTGGTAATAATGGAGTGCCAGCCACATCCACGCTGCTGCTTGCCGCTGCTTGCGCGGCGCGGCGCGGTCGCACGGGGGGCCGCAACGTCTCGCGCATGTCTCAACCCACTCGGCGGGTTGCCGGGAGTCGCCGCGTGGATTGACGGGCAGCGGGCCGAGGGCTTGCGGGTCCTTACAATCTCCTCACTTGACGCGGCTCGTCAACGCTTGGCGGCCTCAGAATGGGCTCGCATGGCGTTTCCCCAAACGCGTGATTTTATGCGCAACCCATGCCGAGCGATTTTCTTTGTGGCGATTTTCCCCTAGACCACTGCCGCGCATGGACAACCAGAAGAAGACATTCCACCCGGTCCTGTGGGTCATCACGAACTTCATCGCGATGGGCATCCCCTTCTCGATGGTGATCTGGGTCACCGGCACGCTGTTCAAGGATCTCGGTCACTCCGATACCGAAATCACGATCGCCACCGGCAGCGTCGGCATCGTCTGGTCGCTCAAGCCGCTATGGGCGGGCTTCCTCGACATGTTCAAGACGAAGAAGTTCTTCGTGCTGTCGATGGAGTTTGTCATCGGCGTGTTGTTCGTGCTGATGGGCTTGGCGCTGACGTTGCCGGGATATTTTGCCGCCATCATCGCGCTGCTGTGGGTCGTGGCCATCGCGTCGGCCACCCAAGACATCTGCTCCGACGGCATCTACATCTCCACGCTGAACAAGGCGCAGCAAGCTTTCTACATCGGCGTCCAAGGCATGGCCTGGAACCTCGGGCGCATCATCGCCGTGTCGGTCGTGGTGTGGTTTGCCGGCCACCTCAAGGAGAGCGAGCAGCTGGATGCCAAGACGGCGTGGATGTACGCGCTCTTCGCTGCCGGCGGTCTCATGGTGGCCTTTGGACTGTATCACTCCGTGGTGTTGCCGACGGGCAGCGTGCCCGAGGCGAGGCAACGCCAGAGCGCAAAGCAGGTCTTTCGCGAGTTTCTCGACAGTGCGGCGGACTTTTGTAACAAGCGCTCCCTATGGGGGATGTTGGCGTTTGTATTTTTTTACCGCAGCGCCGAGGGCCTGCTCCTGGTCGAAGCCCCCTTGTTTTTGCAGGGTTGCCTCGAACACG
>JANOIG010000116.1:0-26574 GCA_031407405.1 Deltaproteobacteria bacterium
AGCCGTCCATTTCCGGCATCTGCACATCCAAGAGCATGACGGCGAAGTCACGCTTGAGCAATTGTACGAGCGCATCGTTGCCTGACCGCGCCAACACGGTCTCGCAGTCCAGCTCCGACAATAGCGCTTCCATCGCCGTCAGGTTGGCCTCCACGTCGTCGACCACGAGCACGGCACCCTGGCTCGAGGTCGGCGCGGCCAGAGCACCGTTCGGTGCACTGATGTCGCTGAGCTCGACGCTCACGCCTGACCTCGGCGATAGAGGTGCGCCTGAGGCTCGAACACACGAAAGCCCGAGGCCCTAGGAAGTGTCTCATTTTGCCCCAGGCACAGGAAACCACCCGGGCACAGACGCTGTTCGAACATACTGAAAACTCGAGCCCTGAGCTCGGTGTTGAAGTAAATCAGGACATTCCGGCGGAAAATCACGTGCATTTCACCAGGCGCGTGGTCGGCACCAAGCTGTGCTGGAAAAACACGATGTTCTTGCGCAACGACTCACGCACGATGATACGCCCGAATCCTGACGAACAGTAATCGTCAAAATCAGACTTGCCCCCGGAGGCGTGATAATTTCGAGCGAGTACCTGCGCCTGGGGCTCGGAGTACACGCCCTCGTGCGCTCGGTCCAGTGCATCCCCACCCATCAGTATCGCCGACTCCCGAGCAATGGCGGGCCCAAGCCCTGTCCCCCCCATAGCGCCGCGCAGTTCTCGTATCGGCCTGCTCGAAACGGGCGAAGATCGATGTCCATGGCTGCAGCTGAAATGCCCACGCACGTTCCTGCATGAACCGTAGGACCCAGGACCACGTAGGCCCACAACGTTCAATCGCAGCATTGCGTGTAATGATTGTCACGGCGCTCGCCGGCATCCAGCTTTGGCTTATCTCCCGAGCGCGTGCCGCCGCAGCCATTCAATGGGGCAGCTATGGGTGGCGAACACCCGGGGGGGAGGGCCGCACGCGTGGAGGACGGAAATATACTTCTGGTCGAGGACGACGAGGCCGTGCGCGAAGTCTACAGCCGGCTATTGCGCAGGGACGGTTTTGCGGTCTTCGCGGCTTCAAACGGCGTGGAGGCGACACGCGTTTTCGAGCAAGAACACATCGATCTGGTCGTGAGCGACATTGGCATGCCCGGCATGGATGGGGTGGACCTGCTCAAGGCGTTGCGGCTCAAAGACCTCGATGTGCCGGTGATCCTGATGACCGGAAACCCTCAAGTCCAAACCGCCACCGAGGCAGTGGCGTTGGGCGCGCTCCGCTATTTGACGAAGCCCGTCGACAGCGCCGAGTTGCAGCGCATCGCGCTGAAGGCGGTGCGTCTTCATCGTTTGGCCCGAGTCAAACGCTTGGCGTTGGCCGAGCTCGGCTTCTTAGACCGCCAGCTGGGGGACCTCGCTGGCCTCGACGCGGCGTTTGAGCGCTGCCTTTCAACCTTGTGGATGGCCTATCAGCCCATCATCTTGTGGTCACAGCAGCGCGTCTTTGCCTATGAAGCGCTGCTGCGAAGCCGCGAGCTGACTTTACCCTGCCCAAAGGCCATGCTCGAAGCCGCCGAGCGAATGGATCGCGTTCACGACCTCGGACGTGCCATCCGCCTGGCCGTTGCCAGAAGTGTTCAGAGCTTTCCCGAACCGTTGCTGATCTTCGTCAACCTGCATCCGCGGGACTTGCTCGATGATGAGCTCGTGGGCGGGACCTGCCCTCTGACCGCGCATTCGCGCCGAGTCGTGCTCGAGATCACGGAACGAGCGACGCTCGAGGGCATGCCGGACATCCGCCCGCGCGTCGCTGCACTGCGGCGCTTGGGCTACCGCATTGCCATCGACGACCTCGGCGCCGGATACGCGGGGCTGACGAGCTTTGCCCACCTCGAGCCGGATGTGGTCAAGGTCGACCGATCGTTAGTGCAGAATATCGACTCGGATCGCATGAAGCAGAAGCTACTAGGTAGCCTGACGCAGCTCTGCGGCCAGCTCGAGATGAGCGTGATTTGCGAAGGCATCGAGACGACAGAGGAGCGCGACATGCTGCTCACGCTGAAGTGCGACCTTCTGCAGGGCTACCTGTTCGCCCGGCCCGAGCGGACCCCCAGCGCCGTGGCCTGGTGAACCAGGCCACACACTCCGGCCCGCTAAAGGCTTTACCCCCTCGTTTGAGGATTCAGCCCGCGTCTGACGCGTCTGACGCCGCGTCCGCGCCGGCATCCGTCGTCCCCGCGCCGCCCGTTCCAGCGCCGCCCTGAGGCGTACCCGCGCTGCCGCCTTGGCCTCCGCCCTCACCGCCCATACCGCCCATGCCACCCATACCGCCCATGCCACCCGCGCCCGCAACCTGAGCTTCGGGTCCACGCACACCGGCAAGTGGAGGCGCTTCGGGCCCTTCCTCCACACAACCTAGCAGGGCAAGCAATACGCCCGCGGCGGACAGCACACACCATCGATTCACTGTGGTCACTCGTTTCATCTATCGCACCCTAAGGTTATGGAGAAGGCTCTGAAGCCAGGCGCAGCATAGACACAAATTCGCATTGATGACAAAGCCTCTGGCACTTAGCAGATGTGCTTGACCATAACGCCACGCATCACGCCGTGCGCTGGGCCTCATGATTGACCCGTGGCCATCATTTCAGCATGCAAACAACGAATTGTGGCGCGTGCCCCCTGCGGCGCGAGCAATCCCTAGCAACAACGAAGCATCACGGTGGGAAGGCCGCGTTCGGCTCTGAGTGAGCGCCAGGTGGTCCCAGGAGCGTTCGCCATGAGGCCGCTTTCGTACCGGTCCGGCCTTTGGACCAAGTGACAACTACGCGCTTCGCCGGCGCTGGCCGTGCAGGGTGAGGGGTGATAGGGGCGGCCTTCCCCGGCTGCCCGTGAATTGCACTGAATGAGAATCGCGTACGTGTTTGACCGCCCGCTGCCGGCTCGGGAAACTGACTCTGAGCAGGCGCTGCAAACCATTGCCGCCTTCGCCCGCCACGGCGCCCAGGTTTCGCTGGTGCTGCCGAGCCATGCGGGAGCGAGGACGGCGCGAGAGCTCGCGGAGCATTATCAGGTCCAGGGTGACTTCGAGCTGATACACGCGCCCACTCCGGTCGCGGGCTGGCCGATGGCGCGCAAGTGGTGGCACGCGCACAGCGCCACGCAGCTGCCCGTGGTGAAGGCGGCTGACGTGGTTTACACGCGCAACTTTCCCACCTTGTTCGCGCTCGGGCGTGGGCAACAACCATTTGCTTACGAGACCTATCGCCCGTGGCCCGACCAGTTCCGAGTGTTGCGCCCATTTTTCCGCGCGGCGATGCGCGCTCCCAGTTTCCTCGGCGCCATCCTACACTCTCGGTTTGCTTGCGATCGCTACCAGGCGCTCGGCGTGCCGGAAGCGCGGCTGCTCGTCGCACACAATGGACATGACCCGGCGCGCTTTCTGGAGCGCCCCTCGCAGGCCGCCTTGCGCGACCAGCTCAACCTGCCTCGCGAGCGCCCGATTGTGGTCTACGCCGGCCACATCAACCTCACCAAAGGCCTGGACATCGTCCTCGGCATGGCTCGGCGTTTGCCGCGAGCTCTATTCGTGCTGGTCGGTTCCGAAGGGCGCGGTGTGGTCGAAGCGTTGGCCGGGCGACACGACAACGTGCGCGTGGTGCCGTGGCAGCCCTTCACCACCGTCGCTCGGTACTTGATGGCCGCGGATGTGCTGTTGCAGCCGCCGAGTCGCGTGCCCTTGCGGCTGGTCGGCAACACGGTTCTGCCCATGAAGCTGTTCCTGTACCTGGCCGCCGGGCGGCCCATCATCGCCCCAGATCTGCCCGACATGCGCGAAGTGCTCAGCCATGATCACAATGCCTTGTTGGTGCCCCCCGGTGATGAGGTGGCCGCGGCGGAGGCCATCTCTCGCGTCATCGATCAACCGACCCTCGCACGGCGCTTGGCGGCGGCGGCCCTACAAACGTCGCAGGGGCTCACTTGGGACGCTCGGGCCGAGCGGATTTTGGCGTTTCTCGAGCAGCGCCGGGCGGCGCGCGGCTGAAAGCCCAGCGTTTTCTCGACCGCGCGGCGGCCCCGGGGGTTCGAACCACGGCGCTGTGTTAGGCTGGGCGGCATGCGCCCGCACACTTCGCCAGCTAGCCTGCTCGTCGCGGGTTCGCTCATCGGTGCTCTGCCCGGCTGCACACCAAGCTCGCAGCCAAGCTCTGGGGCGGTTGACTCCGCCGCCGAACATGCCCGGCCCGCACCCAAGCCTCGCCAGGAACGGCGGTTAGATCCTCGCATTTTTGTCGACAGTCTATCGGCCCAGCTCACGCCGTACATCGAGGGCATAGGTGCGGGCTTTGGGCCCGGCTACCAGCCCAGCGGGTTCGTGACGGTCTCTGCAGCGGGAGGGGCGGTGTATGCGCGCGGCTTTGGGCACGCCGACCACGCTTTGGGCACGCCCAATACGGCCGATACTTCATTTTGCATTGGAGCCTTGACTCAACAGTTCACGGCCACCGCCATCTTGCTGCTTGCGGCAGCGGGCAAGCTGTCGCTCGACGACGGCATCGGCCGTCACTTGCCAGAGTACCCGAGCATCGGCAGCAGCATCACGTTGCATCAGCTGCTGTCGCACACGTCTGGCCTACCCAACTATATGGGTGATGCCGCCCTGCTCCAGCGCCGCGCGGAACCGTTCACGCCTGCACAGCTGCTCGAGCTGTTCTGGAACCAGCCGCTCGAGTTCATGCCCGGCAGTGATTTTCGACACAGCGATTCGGGGTATGCGGTGCTCGGGGCGATCATCGAACGCTTCTCCAAGCGCAGCTACGCCGAGCACATGCAGCGAGAGATCTTCTCTCCCTTCGGTCTGACGCATACCGAGGTGGGGTGTGACCCTCGGGGCGTTGAGCGCACCCGCGGTTACTCCGCGTCGCCGAGCGGGGGGCTAGAGCTCGCCCGGGGCTTTCACGCTTCAATCCTTTACTCTGCTGCGGGTGTCAGCTCTACGGCGGGCGACCTGCTGCTCTGGCACGACGCGCTCCAGAACGATGAAGTGCTCGATCCGACTCGGCAACAAGCGCTATTCCGCCCCGTGCAGAATCACTACGCCTACGGCTGGTTCGTACGTGAAGAACACGGGCTCAACGTGCTGAGCCACGGCGGAGCGGTCGACGGCTTCGTCAGCCATTTCGCCCGCGTCCCGGAGCTCGATCTCGCGCTGGTAGTCCTTTCGAACAACTCCTCGGTCGACGCTCATCCCATTTTAGATGCCGCCCTCAGCGCTGCGCTCGGCGAAAAGCTCGAGCCGCGCGAGACAGGCACGGCAGTCGCCCTCGACCCCGGCATCTCGCCGCGCATCACCGGGACCTACCGCCTGAGCGACGCGGCCGCGGACGAGCTCAAGCGACGCAAGGTGCCCAAAAAAGCGCTGCAGGCCATGCGTTCCGTTCGCGTTTATGAGGAGGACGGCAAGCTGTTTTTCAAGCCGGTGGGGCAAGCGGCGGTGGCCATGGTCTCGACCGGGCGCGGCAGCTTCGTGCTGCTCGGGGGCCAGGCGAAAATCGAAGTGGAGCTGGATTCTGGTGATTCACCCGCAACACGGCTCCTGCTCGAACAGGGCCCTCTCACCCTGGAGTTTACGCGCCGCGCACGGGTCAGGGGCAAGGCGCAGGAGCCAGAAGTCGATCCAATGGACGGGGACGCCATGGAATCGACTGACTAGCCCCTTCATTTCGGGGTAAACGGATGCGCGAGCAGCGCTGGACGCGGCTCGCCAACGAAATAGCGGGAGAGCGGCATGGAACTGGGTCTCAAAGGTAAAGTCGCGGTGATCAGCGGAGGCAGTGTGGGCATCGGGCTGGCCGTTGCGCACGCGCTCGCAGAAGAAGGCGTAGACCTCGTGCTGTGTGCCCGCGACGAAGCGCGGGTAGTCGAGCGCGCCAAAGAAATCGCAGCCCGCCACGGTGTGCGGGCGCTCGGGATCGCAGCCGACGTATCGGAGGCGGCCGCGGTTCAGAAGGTCATTCAAGCGGCCGAAAAGACCTTCGGCGGCGCCGACATCCTGATCAACAACGCCGGCACTGGCTCGAACGAAACGATCGCGGACGCCTCCGACGACAAATGGCAGTACTACTGGGACCTGCACACCATGGCGGCGGTCCGGCTCTCTCGCGGGCTCATACCGGCCATGAAGCGACGCGGTGGTGGAGTGATCCTGAACAACGCTTCCATCTGCGCAAAACAGCCTCTCGGCTACGAACCCATCTATAATGTGACCAAGGCGGCCTTGATGATGTTCTCCAAGTGCCTGTCGAACGAGGTCATCAAGGATAACATTCGGGTCAACTGCATCAACCCCGGCCTGGTGCTCACCCCAGACTGGCAAAATACGGCGCGTAAGCTGACCGCGGGCACAGCCTCGACGTGGGAAGCCTACCTGGAGGACATCGCCAAGAAGAACGCCCCCATTGGGCGGTTCGCCAGCCCTGAAGAGCTGGCCAAGTTCTTCGTCTTCATGTGCTCGCCGTGTGCGAGCTATTGTGTCGGGTCCACTTATTACGTGGACGGCGGCTGGCTCAATGGCGTGGCTTGAAAAGGAACGGCGATGAAACAGGTGACCATCAAACAAGCAACCATGACGGCTCCCGGTGCCATTGAAATTCGGCAGGCGCCCTCGCCGTCCCCCGGCCCGGGTCAAGTGCTGCTACGCATCCAACGCATCGGCGTGTGTGGCTCTGACATTCACGTGTACCATGGCAAGCACCCCTACACGAGTTACCCTGTCATCCAGGGGCACGAGTTTTCCGCCTTGGTTGCCGCCGTAGGGGCGGGCGTCCAGGGCCTGGAAGTCGGCACCAAGGTGACGGCCATGCCGCAGATCGTGTGCGGCCGCTGCCCTCCTTGCCTGCGCGGGGACGAGCACATCTGTGACGTGCTGAAGGTGCAGGGCTTTCAAGCGCCGGGCTGCGCGCAAGAGTTGTGGGTCACCGCCGCAGACAAGGTGGTCAAGCTGCCGGATAGCTTCAGCTTCGAGCAGGGTGCCTTGGTGGAGCCCGTCAGCGTCGCGGTGCACGCGGTCGCGCGGGCGGGGGCGCTCGAGGGCCGTCGCGCCGTCGTGCTCGGCGCCGGTCCCATCGGCAACCTGGTGGCTCAGGCCGCTCGGGCCGCGGGGGCTCGAGTGCTGATCACTGATTTGAGTGAGTATCGTCTAGAGGTGGCCCGAAAATGTGGCCTCAGCGCCACCTCGAATCCAAACGAAGAAGATCTGGCGAGTGCCTCACGACGCGTGTTCGGCGACCTCGGCTTCGACCTGGCCTTTGAATGTGTCGGGGTTGAAGCCACGCTCACCGCGGCCACAGAGAACCTGGCCAAGGGCGGCACCTTGATCGTCGTGGGCGTGTTCGGAGAGAAACCCAGGATCGACCTGGGCCTGGTGCAGGACCGGGAGCTGCGTATCGCGGGGACCTTGATGTATCAGCGCCCGGACTACGAGCAGGCGGTGGCATGGATCGCTGCTGGCGACATCGTGACCGAGCCGCTCATGAGCGAACACTTTGCCATGGACGACTACCTGGAGGCCTACCGATACATTGACAAAAAGCGCGATCAGACCATGAAGGTGTTCATCGACGTCGCCTGATCGGTACGGGCACAGCCGCAGCGCATTCGACCGCCGCCCATCGCAATACGGGATTCGACCTCAAAAGTGACGGGCTCAGCGCAGCGGGGGGAAATGAAAGCACAACCCAGGGTAGCACCCTACCTGCCGCTGTGGATCGGAGCCACTAGCGCAGTTGCGTTTGCGCTCGGCAGCGTGGCAGTGGGGCACGGCACGCTCGCGCTCGTTGGGTGCGGTGCGCTCAGCATGGGCCTGGTGGTCTTCGCCGTTCGTCGCATTCATTCGAAGACGTCCCATCTGCTGCGCACTGCCACCCACGCGCTCGATGCGATGCGCGATGGGGATTACACGCATCGCGCGCGCACCGACGTCTTCAACGGGTCGGCATCAGACCTGCTCATCGAAATCAACCAGCTGGCGCGGCACCTGCAAGCGGAACGGGCGCGTGTCGAGGAAGCGTCAGCTCTCTTGCACGCTGTCGTGGAGCGGATGGATGTTGCGCTCTTGGCCTTCGACGACAAAGCCGGGCTGCGCTGGTGGAACCCGGCCGCGGAACGCCTGTTTGATGTCAAGCTGCGCGCCGGCGTCGCGGCCAAGGACCTGGGCGCCGAGGAGCTATTGAGCGGGGACACCGAGCGCAGCGTCACTCTGCCGGGCAACGCGTCCCGCTCCGCGTGGGAGCTGCGCCGCGGCGAGTTTCAACGCGCCGGTCGGCGCTACCAATTCGTGCTACTTTCATCCGTACAGCGCGTGCGCAGAGAAGAAGAGCGCGCCGCCTGGCAGCGGCTCGTGCGGGTGCTCGGGCACGAGGTCAACAACACGCTCACACCCATCCAATCGCTCGCGGTCACTTGTCGGAGCATGCTCGACGAAGAAGGGGAGGCCTGCGTACCTCAGGTGCTCTCGGCGCTCGTCGTCATGGAGCATCGTTCGGCTGCGCTGAGTCACTTCATCTCCGAATTCGCGCGGCTCGCGCGTTTGCCCGAGCCGCGGCTCGAACGGCTCGATCTTGGAGCTCAGGTGCGGCGCGTGGTGCCCCTGGACGCGCGCTGCCCGGTGTACATCGTCGGCAAGCAAGCCGTGGAGATCCTCGCCGATGGGCCGCTGCTCGAGCAGGCGTTGCTGAACCTAGTCCGCAACGCCATCGACGCCTCCGTCACGCGCCAGGGCGCAGTGACCATCGATTGGCAGGCGGACGAGCAAAGCGCCATCCTTTCGATTGTCGACGAAGGCGGAGGCGTCTCCAACCCGGACAATTTGTTCGTGCCTCTCTTCTCCACCAAACCCGGAGGCAGCGGTACCGGGCTCGTGCTGGCACGCAATATTGTCGAGGCACACGGCGGGGAGCTGCGCCTCGACAACCGCCCCCAGGCCTGGGGTTGTGTGGCGCGCATCACGTTGCCGCGAGCCCCGCGCCTGACCCCGGACCAGGCCGCTGAGGCAGACCGGACGATTGACGCTATCGACGCGCCAGCGCCCGGGACGGCCTGATCGCGGCGGCGAGCTCGAGTGAGCGCTCGGCCCGTCGCTAGCGCCTCGTCGCTCGCATGCGCGCCAGGGTAGCTCGCGTGCGGGCTTCCGACGCTCGTTCGATGCTCGCATGGAGACGCCTTGCTTCGGCTCATGTTCCGGGTCAACGTCTAGTCGGTGCGTTTACCAGGCGTTGCTCTCGCGTTGCTCGCGTTTCCAATCCTGGCGTGTGGAAAAATCTACGCGCCGGCTGATTTCGAGCGTCCGCGTCCCGGTCGCGATGAAACGACCCGGTCCGAGAACAGCCCGGGTGTTGCGGTCGACGCTCCGAGGCCCAGCAGTGGTGAAATTCCTGGCGATACACCGGTCGAGCCGGAGCCCGAGGCTGGGGAAGGCTGTCGCCCACCGCCCCTCGTCCTCGAAAGCGTGGGCGGCGAGCAAGCGGGAGTGATCGCGAGCTTCTGCATCAGCGGGCGGGGCTGTGCCCGCTGCATCGACGGTATCCTGCCCCCCATTGAATCGTTCACCGTGGCGCATCCCGGAGATGAGCTCACCATTGCGATGCCGGGGGCACGAGTCACGGCCAATCCGCGCTGCGTTCCCGCGTGTGAATTCGCGGCCTCGGCTTGGCCTGCCATTTGCTTCGAGGGACAGCTGTTGCCCTCTTACACGCTGGGGGCTCCCTATTATACCGCGGCTCAACGGACGGTCATCGCGCAGGATCAACCCTGGGCCTTGACCGCGGCGCCGGGCCTGTACTTTGTGCAAGTCGGAGGCGGCGAATTCGTTGCCCCGGGTGGTTTGAGTGGGGAAGCCGGCGGCATGTTCGGCTTACTCGTCGACCCCGGGCGCGAGCGCGCGGTTGTCGACAGCGCCCCCTTCTATGCGGCGTGTCTGGCAAGCCCGAGCTCCGATGGCGGCAGCGATTCAGGTGGCGTCGAGGCTGATGGCGGACTCGCGTCCGACGGAGGATAACCGACGCTAGCGCCCGATTCCAGGCGCGCGCCAGCATTTCGCCCCACTTCAGCTGTCCGAAAGATCCGAAGACGCACTTCTCCGAATCGGATCGGCGTTGTCCCCCCAGTACCCCTAACGTTGCTCGAACAACGACTCCAGCAGCAGCGTCCGGTAATCGGTGCCGGGCGCGAAGTAACTCGCCAAGACGACGCGCGGAATGGCGTCCCCTTTGTCGATTCGATCCACCAGCACTTTGCCGGCTCGTGTCACGGCCACGGTGCGCAGCGCACCCGGTCGAATTTCGTAGAGCACCCGGTCACCCTCGTGGAACCCCTCCGCTTCGAGCGCCTTGAACCATTGAGGCAACCCGTCGCTCACGCGCCGCCGCAACTCGGCGTTGACCAGCCCCGCTCGGCTTGCGCTCTCGAGGCTGTCGCGCACTCCGTCAATCCAGCGCTGTAGCGGCACGTCGCGCAAGAACGCGAGCTGGACCAACGCGTGATCGGCGTGCAGGGCCACCTTGGCGAGCTCTCCTTCGAGCGAGTCTGCGTACTGTCGACCGGCAGCCAGCTTCGAGAGCTCGGCCTGAGCACGTCTGCCCAAGCGCACGTCAATCGTGGCAACGTCGATTTTCAGAAACGTCTTTTCGAGCAACATGCGCATGCTCGAAAATGGCCCCCGTGCCAGATCCGGAGACTCGAACGATGGGACATCGGCGGCGGCCGAAAGCCTGACCCCAACACTCAGCAGAGCCGCTAGCCCAAGCGCCCACGTGAATTTCATCGCTTGTTCCGAGCATGTCACGATTGGCAATCCGTGCCCAGCGCGACTTACTCGCTCGCGATGGTTTGGGGCGGGCGCGCCCGCGAGCGTGGTTCGACTCGGCCGGTGGCCCCGCGCAGGTCAGCCTGCATCGGGCCCTAGCGCGTTGTCCTCGGCGAGGCTGAGGTCGAGCGGTCGAGCACTGTACAGGGCGACACAATCATTGGCCGTCGAGCCCGCGATGATGGTCAGATTTCGCGCAAATAGGCGGCCTGTACGTGCTGGACTCTTTGCAGAATCCCGTACGCTGAGCGATCAGGCGGCTACGGAGCGGCAGGCGCGAAAAGTGACGCCGAAGCCTCCGCGCGCTCGCATCGAGATCGGCAGAACGTCAAGACGGGTGACGCTGTTCGTGGTTTCCGCAAACGAGTCGTCATGCGCCATGTGCAATGACTGAAGCCGAAAAGTCACCCTCGCCCAGAAGCGCTCCCCTTTGCCGCGCGCGAGCACCACGTACTCTCCAGGCGCACCCTCGACATAAACCGTGTCGTCCCACGTGTTGGAACGGTGGTGAGAAATGCGCGCGGGCCTCGAAGACTATGGAGAGCGCCAACTCGTGGCCGAAGATCGTGAGGTGGGGATAGGTTACATCGGTGAAGGTGACGGGGGTGAAGTCCATCGAGGCGACCGCGTTGCGCGTGAACACGAAGATCGTGTTGCGCCGAGCGGCATCGGCTGCGTATCCGCCATCATACCTGTACACCTCAGCACCCCGCACCGATTTGGTGGTCATCAAGTTCGGGTAGGTGCGTTGCCAGCCGCGCTGGATGGTGGCTCCGTGGAAGTTCGATGACCAAGAGGAACGGCCCGGTACGATCCACGACGCATCGGCCGTGTGTCGCGGAACGCGAGCGACACGCCACTGATGGAGGCGATGGCGCCGTGTGCTCATCGGACGAGCCCATCTAGAAGGGCGCCATGGGTGCGTGTAGGTCGCTATCCGCGGCCTGCGAGGCACGGCACGCTCGGGGGCGTGCGTGTGACATACATGACCACCGATGCTAATCTAGGTCGCGCGCATGAACCCCGAGCTCGCCCCCATGCGCCAGTCTTTCCGGGACGAGTAGAGCCTGGCATGCAGCTCGGCTCTTACGAAGTACTGCTGTGCATGGCGCGCGGCGGCATGGCCAGCGTTTGGGCAGCACGCCAACACGGCGCGCGCGGCTTCAGTCGGCTGGTGGCGCTCAAAACAGTGTTACCCGCGCTGGCAGAGCCCGAGTTCGAGGCGATGTTGGTCGACGAAGCACGTGTCGCGGCCCGCATCCATCACCCCAACGTGCGTGAAATTTTCGAGCTCATCGAGTACGGTGGTGTGCTTGCGCTCTCGATGGAGTGGATCGACGGCGACACGCTCAACCGCGTGCTCGATGCTCCCGGGCAGCAGCCCGTTCTGGATGCGCGCATCGCGGCGCAGATTGTGGCTCAGGTCGCCTGTGGATTGCACGCGGCCCACGAGCTGCGCGACGAGTGCGGGACTCCGATGCAACTCGTGCATCGCGACGTCTCCCGCACAACATCCTGATCTCGCGCGACGGCCACGTCAAGGTGACAGATTTCGGGATCGCCAAGGCGCTCGGGGGGTCTCGCGAAGCCACCGCCGTCGGCCAAGTCAAGGGTAGTCGCCGGAGCAGGCGCAGGGCAACCCGCTCGACCGCCTTGGTGACATCGCATGCTACCCCGCTGAGCTCGAGGCAATCGTGATGCGCGCGATAGTTCGACCGCTTAGGGCAGTTTGGAGTCTCCAAAATGGCACGTGAAGTTCACGTGAATCGGCCACCCCTCGGGGCGGCGAGCAGCGTCAGCGTACTTCGATGCTGCCGGCTCGCCTACGCGTGGAGCATTACGCGCCCTCACGGCGGTCCGTAACGCGCCACGGCTGGCGCGCCCTGCGTCAGCCAAGATCAACGCGCCCGCTGTCGCAGCCAAAACACGCATGGACGGGCTTGGTACGCCACTTGCTCTACCCGGCTGGGAACCGGAGGCAATTACGCCCCGGCGTCGCACAGGATGGCTCATCATGTTTGTAGAAATCAATCGCGTCGCGGCCGCTGCGGTCGCTACCACTCTCCTTCTTCTCGCGACCTCCCCAGCATTGGCGCAGACTCGGCAGATGCAAAAAACCGCCAGGATCGGCTGTTCTGTTCTGCCCGAAAACGCGACGGGTGCACTCACCTCCCCGAAGACCTTCACCGTGTATGGCGTCCCCAGAGGCACCGCTTGCACTCCGGTTCCTCCCGACACCCGGACTGAAACGACGCCTCTCATCCCGACGGGCACAACCTGCCCTGCCCTGCTCAGCATCCTGGCAGGGTCCTATGCCTCAGCCCTGGGTGGCGTCGGTGGCCAATTCCCCGGTACCAACTGCTTCGTCAGGAACAACTCGCTCAATTGCGTCGACTTCTTCAACGGCCCCGGCCCGGGCAACGTGTTTGGCCCGGCTTTCGATCTCTGCATGAACGGCGTGAGCGTCGTCGATCTGGACTTCAGCGCGGGCGACGTCGATTTCATCGACAAGAACGGGCTCCGGTTCTTCGGCAACGGCAAGTCGAAGGTCCCGGTCCCCATGCTCGGCTCGTTGGGCGCAGGCAGCCTCACGGCGGGTGTGCTCGGGCTCGGCCTAGTCCTGCTGCGGCGACGGCGCTCGGAGCGAGTCGCGGGCTAAATAGAGACCCGAAGGAGCGAAATTTTCCATGCCTCTGCCGCGCTCGATGCCTGCCCGCCGCACCTGGCGCGTCGTACACGCCTCGCTTGCCGCAAGCGTGCTGCGTGCGGCTCCCGCTCACGCACAGCCCACCGACGATCTGTTACCCGACGTGATCGTGGCGCAAGATCTGCTGGGAGAAATCCGAATCGACCTCCTGAGCCTGCCCGGCGGGCGCTTGCTCAGGTTCCCCACGTCCACTCCGAACGTCGGGCAAGGCCGGCTCGAGATCCGTGGCAGCACCGTGCTGAGCCCCAACCGCCAGGAGGTGGTGCAGCGGATCTACCGATTGGATGGGACGTTTTGGGACCGCGCCGCCGGAACCTCCACTTACCACCCCGCGCATGCGCACATCCACTTCGACGACTGGGCTCACTATCGGCTGCTGGCCAGCTTGCCAAATGGCGAAGCCGGTGACGTGGTCGCCTTCGGTAGCAAGACGAGCTTCTGTCTGCTCGATCTAGTAGCTTACGATGTTCTGCTTCCTGGCGCCGGGCCACCCAGCTATGGGACCTGCGGCAGGGCGGTTCAGGGCATCTCTCCGGGCTGGGCCGACGTGTACGACCGCGAGTTATTCGGTCAGTGGATCGACATCACGGGCCTGGCCGACGGCCGCTATTGGCTCGAAGTCGAGGTCGACCCGGAGGACCGCGTTCTGGAAGGGGTCGGCGGGGAGATGAACAACGTGGCTCGCATTCAAATCGAGCTCGGGCCCTCACCCACCGCCAGCCCTGACGCCTTCGAGCCGAACGACTCTCAGCTGGAGGTCGAGGGCCGCGACCCGGGGGGTACCAACAGCCCCCACCTCGGCCTCGTGCTGGGCAGGCTCGAGCTCGGCGGGTTGTCGATGGAGGACCCAACCGACTACTTCCGGTTTAGCCTCGATCGCGAAGCCTCACCCGGCGCCCACCTTCGGATCGAATCAGCTTATCTGGGCAGCGATCTGGATCTATTCCTGTTCGACGTCACCCGCAACACGTTTATCGACTTTAGCAACAGCGGCGGCAACTTCGAGCAGATCTCGCTCGCAGGCTTGCCCGCGGGCGAATACTACGCCCTCGTTACGCAATACTCGGGAGAAAACCCCGGATATAGGCTGGTGATCGACTCGGCTGCCAACACGCCGCCGCAGCTCGACGTGATCGAGCCTGGCGCCGGCCGGGTCTGGGTCGAGCGGGCGTTCGAGACGTTGAGCGTCGAATGGATCGCGACCGACCCAGAGGCAGACCCGGTGAGCGTAGCGCTGTTCCTGGATCGCGATCAGGTCCTAGACAAGGCTAGCCTCGCAGTGGGGGGTTACCAGAATCTGGCAGGCGAGTCGGGACAGGCGATGCTCAATACCGCAGGCTTGGACCTCGGCACGTGGTTTCTCTTTGCCCGAGCCACCGATGGTGGCGGGCAGAGCGGCGCCTGGGCGCCGGGCGCGTTCGTGCTGTATGTGAAAGGCGACCTCGACGCCGACGGCGAGCTCGGCCCATCCGACTGGCACGCCCTCCAGCGGCATCAGAACGCGTGCCGCGGAAAGCGTCTCGGCGCCACTCTCGAGGGCTGGCCATTCATCATGGATATGGACCGGGATGGTGACGTGGATCGACGCGACTTCCGCCTGTTCCACGCTGCGGTGTTCGACGCCACCCACCGCGACGGGCCCGCTGGGCATTGAAGGTCAGGCAGTGATGAGCGCAGCATCGACCTTTGCGACAGGCTCAGACGCTTGCCGCGAGCGAAGTGCCCTCAATGCATTTTCAAATCAACCAAACGAAGCGGTGATCCGACGTCGTCAGGGCTGCGCGTATTCGGCCAGTTTGAGCTTGCTGTCGGGCCTTCCGAGGATGTCGGTGTTGGCTTTATAGGCGTGGCAGTAGAGCGCTAGTTTGCCGTCCTTGTCGACGAACGTGTTAGCGGCGGCGCGGAACGTGCAATAGGCGGACCCGCCCGCCGACAGTGCCCGAAAGCTGAGGGGGAGGCTCATCTCGCCGCCGACACCGTCTCGCTCGACCTGCATGAGGTCGGCGTATTCGGTGCCGGAGTTGGCCGCCCCATTGAAGCCGACGTTATTGGTTGCGAGCAGGTAGACATCGCCCGTGTCGCATTCCGTGATCAGGCTCACGTTTTGGTACAGCCAAGGCATCGAGGCATGTGATGGATCAGTTTGCTCCATTTTCGCGCTCCAGAATGCTCCACGAATGGCGCGTCCCGCGACGGGACCGACCAACAGCCACATCGGCCGAAAGTTCACGTTCTTATCAAGCGGCTGCAGTCGGATCGCGCCATGCTGGCGGCTCGGAGCTTTGTACGAGAAGGATCGAGCCATGGCAGTGGCTTTCCACTATCGAAGCGAACACAGCTGGTTCGCGCTCGCGCTGTTCGGGGCCTGTGCGCTCGCGCCTGCCACGGCAGGAGCGCAGGCTTTCACTCCGCTGGTCTGGGAGGACGGCTCCGGCGGCCCTTGGTCAGGCAAGAGCTTCGTACCGAACGCGTCGAGCGCGCCTTCGGTCACGACCCATTCCCAGAACCGCGACCCGCCTCGTCGACGCCCCCTTTCCAACTGCTACTGGGCGGCCCTGGCTCTCCGCTGCCGGCGTCCCTCTCCGTCGTGCACACCGTGAGTCAGCACGGCTTCGCCGCTGATGCCACCCGCGTTCGTGGTGACGGACTCTTTCGAGATCGACTACCGCGCCACGCCGTGGCAGCCGCCCGGTGGCCCGTCGAGGGTTCGAATCGACGTCGAGGCGCGCGCGGCTGGGTCCGACAAAGAGTCGTCGTACCCTCGGGCGCGGCTCTCGTGCGCGTGCGCTGCTCTGTTCCCGGTTCGTACACGATCCAAACGGTGCACGAGACGAGTGGGTGTTGAGCTCTTTCTACATCGATTCGGGGCAAGCGTTCATTGGATCATGCGCCGCCGTCGCGCTTCGGGAGCCGCAGCTGTGATCTGACGCCTCGAGGGTCTACCTCGTCCTTCGCGAGGGCGTGCCCCTCTGGTTCGGATTCGCCTTTCTGCTCGGTGTCGCCCTCCTTCGGCCAGTCGATGCCAAATTCTCTCAACTTGCGGCGCAGCGTGGAACGGTGAATGCCCAGCGCCTGTGCGGCCTGGCCCTTCTTGCCTTGATGGATCCTGAGGACACGAATGATCTTGCGCCGCGTCGTTTCCTTCAGGCTCAGCTGGACTGGCTCCGGTGGCAAGCCCCCCCCTGACTCGTTGCGAGCCGTTGTAGCGGTACGACGCAATACTGGCTCGGTGTGTCGGCCCCAGCTGTCCCCATCATCGCCGAACCCAAGGTGTTGGGGGTCGATGGCGATACCCGATGCCCTCGCGCATGCTGCCCTGAGCACACTGCGCAGCTCCCGAACGTTGCCTGGCCAATGATGCCCTGCGAGAGCCAGCATCGCCTGGCGACTTGGCGTCTTGCCCGTGTCGCGTAGAAAGTGAGCGACTAGGGCGGGGAGGTCTTCGGGGCGTGCCTGCAGGGGCGGAAGCCGGATCTCGAAGCCGCGCAGGCGGTAGTAGAAGTCCTCCCGCAGCTCGCGCCGCTGGATCAACTCACGCGGTTCACGGTTCGTTGCGGCGAAGAACCGCACGTTGACGGCGTTGGCATGTTCAGCTCCGAGCGGACGCACCTCACCGTCATCCAGCACCTTGAGCAATTTTGCCTGGTTGGCCAGGCTCAGACATTCCATCTCGTCGAGAAAGAGCACGCCCCCGTTGGCCTCCTCCAAAAGGCCGGTGCGGTGCCGGTCGGCGCCGGTGAACGCCCCTCGCCGATGACCGAAGAACTCAGAATCGAATAGTTCGACGCGTGCGCAATTGTGATCGACGAAAGGAGCCGACGGGGCATAGAGGTGGTGCAGCGTTTGGGCGACGAGCCCCTTGCCAGTGCCCGTTTGCCCTGTGATGACCACATTCACGTCACTGCTGGAGGCCTGAACGATCAAGCGGCGAACACGCTGAATGGCCTCACCCGTTCCGATCAGCTCGGGCATCAGCTCGGCGCTGTCCCCCACCACCGGCGCTTCCTCCGAGCCTGACCGAGCCAACGCCTTGCCGACGGCGGTCTGCAGCACATGGGGGGAAAAAGGCTTGACGAGGTAGTTGGTAGCTCCGCCTTGAACCGCCTCGACGATCATGGCTACGTCTTGCTCGACCGTTGCGAGGAGCACTGGTACGGCCGGCCAGCGACGCTTGATGGTGAGGAGCAGCTCCAAACCACCCATCTCTGGCATTTGCAAGTCGGAGACCACCACGGCTGGCAGGTCGCGTTCCATCGCCGCCAACGCTTCGCGGGCTCCGTGCCTGGCCGTTACCCGATAGCCCGCCTGCTCCAGAGCCAAAGCCATGTAAACGAGCGAGCCGGGGTCGTCGTCCACCACCAGGATGCTTCGCGGAAGCATCGTGCGTCAACTGGGTGGGTCAGCTGCGTGAGGGGACGATACCGGGAACGTCACGGCGAAACGCATGCCGCCTCGATCGCGTGGAGTGGCATCGATTCGCCCCCCAAAAGACTCGACGAGGCGCTTGGAGAGAAATAGCCCCGCGCCGTTGCCACTGGCCTTGGTCGTTGCGCCCCATGTGAAGAGCTCTTGGGTCGAGATGGATACTAGGCCAAGGCCGTCGTCCTCCACAGAAAGCTCGAGCGCACCCTTTGCGGATTGGAGCTCCAGAGCCACGGTCCCGCCTGCGGGTGTTGCCTGTGCTGCGTTCTCCAGCAGCGTGGTCGCGATCTGACGCAGCGCCGCAACCGGAATCGCGATGTCCGGCAAGTCCACCGACGCCGAGAGCAACCAACGCACACTGAGGTGCGCCGTGCCCACTTCTCGTTTTACCTCATCGAGCAGCCGCAACAGTTCCCCGGCGGTCGTTTGGCCCTTGGCATTTCCGACGCGAGCACCCGAGCGGAGTAGCTCGCGCACCACCTCTTCGAGACGATCGATGCTGAAACTGACCGCGGCGAGCGACTCTTTCCGGAGCTCCGGCGAGAGGCTTGGATTTTCGAGCAGTTTCATCAGCCCCCGTAGCGCGTGCAGCATGCTCTTGAACTGATGTGCTGATCGGGCAGTTTTCTCTCCGATGCGAGACAACGCGCGTGCCGCGTCGATTTCCGATTGCAGGCCTTCAAGCCTGTCGCAGAGCGCCTGCGATGCGCCCCTTTGTTGCGTCGTCCAGCGACGCACGACGCACGACGCCGCACCCGCCATGGCGACGATGAAAGCCGTTTGGATAGAAAGAGCGGGGCGCGTGAGTGACCCGCCCTGAAGTGCTTCCTGAAGCCACAATCCAGAGATCGCCAAGGCTGCCACGAACAGCAGGTCTCGGCCACAAAACACGGTGGCTGCGACCAAGACTTCCAACCACAGTCCCGCGACGAAAGGTGAATCCACGCCTCCTGTCAGCCCAATCAGGGTGCTCCAGCCGCCAATCCCGATCACCGCGGATGACCAGCGCGCGAGGCGCTCGGCGCGCGTGAAATTCGCCAGGCACGCACCGCCCAGGTTGAGGAGCGCGGCGAGCCCGAATACCCAGAGAACTTGCCGACTGAGCGCAATGTTCTGCCGCAGACAGTAAGCGGCGATAGTGGCCAAGAGCAGCGCCCCGTGGCGAACGGTGCCCGCGCGTTCGAGCGGAGGAGTCCGCTCCAGCATTTCGCGTAGTCGCTTCATTCTCCCACCAAAGTACTCCTCGGCCTGCACCGACTAAGCGTAGGCCTAGTGTCGCTAATTACCCC
Source organism: Deltaproteobacteria bacterium (assembly GCA_031407405.1). Classification (GTDB taxonomy): domain Bacteria; phylum Myxococcota_A; class Polyangia; order Polyangiales; family Polyangiaceae; genus SZUA-265. Next base: position 19,264 of record JANOIG010000116.1, read on the forward strand.
ACTCGCGCACCTGGCCGTGCAAACATGAGGTGACAAATCTCCAGACGCGCAGCAAGCCCAAGTATCGCCGACTGCGCCGCGAGAGGGACGCGGGCCCGCGCCGGTGTCGCGATGGGAAAGCTGACGCCGGGACTGGCGAGTCTGTGGTGGTCAAGCGGGTAAGAGCCACGGCGCCCGAGCGGCGTGGCTCGAGATCGTCGGCGCTGGCCTCAATACTCATGGACGCCGTCTCGGCGTCATGTTGAGACCCCCCAAGCACGTCGTGAGCAGCACCAGGCCCCGGGCGAGCCAGCGTATGTTCAGATTGAGGCTCGATCCAAACCGTTGGCAGAACGAGACTGCGGCGCATTCGGCTCGTTTCGAACCCCAGCGCTTCAGCTTGCTGCGGCTGCCAGCGCTGGAGCTCTTGGACGAAAATGCGACCGACCGCCGAGAGGGCATCCGGTCTTGCGGCGAGCAAAAGCCGAGCTCGAGGGAACCGTCAAAACCCATTGCCTGAGTCTCACGTCGGGAGCGATGACGTGATCAGACCAAATGCGCCGCGGTGTTCGACATGCGCCGGGTGTTGCAGGATGGACAGGGCCCGCGCAGCTTGCAGGAGAACGGCAGCAAGAGTTCGCCTCCGCAGGTTTCTGGATGTCGCTTTTCTGGATGTCGCTGCCGGTACTTTTTCTGCAGGGCCTCGGGCATGTAGGATGATGCGCCGGCCCTGGTTCGTGGATTGGCCATGGACAGTCGCCAGCCGCGGCTTCAGAAGCTCGAGCCGGGCTGTTTCAGGAATTCAATTTCTTCGGGTGTGCTTTGCCGACCCAAAATGGCGTTGCGGTGGGGGTAGCGACCGAAGCGATCGATGATGGCTTTGTGCCGGAGCTCGAAGTCGTACTGCTGCTCGCCGGCTTTGGAGAAGACCCGCACTGCCTCCTTGTGAATCACGGCTGATTCACTGTGCATGTACGGCATATACAGGAAATTCCGCTGCGACGGTTCGAGGGCGTCGTCGAGCCCTCGCGCCACGGCTTCCTGAGCCAAGGCCAGGGCCAGGGGGTCACTCGCAAATGCCTGAGGCCGATGGCGATAGATGTTGCGCGAGAACTGGTCGAGCACGAGCACCTCGGCCAAGCGGCCTTGTGCCGTGCTGCGCCATTGAAACAGCTCTGACCGCGCGGCGGCCGCGTGCACCTTGCCAAAACGCTCAGCGATCTTTCGATCGAGCTCGGCATCCTTCTTCCACCACTGTGCCGCGTTGAGCTCTGAGAACCAAAACTGAATGACTTTTTCGTAATGCATCACTGTCGGCATCAAATGTCGTCCTCTCGAGGGGCCTCGACCGACCCCTGCCGCGAAGGAGGTGCTAGCCGGGCAAGCCTCCGCGAGCTGTTCCACTCGAGTTCAAGGCCATCTAGTCTTCATGCTAAAAGCCCCCCTTCGGAGAACACTTCCCATAAGACTAATCCACGGAGCGCCCGAGCACCATGCAAAGCGACTACGAGATCATTCACCCCCAGTTCAGCTCTCTCTTGCTCGGCAACTGCCGTCTGGAACAGCTGTACACCGGGACCCGCTGGGCCGAAGGGCCTTGCTACTTCGCAGACGGGGGGTTCCTGATTTGGAGCGACATTCCGAACAACCGCATGTTGCGTTGGACGGAGGGGCTGGGGGTGGACGTCTTCCGGCAGCCCTCCCACTGTTCCAACGGCAACACGCGCGATCGCCAGGGCCGCCTGGTCACCTGCGAGCACGAAACCCGGCGGGTCACCCGGACCGAGTGGGACGCGTCGATCACGGTGCTTTGCGACCAGTACGAAGGCCGGCGCCTCAATTCACCCAACGACGTCGTGGTCAAGTCGGACGGCAGCATCTGGTTCACTGATCCTCCGTACGGCATCATGAGCGACTACGAGGGCAACAAGTCCGCGAGCGAGCTGGACGGAAATTACGTGTTCCGACTCGACCCAATCAGCGGGGCGCTCGGCATCGTCGCTAGCGATTTCGACAAACCCAACGGCCTCGCCTTTTCGCCGGACGAAACTAAGCTGTTCGTGGCCGACTCCGGCCGACCGCGTCACATGCGGGTCTTCGACGTGAAGGACGGCGCTGCCCTGTCGGGCGGGCGCGTTTTCGCCGAGTGCGACGCCGGGTGCTACGACGGCTTCCGTTTCGATACCGACGGCAACCTGTGGACCAGCACCCGCGCTGGCGTGAGCTGTCATGCCCCCGATGGGACGCTGCTCGGCAAGATCCGGGTGCCTGAGGCCGTGGCCAATCTGACCTTCGGCGGCCCCAAGCGAAACCGGCTGTTCATCACCGCCACGACGTCGCTGTACGCGGTATTCGTGAATGCTACCGGCGCCCAGCGGCCATGATGCCTGCTGGCCAACGCCGATGATCTACCGGGCAGCGGGTGGCGGCGCGCAAGCGCCTCGAGAAAACGACAAGATTGTCGGACGATGGAAGCTATAAGGCGGGCCATGGAGTATCGCTCTCTCGGCAGCACGGGTGTTCAGGTATCGCGTTTGTGCTTCGGTACCATGTCGTTCGGTGGAGACGCCGACGAGGCCACCTCGCGAGCCATGTTTCAGCGCTGTCGTGAAGTGGGCATCAACTTCTTCGACTGCGCTGACGTGTACGCGGGGGGCAAATCGGAGACCATCCTGGGCAAGCTGATGGCGGGTTGCCGCGATGAGCTCGTGGTCGCGAGCAAAGCGCATTTCCCCACCGGCCAAGCCCCCACCGAGCGCGGCTCGACGCGTCATCACCTGGTGCGAGCAGTGGACGCGAGCCTGCGCCGTTTGAATACCGACCGCATCGATATCCTCTACCTGCACCACTACGACGGCGCCACGTCCCTCGACGACACGCTCAAGTCGCTCGAGCTGCTGGTCCAGCAGGGCAAAATCCTGTACCCCGCGGCCAGCAACTTTGCCGCCTGGCAGGTCATGCGCGCGCTCGGTATTGCCGACCGTCGGGGTTGGGCGCCGCTCGCGTGCCTGCAACCGATGTACAACCTCGTCAAACGCCAAGCCGAAGTGGAGCTCCTCCCCATGGCGCGCGAGATGGGCCTCGGAGTGTGCAGCTACAGCCCACTCGCCGGGGGGCTCTTGACGGGCAAGTACCAAGACGCGAGCGCCGAGGGTCGCCTCAAGGTCAATGCGGCCTACAAGGTTCGCTATGGGGACCCGTCCAATTTCGAGATCGCAGCCGGCCTCAACGCTTTGGCGAAGGAGGTCGGCCACCATCCGGCCAGCGTAGCCGTCGCGTGGGTAGCCAGCCACCCGGCGATCACCGCTCCCATTTTGGGAGCCCGCAATCTCGAGCAACTCGAGCCGTCTCTGAAAGCGCTAGAGGTCGACATGACCCCAGAGTTGCGCGAAAGGGTTGCTCAGCTCTCGGCGGCGCCACCGCCAGCCAATGACAGGACCGAGGAGAGACGCTAGGGTCCTCTTGCCGGTGCCCTTATGTGATCAGTGAGCTGATCGGGAATACAGCGCTGCTCGGGCTACGCAGGCTGTCGGAGGAGTGGGCCTCGAGATTCTGGCGAAGCTCGAGGGTGGCAAGCCTGCTGGCAGGCCATGAGCCAATAGCAGGCGTCATTCACCGACCGCCCTATTCGCCCACAACCCCGAGCGATTCGACATGGTACTTGAGGCCGAAGAAGAAGGCCGTGACGGCGTCGTCGCCAAAGATTCGCCTCAAGCTGACGTCAAAGGCGAACTCTTTTGAGGCGTATCCCACGCCACCACTCAAGGCGTGGCTGCTCTGGCCCTGATCGTAGCGGTAGCCGATGCGTAGCGGGTATTGACCGGCGGCCAAAAACTCGACCCCCCCCATGCCTCGCAGCATCGTCTCGTCGTACGTGGTGAAGTCCCCGACGAGATCAGCTTCTATCGTAAACAGCTGGGCGCCATAACCCACGCCGCCGCCGAAGATGAGCGGCAAGAGCGCGTGCCCCGGGTCCGTCAAGTTGTTGCCGACGAAGGAGAACGCCAGGTTTGGGTTGGGCCGTATGGTGAAGCCCGCATCAAACGTAATCTCCGTCACGATGCTCTCTTCGGGAAGCCCAGCGGTAGCGACACTCGGCGGCAGCAGGTTGCGGCCGCGAGGAAAACCGTCCTGGCTCAGATCGAAATAGCGACCCGATGCACCCACCAGAAACTTGTCGGACACGGGCAGCGCGAGCGCAAAGCGCACGTCGAGCCCACGCCGGTCCACGCCATCAGGATCCTGAAACAACCAGTTGGCAGACACACCGCCCGCCAACCGCGACTTACTGACCACTGAATCCACGATGCCGACGCCATAGGACTGGCGATTCGCTCCAGACCAGAACTGCGCCAGACCCCCGAGGTGGTAGACGCGGGTCGCCGCGAGATTGGCGGGATTGATCTGCAACGCGTCGAGCGAATTACTGAAAGCGCGGAGAGCGCCCCCGAGCGCTGCCGTGCGCGCGGTCTCGAGCTCGGAGTAGTTGTAACCGACCTCGGGCGGCACGCGACTGGGCTCCGCCTTGAGCGGCCCTCCGACGCACAATGCGGAAAGCACACACAACCCAAACCTGGAGACGTTGACGAGCCGCACCGATAAACCCCGAGGGCAATAGATCAAGCTTGGAAGGAATGGCAACAAAACCTACCGGCTGGACTAAAAAGGCGTCACAGCACCCGTCCCGCGGGCGGAGAGCGGCCAAGGTCCGGTCGCGAATGCGCGCTGAGTCGTCGCTCTCGAGAACCTCTCCGCATGTCTGACCGCCACCCGTCATGGGCTGTTTCGTCTTCTCTGCATCGGGAGCGCGGCCCGGCTTGGCGCCGACCTATGAACCGAGGCGTGAATCCAATCGAAACGAAGTGTCGCGAATCTTGCAAGCGGTTCTCTCACGATTTTTAGCATCTAGACTCTTGACGCTAGCAAACCCCAATTTTCACGCAGAAGGGGAGAGCGTGAAATCATGTGAGAACCGAATCCTGTCGAAGTCTGATGACTTAGTTACGGTGCTGATAGGTGACCTCGCCACTTTGTAATCTCGCGGTTGGCCACTGTGATTTTTATCCAACGGTTTTGACGCTGGATCGTCACAGGATCAAAAATCGTCCATTGAAGCGCGTCGCTCGCCGGTGTTAGGTGACTCCTCGTTCGGAGTGCTCAACCAGAGATGTCAGGCTATTCCTTTAGATGCGGTTGCTCCAGATGCAGTTGCTCCAGATGCAGTTGCTCGAGTCGGGGTTACTCGAGTCGGGGTTACTCCCGTAAGTGCCCCGGCTCGGTTTGTCTTGAATCGACGTCCCTCGAGTCGATGGGCATTGACTCCGTGCGCTCTGATTCGATGGGCTCTGATTCGATGGGCTCTGATTTGTGCGCTGGTGTGACGCGTTCCGGCCTGATGTATTCGAGGCAGATGTTCTCCGCTCTCATGCTGCACGGGGGCGAGCCGTATCCCGAGATGCGGTATCCCGAGATCCGGTATCCCGAGATCCGGCATCCGTTCAACCGACAGGTTGGAAGGGTCGTCCGGTCGGGTGAGCATTTTCTGTCGCGCGAGAGTTACGTTTCCCGTTAGTGCCAACCGTGTCACTCGAGCTTGCCTACGTCGCGTAGGCGAGCTCCTGGGGCTGTTCCGACCCACCCACTTGTCCGGCTGCTTGAAGTAATGAGTGTACCCTCGGAAGCTATCGATACCTGGCAGCGTGCGTTACAGAACGCGCGCCTTCGCTCCCCGGCATCCTTTGATCAATGGTTCTCGAGCGTACAGTTCGATGGCCTAAGGGATGGGGTTCTGGGCTTGACCGCGCGCGATGAGTTCGTGCGCGATTGGGTCAAGACACATTTCCTGCCCGCCATGCTCGGCGATCTAGAGCAGTTGTCGGGCGGCGCCATGGGACAGGGTGCCGGGGCCGGAACTGCGACCAGAGCCCCGTCCGACCCGGGTATCAGGGTCGATTGGCGCATCTCCAGCCAGCTTGCGGCCCCGATCGGCACATTGGCAGAGGTCGAGCCTGTTTCCAGCGTGCGGGCCGCTGGGGAAGGTCTCATCCAGCGGCCTTCCAGCATGCCGAAGGCTGCGGTTGAAAGGGCAGAGGTCGCGGCGGGGGACCGCGGCGATACGAATCCGCCGCGTGGCGATCACATGCGTGATGCGCAGCGCTCTCCGCGCCGCGCGCCTCCCCCCGAAGCCGTCGGCTCAGCGCGGCCGTTGTCATCGCGCCCCGGAAGTCAGCGTAGCGGCGACCCGATCAATCCCAAGCACACATTTCCAAACTTCGTCGTAGGCCCTTCCAATGAGCTCGCCTACGCCGCGGCAGTTGCGTCCGCGGGAGCGAATGGGCCACGTTATAATCCACTGTTCATTTGCGGCGGCACGGGCCTTGGCAAAACGCATCTTGCACACTCCATCGCGCACCGCCTTTTGGAAAGTCATTCCGACGCGCGCGTTCTGTACGTGTCCGCCGAGCGCTTTACGAACGAATTCATCGAAGCCCTGCAACACCACCGAATGGAGGAGTTTCGAACGCGCTACCGTCGCAACTGCGATGCCCTGCTCGTCGACGACATTCAATTTTTGGCGGGCCGTGAGCAGACGCAAGAGGAGTTCTTCCACACGTTCAATGCCTTGCGGGATGCCGACAAGCCCATCGTGGTCACCTCCGACAAGTACCCGCAGGAGCTGCAGCGAATGCCGGAACGGCTCATCTCGAGGTTCACGTCCGGTCTGGTGGCAGACGTTCAGACGCCGGCCCTAGAAACACGCGTCGCCATTCTGCGTAAGAAGGCCGCGCTGGAGGGCATTGCGCTCGACGACGAGGTCGCTGTCTTCCTCGCCCAGTCCATCAAGAGCAACGTGAGGGAGCTCGAGGGCACCCTGATACGCCTGGCGGCGAAGTCCTCACTGCTTGGGCGACCGATCGACATGGAGTTCACCGAGAGCGAGATCGCCATGGTGAACCCCATCAAACCCGACCAGAGCAGCGTCGAAGACATTCAGCGCGCCGTGTGCAGCCACTTCAGTTTTTCCAATGCTGAGCTATTGAGCAAGGATCGCCACAAGAGCGTCGCCTTTGCGCGCCAGGTCGCCATGTACCTATGTCGCCAGCGGCTCAAGTGCAGCTTCCCGGAGCTCGGGCGCGCCTTCGGTAATCGGGATCACACGACGGTGATGAGCGCCTGTCGGCGTGTCGAATCGCTACGCAAGCAAGATCCTCAGGTCGATGCGCACCTGCAAGCCATCGAGCACAAGCTCACCTCTGACGGCTGAGAGGGTACACGCTAGCGAGCTTCGCCTTCGCCGCCGTACATCGACTCGGCGATGGCGAACGTAGCGGC
>JANOIG010000159.1:0-36923 GCA_031407405.1 Deltaproteobacteria bacterium
CAACAGGTAACCATCCTTGGGGTAACGAAAATCTTGAAATCTCTGATGAATCGATTGCAACTGCTGGTGCAAACACGGCCTTCCGTGGAATTGCTTTTGCGCCGGAGAACCCGCCAACGCCTACACCGACCCCCACTGAAATCCCTACAGCAACAGCAACGCCTACAGAGACAGGCACCCCCACAGAGACAGGCACCCCCACAGTCCAAATTTTCGCTGACCTCGTCGGCGCCGTCGACGCACACGTCGATTTGCCAAGGGCCCGCGTCACCCAATACGACGATGCCCAGCGCTTCGGCCTTCCGCCGGCTGACCTCACTGGTGGCAACCCCCACCAGATCCCTGCCCTCTGCCACGAGCCGCGCCACGCCCTCGATGAAGAATAGCGCGGTCGACCCGCTGCCGAGGCCGACCACACCGCGCTCCGGCAAAAAGCCGAGCGCTGCGTCCGCGGCCAGCCGCTTCGATCCCGCCTCGATCACCGGTCAATTGCTCGCGGTGCGACCATCCACGGAGCCCTCCATCACATAGAAAAAATCGCGATAGGACGGTTTCCGCAGGTACTCGTGCTCGGAAAACTCGAAGCCGTTGGCGAGCGGCACGGCAAAACGCAGCTTCGATAGCCGAGAAGCGCGGAAAGTGACGAACTTGGGAAAAGAGAAGTTGATATCGAGCTGCGCCACCGTGACCGCACCTGCGTGCCGCATGCCGCTGGCGATGGCCGGGGCAGTGGTATGGTTTGAAATACCCACATACAGTGTGCTCCGGGAGGCATCAATGCCGATGGCCGAACGCCGAATTACGGTCTGCCCATCCAACGTCGAGCCCCACTTGTGCACCCAACCTTCAGCCAGCCGCGGATGCATCCTGCCGTCTTCGAACATGCAGTTGGGCGTCTGCCGCCACCACGACGTCTCGTCGAGCTCGTCTTTCAGCTTTGGCCACGAGCCGATGCGCAGGCTGTGGTCTTTAAAATAGGCCACGGTGCAGGTGGCCTCGTGCGGGGCCACCAGCGTGATGCCGTTGACGGACATGCCGTAGTGGCCGTGCTCGGTCTTGAACCCGCCGTTGAACGCCGCCAAGACGCCCGCGTGATGCTCGTCGGGCACACGCCCGATGCGGGTCATCTCCAGGGCCTCTTTCACCGTGGCATGCGGCTCGCGCGTGCCGGGGACGAGGTGCACGTGCACCCGTTTCAAGTCCAGCGCCACCACGAACAGCTCGGCCCAGGAGCGCTTCTGGTCGGGGTGCAGCAAGGTCTTGAACATGCGTGCCTGGGTGGGCGGGGTACCCTCCGGAAGCGCCACCCACTGGCCATCGCCCGGGGCACCCCAGCGCTCATGCATGGGCCCTACGCTCGTGGGGCGGAACGGCTTCAGCTCAGACGCCTCGGCAGCCGCTGCGGTAGTCGCCGGCTCGGGCGGGGCGGGCGGGGTCAATCGGTCGGCAGCGGGCTCCGGTGGCACCTCCCAATACGCACGCGGTTTCTCACCCCGGCGCCACACCGTATAGAAGCGGTCCTCGAGCTCATAAGCGAAGCCCTCGAGTCGGGCGACCCCCTCCACGCCAATGACCGTCCGCAAGGTGTCCGCGACCCACGGCGCAAATCCAGGTATCCGATGCACGGCCAGCCATGCGACGAGCACCAATGCCGGTACGAGGACCGAAGCAGCCCCCAAGATCCCGATCCAACCAGTCCTCGACAGGAGCCCTGGGCCGGGACGGCGCCCGGCAGGTGTCACGCTTCTGACCATAGAATTCGAAGGTATCTCATCATTGTCTTTTAGGCCTATTTGTCAGCCCGGCTGCTAAAAGACAGCCGCATGCCCGCTTCGCGGATGCGCATTTGGCCCGTCCTGCGCGGTTGGCTCGTGCTTTTGTTGGGCCCCGGCCTGGTGCTGCTCGGGGCTGTGACCCCGGCGGCAGCACAAGAGCCTAGTACGGCGGAGGGCCCCGTGTCCGTCAAGCTCGGTTCTCACGTCGTTTTGCCGTCCAGCCTGGTGGGTCGACCGGTAACCAAATTGGAGGTCGTAACCGCGGGCGGCCGCTGGCAGGTCGCTGAAACCCTAAAAAAAAACCGCCTCGGGCAGCCGCTGAGCGCCGGCTACGCCCGCGCCATCATGTCCGAATTCCTGGCCACCGGCCGCTACGCCGACGTGCAGGCCGCCGCGGTGCCGTTCGGCGCTGGCGTGTTGCTGCGCATCACCGTGGTCCCGCGGCGCATCGTGACTCAGGTGCGGGTCAACGGAGGGGGGCTCGACGATGGCATTACCCTGGAGGCCGCCGGCGTCGGCCCCGGTGACGACATCACCAGCGAAACGCTGCCGGAAATCGAGGCCCGGGTGCGCGAGCTGTACCGCTTCCGCGGGTTCCCTGAGGCCTCTGTCGCCGCCCAGGCCGTCGACACGGACGAGCCGATGCACGTCGTGTTGCACCTGAGCGTGCGCCCGGGTGACGCGTTGACTTTGGCGCGGCGCGACTTCGAGGTTCATCCGCGCATGACCGGGGCGCTGGCGCGCCTGCTCGCAGACTATGAGGTCGACGCCGGGGATCGGGCAGACGCCGAGCAGCTCAAACATGCCGATCTCGAGCTCACGGGAAGGCTCAGGGCGGCCGGCTATCACGACGCCGCGGTGGAACACCGCATCGATTGGCGGGCGCTCGGTCCCCAGCTGGCGGTGGTGGTCTGGTCAGGCCCAAAGGTCCGCATGCGCTTCGAAGGCAACGACCATTTCGACGCCGATGAGCTCGCCGAAGAGCTCGAGCTCGAAGCCGACGCGGAGCGCAACCCTGGAGCCTTGTCGCGGCGCCTGCGCGACTTCTACGTCAAGCGGGGTTTTCTGGACGTGGCGGTGGATTTCGAGCGCCGTGAGCAGACCGATGGCACGCGCGTGGACTTTGTCTTCAGGGTTCGCGAGGGCGCGCGCGTGGTGGTGCGCGCCCGGCACTTCCCCTGCCTCACCGGCAGCCGTTCCGGGAGCGACGTGGCGGCGGAGATTGATAGCTTTCTGTCCGAAGCATTGCCGGGGACCGGCCTGGTCGGCCCGGTGGACCCGAATCAGCTCGATGGGCTGATCGCGCCTGACCGCGTCGGCTCGCGGCGCGTGGCTCCGCTGCTCCTCGATCCGTGGACGACCTACGACCCCAGCGTGTACGAAAAGGCGCTCGAGCACGTCCGCGCGCTGTACCGCTCGGAGGGTTACCTGTCGGCGCAAGTAGGACCCGTGGTGGTGCTGCGCCGCGCTTGCGACCTGCGCTCGGGGGCGCGCTGCGTGCCCGTGGGTTCCTTGCGTTCGGCGGCGATCACCTGCGCCCGCGATGCGGGCAACCCAGAGCTCGAAGAGCACGCCTCAAAGCTCACCTGTGTGCCCGACCCAAAGCGCGGGCTCACGTGTGAGCCGGACGTGCAGCTGCAAATTCCAATTGTCTTGGGCCCACGCGCGGAGCTCTGGGACATCGGCTTTGAGGGCAATCGAGTCCTGGTCGAGTCCGAGCTGCACGAGGTCACGGGTCTCGACCTCGGTGGCCCCGTGTCCCAGCTGGCGCTCGAAGAAGCGCGGCGACGCATCGTGGAGCGTTACGCCGAGGATGGTTACGTCTACGCGGGCGTGGAGGTGGACCTCGAGCTGTCTCCCGACCGGACTCGGGCGAAAGCCAAGTTCGTGATCAGCGAGCGTGAGCCGGTGACCGTGCGGGCCATCGTGGTAGAGGGCGCGCGCTTCACCGAGCAGGACTTGATCCTGAGCCGAGCCGCGCTCGAGCCGGGTGGGCTGTACCGGCGCAGCCTGGTCCGCGCCACCGAAGAGCGCTTGGCCACGCTCGGAGTCTTTACCAGCGTCACCGTGGACCTCGAGGACCCGGAGGTGCCGGCGCGCCAGAAAGTCGCCGTCATCCGCGTGCACGAACGGTTGCCACAATACCTGGACGTGCGGCCCGGCTTTAGCACGGGCGAAGGCCTGCGCATCGCCTTCGAGTACGGCCACCGCAACCTGGCAGGGCGAGCCATTGGCCTCGTGCTGCGCGTGCAACTCGGCTACCTGCCGCCACCGCTGATTCTGGAAGCCGGGCTACGCCGGACATTTGAGGACCTGCTCGAAAGCGAGTCGGTATTGTTCCTGCTCGAGCGCCGCAACTCGGCAACCTTGGAGTTCCCGGAGGTGGGGCTGGGCCCATTATTTCGATTGAGCGTCGAGGGGCTAGACGTGCGTGACATCTCGCGCGAGTTTGCCATCGAGAAGCGCGCCGCCATCGTCACCCTGAGCTACCGGCCCGAGCGAGCTTTCAACGTCTCGTTCGGCGCCGCGTTAGAGCTCAACGAAGCCGACATCTACAGCGACGTGCTATCGGGGGGTGAGCTGACTCCGCTCGAAGAGTACCTCCAGCAAAACCCGAACCGGGCGCTGATCAACCTGTTGAACATCCCCACGGGCTACACGCTAGCGGCCTCGCAACGGGTTGGAGTCAGCTGGGACCGCCGCGACAACGCGGTCTCCGCCACGCGCGGCACGCTGCTCAGCGTCAACGTCGAACACGTCAATGCCTTCCCGATCGATGACTCGGAGTCGGGAGCCGCCCCGCAGTTCGTTTCGGACTTCAAGAGCCATTTCTTGCAGTACACCGGGCGGGTCGCCGGCTACCTGTCACTCAGTGATGGCGGCTTGGCGCTCGCCACGAGCTTGCGCTGGGGTTTCAATCATCAGCTCGAGAGCGGCTCCTCGACGTATCCGGACCGGCTCTTTTTCTTGGGGGGCGTGGACTCGCTCCGGGGCTTTCCGTTGTGGTCGCTGGTCCCGGAAGATTGGGACCGGCGCCTGCGTGCGCCCGAACCCGGTGAACGGCAGCTCACCGAGGATGAAATCCCCGTGCGCGGCGGCAACCTCTTCCTCAACCCCAGGGCCGAACTACGCATTCCGATCGTGGGCATCTGGCAAACGGCCGTATTCCTCGACACCGGCAACCTCTGGCTAGAGTCGAACGAAGTGTTCAACGCCTTCCGGTTGCGCTACTCGGCCGGCCTCGGCCTACGTGTCAATACCCCCGTGGGCCCACTCGCGCTCGACTACGGTGTAAATCTCGACCGCCGCTACTACGAAGGCTTCGGCGCATTTCATTTCAGCATCGGTTTATTTTAAATAGTAAGGACCGAGCCATCTCCTGGTCAGCATTATTTGGGCGCGGCACGTTCGCCCGCCAGCTCGAGCCCGCGCAAATCCCGACCGGATTGTTGGCGCAGCTGCGGCGCAATACGGTCAGTTATGTGGTCGGTGTGGCGCTGCTCGCCCTCTACCACTCCTGCCAGTATTGGATTGACTTGCTGCTCGCCGACGCCATGTCGGGGTTGCTCGCGGGCCAGCTCAGCACCTCGCGCCTGATCGGCCTCGGCATGGCCACGGCCGCCGCTCTCGCGTTCGGCACGCGCGTCCTGTCACGGCTCACCATCTTCAACGCCGGGCGTTACGCGGAGTACGAGCTGCGCACCGCGCTCTTGCACCACCTGCACCGCCTGGGGCCGTCGTTTTATCGGCGCATGAGCACCGGCGACATCATGAGCCGCGTGACCAACGACCTGCAGCAGGTGCGAGGCCTGCTGGGTTTCGGCGTGCTCAATTTGTTCAATACCGGTTTTGGGCTGGTGAGCGCGCTGGCCGTCATGCTGCAATTCTCGGTCAAGCTCACGCTCGCCTCGCTGGCTCCCTTACCTCTGCTCTTGGTGGTGATGCGCGTGTATTCCAAACGCATCTACGCGCGCCAGCGCGAAAATCAGGATGCGCTCGGCTCGCTCGGCTCGGTGGTGCAGTCCAGCATCGCTGGCGTGCGAGTGGTACGCGCATTTTCGCTGGAAGAAGCGGAGATGCAGAACTTCGAGCTGCAAAACCAGGGCTATCTGGACAAGGCGCTGGTGCTGGCCAAGCTGCGCGGGTCGATGTGGCCGGTGATGCAATCCATCACCATGCTGGGCGTGCTGGTGGTGTTCTGGTACGGCGGGCGGCTGATCGTGCTGGGCGAATTCAAGGCCGAGCAGTTCTTGTCGTTTTATCGGGCCCTGTTTCGCCTGACCTGGCCCTTGACGGCGCTCGGCTTTTTGGTCGCCGTCGTGCAGCGCGGCCGCGCCGGCTACTCTCGCCTGCGAGACATCTTTGACGCGGCCCCGGACGTCGTGGACGGGCCCCTCTCGCCCAGCCGCTTCGACGGGAAGCTCGAGGTGCGTCACCTGACCTTCAGCTACGCTGACCAACCCGTGCTCACCGACCTCTGCCTCAGCGTCAAAGCGGGGGAACGGGTCGCCATCGTGGGGCGCACGGGTGCGGGCAAGAGCACGCTCGGCGCTCTCTTGGCCCGCTTGCATTCGACGCCCGTCAACAGCGTGTTCCTCGACGGCACCGACATCTGCGACCTGCCGCTCGACAGCTTGCGGAAGACCATCCTGTATAATCAACAATTGCCGTTTCTGTTTTCGACCACCGTCGGCCGCAACGTGGCCTATGTGCTCGATCCGCCCGAGGGTGTGGAGGCCGAGCAAACGATCCGGCATGCGGCGGATGAGGCGCAGATCAAAGATGAGATCGACGCTTTGCCCGAAGGCTTTGATACTGTGGTGGGCGAGCGCGGGGTTCAGCTCTCCGGCGGCCAGAAGCAACGGGTAGCGCTGGCCCGAGCGCTGGTGGCCAAGCCGAGGATCTTGGTCTTGGATGACCCGCTGAGCGCGGTGGACGCCAAGACGGAGAGCGCGCTCTTAGATGCGCTCGATCGTCACCGCCAGGGCGACACTCTGATCTTGATCACCCACCGAGTCAGCGCCGCCGCGCGCTGCGACCGGGTGATCGTGATGGACGCCGGGCGAGTGATCGAGGAAGGGCCGCACGAAGAGCTGGCGCGCAGCGGCGGCCTGTACACGCGCTTCGTCGAAGAACAGCGCCGCGAACGCGAGCTTTCGAAGTTGAAAGACCTCGAGCTGCCCGCTCGGTCCGCCAGAATCACCGCGGAGGCAGAGTGAGCCCGCCGCGCGTCTCCGCTGCGCCGCCCTCCAAGACCGCGCGGCTGCTCGAGGCCTTCCACGAAGAGGGGGCGCTCGGCAAAGCCTACGATTGGGCCCTCTTGCGGCGCCTCTGGCCGTACGTGTCGCCGTACCGCACCATGATCTACCTGTCGCTGGTGATTGGCGTGCTCACCGCCGTCAGCTCGCTTCTGCAGCCGCTGTTCATGCGCTACCTGCTGGACGACGGCGCGCTCGCGGGCAACCTGGCACGCCTGACGGAGGGGGCCCTGTATCTGGCGGGTTTGATCATTTTCGAGCGCGTGCTCTCCTTCGTCCAGGTGTATTCGGTGCAGGTCGCTGGCGCCAAGGCGATCGCCGCCATGCGCCGGCACATCTTCGAGTTCTTGCACGAGCTGCCGCTCAGCTTTTTCGATCGCCAGCCGGTAGGCAGGCTGGTGACGCGGGTCACCAATGATACCGACGCCATCCTCGAGCTGTTTGCGTCGGGCGCTCTCAACGCGTTCTCCGACCTCTTGCGTCTCGTCGGCATCATCGCCTTCATGCTCGTGCTCGACTGGCAGCTGGCCTTGATAGCGTTTGCCGCCGGCCCGCCCGTCGCGCTGCTGGTCCAAGCCGTGCGCACGCGGGCGCGAGCCGCCTTCCGGGAGATCCGCGCCAAGACCTCGCGCATGAACGCCAACATGGCCGAGCAGGTCAACGGCATGGCCACGGTGCAAGCCTTCGGCCAGCAGCGCGCCGCGGCCCGTGAGTTCGACGAGATCAACTCGAGCTATCGCGAAGCCATCATCCGGTCCATCAAGTACGAGTCGGTCCAGGACGCCGCCATCGACATGATCGCGTCCATGTGTTTGGCGTTCATGGTGCTCTCAGTCGGCTATCATTCGGCGAGCTACGGCACGCTGGTGGCCTTCAACGCGTATGTGCTGCGCTTCTTCGAGCCCATCGCCGCCCTCGCTCAGCGCTACACGCTGTTGCAAAGCGCCATGGCGGGGGCGGAACGTGTGTTCTCTCTACTCGACCTGCCCGAGCGTGACGCCGCGCCTGAAGCCGGCACCCCCGACAAGAACCCGCACTTCGCGGTGAGCTTTGAGGGCGTCAACTTCGGCTACAAGCCGGATGTCCCGGTGCTGCGCGACGTCAGCTTCGGCGTGCGCAAGGGCGAGAAGATCGCCCTGGTCGGCGCCACGGGAGCCGGCAAGACCACCGTGGCGTCGCTGCTCTTGCGCCTGTACTCGGTCAATCACGGCGTCGTGCGCGTGCACGGCAAAGACGTGCGTGGGCTCGACCGCTGGGCCCTGCGCCGCCATTTCGCGGTCGTGCCGCAAGACGTGACGTTGTTCCCCGGTACCATCGCCACCAACATCGCGGCCAGCCAAACGCCCGATCTCGCCCGGGTCGAAGCCGCGCTGCGGCGCATCGACGCCGACGACCTGTTCCGCTCGCGCCCGGGGGGCCTGAACGCGGTGGTCGACGAGCGCGGCGAGAATTTCTCGGCCGGTGAGCGCCAGCTGATCGCCTTTGCCCGCGCGCTGTATCGCGACGCCGAAATCATCATCCTCGATGAAGCGACCGCCAGCGTGGACAGCGACACCGAGTCGCGCATGCAGCGCGCCATGGACGAGCTGCTCAAGAACCGCACCGCGCTCATCATCGCGCACCGGCTCAGCACCATCCAAGCCGCCGATCGCATCCTCTCCTTCCACCAGGGCCGCCTGGTCGAGTCCGGCAGCCACGCCGAGCTATTGGCAGCGGGCGGCATCTACGCCCGCTTACACGGCTTACACTTCGCGACCGAGGCGAAGGTCAGCGCGTAAAGCGCGAGCTTTGCGCACTGGTCGGCGTCGCCCACCAATGGGCCACGCGGCCGCTCCGCCTGAGCGGGTTGACAGATCCATAGGGAACTGTAAAACTGTAGAACATGCAAAGCGCAAAAGTGAGCTTCGACTTTAGCGACCGACCCAAGCTCGTCGAGCTACTGCGCGTTCACGCAGCACAAACGGGGCGCTCACAAAAGGATGTGGTAGCCGAGGCACTCGAGGCCTATTTTGCGCATCACGCCGAGTCGGCTCTGATCCTGAAGCTCGCCGAAAGCAGCTTTGCCGAATGGGACAATGCCGAAGATGAAGTCTACAACACTCTTTGACGTCGTCCTCGTCCCGTTTCCTTTCGCGGACCTCTCGACAAACAAGCGGCGGCCTTGCCTGGTCCTGGCTCGGGTAACGCCCAAGCGCCTGCCGCGGCATTTTATCGTGTGCATGGTCACCAGCCAATTGGATGGTGTGGTTTTCGAGCACGACCATGTGCTCGGCGACTATGCCGTGGCCGGTTTACCGAAACCGTCCCTGGTACGCGTCGCCAAATTGGTCACCATCGAAGAAACAATGCTGCTCAAACGCCTGGGTGCGCTGAGCAAGGGCGACCGCGCAAGCGTGCGGCAGAATGTACAAGCATTGTTCGGTTTCGCGTAGTGTCGCGTCTCACAGGTAACAACCTCTAGACGCGACCATTTGGTTTTTTCTTGCGGCGCTTCGCGCCGAGCGCTGGGTGCCACTGCCCATCGATTCAACAGAATCGACGCACTCGACAGAGTGGGACCGCCTCGCCAAATAAACACCACGGCGGGCGGACGCGCTTTCGAGCGAGGGGGGTTATGGGAGGCGCTCTAGTCCCAACATCTCAGCCACAAGCAGGACCACATCTGGAAAAAGCTGAGGGCTGACGTCGGCGCCGCCTGTCAGCGATTGGACACTCCGATATTCGCCGCTCGACGGCTGTCGGTAAACCTCCAGCGTCCCGCCCTTGACGTCAATGAGCCAGTACTCGGGGATCGCGGCTCGTGCGTAAATACTCCCTTTCAATTGGCGATCTTTACGGATGCTGCTGACTGCGACCTCAATGATCAACAGTGCGGTCGTCGGATGACGATTCCGGTAGTCACCCAAAGGCACCACGGAAATATCCGGCTCCGGCTCAGAGAAATCACCGAGCGCCAGCGGCAGTTGGACTTGAACCAACGCCTTGCCCGCCACCGCGGGTACCAGGTTCATGGTCAACCAGCGGATGGGAGCAGAATGCCGTGCATCCTGCGGGCTCATCTGCACCACCATCCCATCCAGCAGCTCGACCTTCTCGTCTTCATAGCAGCCAAATTCCGCAAGCCGTTCGTACTCGACGCGCTTCAACGGGCGAAGTTCTGCGAGATCTACGCCTTGGAGGGGCTGAGACACCCGCCTAGCCTAGCATCGTTCTTGCCCTGCAGGGGGCGCGGCCGCCGCCACGGCCGAATGGCCGCATCGAGGTTCTCGGCGACGTGACAGGCCTTACAAGCCGAATACCCGCTCGGGTTTGACGCCTTTGACCTTGGAGAGTGCGTCGCGGGTATCCACGACCAGTGCGGCGTCGCGCGCCAGGCGCTCGCGGTCGAGCACGTCGTGGTCGGTGATGACGGCGACGAGGTCGTAGCCGCCAAAATCGGGGGCCACGCTCTTCAGCTCTCCATGGGGCAATTCGATGCTTGGAACGTACGGGTCGGTGAAGGCGACGACGGCGCCTTTCTTTTGCAGCTCCTCGATCACCTCGAACGCGGGTGATTCCCTCACGTCGCTGACGTTTTTCTTGTAGGCCACGCCATACACGAGGACCTTCGAGCCTTTGACTGCCTTGGAGTGTTCATTCAAGGCCGCCGTGATGCGTTCGACGACGTAAGCAGGCATGCCGCTATTGATGGAGTCGGCGAGCTCGATGAAACGCGCCTGCCCCTTCAAGGCTTTCAGCTTCCAGGACAGGTACAGGGGGTCCACCGGGATGCAATGCCCCCCGAGCCCAGGCCCGGGGAAAAACGGCATGAACCCAAACGGCTTGCTCGCCGCCGCGCGGATCACCTCGAACGGGTTGACCCCGAGCTTGCGGCTCATGATGGCGATTTCATTGGCCAGGCCGATGTTCACCGCGCGAAAGGTGTTCTCGAGTAGCTTGACCATTTCGGCCGTTTCGGTCGAGCTGACGGGGACCAGCGTCTCGATCACGTGCGAATACAAGGCAGTCGCCACCTCCAGGCAGCGCGCCGTGGCCCCGCCCAGCACCTTCGGCGTGTTGCGTGTCTTCCAGGTCTCGTTTCCCGGATCCACTCGCTCGGGGGAGAACGCAACGAACACGTCCCGGCCCAACACGAATCGATTTGTGGTGAGCGTCGGCACGAGCACCTCGGTCGTCGTCCCCGGATAGGTGGTGGACTCGAGCACGATCAACATGCCGGCGTGCTGGTGCTTTGCGATCTGCTCGGCAGCCTCCACGATGTAACGCATGTCCGGATCTTTGGTCTTGTTCAACGGCGTGGGCACGCAGACGACGACCGCATCGGCCTCCCTGAGCACGCCCGGGTCCGCCGTCGCGTCGAGCCGGCCCGCTTGCACGTGCGGTGCCAGGTCGGACGAGGGCACGTCCCGAATGTAAGACTCCCCCTGGTTGAGCAGCTCCACCTTCTTCGTGTCGTAGTCGAGTCCGGTGACGCGAAACCCCTCGCGAGCAAACTCAGCCACGAGCGGCAACCCGACATAACCGATGCCGACTACGACCACTCGACCGCTCTTATTGGCAAATCGTTCGAGTAATTCCACGCGACTTGTTTCCTCTGTTGGGTTGATTGGCGACTTTACTGGCCGCGGAAGCGAAGCGCAATGAGCTGAGCCCCGGTGCCGGTTGCCACATAAACGGCGCGGCGGTTTGACCCGAGCTGGGCGAGCCAGTCGAACACGCCGCCGTCGACCAGTGGGACCTGCGCGCCGTCCGGTGCGGTGACCCAGAGCTGATAACGCAGCCCACCCGAATAGTAGGGGTGCGCGAGGGGTTTCTGCGTCGCTATGTCACCCAGCCGCTCAGTGACCAAGGCTCCGACCTTTTCGAGCTTTGCTGTGGTCAACACCTCGACGCGGCGCGCACCGAAGGCAAACCCGTGCTGCTCCAGGCGGTCCAGCGCGCCCAACATCGTCCGGACATGAAGCACCACCGTCTCGACCGTGAACGCGTGGCCTTTCGTTTCGGAGCCCCCGCTGGCGAGCACGAAAATACGGAAGTGTTGCGAGTACCCCGGCAGCTTCGGCACCGGCTGCGCGCGGATCACCCGCTGGCTGGTCGCCAGGTGCACGGGCAACGCGGGATTAGCCCGCAGGCGCAGCGCGCACTCGAGAGCCAGCACATTCGTGGGATCGGACACCACCTCGCTCGTGCGCAACGCCGACAACACCCGGTTCTGATCGGTGAGGGCGACCACCGAACACGCGCCCAAGGGAGCGACGGGCGACAGCTCGACCGCCTCGAACCCCTCCGCTGCGGCGAGCAAGTGCGCATCGATGGCAACGCTGGTGCGCAGATCTACTGTCGAAGGCGCGCAAAACGGGTCGCGCTGGTATTGCGCCACGACGTCCTTCGGCTGGCGCTGCCTGGCCCTTCGTTGCATCACCTCGAGCAGCACTGACTGCAGCTCGGACGCGGCCAGCCCCTCTGCGAGCTGCTCGAACGCGGCGGCCCCAATGTGCTCGACAATCCAGCTGCGACCGTTCATGACAGGCTCGACGAAAACGACGAAAAAAGCCTAATGGTAACGCCTTCTACGCGCCAAGGGTTTGTTGCGCCCTTGCGGCAGTGCTCGGGGCGAGCTACGGAATGGTCAGATGTACGGGCATGCTACGTCAAAGGCGCGCGGGCTCCACGGGTCGGAGGTCGTCGCCATTTCGGAGCAGCGCGATTTCAACGCGGTCGTGGTGGCCGATACACACAGCCATCCCCACCCGAACGCGCGGGCCGTCATTCAGCGGCTGGCGCCGGATGTGATTTTTCACGCCGGCGACATCGGTGAGCTGGCGGTGCTCGACACGTTGCGGGAGCTGGCGCCGCTCTTCGCAGTGCGCGGCAACATTGATGAGCGCGCGCCCGGCCTGTCGGACACCATGGACGTCGAGTTTGTGGCCGGGGAGCGCAGCGTGCTCAAGCTTCTGCTCATCCACATCGCAGTCTACGGTCCAAAGCTTCGCGCCGACGTGGCCCGCCTGGCCAGCGCTCACTCGGCGCGGCTCGTGTTGTGCGGGCACTCGCACGTGCCGTTCATGGGTCGCGACAAGGGCATCACCCTGTTCAACCCCGGCTCCATCGGGCCTCGGCGGTTCGATCTGCCCATCACGCTGGGCGTGCTCAAGATCAGGACCAGCGGCATCTCGCTGCGGCACGTCAGTTGTGAAACTGGGGAGACTTGGTTGCCCTAGGAAGCGCTGCCTTTGCCTTCTACTCGCCCGATTCCAAACGCGCCGCCTTGAGCATCAGATAGTTCCGCTCCACCGTGCTGGAGGTCAGCGCTGCCGCGGCTCGGTAATGGACGATGGCGGCGGCGTGATCTCCCGATTTTTCGTACAGGTGGGCACGGACGGCCGCCAGCCGGTGGTGGCTGGCCAAGCGCGGGTCGGCGTCGAGAGGCTCCAGCAGGTGTAAGCCCGTGGCCGGGCCGTGCACCATGGCCGCAGCGATGGCGTGATTGAGGGTGAGCATGGGGTTGTCGGACATGCGCTTCAACAAGCCGTACAGGGCCAGGATCTGGGGCCAGTCGGTGTCTTCGGCACGCGCGGCCTCGTCATGCACGGCCGCGATCGCCGCCTGGAGCTGATACGCGCCCACGGAGCCCAGGGATAGCGTCTGACTGATCAGCGCGACCCCCTCCGAGATCGCGACGTGATCCCACTGCGTTCGGTCCTGCTCGTCGAGCGGAATGAGCTCCCCATCGGGGCCGGTGCAGGCGGCGCGCCGTGCGTCCGTGAGCAGCATGAGCGCGAGCAAGCCAGCCACCTCGGGGTCGCCTGGCAGCAGGTGATGCACGGAGCGCGCCAGCCGGATGGCCTCGCTCGACAGATCGACCCGCTGCAGGCTGGATCCGGTGCTCGACGTATGGCCTTCGTTGAAGATCAAATAGAGCACGTGCAGGACGGCCTCCAGACGCTGGGCGCGGTCGGCGTCCGTCGGCATGCCCAGGCGCACGCCGGACTTCTTGATCAGCTGCTTGGCGCGGCTGATTCGCTGCGCCATCGTGGCCTCGGGCACCAGAAAGGCGTGGGCGATCTCGGCGGTCGTCAGCCCACCCACGGCCCGCAACGTGAGAGCGATCGCGGAGGGGCGGGTGAGCGCGGGATGACAGCACATGAAGAGCAGGAGCAGCGTGTCGTCCTGCTCCGGCTCTGGAGCGCTGTCGGCCGCAGGCGCCACCTGTTCGTCGGGCAGGGCCTGCACGACCACAGAGCTCTCGCGCCGCCTTCGAGCCAGCTCGGCACGCAGATGATCGGACATGCGCCACGCGGCGACCTGGATGAGCCAGGCGCGCGGGTTGTCGGGCACACCTTCGACGGGCCACTTGTTGCTGGCCACGAGCAGCGCTTCCTGGACCGCGTCCTCCGCAGCGGCGAAGTCGCCGTAGCGCCGGACGACCGCACCGAGCACCTGCGGCGAAAGCTCACGCAGCAGGTGCTCATCCGAACGCTCCGTGCGAGGCTCGATCACGGATCGACGGGCGGCCCGCTCATCACCTGGCGCACTTCGATCCGCAGGTTCAGCGGCTTGCCACCGGGCCCCGGTGCCGCGGAGGCCCGCGCAGCGATTGCGTAACGCTGGCCCTCTCGATGCATACGCACCTGGTCGCGGCGGCGGTCTGGAAGTATCGGCACGGACAACCCGGAGAAGCGCTCTTGCGCAAAGTGGCAAGCTCGGAGCTCGTGCTCGTCAGCACCGGGGCCGGCGATTGGGTGGACAGCGTCGGGCGGGCAGAGCGCGTCCCGGGTGGCTATCGGGTGAGCTCCGTCAAGCGCTTCTGTAGCGCGGCCCCGGTGGGGGATCTGCTCGTCACCAGCGCGCCGCACGAGGGCGGCGAGAATGGGCCCGAGGTGCTTCATTTCCCCGTACCGCTCCGCGCCGAGGGCGTGCGCGTGTTCGATGACTGGGACACGCTCGGCATGCGGGCGACGGGCTCTCATTCCATAGAGCTGGAGGGGGTTGCTGCGCAGGCCTGCTGGGCAGTGGCATGGCGTTTGGAACCTGGTGGTGACGGTGGCGGCTCCCATCTACATGGCGCCCTACGTGGGTGTCGCCGAGCAGGCCGCCCTGATGGCACGCACGGCGCTGGGCCGCCAAAAGCCGGATACCTTGCGCCTGCTGGGCCTCGGTGAGCTCGAAAATCAGCTCACGCTCGCGCAACTGGCCTGGCGGGACATGCTCGAGATCGCCAACGACTACGAGGTCGAACCGACGCTCGACCACGCCAACCGGATGCTGATCCGCAAGACCCTCACCGCCAACGCGGCCCAAGCGACCGTAGCCAAAGCGGTCGAGCTGGTCGGTGGTAGCTCCTTCTACCGCACTGTCGGGCTCGAGCGCTTGCTGCGCGATGTACAAGGCGCGCCGTTTCATCCCTTGCCGGAGAAGAAGCAGCTCATCTTCACGGGGCGCGTCGCGCTCGGGCTACCCCCGGTGGGCTAAGAGCACACCTCACTGCGGTGCCGGGTCAGGCGCTACGCAAGCGCCACCAGGCGGCGCCGCACGCTGCCGATGCGACCACCGACGTCACGAGCGGTGCAACGAAGAAAAATGCCGCGCTCAGCGCCGCCGAGCTGGCAAAAAACACCGCCATCACCAGCGACAAGCGGCCGACGAGCACGGGGCTTTCGAGCGTCGAGCGCGAGAGCTGCCAGCAGATCACCAACATCGCCGCTAGCGCGGCGGACAAGTACCAACCTTCGCCCACGTAGAAGTCGTGATGGGAGCGCATGCTGCCCATCACATCGAAGCGAAAGGCCGCAAGGGATGCCATGAGCGCGTCCTCCTCGGGTCCGCGAGACTCCGCGAAGATCATTCCGCCCAGTGTGTGACCCAGCTCAAATAGCAGGATGGCGAAAGCGGCGATACGAAGCAGAATTTTGGGCTGCATGGGCGAGCAGCATACTCTACCCTGAGCCCGAATGCGTCAGAAGCGCAAAGCCAGCTGATAGCGCGCCACCGTGAATGCCCCGACGAGCCGTTCGCTGTGAAACTCGAAGCCGAAGTTTTCGTATACTCGGCGCAAGCGCGGACGCCCCGCGTCACAGTCGAGGCGCAGATATTGGCAGCCCAAAGCGCGAACCTGAAAGCCGCACCAGCACAACAGGGCCGCCGAGACGAGCCCCCCCGCCCCAGATCGACGAACTGCGAGCCGGTGCACATACATCGCTTCGCCCGCAACGGCCTCAGGCCAATAGCGTGGGTCATCCGCCGTCAGACAAGCCGTCCCCAGCACTTGCCCACCCACAAACGCGAGAACGAAGTGCCCGTGGCCGACGCCTGCCGCAACGTGCTTTGGTGTCAGCTCGGCGCTCGACCACAGCGGTTCACCGCGCTGACGCAGCCACTCCGCCGCCTCCAAGAGCACCGAAGACACGATCGTCTCCTCGCCAGCCACTGCGAAACGGATACTGACGTCGTTCGAGCTGGCCACCGCCTCGAAGCATACCACTTCTTTTTACGCACTTAACAACATCAAAGCGCGTCGCAAGACGACCTCGACGCTAGCATCGCGACCCACGTGGGCGCCAACCTGCTCGAGCGCCCGCCGCACCTCCCCCTCCCGAAACCCCAGCCCTCGAAGCCCCCGAAACGCCTGGGCATGTACGTCAGCTGCGCGGGGCGACACGGCACCACCGTAAGCCGTCCCATCCGCATGTCGAAGCTGAAGGCCCGTCCCAACATTACCCGCGACGTGCGCTTCGCCGCGATGGACGGCGCGGTGATGTGCCGAACAGACCGTAATGAGGTTATCCGGATCGTGAGCGCCACCCTCGGCGCGAGGATCGATGTGGTGCACGTCCAAGAAGGTGGCGTGCCGGCAGCCCGGGAACACGCAGCGACCATTGTCACGCCGCAGTACCGCCCGGCGCACTGCGGGCGGAATGTCTTGGTGCGCTCGCGCAATGGACGGCCCGACGCCACCCACGTGGGTCGTGCCAACATGTTGCGCGTCACACATGGCCATCGCGACGACTTCAGGGCCGACGTCGACGAGCTCACCCCGCCCTTGCTGTTTGCCCGCCTGGCAAGCTTCACACACGGTCAGCGCGACTTCATAGCTGGCACGCGCTTCGTCTTTGGGGCCACCCAGCACTGAGCGCGCCATCAACAGCATGGCCGCGTCATCATCGAGCGGTTGTGCCGCGTCGCGGCGGATCTTTGCCATCGCCTCGCGAAAGGTGGCGAGCGCTTCCCCGGAGAGCTCGAGGCGCAGCACGTGCCGCATCGCTTTCGCATCGCGAGCGTCTCCAGGGCGATCACCCGGGTGGCGCCCAGAGACCAGCTGTTCAATTTCGCGCACGGTTCTGCCATGTGCGGCATTCAACCAGTCTCGTTCGGTGTCGGGCATCGCGACACGGGTCAGCTCGCGCAGCGCGGACCAGCTGGTTTCGCCAGCGCTGAGCGCGTGCGCCATGGCCGGAAGACTTTGGAGCGCTTCCGCGACGCGCAGCTTGTCTTGGGTTAGGCGCGGGCTGTACCCGAACAGGCGTTCGACGTACTCGGCAAACGAGCCATGACCCAGGCGCAGGTGCACCCCGCAACGCAGCGCTTGGATGAGCCAGCGGCCTTCGTCGACGTCGAGACCAGCGCGTGCAAGCGCGAGGCTCGAGAGCTGCTGGTGGGCGTGTTGCCAATCTATTCCATCAGCAATCCCATTCTGTGCTGCGTCGGTCATGTTCAACCCTCCAGTGTCAATGAGCTGACACAGGCTAACACCAGGATTTCTGGGCTCGTCTGCAGCGCCATAGCGCGCTCTTGAGACGTAAGGGGCGTTTGCAAGCGCATGACACGTTCAAAGAGTCTTGTCAGCGACACTGCGCCCCAGCAAACGACTTCCTTGTCGGAGTGCTCGAGCTCCGCTCACAACGTTGCGAAACCTGTCCAGCAAAATCGACCGTGCTGGAGAACTCAATGCATCTAGAGAATGCATCTAGAGCGAGAGAGGCAGGGCCGGACCTCAACCACACGGCCTTTCGTCAATCATCGGGACACTGAGCGCGAAGACACGCCCGCACGAGAATTTCGGATCGACTCCGCAGCGTGCGCCATGGAGCGTCACGATGAGGGGTCTGCAGGTTGCTTCGGTGGAGGTGAGCGCAAATCATATCTCGGCAGTTTTGCGAGCTCGCTGCGCCACGGCCCCGCGGGTGCTCTGGCTCGCCACCCTCACGGCAGTAGCCGTCGGGGCTTGCGGAGGCCGGGCGGACGAGGTCGGGGCGAGCCGTGAAACCGGCGTCGCGGCAAACGCTGGAACCAGCGCCCAGCCGAATGCGGTGCCGAGCGCCGAGGGCACGGGACAGGAACCCAGCCCCACACCTCCACCACCCTCCACCGGTTTGATGGACCCGAGCTGCACTTTGTCGGGCGCGAGTCAGAGGGCGCGATGCACGGAAGATTGTACTGTCGCGTGCGGCTTTCAGAGCATGGGCACGATGGTTTGCACGTGCGAGTATGGTGAATACATCAGCTGCCCATGCCCCCGGCCCGCGGAGTACCTGGGCTCGCCCAATGCCGGCCCGTGCCTGAGCAGCGATGGTAGCGCGAGCGAGCTCGACGACACGCCCTGTGACACCGAGTGGGCCCAGTGCATCGGAACGGATCCCGTGACGGCCACGACCCCACGAGGTTGCGCGTGCCTCGTCAACCGCGACACCGGGGCCCTGCAGTGGTTTTGCGGCTCGACGAATGGCTGGTTCAATCCCGTCCGCGACCCCGATCCGAGCTGCTCTGCGGCAGAGGCACGCACCGGCTCCCCGTGCACCCAGGACTGCGAAATTTCTTGCGGGCCCGACGGCACAGGCCGCAAGTACTGCACGTGCGAGGGTGGAATATTCGCGGCGTGTCCTTGCATCCAGTCACCGTGATCCTACCGGAAAAGTAGCGCGCCCTGACAGAGCGGATTGCCGAAGCAAATCTGGGCTACTCTCCCGGCAGTGTCGACGATTTGCGTTTTTATAGAGAACCCGGCCGGCGCGGCTTTCAAGCACTGCTTTGACGAGAAGCGGCGCGTTCTCGAGAGTGTCACGGCCGTATCGAGGCCGTACCCCTATCACTACGGATTTGTTCTGAACACCGACGCTGCCGATGGAGACAACCTAGACTGCTTCGTGCTTACGGAGCGCAAGCTCACCACCGGTGAAGTCGTCGAGTGTGCCGTACTTGGTCTGATGGAGCAACTGGAGGACGGCATCGTCGACCACAACATCATTGCCTGCCCCAGCGGCGAAGAGGTCGAAGTTACAGCGGCGGCAAGGAGTGCTCTTTCCGAGTTTGTAAGCCACGTATTCGACCACATTGAGGGCAAAATCGTGCAACCCGGGCGCTTTCTGGATGCGAAGGTTGCGCTGCGCCACCTCGCCGCATGCCAGGGCCGGGAACAGTGATGTGCCCGACCCAGCTCCAAACCGAACGTCTGTGTCTGCGTCCGTTCCAGGCCGGCGACGTCGGTGACGCGCTAGCGTATCGTGACGACCGGGAGTTTGCGCGGTTTCTGTCGCACATCCCGCAACCGTTCACGAGGCGAGACGCGGAGGCGCTTGTAGCCCTGAACATGTCGGAGCCATGGGAGCGCTCCCCGACGTTTGCGGTGGTGCTGCACGGCCAGGTGATCGGGACAACGAACCTCGAGGTGGACACGGAAACACGGACGGCGATGCTGGGCTATGCGATCGGGCGCGCGTGGTGGGGCCAGGGGCTGGCGACCGAAGCGGCGCGGGCGGCGATGGCATGGGGTATCGAGACGTTCGGACTGGCGAGGATCTGGGCGTCCACGGATGCCCGACATGTTCGATCGCAGCGGGTGCTGGAGAAGCTGGGCATGCAGCGCGAGGCGCTTCGAGTCGGACACCTCGTGGGGCGCGATGGCGAGTTGATTGATGAGATGGTGTACGGGCTCAACGTCACGCCGTAACCCGCTCTTCTGCAAGCACCGCTTCGATTTCCCTCACCACCGGCCATGCACCGGAGGTCGTGTTGGAGATGACGCTGTAGAGAAGGCCCGTCGACGGCTCGAAGCTGGAACGGAAAGAGATGCCGGCATCGAAGCCTTCGAGCTGGACGGCCTCACGACCCTTCGCCAGCCAGAATCCGAGCCCGTAGGGGCGCGACGTCGAAGCTGTGTCGTGTTGTGGCCGCACCATTTCGGTGACCACTGCCGGGGGCAAGATGCGCCCTGTGAACAGCGCCGTCCAGAGCCGCGCGATATCGTCCGCCGTCGCGTACGCACCGCCGTCGCCGGCCCCCCGCACCGGCAAGTGCAGGTGGTTGGTCCGCCAGCCTCGCTTCGGAAGGTAGCCGATCGCTGCCGACCCCGGGAGCGCATCCAGGCGAAGGAAGGCGGTCGCGTGCATACCGGCCGGTGCACAGACTCGCTCCTGCACGACGTCGTAGTAGCTCCTTCCGCTCACCGCCTCGATCACGAGAGCAAGTAGCACGTACCCGGAGTTGCAATAGGCGAACCTCGTTCCCGGTTGGAACTTTGCTGGCCGTCCCCCGAGCACGAGCAGGAAGTCCGCTGGACACGCGAGACGATGGACGGGCACATCGAGCACGTAGTCTTCCATGTCCGCGATCGCGCCCTCGTCGAGGTAGTCGCCAATCCCGGAGGTGTGCGCGAGCAGGTGGCGGACGGTCACGCCGCGGTCGACGAGCTCACCCGCCCCACCGAGCACGCTCTGGGCCTCCGCGTCCAGCGCCAGTACCCCTTCAGCGACCAGCGACATCACCGTGATCGCGGTGAGGGCCTTCGTTCCGCTCGCGATCGCGAAGCGGGTGTCGAGCGTGTTCGGGACACCGTGCGCACGATCAAGAAACCCACTGGCCCTGGCGTAGACGACCCGCTCAGCGCATGCGACGTGCACGACGCCCGCGAAACCAGTGTCATCGACGATGCGGTCGATGCGTGACGAGAGCCCCTCATTCATGTTGACCCTCCGAACATGCTGACGTGACTCCTGCCGCCGAGCACATCGGCGAGCCTCTTCTCGGAGTAGACCCTTACGCCCGGCACAGCGTGGCGCAAACCAACGGACAGCGCGACCAACTCGTAGAGACGAAGGCGCTGTTCTAGATTCGAACGGCCAAACAGTTCGGGGTAGGCTTCCTCGAGCCAGCCCGGAGCATTCGCCTCATGCACGAGTCGACCCGGTGGGCCCACGATATGGCTCCGCACGACGTGAGTCGAAGTCATCCATACCGCGTTCGAGTTGCTGTACGGCCGCTCTACGGGCCCAACCGGGAGCCCCAAGTCGCTAAGTAGCGACGTTGCCTGCACCTGGTCCATGGTTTCCCAAAAGGGTCTACCTCGAATGCAGGCGAGTCAAGCCGTTCGATGAAACCGGGTCGGCCTCCGGGAAGGCACTTAAATCAGGGCACGAACGCGACGTCGTCGATGCTCAGCTCCAAATCGTTCTGCGTGCCAAACGCATTGTCCATGGTCAGGTTGATGCCCAAGAGGTTGTCGCCGGTCGGAGTGTATGGCGTGCCGTTCTTGTTGCCAGGATCGAAATCACCCCAGTTGAACGTGAACTGCGTCCAGGTATCGGAGACCACGAAGGTGGTCGCTGGACGGGTGCAGAGCGTCGCGTCGGTTGGCACGTCCATGGCGCAACCGATGGCGTCACGGCTGCCGGTGGCCACGTCTCCCACGTCGAGGTTCATGGTGACCGTGCCAGCAGGAACGCTTGCCCCATCGAGCGTCCTCGGCGGCAGGCTGCCTCGAGCCCACAACGTGATGCCGTTGTAGACGCTCGCGTCAACGCACGGATAGAAGTACAAGCCCACCCCGCCGCCATAGTCGGTTGCGTTGGTGAGGATGACGCTGAGCGCTTGGCCGCCGTTGCGATCGTCGACGATGCTGACGCTGCGCATGACGGCCCCCGGCTCCTGGTAGGTATAGGTGCCGCCATTCCCCTCCCCGGTAAACATGAAGTTCCCGCTGGGCTCGCCGGTATCGGAAGGAGGGCCCAACGACCCGGTCTCGAAGTCGACGATGACCGGATTGGCGCCAGCTGCTGTAGCTTTGGGAGCAATCGGATCTTCACAGCGGAAGACGGCCGCCGGCGCCAGCGCCGGAGCTCCGCCAGCTCCTCCTTCTCCCGCGCCACCCGGATCCGTGGAGCCGCCGGTGCCCGTCTCACCGCCGATGCTCGACGTCCCGCCGCTGCTGTCGGTTGGATCGACGTCGCTGACGCAACCTACTGCCCCGCCCAACAAGAGGATTGCCGCACCCAGTAAGAATGCTGAAACTGACTTGATTGACATGCAACTTGCTCCTCGAGACTCTCGAAGCTCCAGGTGCGACGTTGGTCTCGATGCTGTCCGGGTTGCCTGCGACGGTTGCGCGTCGTGTCGAATACCCATGCGGCTCCCGCGGGAGCTCCGACGCGGGTTTTGGCAGTGTTCAATCTCGGGATCTGCGCATTTCTGTCGCTACTTCCGAGATGCGCCACGGCGACGCCGGAAAATAGGGCCCCAGCGTTCACTTCGCGGGAGACGTCCGAGAAATGAGATCGCGCGGGGTACCGCCGAGCAACTGACGGTATACGCGGTGAAACTGTGCGTAGCTACCAAACCCTGCGGAGTGCGCGGCTCGGGTCAGGTTCGCCTCACCCTGTTCGACGTGGTCGAAGAAGCTGCGTAGACGTAGGCGATTGCGGTACTCGACCAAAGAAACGCCCCGTTCACTCTTGAACATGCGCGCCAAGTGTCCGGGGCTGACGCCGAGCTCACGGGCGAGCTCTTGCCCGCGCACGCCCACGTCCTCTTCGAGTGCCGCCAACACGCGGCGTACCATGCGCCTGGGCTGACGCGGGCCGCCAGAGCTCTCGCTCATGAGTCGCGGCTGTTTGGCATGAACGAGGTTGGCGAGCGAGCCGCAGAGCAGGGCAGCCTGCGCCTGCCTCTCGGCGTCGAACGCCGAACCGCTGAGCGCTGCGTCGGCGTACATCACGCCCACGACTTCCCCGGCCGCCAGCAGGGGTGTGGTCGTGTTCCACCCCCGGCCCACAATCAGCTTGCGGCGTGGCTGTAGCACCTGCAGCTCGACATCGCCGTAGTAGTTCCAAAGCGTGCCCTGGGAAACCAGCTGCCTGAGCGCCTCACACTGTTTCCTCGTCACCGGATGCGCATGCCAACGCTCATCCACGGTTTCGCCGCAAAGCCCCGTGCCGAAAGTCCCGCGCATGAGGCCGTCCTTGTCGTCGTGCAGGAAGACGGACACACGCTCGAGCTTCAAACGCTCTCGCGCGAGCTCCACCGCGCGTCGCAACATGTCGTCCAGCTCTGGGTAGACCCCAAGCTCGTCCGAAATCGCCAGGACTTGCGCAATACCCCGCCAGGCTTGCCCAGGAACATGCGGCGGAAGCGGCACCTTCATGAGCACGACAGGCTAGCACCTTCGGTTTGGGAGCGCTAGTGCACCCACAAGCACAAGCTCAGCCACCAGTGTGATGCACACGCTTCACCGCACCGGGCATACTCGACGATGCACGAGAACGATGCCAATCCCGAGAACCGCGACATACATCCGCCGAAGTCAACGGTGCATTGCCCCGTGCATTGCCGCCAGGCAGGGCTCGACGCGCATGCGTAGTCGTCAGGGTTGCAAGCCTTGGCATCGGGTTGACGCACGCAATCCAGCGGCATCTCGGCTCCAGAATACAGCCTCAGCAGGACATCGCCAACTTGCGCCTCGTGCTTAAGGGTGATGGGCTCGACCGGTGTGCCGGGTGAGCGCAGCGGGGTCATGGCGAGGAAAGAGCGACTGACATTTTCTAGATCTTGCTTGGACAGCTCGTTGCGCTCGCGTGACGCCCATTCTTGCAGTGCCAGCCGCGCGAGAATCGGATCCGTGCTCACCAATCGAGCGAGCATCTTGCGATCTCCGAGGCTCTCCCCGGCCACTGCCAAGAGCCGGTTCATATACGGCTCCAGCTCTGTCTCGTACTGAACAAACCGGTCCCACGGGTCCTCTAACGCGGCTAGAGCAGCGGATTGGCCTGCAGAACCGGTCGAATTCTCATTCGACTCGCGGCACCCCGTGATCGAGGCCAAGCACACCGCGAACAGTTGCCACGTCACTTTCTTGGTGTCCAAAGCGTGCTCTCCTGCGCGCCGCGCCTACGCCTCCGCTGGCACACCGAACTCGGCAGGGTAGCCCTCGGCGTTGCGCAGCCGCGTCCCCGAATAGGCAAGAGTGGAGCTCGACGAGAGCTGCTTCCACATCGGGCCCAGTCGGGGCGTGAAACGAAGCTCCACGTGCGCGCTTACGATAGCCGCCGGCAGATCGCCAACTGGCTCCATGTAAAGTGGTTTGACCATCTCGCGGCTAACGTAGTGGCCACCGCCGTGCGCGGCGGGCGAGAACGGCGGCTCGGGCATGCCGTATCGATATAGATTCGTGCTGCGAATACGCTCCAGCCAACTCGCCTCGACGACCATGACAAAACGCGGATGGAGGTGATTCAGCCAGCGCTCGCGATCCTCGGCCGTGGTCTCTGGCCCCGCCCAGAAGCAGGCGCGAGGGCAATCGCGCGGTACGTAATACATCGGCGCGTGCCAGTCATCGATGGCCCAAACGAACGCTTCGTCCTGAATGGTGCTCGTCTTGGCGACATGCGGGTGAAACAGCGTGATGTCAGGGTTTTCGGAGAAGTGGTAGAGCGCCATGCGACCGAGTATCTAGAGATGTCTGTCTAGAGATGTCTGACCTCCGCGGGCACGTGGAACCAGTCGTCATCACGCCCGTTCATGTAGCGTACCGGCGCCGCTAGGAGCTCAGCCGGCGACAGATCGTCGAGCGTCGAGAGCGCGATAGATACGTAGTCGCCCCCGATCTGCTCGATGTGGCCGTAGGTGTAGACCCGCACGCCGCAGTGGTTGCAGAATACGTGGTGGTTGTCGCTGCCCTCACGGAAGCCATACTCACGAGCGTCCTCCTTGCCGGAAAGTAGCCGGAACGCGTCCGGCTTGATGCCTATCGTCCAGCCACGCACCTTCCAGCAGTAAGTGCAGTTGCACTTGCCGGTGCCTTCCGCGAGGTCGAGGTCGGCTTCAAACCGAAGCTTTTTGCAGTGACAGCTGCCTTGATGAGTTTTTTTCGCCATCGCGAACTAATGCCACGATCCCGGGCGGTCGCCAACCGTCTGCACGAACCCGTGCACCATCACTCTGCGAGCTTCAACACGACGCTGCCTGTCTTTTGCCCGGACGCTGCGTAGGCGTAGGCCTCGGCGATCGCGTCCAGGCTGAACGTGCGGTCGATGACCGGCCGAAAATGGCGCTCGGCAACCAGCGGGCCCATGACCTCGAGGAACGCCTTTCGGGCGATGGGGATGGGAAACACCACTCGCTTTCCGCCGAGAGCCGGCGTGATGAGCGCCAGAAACGGGTTCTGCCAGCCGGGCCCAAGCTCCGACGAGATGTACACCCCCTTGGGCACCAGCAAGTGTTTACAGGCGCCGAAATTGCTCTTTCCGACCGCGTCAAAGACGTAGTCATAGACCTGGCCGTCCTGAGTGAAATCCGCATGCTCGTAGTCGATGACTCTGTCTGCGCCCAGTGACTTCAATAGCCCTAGGTTCTTGGTGTTCCCCACGGCGGTCACGGTGGCGCCAAAGTGTACGGACATTTGCAGAAGCGCCGACCCGATCGCGCCGGTAGCGCCGTTGATCAGCACGCGCGTGCCCTTCCCGACGGCCACCTTGTGCAGCAAGCTATAGGCATACCAGGCGCCCTCGATGCAGGCTGCGGCGCCTTCGAAGCTCAGGCCCGTGGGCATGCTGGCGACCGAGTCATTTTCGGAAATCACGAGGTACTCTGCATGAGACCGGGCCCCCAGATCGTTGATGCCCCAAACCTTGTCGCCCACCTGAAAGTTGCTCACCCGCGCGCCGACCGCCTCCACACGGCCCGTGAAGTCGGTGCCGAGCGTAAGGATCTTGGGCCTGCGAAGCCCGGTGAGGAGCCGCATGAAGAACGGCTGTGCCGAGAGCAACGCGCAATCGGTGCGGCTCACCGTCGCTGCATGAACCCGAACCAGCAGCTCGTCACCCGCTGGAGTCGGGACCGCGACATCTTCGACCCGAATGACGTCGGGCGAGCCATACCGTTCCCGTCGGGCTGCTCTCATGGCTCTGTCTCGAGAATTGGCTCCAGCTCGATCTCGACGAGAGCGCCATCGGCCAGGTCATACGCGTCGCGCAGGTTCACGTCCGTTGCAATCTCGACGATCGTGCGTGGGTGGTCCCCCGTTCCTCGCTCATTCGCGTCGGTACGGAGGATGAACGACCGGCGCCCGAACACGCGACAGGGAATGATGCTGACCGAGACGGTTCCTCCATACTCGTGAGCTTCGAGCCGGATTGGATGGCTGGACATTTGAAAAGGCTCGGCCAGCTCGAGGTTCAGCGTTCCGGGGAACAGCTTCATGCCGGTTTTGGCTCGGTAGTCATCTTGCAGCTTCGCAAGCCAGAATCCGCAATCCCCCAGCCCGCTTCGGACCACACCGCGGAGCACGGTAGGCCCAGTGCTTGGCGTCTCTCCAACTCTACGTTTGCTGGACGCAGCCGTCGTTCCCCTGCGCCCCGTGCCCCAGTAAAAGGACCCTGACGTCTGAGCGACCGTGAACCGCCAGCCGAGCAAAGCGAGCTGCTGCTCGAGCTCGGACGAGCGATATGGGACCTTTACCACGCGATAGGGCGTGCCATCGCCGAGGCGGCGTTGGATGGTGGAGGAGGATTCTCCCTCGATCAGCTCTTCGGGCGGTCGGAACGCGTCGTCGACGAAGAAGACTCGCCCCGCCGGCTCCAGGCAGTCGCCGACAAGCGACCAGAACGCCTCGAAACGATCGCGCGGGACGTGCGAAAGCCAGAAGCCAAAAAAGACGACGTCGTAGCGCCGGTCCGGCCTCCATGAAAAAAGATCTGCCTGCACGAAGCGCACGCGCTCCTCGCCGACTCGCACTCGCGCGAGGGCCAGCATTTCAGGGGCCGCATCCACGGCCGTAACAGACGCCGCGCGAAGAAGAAGCTCAGTCCACATGCCCGGACCGCACGCGAGCTCCAGCACATTGCCTGCGGGCCTGAAAACGTCGAGCGCTGCGGTGACCTCGTGTCCGCCTCCCCCGGGAATGGAAAGGCTCTCGTATTCAGGCGCGATGGCGCGGTAGTAGGCGATCTGTTCCGCGAGAAGCAGGTTGACCGCGTCGTGCTGGCTCATTGGAAGTTCCTCACAGCCGGACCCCTCGATCAAATCACCTCCCACGCCGAAAGGCAAGGCTGGGACCACGGCTGATGACAACCAGCGGAGGATGAGATCCGCGGCGTTCGGCATGACCCCGCTGCAGTGCTCGTGGAACGAAACAGATGCGTCCGGATCAGCCCCATCCGTGATGCAACGAATCTCGAGGAAATTGAGCGCATTGAAGGCAGCCACTCGAGCTGCACCACTGCCCTCCCACGCGACACACAGCGCACCGGTGGCGGCCCGCAATTCGGCGGCTCGCGCCGAGTCCACGACGTCTTCGTCCCCGCTCGCGATTGCGCCCAGATATACACGGAAACCAAAACTTGGAGCTGCCGCGAGCTCTCGGAATTCGTCCAATAGCGAAGGCGTAGCAGGGTGGTTGGGCAGCGGAGCGCGAATGAACCGGAGCTTATAGTCGTGCTCGACGGTAGTCGTGCCCACGACGACATCACCCAAGCGGAGCGTCTCGGAAAGGCTTCCCGCCGCGCCGAGGCAAAGGATGGCATCGAGCTTGCCCAGCCGATCGATCAGGTACTGGCTCTGCAGCGCAAGCTGCGCCTTGCCATGGCCACCGGCGGCCGCCACTACACCCAGGGAGGGCACCTCGAAGCAGCCCAGCCGACCCACATCGACCGGGCTCGACATGTGACCCAGCACGCTCAACCGGCGAAGGAACGGCTCCAACTCTTCATGCTGCGGCGTGACTACGAGAATGCGTCGCATCAGGTGTCTTCCTTGAATTCGCGCGAGTTGCACGCAGTGAACCAAGCAATGGCCTCGTGCGTAAACGCTCGTTGTAGCGCTCTGGCGACGGGGCGCCCGACCATCGTCAGCCAATTGCCCGCCCGCGACCACGTCTGGATCTCCAAAACGGCCGCGTTTTCGGCACGCGTGACCGCGAACGATGCGAGCCCGCGTTCCACGTGACCCATGAGCGTCGCATAGACGAAGAGGGCACGGTCTCGGGTCCTTTCAACCTCGACCAATTGAACTGCCGTCTCGACGACGACCGGCCCCAGCGCGATTCGCTGGACTATCGTGGCCCCCAACGCGACCCGGCCGTCCCTCGTGCAAACGTGAGCGCGCATCCGGTGAGGAGGAAAGACGTCGTAGGCAAAAAGAGTGTCTGCGGCCAGCTCGAAATCGACCGTGAGCGCCGCTCGATAGACGTCGTGAGCATACCCACCGCGGGCAATGCCCTCGCGGGTGGCGCTGGGCATGAGTGAGGTCCATCGCGCGCAGTCGAATGCAGCACCTCGCGCTTGCTTGGCTGTCCAGACTCGCATTGCGGTCAAGCGCTCTTAGCACGCCTTCACGGGAGCGGCGCTCGAGCGCGAAAGACCGCCTCCATGTTGTTACCGTCCGGGTCGAGCACAAATGCGGCGTAATAGCCCGGCGGGTAACCGACGGAAGTATCGCGAAGCGCAGGCGAACCGTTGTCAGTGCCGCCGACCTTTAGGGCTGCTGCATGGAACGCTTCGACCTCTGCTCGGCTTCGCGCTACGAAGGCGGTGTGCTGCTTGACCCCATGCGGATGAAAACGATCAATCCAGAAAAGGGGGTAGTCAATACCGTATCCAACTGCATCAGTGCCCTCGTTCTCGGGAAGCTGAATGACCCTCCGCCAACCGAGGGCACCCAAGACGGCAGCGTAGAAGGTAGCGGAACGCGCGATATCTGCGACACCGATGCCTGTATGGTCAATCATGGCAAATTTTCCATTTCTGATCCTTCTTGATGGCCGAGGCTAGAGTGACGATGCCGCCGCTTCAACCGCATTCACCCTCGGCAAAGAGGGCAGCCGCAGCAGCCGCGGCCTCGCAGTAGTTCGCGTAGGTTTCGCCGTCGCAGCCGCACACGGGGTCGAAAATATCCGCACACACCTCCGGCGGTGCGGCGCACTCGCCGAACACCTCCACGCCAGGGCACCTTCCGATCACACGCTCGCGACAATATGCGCCCTCCTCACAGCTGAGCGCGTTCGGGCCAGCGCAAAGAATGACGGGCTCGCCCAATGGGCGGCCCTCATTGCAGTCAGTTGCCCCGATGGACAGGGCACAAACGAGGCACCGCCAGCCGAGCCTCATGAGCGGCCCGTGGTCACGGGTTTGATCCCCTCACTGTACTGAGGCAGCGAGTCCGTGATCTCCCACCATGGCGCCTTCGAATCGACCCAGACGTGGGCTGATGGCCTAACCCCGGGGTCGTCGTCGAGAGTGCCCAGCGGTAGCCCAACCTCCGGGCGATCGCTGAAAAAGGTTGGAAGCGTGGCGCCACAGACTCGACAAAACGTTCGCGTCTCCCCGGGTGAGGACTTGTACGCCGAGACCAGGTCCTCTCCCGAGAGCCAACGAAACGCCGCCGGTGGGACAGCAGCTCTCGTGCGGAACGCCGCTCCGGTCGCCTTGCGACACATCGAGCAATGGCAGTTCACTACTCTTCCAAATGCTCCGTCCACCTGGTACGTGATACCGCCGCATAGGCAGCTGCCTTTGACGTTCATTGAGGCTCCTGGTCTGCGAAGTAATCCATTTCCACTCAGCTTAACTCAAAGCTGGCCCAGCGCCTGATGCAGATGCCGCCAGGACACGATGCGGCCGTCCGTGCGGCTCTGGTCTTCGGCCCCGCCGTAGATGACCAGCGCACGCGGGGGCGGCTCGTTGGCGGCCACCCAGAACGACTGAACCTGCTTCAGACTCTCGAAGGATGAGCTTGGCACGGGGATGAAGCGGCCGGGGCGAGGGTCGTCATTCACCAGCGGTTGGAACTGGCTTTTTTGGGCGTGCCGGGCTGCCGCTGCACGACCCTGCTCGGCACTTCGGGGCAGCGCGCGGCTCTCAAACCTTGCGAAGGCGCAAGGCGAGATGGCGGCCAAGACATTGAAGTCCCGATCTCGATGCATCAGCTCCAGATCGTGCCGAATCGCGCAGGCACCAATGAGACAATCGACCGATGACCGAATCGTCAACCCCGTGCGTCGCGCGAGGCGATACAGGTTAGCCGCCTCTTCAAAGACATCGGACCCAAGAGGTGACTCGACAATCGGGAGTGCTTTCATTGCATCGCGGGCGACCCGAAAGGCGTTCTCATGTCAGCGAGATTCCCGCTCCAAAGCCCCGAGCCGGCGAGCGCCAAGATCTGACGCGCTTTGTGTCGCTGCACGAACTCCTCCAGCGCACGATCCACGGTCTTGGAATAGGTCTTCTCACCCGACAACCGAGTCGCTTCTTCGAGAAGGCCCTCACGAAGCACAAGATTTGTGCGTTTCATGTGTATAGAATACCCTTGCTACTGTCGCTCGCAAACAGCTGGAGTGGCGTATCCGCAAGCATGGGCCATTGGGCCGGGGCGCCGATCGCCACGCCGCAAGCTGCCCCTGCAACAGACTTCAACGAGCTTCGCCGCTCGACCTCTCGCATGGTAAAATGATTTTGTGCGATTGCCGGAGTCGGTAGAGTGGTTGTTTTGGGAGTCGGCCTTCGACAAGCTCGATGCTGAGCGCGACTGGAGCTATGTGTTGGCACGCGTGCTCGAGCTCGGGCGGCTCGAGGATGTGCGCTGGGCGTTTGATACTTATGGCAACGAGCGCATTCATAGGTTCCTTCGGGAGGTTGGGCATCCCGAGCTCTCGGCGCGAACGCTCGCTTTCTGGCGCGCGTTCTTCCACGCGGAAAGCGAGTCATGGGCGAGCGCTCCTACTTGGCGGATGACCAACTCCGCACTCTGGCCCGGCTGAGCGCCATGCCGCAGCTCGCGGGCTTCTATCTCGCGGGCGGCTCTGCAGTGGCAGTGCATTTGCGGCATCGCCGTTCTCGAGATCTCGATCTGTTCAGCCTGGCGCCAGACGCCAATTTAGAGGCAGTGCGTGCGGCCCTGCTCGCTGGTCTAGCGGATGCTCAGGTCGTGTCTGCCACCGATGCGTCGCTCCATCTGCGGGTGGGTTCTACGCCACTCGATGTCGTTCGGTACCCGTACCCACTGCTCGAATCTCCAAGTCTAGGACCTTCGAACTTCCCCGTGGCAGGTTTGATCGACCTGTCCACGATGAAGCTGTCTGCCGTCTCCAGGCGCGGGATTCGCCGTGACTTCTGGGATCTTCACAGCATGATCACGGGAGGCGGTGTGACTCTCACAAGCGCCCTGGAAGCGTATGTAAAGCGGTTCGGTGTTGGCGAGTCGGACCTCTACCACGTGCTCCGGTCGCTGACATACTTCGACGACGCGGAGAAGGAAACCGTGCTCCCGGAGGGGCTGGATGCGTCGGGCTGGGAAATGCTCAAAGCGTTTTTCCGCCGCGCCGCTCCCGAGGCACTCGCGCAACGCCTAGCGTAACACCCCCAACCGGGCCGCCGCTGCCCCTGGAACTGGCTTTCATTGTGCAGCCGGTGTACCCGCCACCTGTTCGACGGAAAGAGACCGGGCCGGGTCGCTCTCGTTCAAAGCTGACCCAGCGCCTGCTGGAGATGCCGCCAAGACACGATGCGACCTTCGGTGCGGATCTGGTCTTCGTCCCCGCCATAGATGACCAGCGCACGCGGGGGCGGTTCGTTGGCGGCCACCCAGAACGACTGCACCTGCTTCAGACTCTCGAAGGGTGAGCTCGGCACGGTAGCCCCCGACTTGACTTCGACAACCCAAAGGCCGCCCGCTGCCTGAACGAGCAGGTCAGCCTCATGGCGACGTTGATCGCGATAGAACCAGGTGCGCACCGGCAGCGCGCGATGAATGAACCACTTGTGCACCTCCGAGACCACCCAGCTCTCGAACAGAGCGCCCCGCAACGGATGCCTGCGCAGCTGCTCGGGGTCCGTAATGCCCAGCAGGTAACACGCGAGGCCAGTATCCCAAAAATGTAGCTTGGGGCTCTTGATTAGGCGCTGACTAAAGCTCCTGTGCCAGGGCGATAGTCGTTGGACCACGTAGCAGGCCTCGAGCACGGACAACCAGGAGCGCGCACTGTTATGGCTGATGCCCGCATCGCGCCCGAGCTCACTCAAATTGAGCAGGCCCGCGGTGCGCCCGGCACACAATCCGAGAAACGTCTGGAATGCCTCCAGCTCAGAGATGTTGAGCACCTGTCGCACGTCCCTTTCGACGAAGGTGCTCGTGTAAGCGGCCAACCAATCCGTCGGGGACAGCTCACGATCGAAGATCGCCGGGTAACCGCCACGCCACAACGTGGTGAAAAGATCGCTGCCTGCAAAGCTAGTGGAATTGACCTCAGACCCATCGAGCGGCAATAGCTGCAGCATGGCGGTGCGCCCAGCGAGCGACTGCGAAGTGGTGGCCGTCAGGGTCAGGTTCTCCGAACCCGTCAGGATGAAGCGGCCGGGGCGAGGGTCTTCATCCACCAGCGGTTGGAGCCACGACGCGAGCTCTGGCGCACGTTGGATCTCGTCGAGCACGGCACCATCGGGATATGCCGCCAGAAAGCCCGCCGGGTCGTCCCGAGCAAACGCCCGATGGTCAGGCCGCTCGAGAGAGACGTACGGGTGCTGCGCGAAGACCTGACGACACAAGGTCGTCTTTCCCGACTGGCGGGGCCCCGTCAGGGTCACCACAGGGAACTGCCGAGCCAGCTCCTCGAGCCTCGGAGTGAGCGTTCGGGGGATCATTTAAGGCGTTTGGGTACCATCTGACAGATTGTAACTGGAACTTACAATCTGTCAATAAACCTGGCCCTAAGGCCGATCAACCCACCCCACCCGGCCGCAGCTGCCCCTGGAACTGGCTTTCATTGTGCAGCGGTGTACCCGCCACCTCTTCCACGATGAGCTGGCAAATGTACGAGAATGGATAAAGCAGAATGGGAAGAGGACCGAGGTTGATCAGCTCGAGCGTGACTCGGCCCTTGAACCCTGCGTGAACGGTGGGCGCGGTGAAATGCACGAGCAGCCCGCATCTGGCGAACGAGCTTCGCCCCTCGACCCGCCCCGCCAGCGACACCTGACCTGGAACGATCGGGAGCTCCACCCGCTCGAGCGTGTTCGCCAGAACGAGCATGCCCGGCAGGAGCACGTAGGGTTGCTCTTCCGTGATTTTCCGGCTGCTCGAGTTCGGCTCAAACAGGTTCGTAAACTTGCCACGCCGCAGATCGACGTTGATGGCGAGGCCTTCCTTGAACCACGACACCTCATCACCCAAGCGAAGGTCGACGGAGCTAGTGCCATAAGGCCACTCGGCATCCGGATCATCCGCCGGGTCTCGAGGCCACGGCTCAGGGTCGATGACGAGCCTCTTCTCGTCCAACGCGGCAAAGATGGCACTATTCGAAAGGATCATTCTACCTCCGGCTTACCGGGACGCGGCGCTCGAGGCTCCAGCGTCCCGGCGCACGAAGCGACTCACAAATTGAGAGGCACCTCGACCAACCGAAACGGCTTCATCGGATCGGCGGCTTCGCCCCAGAAGTGGTCGCCCTGATTCTCCACGAGCCAGGCGCTACCGTCGCGCAGCGCGAACGTGGCGATGCCGTCGAGCCCCGTGCTGACGCGGCGGACGAAGCCGGCCCCGTCGGCGCCGAGCTCGATCAGCGCCATACCGCCCGGTTGCCCCTCGGCAATCGCGAGCAGATTGGGGCCGATGACCTTGAGACCGTCGGGAGAATACAGCGGCCGCGAGGTGATGACCCGAGTGACGGCGCCGGCGCTACCGTCGGGCCTGATCGGAATCGCATACAGGGCGCCGGGATGATTCTCTACGGCGTAGATGATACCGCTCTCGCGATCGATGTCGATGCCGTTCAAGTGCCACTGATCCTGCGGGAACACATCGCTCGTGACCCATTCCTCGAGCGCGTCGGTGCTCGTGGCGCCGGCAGGCAGCCGCAGGATGCGCGGATACCAGGAGTCCGTCGCATACACGTTGCCCGCATCGTCGATCGTGACGTCATTGCAGAAGCCGGTGACGCCGGCCGTCATCGTTGCGGGCAATGGCGTCGCGTAGGCGGGCCATTCCCAGCTGCCCTCGAAGTCGCCGCTCGCGAGATCGAACGCTTTCAGCGCGGCCGGTGCATTGCCGGCAAGGTTACCGTTGCCCGCGTCCGAGGAGCAGACCCAAAGCGTGCTCGTGGCATCGTGTGCGTACAGACCGAGCACCGACACGAGGCCGTTTTCGTCAGTCGGCTCGATGTAGGGCAGCGTGTCGGTGGCATTCGCGGCGGCTTTGTGAATGGCGCCCGTGTTCATGCTGCCGATGTAGAAGTTGTCCTGTGCGTCGAGCGCAACGCCCTCTGGGAAGAAGTCCTGCGACGACACCTCGATGATACCCGCTCCCGCGCCCACGCCAAGCGGCACTTCCACCAGGCGAAATGGTGGATCGGCGTTCGGCCCATTGTCGGCGGCTCCCCAGAAATGGTCGCCCTGGTTTTCCACCACCCAGGCGCTCGACTGGCACAACGCAAGGGTGGCCACCTGATCGAAGCCCTTGATGACCTCCTCGACCTCGACTTCGTCGCCAGCCACGCGCAGCAGCGCCACGCCGCCTCCGGCGTTGCCGCCCTCGGCTGTGACGAGCAGGTTCGGCGCCATCACCTTCAAGCCGTCGGGCGATAGCAGAGCGCGAGACGTCGTGAGCTCGCGGACTCGGCCCGGTGAGCCATCAGCCAGGATCGGGATCGCGTAGAGCGCGCCCGGATGGTTCTCGACGGCGTATAGCGTCTGCGAGGTCTGATCCACGTCGATGCCGTTCAGATGCCACTGGTCCTGTGGGAAGAGGTCGCTGACCAGCCATTCTTCGAGCGCGTCCCCTCCCGCGGGCAGGCGCAAGATTCGCGGGTACCACGAATCAGTTGCATACAAATTGCCTCTCGCATCCATGGTCATGTCGTTGCAGAACCCGTTCACGCCCTGGGTCATGTCGTCCGGTAGCGCCCCACCGCTGAAGGCGGGCCAAGCGTAGCTCGCGATGAAGTCGCCCGTCGCCAGCTCGAACGCCTTGATCGCCGCCGGCGCCTTGCCGGCGAGTGAGCCGTTGCCGGCGTCTGACGAGCACACATATAGCGTGCCGCTAGTGTCATCGGCAAAAAGCCCGATCACGCTGACTAGATCGTTTTCGTCGTCCGGCGCGATGAACGGCTCTGCCTGCGCCGAGCTCGCGGTCGCGCGATAAATGGATCCGAGCTCCATGCTGCCCACGTAGAAGTTGCCTTCCTTGTCGACGCTGACGCCCTCCGGGAAGAAGCGCTCCGGCATGATGTCGATGACCCGGGCCCCGACTTCGACGCCGTTTGATTCTCCCGAGCCGTTTCCGCCCGGTGCATTCTCGGAGTCTTTATCGTCGCCGCATGCCGTCGCACCGAGCGCCGGCAGCGAGAGAACAATCACTTTGATCCATGCACGTTCCATTGCACTCATGTGTCCCTCTGATGTTCTGCCGCGCGCCTCGATCCAATCGAATCTCGAGCGGACGTAGCCACACGCGCCGCGACCAAGACGGCTGCCGCGCGCACATTTTCCAGCCACGCCTTATACACCAACGTCGTCGGACGTCACCCACGACACGTCGCTCGTGCACAGTCCAGCTCTCCAGAGGCGAGCCATCGCCTCGCGGCGGCTCTGGTCATGCATCTACATACGCATCGACATTGGCTGCGATAGCCCCGTGGTGCAGCCCGTTGCGTCACGAAGTCGTGCCACCAAAAAAAATGAGCCGATCCGCAAGTAAGGTGTCCGAGAGAAGTCGGGCAATTGGGCATCCGCCAGCTGGGCAACGACTTCAAGCACCCTGTTTCGCCCGCCTAGAGCTGATTGATAGGTCAGAACACATCCGAATCGGACATGCCGTAGTACCAGTCGCTCGCGCACGTGAGCCGCGGGAGCTGATCCGTGAACGGCAGCGCACCGAAGTACGTCACAGGACTGCTCGGAACAAACCCCAGCCGCTCGAGCTCGAGATGCACAGCGCTTCTGACGGGTAGCCAGAGATCCACGTAGCGCTGCCCCGTAGACGACGCAGAATGAACCGCACGAGTGACGAGGTCGACCGCCACCGCGGGATCGCGGAACGCGAGATCGAGCACCTGAAGACGATCTCGGTAAGCTTTCGTCACCGCGTACGCTGCGATCTCTCCCGAGCTCGAGATTGCCCACGTCGTGTAAGGGCGCTCGGGATGCTCGAGGTATCGCCAGCACAGATACGCCGAATCCCGCGAGACCATGCATGTCGCCACTTGGGCCATCGCGAGCCCGAGGGCATCGAGGCCTGGCGTATCGGGGCGCAGCGGCTCCACCTCGTGCTTCGGGGGCGGAGGGAGGCGCCTCGTCGTAAGATCGAGGCTGAGAAACGGTATCCGCTCGATGTCGCGCCACCCTAGCCGCTCGATGAACCCCCGGTGCGAGTTGGAGTTCGGAAATCCCCACACTGCCGCGAAGCCCTCCTCCTGCATACGCCGGTACGTTCGCTCCGCGAGCGTTTGGAACAGGCCCAGGCCGCGATACCCGGCATGCGTCATGGTCGTTCCGGAGAGCCCGGTGCGCACCAGTTTTCCGCCATAGCTCAGCCACACCGGCGTGACGGCGTAGTGACCGGCGAGCACATCTCCATCCCACGCGAGCTCGATGACCCCACGTCCAGCAGGCGGACGCTCGAATCGCCACTTCCAGACCTCCAGCGG
>JANOIG010000167.1:0-48754 GCA_031407405.1 Deltaproteobacteria bacterium
ATCGACGCGCAGCCCTACGTGACCCGTCTGTATTCGACCCTGTCACCTGCCGACATGACCATCGACCCCGTGTTCACCTTCAATCCGGACCTGGCGACGGTGAGCAACATTCACTCGGCCGAGCGGATCATCGAGTGCAACTCCAACATCTACGAATGGCAAGCCCCCTGGCGCATCGAGTTTCCCCAGGGCAGCGTCATCCGCGGCACCGCCGATGACGTCGGAAATTGGCCGCAGGCCGTCAATGACCAGCCCGCTAACTTGCGCGTGCTCACGCTCTCGGACAGCGGCCCCGGCCGGGTCGCGGAGGACAACTCCGACCAAATCAATAGCATGCTCGCCACTTACAACGCGGCCGTGCCCGATCCAGTGCCCATGATCGATCCGTTCATTCCCGGTATGGTCGGCAATCCCAGCATGGGTCCCGGGAGCCCTGATCCGATGCTTCCATCTCTCGGTGGCCCCTCGGGTATGGGGGAGGGCAGCGACATGCGGATCCGGAGTAGCTCGGGAGGGTGCGCATTGGCGGCTGCGTCAAGCCCAGCTGACAGCTCCCCAAGGACTGGCGGCTTTGCAGCGCTGCTGGCCTTGCTGGGGTATGGGTTCTGCCGGCGCCGGCGTCCGACCACTGCTAGCGGCTGACCGAGCCCCCCGACCGGCGCGGGCCATACGCGGCCAGTAGAAAGGCGCCATACGTCGGCAACGCGAGGACCGC
Source organism: Deltaproteobacteria bacterium (assembly GCA_031407405.1). Lineage (GTDB taxonomy): Bacteria > Myxococcota_A > Polyangia > Polyangiales > Polyangiaceae > SZUA-265. The sequence continues at coordinate 716 of JANOIG010000167.1, forward strand.
CAGCAGCTTGGCTACCACACGCGCGCTCCCGCCTGCCCCGCCCGGTAGCGCATGCAGCGCCAGCGAAGCGCCCAAGAGCACCCAGACGAGCGCGTGAAACCAGCGCAACACGACGTAACGAAGCCCAAACGTCAAGCCGTCAGCCTTCTTGTGCGGCCACACGAAACAATAGAGCAGGGCCAAGAGCGCACAGCCCCCCGCCCAAGCTAGAGGCGGTGCATGAGCAAACAGAGCGGGCATTGCAGTAGAAGTAAGATCGTTGCGTCGACGGCTTCACGGATTCCGGTCATCACCGGCTGCGGCGCGCTCGGCATTGGGCGCGCCGAAACCGAACCTGCGATGGTAACCCGGGTCCCCTAGGTCGGCGCACGAAGCTTCGAGCCAAAGCGTTCCACTCGGCATCGGTCGGATCCTGGGCAGCATGCACTGTGATCAGAACACCGGCGACCCCTTCAAACGCCATGGCCCGCATGCGGGCGATTATGCACGAATGTGGCTCGGGGACCAGCTCACCTGCCTTCAGGCGCTTCAGCCAAGCCTTTCACGGCGCCGGAATCGCTGTCAGCAGATCCTTGCTGGCCTTGACCTTCTATGGGATACGCTCCAGTGATTCGATTCCAACGACGTCCACATGGCGAGCGAACCTCGCAAAATCGGAGACGTTGAGCGTGACGAGTGTATCAATGCCGTAGGCCAGCATCGTGCTGACGATGTTGGCGTCATGCACTTGCTTGCCGGAGCAGTCGACATCGCCCAGCAGCTCGAGCAAGCGTTCAGTCACCTTGCGCCCTTCTTCGAGCGCCTGCAGTCGCGCGTACAAAGCTCGTGCATTTGTGAGAGCGTCGGCGCGGGCTAGACCCAACCCGTTCTGTTGCACGGGCCGCGTTGCGACGCACAGGTACTCCCGAAGCACCTGCCCACTCGTGTACAGGGTAATGCCCGTGGCAGGCCATTCATTGAACACGTCGAGCGCACGAGCGTGATCCGGCCTACCCTCGTCCGTCGCAGCGAGCCAAATGTTAGTGTCGAGGAACGCCCGGTCAGCGACCTTCGTCATCGTAGAGATCTTCCCGCTTCCAACTGGACTTCCCGGGCGTCTTCACGGTGACCAGCTGAACGGGAGGAGAAGGGGATCCGGCCATAGGTTCAGAGGCTGCCGCCTCGAGCACCTCGAGGAGCTCCTGCTGCATGGAATGGCCGCGCCGGGCGGCTCGCTCCCGAAGCGCAGCCAGCAATGATTCCGATATGTTACGCACATGGATGGCGGGCACGCACAATATGGTAGCGCTATCGCTATCACCGGGCAAGGCGAGAACTACGAGGCAGGTGGGTTCGCCCGAGGGGATGAAAACTCGGTTTGTCGAGTGTTGCTGCTGTTTCGCAGCGGGGGAGGAAAGCGGGCTTTGCGACGCGCGGGGCGGCTCAAAGCCCGCTGACCCAACACCCCTCCCCCTATCACTGCGCGGGTGCAGAGGGCGACGCCGGCGCGGGTGCGAGGCAGCTCAGGCCGTCGCTCTGCTCTGAGCAAACACTCTGAGCGCTAGCGTAGCGTCTGGATGTCTTCGATGCAGAAATCGAAGCGGCCCACGGACGCTTCGTTCGCGGGAACCTGCCAGCTCATCATGGTGGCGCCGGAGCCCTCCGGAAACGGATCCCCTATCGTGTTCCAACACTCGCGAATCAGTGCCTCGAGCCGGATCTCGATGCGGACTCCGGTATCCAAGGCAACGTGCTGGCAGAATTGGGAGAACCGGGGCACTTCACCGACGGCACCAACCCGGAAGCGCAGCACCGGAGGCAACGCTCCCTCCAATCTAAAGGCGAAACCGCGCGTGTCGAGCGCTTCGCCAGGCCGGGCTTCCTCCGCCAAGCTGGGTGCCAACAACAAGCCCACCTCACCGCCCCAGTAGTTCGGATAGTCACCGTTGGGGACTGGAGCCAGCTGCCCTCTCACGCAGATCCGCCCGCTCGCCGGCACGAGCTCCAGCGTAGTGCCGAGTGGGCTGGTTTCTACGTACAGGAGGCCTTCCACACCGCCCTCAGCCGATCCCACTCGGATTGCCTCTCCGCTGAAACGCGGGGTGGGTTCTTGGGGGTCACGATCGATTTGAGCCCCATCTGGCGCAACGATCGGGTTCGGATCAGGGAATCCGATCAGAGATGACTGGTCATTGTTCGATTGCACCGGAAGGGATGCGCCCTGTTCATCTGACTCGGTATCATCTGCCGTTGACTGAGCGCGGCCACCGCATGCGGTCAATAGGCTACTGACAAGCACCAACGCCTTCGAGACACGACCGAAACGATTTCTATGCTCCAACACTGCCTCCCGTTCCTAAGGTGCTCAAAAAAAGGCATTAGCGCTACTGCTCAATCTATTGGGCCGCAGTCGGCGCCGTCACTGAACTGAGCACAGAGCAAACCCTCGTCACACTCAGAGTCATTGGTCCAGGGGCAAGGAGAGCGAGGGGGCTCTTGGCCGCCCGCGTTTAACCCAATCTTACTTGAAGATGCCTGTAGGGCGATGACAGTGGCCAGCGCGCGCACGTCGAGCGCGGGGTTATTGACGATGGTGATCTGAGAGGCACGGGCCAGCGCGGGCACGTCGAGGGACGAGAGGCTCTGGTTGTTGCGAATGGCCAGGCGCGCGATACCGGTCAGCGCCGGCAAGCTCACGGTTTCGAGCGCGGGGTTGTTTTCGATGAAAAGCTGGGCCGCCTCGCCCAGCAGCGGAAAAGAAAGGCTGCCACTTAGGGCTGGCAGGTCGGAAATCGACAGAGCTCCGACCCTCGCGAGCGAAGAGAATACGGGCAGTGTGGTGAGGCCCGGGCTGTCATAGATCTGCAGGTAGTCGCTGGCTTCGAGGCCTCCAAGGCCATCAGCGTCGATCAAAGCGGCATTGCTGAACACACCGAGCGAGTTGACCTCCCGCAAGGCCGACAGTGCCGACAGACTCTCGACGGCGGTGGAGACCACGCGGAGCTGCTCGGGGATCCGCGTGACGTTGGCGAGCGCCGAGAGATCAATGAGGTTGACGCCACTCACTTCAACACTTCTCATTTCAGCGGGTAGCGTTAGCCCGCGTAGGCTCGTGAGGCGCTCGGAGCCGTCGATCCGGACTCTCTGAATCTCGGTCACGTTCTCGAGCCCGCGGAGGTCTTCGAAGTTGGAGCTGGTGACAAACAGCCCTAGCACGTCGTTTTCGACGTCCGAGCGCTGAATGCGACGCAGGCTGCGCAGAGGGGCCAGGCTGATCACGCCCGGGTGTGACAAGTACAGGAAGTCCACCTCCTCGAGCGCCTCCAGGCCGGTGAGGGACTGCGCTTGCCGGGAAAGGTCGGCGATGAGTGGAGCGCTACTGCCAATACCCAATCCTCCACACACGTTGCGCAACTCCCCAAGCGGAGAGAGGTCAACCGGGGCGTCAAAGCCGAGGTCCAGGTCGCCGCCGATCTCGGTGCACCCCTCGAGGCGGTTCACCGACTCTTGTGTCGAGAGGTTGTACCCGTCCGGAGCAATCGAGCTTTCGATGCACACCCTGCCGCTGAGGGGCTGGGGTCGTTCCAGAATGTCGAGCGCTCGGGCGACCTCGGCGGGGGCGAAATCGCTGCCGGGACGGCTGACCTCGAAACGTAAGCGCAGCCGAGTCTCCGTGTCGGGGCCAATTCGGATGTCTTTGAGTGCCGGCGAGAGCAGAGCGGCGGGCACGGCGGTCGGCTCAGCGTCGCTGAGCGTCACGAGTGACCAACCGTCGCTCAAGGACACCAGATATTCGCCCGAGGGAAGGGGCACGTCGAGCCAGTCGACGTCGGGGCTCGAATCGGCCGTCAGCAGGTTGGGGTACTCGGGAGCGGAGTCCTCGCCGGCCCCACTTCTCAGCCGAATCAGAGAGAATGTGGCCCCCTGCAGGCGGTAATGCGTCCCCGATCGACCCTCGGCCCCGAGTGGAATGCGCAAGCTGCCGAAGCCCTCAGTGGGCGGTGCGCCCGTACGCCGCACCACGCCCTCGCACGGAGCGGGTATCTCAGGCGTGTGGCGGCAAAAGCCCACTCGGCAGTCGTAACCGGTGCCGAGCGTCCCACAGTCGGCAGCGTCGATGCAGCTCGAGTCGGAGACGGCGACGTCACCGGGCTCAACGCTGGGGGACTCGCTGCCGAGGTGCGGACCCGGGCCCGCGTCACCCCCACAGCCCTGCGCGGCCAGCGCGAGCCAGAACCAAGGAGTGCGGCAGCGAAGGCGGGTTTTCCGACTGGGCTCATTCATTTTCATTTTGATCCTCATTGGCTTTTGTTTCGCGCTGCGAACGCGCACTGGCCCAGGTAGCTGACGACCTCGCGAAACTCTCCGGGCACGCAGAAGCACGTATTCTGATTATTCGAAGGTCGGATGAATTCGCGCTAGCGCGCGCACTGTATCGGCGCTGACGCGCAACTAGGGATTTCGCGCCTAAGGCGCTCGAAAACACGAGATCGGATCATACGAGGCATCGGCAGCCACGATGGTGTCGAGCCGAGGGTCTCTGGCTCTGCCGTAGGCATCGAGGAGGGCAAAGTGCTCGGTCTGACACATGGGTACGGTGAGCTCGGTGACGCTGGCTTCGCGTTCTTCTCCCGCGAAATAGAAGCTGACGCTGTCACCCTGCGCCTTCAGCGCCGAAAAGCTACCCGTCTGAAGTGACCATGCTAGAGGACCCACGCTGGCGCACGTTTCTGCGTTGGCGTCGCGGCACGCCTGGCGGCAATCATCCTCAACGCCGCGCCACGGGCAATTTGCCTCATAACACTGGCGAACCGCCGGGCACTCGTCGCCGGGACCGGGGTAGTACTGGAAGAGCACGTCATCCCCCACGGCGATCGGCTCACTACCTCGACAGGCCACGTCGATGATGCCACCGATCACGTCACCCACTTCAAACTTCCGATAGCGATCGAACGTCTCGATGACTTCTACCTGGGCGCACCCATCACCGAGTGACAGCACCTTGCCGACCGAGGCCGCGTTCATGCACGCGCAGGGTTGTGGCGTGTCATCCAGGATGTCGGGTACATAGCCGCCGCCTTCTCCACCCGATTGCCCGCCCTCCGTGTCCGGCGGGATGATATCGGCAGCTCTCACGTCGTCTGGAGCGGCGGAGCTGAGCGTCGCCACTTCGTCGGTACCCGCCGTTAGTTGAGCGCCGGCTGCGCCGTCGGTTTCCCCTGCTTCGCGCGGCGCCTCACCAGAGCACCCGGACAGCACCGCCCCGAAGACGGCGAGCCGCCCGAGCAGATTCGAACCAAAAAGCGTGTGCTGTCGCGGCATCGACATTGTCTTGCCAGGAGCAGGGGTTCTGCGCCAAGCGATTGTGCGGGCAAGTTGCACATTTTGGGTCCAGAATGGGCCCACTAGAGTGCATAATCTGGAAAGTCGGGTGTTGGCGGCGCAATGATGGATGCAGGTGTGTATGCGGCGGCAGCTCGCGAATTTATCCGGGCGATACGCGGAAAGCGCTCGCAAATGGCGCTGTCGCGGCGCCTCGGCTACCGCGGCAATCCCCTCACCGATTGGGAGGCCGGGCGCAGCTTTCCCAACGCGCTCGAGGTGCTCGAGGCAGCTCGGCTGTCGAAGTTGCCGGTCCAGCTGGCCTTCGAGCGCTTCCATCCCGCACCCGCTCCAGCCCTCGAGCTCGGCGCGAGTGGCCTCGCGGCGTGGCTGAACGCGGTGCGTGGGTCCACCACACTCTCGGCGCTGGCCGAGCGCATCGGTTCATCGCGTTACACCGTACGCCGCTGGTTCTCCGCCGGCACGATGGTCAAGCTGCCCGCCTTCTTGCAAGTGATCGATGCCATGACGGACCGCGTGCCCGATTGGGTCGCAGAGCTCGTCGACATCCAGCAGGTGCCGAGCCTGCGCGATCGCTTTGCGCGCGTGCAGCTCGCCAAGCAGCTCGCCTTCGAGCTGCCCTGGTCCGAGGCCATCCTGCGTGTGCTGGAGACCACGGCGTTTCGACAGCACCCCGCCCCTAGCGCAGAGCTCCTCGCCGCCTGGCTCGGCGCCGATGTCGCAACCGTGCGCCTCACCCTGGCGCAGATGGCGGCCGCCAGAGTCATTCGACAAGCGGGTGACTCGTATGCCGTGGTCGGCACGCTCAGCGTAGACACGCGCGTCAAACCCGAGGGTCTGCGCCGCCTGCGGCGCCACTGGCTCGACGCGCTTTCCGAGCGCTCGCACTCATCCCACCCCGAAGATTGGTCGGCCTACAACGTGATGAGCGTCTCGACGGCGGATCTCGTTCTCATCAAAGAACGCCTGCAAGCCCTCTATCGCGAGCTTCAAACCCGGGTGGCTGCTTCCGAGCCGCCCGAAGAGGTGGCTTTGGTGATGCTGCAGCTCGTGCGTTGGATGCCACCTAGAGCGAGCGCCCCCCCGCCTCCCTGAACCACACACCGTACCGCGCAAGCCTTGTTCGTGCAGTTCCCTATGTGCCGCTTTCCTTTCGGGCATGGCGAGACTCCGCTCGGTCACGAGCTTGACAGCCCTTCGTGATTAGCTAATCTGAGTTAGCTATGGCACAGCGCAAGAGTACCAAAGCAGTCACGGTGCACGAGGCAAAAACGCGGTTGTCCCAGCTCATCGAGCGCGCCTGTGCCGGCGAGGAGGTGATCATCGCCCGCGGCAAGACGCCGGTCGTTCGGCTCGTCCCCATCACGGAGCAGCCAATCAAGCGAAAGTTCGGCGCGATGCGCGGCAAAGCGCGAGTGACTGAGGCCTTCTTTGAAGCTCTTCCCAAGGACGAGCTCGACGCCTGGGACGGCTGATCATGCGCGTCTTGCTCGATACTCACGCTTTCCTCTGGTGGCTCGACGGAGATCGGAGGCTACCCAACCGGTTGCGGCGGGTGCTGGCGGACGAAGCGACCAAGGTTTGGGTGAGCGCAGCCAGTGCCTGGGAAATCAGCACGAAGGCGCGTCTAGGTAAGCTGCCCGGGGCACTGACGGTCGCTGCCGACGTGGCCGCCTGCATCGTGGGCCAGGGGTTTACGAGCCTCCCCATTTCGGTTGACCACGCGCAGCGCGCTGGAAGTTTGCCGGGCCCTCACCGGGATCCGTTCGATCGAATGCTCATCGCTCAGTCTCAGGTGGAAGGAATATCACTAATTTCAAACGAGCAGGTCTTTGACGGCTATGCAGTCCAGAGGCTGTGGTGAGGTGAGGTGCGTCGCGACAGCTCGTCGAACGAATTTGCAGTATCTGCGCTGACCGGCTCGATCCCGAGCGCGCCCTCACTCCTCGTCCGCCGGCCCCGACAACTCGCGCAGCTCGAGCGCCCGCTCATACAACTCCCGCCGCGGCAAGCCACTCGCCTCCGATAGTGCACGCGCGATACGGCTCGGGCTCGCCCCGCACTCGAGCGCCGCGCGCAGGCTGGCTTCGACCAGCTCACGGCGTTCGGCGTCGGGCTCCTCCGGGCCCTCGCTCGCCCCGATCACCATCACGATCTCCCCGCGCCAGGCTTGTTCGCGCGCGGCGAGATCCTTCACGCTGCCGCGCAAGCCTTCTTCATGCAGCTTGGTGAGCTCACGCCCGACGAAGGCGGCGCGATCGGGGAAGTGTTCGGCAAATTCGCCGAGTGTGGCGGCCATGCGCTGGGGTGACTCGAACAGGATCACTGGCGCGCGGCTCTTCGAGATGCGCTCGATGTGCTCGCCACGGGCCGCCCCGCGCCGCGGCAAAAACCCCAGAAACAGAAAGGGCCCTTCCACCAGGGCAGACAGCGAGACCGCTGCGGTGACCGCGCTCGGCCCCGGAATGACGCGGATGTCGACGCCAGAAAGCGCGGCCAGGGCCACCAAGGCGCGCCCCGGGTCGCTCACGGCGGGTGTGCCCGCGTCTGTGACGAGCGCCATGTCCTCGCCCCCCAGCAAGCGTTCCACCAGCTGCTTGACCGCCGCTTCGGAGCTGTGCGCGTTCAGAGCCCGCACATTTTTGTTCTGCAGCCCGAGGTGCGACAAGAGGGCGCGCGTGCGGCGCGTGTCTTCGGCCACGACGCACGGCACCGCACCCAAGACCTCTACCGCCCGCCGCGTGATGTCACCGAGGTTACCAATGGGCGTCGAAACGACATACAAGCGACCAGCCCCCGACGGGTTCGGACCGGCCACGAGTTAGCTGTCGACGTCGAAAGCGTCGCCGACCGAGTCTTTCAGAAAGGCTCGCAGCTTGCCACTGATGCGCGATTCGAGCTGCCGCACCCGCTCGCGCGAGACGCCAAACTCGTCCCCCAGCTCCTGCAGGGTCAGGGGGTCTTCCGCCACCATGCGTTTGTCGAAGATCAAGGCGTCTTTGCCGGCCAAGGTGGCGCGAAAACGCGTCAGCTCACCGTGCAGGATATTGCCCAACTGCGCGCTCGTGGTGTCTTGCTCGGGCCCGGGAGCGCCCGATGACAACAGCTCCACGCGCGCCACGCTCGAGTTGTCCCCATCACCCACCGGCATGTCGAGCGAGGCGTCCCCGCGCGAGAGCCGGCGGTCCATCTCGATGACCTCTTTTTCGTCGACGTTCAAGCGCTGGGCGATCTCCGCGTGCGTGGGCTCGATACCCATCGCGCTGAGCCGCGCCTTCTCCTTGTTTAGATTGAAAAACAACTTGCGCTGGGCCTGCGTGGTCCCAAGCTTCACCATGCGCCAGTTGTTCAACATGTAGCGCAGCATGTACGCGCGGATCCACCAGGCGGCGTAGCTCGAGAGCTTGACACCTCGGTACGGGTCGTAGCGCTTGACCGCCTGCATCAGGCCGATATTGCCCTCCTGGATCAGGTCCATCATGTTGCGGTAGGCACGGCGGTACTCGTAAGCAATCTTGACCACGAGGCGCAGGTTGGCGGTGACGAGCCGGGCTGCCGCATCGACGTCACCGGTCTTCACGTAACGGGTCGCCAGATCGTGCTCTTCGACCTTGGTCAACAGCGAATGCTGCTGCACCTCGCGCATGTACGCCTGCAAAGGATCGTACTTGGCGATGGAGGCTTCGCCGCTTTTGCCGCGCCGGACGAGGACGGGCAAGGCTGATGACTCCTCGACCGAGTCGTCAGCAGGGAAGTCTGCATCGACGAGCTCGGCCTCGACGAGCACGACGTCGTCATCCTCGTTTTCCGGCTCATCGGCCCGTTCCGAGTCGTTCGCCTCCGATGTTGACGCCTCGGAGTCCGCGTCAGATCCCTCGGACTTCTCGATTTTCTTCGGATTCAAAGCAGTTCGCTTTTCTGGAGTGGACTTCGGTAAGGGCGTGCCGCCAAAAATAATGGCTCGCGACTGTAGCAGGGTCGAGGCGGGCGGGGGTATCGCGTCAGGCTGCCTGCGTGCGTAACTTTTTAGTGGCCCGGTCGGCTGTGCCAGGGCCCGCATTTGTGTCCCAACCCGGGCTATGCTCGAACGGTGTTGTCACGCCGCGGCTTTGTGAATTCGTGCGTGGCCCTGTGGGCGCTCGCCGGTCACGGCAGCGCCGGCGCTGCGGACGGTCCTGAAGCGGGCGCGTCGCCCGCGGACCTGGATTTGAAGCTGATCGATCTGAAGCTAGACGGCCCGGCGGGCGTCGCGAAGCGAGCGCTCGTCCTCGTCCCGGCCCACGGACCCCCGGGCCGCACCTACCCCGGCCTGGTGCTGTTACACGGGCGCGGTGAAGTCGGTGACGAGCTCGGCAGCATTCATGCTTGGCGCGGCCCGTACGGGCTCGCGGACAGTTACGCGCGGCTGCTTCGACCCCCAGTACGACTGGCTCGCGAGCAATCGGGGTTCATGCGCGGGCCACAATTGGAGGCGCTAAATGCCGCGCTCCTCCGCACGCCCTTCGAGGGCCTGGTGCTGATCTGCCCGGTCACTCCAAACCCTCACGCGGGGGGCCAGCCCGAGCGCGTGCTCGACCAATACTCGGAGTGGATCGAAGCCACATTGTTGCCCGCCGTGCGGGCGCAGGCCCCGCTCGGCAGCGCGCCGCGCATCGGCATCGACGGCTGTTCCATGGGAGGGTATGTCGCGGCCGAGGTCTTCGTGCGTAAACCGCAGCTGTTCCAGACGTTCGGCGTCGTCCAACCCGCCATCGGAACGTTCCGAGTGGCACGGTATGCGCGGCACCTGGCTGCGGCCGCGCACACCGGCTTGGCGGGCATTCATCTCCAGACGTCCACGGGGGATCCCTACCGGCACGCCACGGAGGCGTTGGGCCGGCACCTCGAACGGCTCGGCGCCCGACACACGCTCAGCCTGCTCCCTGGGCCGCACGATCAGCGTTGGTTGCGCGCGACGGGGACGCTGGCGATGCTGGCGTGGCACCACGGGACACTGACATGACTCGCCCTCGGGTAGGTGTTCCAAGTGCCCCGAAGTGCCGTCACCTAGTCTGCTGTAACCAGACCTAGGGTTGCCGAGAGAAACGACTGAAATGGCGTCCAGCATCGAAATGCTCAAGATCGACGTGGTCGATCAGCTCGACTACATGGCTCGACAACGCCTCGACGTACAACAAGTCGAGACCGCCATCGTGTTCATTCGGGCGCTGTACGGCGACGTGTCACCGAGTGACATCGTGCCACAGCGTCCGGAGGCGCTGCTCGACGCCGCGCTGTCACTGCTCGAGTTCGTGCGCCACCGCGAGCGCGGCACGACCAAGGTGCGCGTGTACGAGCCCAGGCCGAGCGTCAATGCCAGCGAAGCACCGACCACCATCATCGACATCGTCCAGGATGACATGCCGTTCTTGGTGGACTCGGTCCGAGGCGCGCTCGAGCGGCTGGGGACCGAGATACGGCTCTTGATCCATCCCATCCTGGAAATCGAGCGGGGCGCGGCCGGTGAGCTGCTCGCGTTGCGCTCGAAGGCGTCTCCCACGCCCGGCACGGCCGAGTCGGTGATGCACATCCGCATCGGTGCGCTACCCAAAGAGGAGCATCCGTTCGTGGAAACTCGGCTCAGGGCCGTGCTCGACGACGTACGGCAAGTCGTCACCGACTACCCCGCCATACGCGAGCATTCGCGCGCGCAGGCGCGCGCGCTCGAAAAGAGCCGGTTGCCAGACTGCGAAGGCGCGGTCGAGGTCTCGCAGTTCCTGGATTGGATCGCTGAAGGGCACTTCATTTACCAGGGCTACGCCTATTGTCGCTTCGAGCGCGCGCCGCTCTCCTCCAAACCGGCGGCCCTGGCTCGGAGCATCCCCCCCAAGGATGCGCCGAGCGGGGTGCGTTTTGATCGCGACCGTGGCCTCGGCATTCTACGCGACCCACGGCGCTCGATGTTCGACGTGTTCGAGCCGCCGAGAAAACGCGAGCTGTTCCGGGTGCTCAAGGCCAACCGGCATTCGACGGTGCATCGCACGGTGCACCTGGACACCATCTTCGTCTCGGATTTCGATGCCCAGGGCGCGCAGCGCGGGGCTCACATGTTCGTGGGGCTGTTTACCGCCTCCGCCTATGCCTCGCCACCGGGCAGCATTCCGGTCTTGCACCACAAGATCGAACGCGTGCTCGAGCGCTCGGGCTTTCTGCCGGGCAGCTACAACATGCGGACGCTGCGCTACATTCTGGAGACGTATCCGCGCGACGAGCTATTTCAGATCACCGAAGCGGACCTATTTTCAATCGCGCTCGGCATCTTTCATCTCCAGGGCCGCCAGCGTGTCGCACTGTTCGTGCGGCGTGATCCGTTTGGCCGCTTCGTGTCATGCCTGGTGTACTTGCCTCGTGATCGCGTACAGGCTGAGCTCTCGCTGCGCATCCGGGACATCCTGGTCGACGCCTGGGGCGGGTCGCTCAGCGCGTATTATCCCCACCTCGGTGATGAGCCTTTGGCTCGCCTGCATTACATCATCAAGACCCCTCTCGGTACCCCCGAACGCCTCGACTTTGTCGTACTCGAACGCAAGATCGAGCAAGCGACCCGCTCGTGGCGGGATCGCCTCGGCATCACCTTACCGGCCGAGCTGGGGCAGGAAGCGGGCGCCGCCTTGATGCGGCGTTACGCCGAGGCCTTCCCCGCCAGCTACCGGGAAGACTTCGACGAAATCGCGGCGGTCAGCGACATCGAATGCATCGAAGCGTCCTTCGAGAGCGGCAAGCTCACGTTGCGGCTCTACCGCCCCGACGACGCACAGCCGTACGAGCTGAGGTTCAAGGTCTTCTCGCCCAACGCCTACGTGGCCCCGAGCGACGTCCTGCCGATCCTCGAGAACCTCGGGCTGCGAGTGGTGGGGGAAGTGCCCTACGAGATCCAGATCCCGGATCTGGTCGCGCCGTTTTGGCTGCATGACTTCTCGCTGGTCACCGAAGATCAGGTGCCGGTCGATCTGGGGCAAATCAGCGCTGCCTTTTACGAAGTCTTTGCCAAGACCTGGGACAAGCGCGTCGACGACGACGGCTTCAACAAGCTCGTTCTGCACGCCAATTTGTCCGCGCGACAGGTAGCCCTGCTCCGGGCCTATGCCAAGTATTTGCGGCAGATCCAGGTACCCTTTTCGGAGGGTTATATGCAGCAAACCTTGCGCCGCAACGCTGGCATCGCGCGGGGCCTGGTCGAGCTGTTTGCGGCGCGTTTTGATCCGGGGCAGGTCTCGCCCCCGGGCGCGGACGCGGCGCGGGCTGCAGAGCTCGAGCGCGCGCTCTCAGCCGCGCTCGACGCCGTTCAGAGCCTGGATGAAGACCGCATCCTGCGGCTGTTTCTCAACGTGATCCAGGCCACCACCCGCACCAACTTCTGGCAAACCGACGCCTCCGGCGAGGCCAAGGACCACCTCAGCTTCAAGATCGACTCGAGCCGCATGCCCGAAGTGCCGCGGCCAGCGCCGTTCCGAGAGATCTTCGTCTCGGGACCACGCGTCGAGGGCGTGCACCTCCGGTTCGGTGAGGTCGCGCGCGGCGGCTTGCGCTGGTCCGACCGCCAAGAGGATTTCCGGACCGAGGTCTTGGGGCTGGCCAAGGCGCAGCAGGTCAAGAATGCCGTGATCGTCCCGGTGGGATCCAAGGGCGGGTTCGTGGTCAAGCGTCCGCCGGCGCCGGATGCCGGGCGCGACAAGATCCGCGAGGAGGGCATTGCCTGTTATCAGATCTTCGTCTCGAGCTTGCTCGATTTGACGGACAACCGGCGTGCACTGGTCACCAATGGCCATGCCGCCCCGGGTAGCTCACCCGCTCGAGGTGACGTCATCGTGGCGCCAGCCGCTACGGTCTGCCACGACGGTCCCGATCCGTACTTGGTGGTTGCCGCCGACAAAGGCACCGCCACGTTTTCGGATATCGCCAACCGCATTTCCCAAGATCGCGGCTTTTGGCTGGACGATGCTTTCGCTTCAGGTGGCTCCGCCGGCTACGACCACAAACAGATGGGCATCACCGCGCGGGGCGTCTGGGAGTGCGTCAAGCGGCACTTCAGGGAGCGGGGCAAAGACATTCAACGCGCCGACTTCACCTGCATCGGTGTTGGCGACATGAGCGGAGACGTGTTCGGCAATGGCCTGCTCTTGTCCCATCACATCAAGCTGGTGGCGGCGTTCGACCACCGCCATATCTTCCTCGATCCGAGCCCCGACCCCGAGCAGAGCTGGCAGGAGCGCAACCGGCTGTTCAACCTCGACCGAAGCTCCTGGGATGATTACGATCGCAGCCTCGTCTCGGTGGGAGGTGGGGTGTTCTCTCGCGCGCAGAAGCGCATCCCGCTCTCGCCCGAGGTGCGCGCCCTGCTCGGAGAGACACGGACCGAGCTCGATCCGAGCGAGCTGATTCGAGCCATTCTGCGCGCCAAAGTGGAGCTATCATTTTTTGGGGGGATCGGCACGTACGTCAAGGCCAATACCGAAAGTGACGCTCAGGTCGGTGATCGCCAGAACGACGCGCTGCGCATCAACGGCAACGAGCTTGGGGCGCTGGTGGTCGGGGAAGGCGCCAATTTGGCGATGACCCAGCGCGCCAGGATCGAATACGCCATGGCCGGTGGCCGCTGCAACAGCGACTTCATCGACAACTCCGCGGGGGTCGACTGCTCGGACCATGAGGTCAACATCAAGATCCTGCTAGGCGATGTCGAACGCAACGGCAAGCTGACGCGAGAAGAGCGCAACGCCCTATTGCGCGAGATGACGGACGACGTGGCGAGCCTGGTGTTGCGCGACAACTACTTACAGTCTCAGACACTCAGCGTGTCGACCCAGCTCAGCCAGCACCTGACCGACCGCATCGCCCGCAGCATGCGGGCGCTCGAGAAGTCGGGCGTGCTGAACCGTCGGCTCGAAGCTCTGCCCGACGACGAAACCCTGGCGGACCGGCAGCGGACGGGCACCGGCCTGTTACGGCCGGAGTTGTGTGTCCTCTTGGCCTATGCAAAAAACCGGCTCTCGGAAGTCCTAGTGGCGTCCAACTTGCCGAACGATCCGCTGCTCGAGCAAGATCTCATCGAATATTTTCCCAGCCTGCTCCGCGAGCGCTTCAAGAGCTACATCTTGGCTCATCGTTTGCGGCGCGAGATCACGGCGACGGTGGTCGCCAATGACTTGGTCAACCGAGTCGGTATCGCCTTCGTCAACGAGGTCCAAGAGTCGACGGGTGCGCCACTCGCCGCTGTCAGTCTGGCCTACGTCGCGGCGCGCGAGATCACGTCGGTGCGCGAGCTCTGGGCGGCCATCGAGGCCCTCGACACTCACGTACCCGCCGAGACCCAAGGGGACCTGTTCGTGGAGTGTTCGAGGTTCATCGAACGCGTCACCACCTGGATTTTGCACGAGCGCGCCGGCGGGGACGTTCAAATCCTCACCAAGGCGTACAAAGCCGGCATCGCCGACGTGGCGCTCAACCTGGGCCGGATGTTGTCCAAGACAGAGCGCGCAGCGCTCGACCAACGCAGTCGGAGCTGGGTGACGCTGGGCGTGCCCGAGTCCCTCGCCGAGCGCGTGGCCAGCCTGCGGTTCTTGCTCTCGGGCGTCGATATCGTGCGCGTCGCGGAGCTCGGGGCCGTCCAGCTCGACGAAGCGGGGCGGCTCTACTTCAGGGTGGGTCGGAAGTTCGGCTTCGAGTGGCTGCGGAGCGCGACCCAGGCTCTGCCCACGCGGCGCGCCTGGGATCGCCAAGCGGTCGCCGCGCTTCGCGACGAGCTGTTCGCGAGCCAGCGCGACTTTACGCTGGCCATCCTGCGTGAAACTCCGAGTGACATGGACGCTGCCGGCCAGTTGCGTGCCTGGGCCAGCTCGCGTGGAGACGCATTCGCGCGCTGGGAGCAATTACTGGCAGAGCTGCGCGCCACCACCAGCCTCGACTTCGCGATGGTCACTGTCGCCGCGCGCCAACTCAAAGCCATGGCCGCGGCGCCCTCCATTCCCGCGCTCGCCCTATCCAGCTTGTTGGCGAGTGCTCCGTCGCGTCAGAGGTGAGCCGTGTACTGCCCAGCTCGCCTAGACGCTAGACCGCTGCCGCGTCGATGAACAGGGCGCGGCAGTCCCGCAGAAAAGCTCGCCACACGTCGTTCGGCTCCCACAGCCGGCAGGCGTGTTGATCCGCGCGCTCACGCGACCAGCCCAGCCGCTTCTCAGCATAAACCGCCATGCAGCTCGATACGCGGTAGTTCGCGGCGCAGTGCACGAATACTCGCTGCTCGGCCCAGTCATCCATCGCCTGTAGAAAGTCGCGAAAGTCTCGCAGGGCCGGCGCATCGAACGAGATGGGGATGTGTCGGTACTGCATGCCCAGCGCCGTTACCAGACCCGCCTCATCCGCAAGGCAGTACTTGGGATCGAGCAGGCCCAGGTTGATCACCGCGCCGTGACCCGATGCCGCCAGCACCCGCAGTTGCTCGTCCGTCGGTTGCCCGCCGGTTGCGATCCGTTCGTCGACGTACAAGTAGTTCTTGATTTCGTGGGCCATTTCAGGCTCTTTGGTTCAGGCGGCCGCCGGATCGTACTTCGGCTGGATATCCTGCTCAAATAGCTCGGTCGCGGTGGCGGCAACTTGCGCCGTATCGTAATAGGCGTAGCCCGCCACACCGAGCGAGCCCACCACGGGTAGCCAGCGCGCCGCTGATTTGGCAATGACTTGCTGGCTCACCTTGACGCCCAGCTTCCGAGCGATCATCTGCAAGGCTTGCAGCGTCGCGCGGCGAATCACCAGGCGCTCACCCACGCGGGCCGCCAGGTCACGCACGATCTGAGCCGCAGCGTGCCGAAACAGGCAATACACCATGTGCTCCTGGCTCAGATGCGCGCTCTGCCCGAATGCACCGGCGATGTCCGCCACCATCTTAGCCTGAATGCGCCACACCGTGACCAAGTCGGGAATGATGACGGCAAAGCCCCAGGGCCCGGGCGGCAACGCGAGGGTCCCGGACACCGCCGCCGCCTTGAGCGCCGCCGCGGTCTGAATGCTCCGCGCCCGCGCGCGCGGCGACGGCGCCGGCAGCTCCTTAGTCACGGGCACGGCAGCCACGACGTCCAGTATTGCCTTCGCGATGGCATCTGTCGGCTTTCTCGCCGCGTCGTCTGCCGGTGGTTTAGCTATCGCCATGACTGTCTCCATCCTGCAGCTCACGAACCGCGTGAGCTAAGCGGGGAGCAGGAAAAGCTTCATCCCCTTGTGCGTAGCACGGAAGCCCAAACGCTCGTAGAACTGATGGGCGCGCAGCCGTTTTAGGCTCGAGGTCAACTGGACGCGGATACAGCCGCGGCGCCGTGCCTCGGCTATTGCCCAGCTCAACATGGCAGCGCCAATGCCGCCGGAGCGCAGCTTGGAATGCACGTGCACCGATTCCACCTGCGCGACGAGGCACCCCCGCTGGCTCAGCTGACGTATGAACGTGAGTTGAAATGTACCCATCACGGTACCGTGCAACTCGGCCACGTAGACGCGATTATTTGGGTCATCCTCGATGGCGTCAAACGCCTCACTGTAACCCCTGTTCAGCGCTTCGCTTGTAGGCTGGATTGGGACGTTCAACTCGTCATCGGCGAAGAGGCCGACAATTGCCGAGAGGTCACCCCTGCGAGCGGGCCGAATGTGCACCGGACTATCCGTCACATGTCCAGTTTACCCCAACCCAGCAATCATACTCCCAAATCCTGATCACAAGCTCAGCGCATCAACTGCCGGGCCGAGTGTTGGCCTACCGGACCGTGTCAGCGCGGTACCGAGCTACGTGAGGGGCATCCCCCGGACACCGTAACGAGCCACCGTTGGTCATGAATGACGGCAGTGCTCGACGATCGCCGGGTTAACCGCGACCGCTCGAAGGCACTTTGAGAAAAGTTCGTCCTCTGAGCGCTCAGCTGACCCGGGCGCAAGTGCCCAGATGTGGCACGCGTGCACCACGGCGGCCCTTTGCAGACATGCCCTTCTTCAAGGAAAGCGCGACGTTACAGGGCTAACGGAGTCAACCATGGATTGGCATTCCCTTTGCGATGCAAAAGCCCGTGGCAACGGCTGCTCGTCTCTAACGGGCAGTCGTCGACGCAGCAACGTGTGTCACTCAGGGGAGTGGCGTGCTCGGCTTTTCATGTGCCCGCCCCCGCAACCTGCGTGGCCAAGGTCGACTCATTTTCCAGGCGAAGAGAACAGGAGAATTTGCATGTACCGATTGAACGGACGATTTTCGGCCCTGCTAGTAGCAGCCAGCTTGGCTGCGTGTGGCGGCGCCCAGTTAAACCAAACCAAGCTCACGGAGGTGCAGGCCTCGGTTCGGGCTGCAGAAGAGGTCGGCGCGCCGGATCAACCCCAAGCGGCGCTGCACCTGCAATTGGCGCGCGATGAAATCGCCAAGGCCAAAAAGCTCGCCGACGATGGCGAGGACGAAGACGCGGCCCTGTACCTGGAGCGGGCTCGGGCGGATGCCGAATTGGCAATTCAGATCGCGCGTACCCAAACCGAGCAGCAAAAGGCCCAGGCCGCATGGGCAAAAACCCAAGACATAAAAAACGACCCGCGCTAGCCGGCGCTTGGGCACAAATCTGGAGATAAAACTGTGAAAATCACAAGACTATTCCATCTGGGCGTTTCCGGACTCGCACTGATTTGTGCGGCGTGTGGGGCCTCTACGCCTTCCAAAGAGCTCATGACGGCCCGTAGCGCGTACGCTGAAGCGCGCAATGGCGAAGCCGCTCGTCTGAATCCCACGGGCGTGCACGATGCCTACAAGGCATTGCAGTCCGCCGAAAAGGCACACGAGGATGACGCTGGCTCCGCCAAGGAGCGCAACTACGCTTACATCGCCACTCGTAAATCAGAGCTTGCCGTCGCGGCGGCCAGTGAAGCGCTGGCGCGCTCAGAGCAAGAACGCGCAGACGAGACCTACAAGGCGACTCTAGAGCAGCAATCCGAGCAGGTCGCGGAACAGAGCTCGCAGTACGCCGAGCAGCTCACCCACACCCAGCAGGCGCTGCAGGAGCGGCAGCAGGAGTTGCAGGCAGGCCAGCAGAAGCTGCAAGAGGTGCAAGCCTCCGCGGCTCAGGCAGAGCAAGAGCTGCGCGACATGCAAGCCCTGCGCGAAGAGCGAGGCCGGATGGTGATCAGCCTGAGCGGCGTCTTGTTCGAGAGCGGCAAAGCCGAGCTCAATCCCCTGGCGCAGACCCGGCTCGATCTCGTGGCCAATGCACTGGCGGCCTATCCAGATCGCCAGATCGTGATCGAGGGCTACACCGATGCCCAAGGCGACGATGAAAAGAATCGCATCTTGAGCGAGGCGCGGGCCAACGCCGTGAGAGAGTATCTCGAAAGCCGGGGAGTTCCCGCCCAACAGTTGCGTGCCGAAGGGCGCGGCGAAATGAATCCGATCGCCAGTAACGATACGCCAACGGGGCGCGCGAATAATCGCCGCGTGGAGATTGTCTTGACCCGGCCCAATGGGCAAGAGGAGCAAAGGTCGGGCAAACCACCTGCCACCGCCGAACGGTCACGCCAACCCGTCAGTGGCACCGACTCCGACACCGCCGACGATCCGAAGCAAGCGTCACCGCCTCAGCAGCAGCAAAAACCGAACCCACAACCACGACAACAGCCACCCCAGCAGTAACACGCTGAGGCCTCAGTCTAGCGACGCCAGCCCCCGATCCTGTCGGGACTGGCGTCGCCGCATTTCGAACCTGTCCTCAGCGTGAACGAGGGCGAGCCCCGCAGTCTCCGGGGCTCGTGCACTGAGCTAGCCGCGCCAGCGAGCTCAGCCGTTCGCTTTTGAGCCGTGCCGTACCAGTACTCCTCCCTCGAGCACGCGAATACCGCTTTAGCAGCCCCGCCACATGGCGTTCAGGGCATCGGCAAAGCAATTTGCCAATTAAACTGCAATTGGCTGCTGGGAGCACTTGCTGGACGGTCCGCTCTCGGACCCGTCAATGCGCCCGTCAGCCCTCAAAAGAGGGAGATTACTTGATCAATTCGGCATTGTTAAACTCGCGCCAGCGCCTGCTTCGTTCCACTTTGTTGCTATCGGCTGCCGGAGCGCTGCTGTCCTGCCTGGCCTGCAGCAACGAGTCAGGGGACGATGGCATCGCCAACTACTATATAAGCGGTCGAGTGCTCGACGGCAGCACGCTGGCTCCCATTGCCGATGCCGAGTTGTCGCTCGCCGTGGGCGCGGACACCCACGTGGCTCGCTCGGACGCTGACGGCTCATACTCGGTGGGGCCGATCACACCGGAGTCGGACTACCGGATTGGTGCAACGCTCGCCGGCTTTGACGCGTTTGCTTTTTACGGCAGCCGCCTGCCAGACCTCGACGACGAGAAGGACGCCGACCGCGCGCTGGTCGGAGACGTGCTCTTGTACCGCACGGGTAGCGCGTCGCCAGAGTTCACGATTACGGCAAGCTCCAGAGACGCGCGCCTGCCGCTCGATGCGTCGAGCTCCGAAGTGCGCTTCATGCCCGTTCGGCTCGGCGCAGATCCAGCCGTGGGGCGCCCAGCGCCGACCTTCGCAGCGGACGGCGGTGTCGAGGCGGTTGCCCCGAGCGAGGGTCTGGAACAGACCTTCCTGCCCAACCACGCGATCAGCGACGTAACGTCTTACCGCGCCCAGATCATTGACGGTGAGGCCGTCATTCCCGCGGGCGCCTTGCGCTGGGGCGCTGGTTACAACGTCGAAGTGTACGGCGGCCCCCAGTTCGAGCCGGAGAACATGACCGTCGCCGCCAGCCGCGCGTCGGACATGAGCATATGGCTGACGCCAAGCCCCGACGGTTCGAGCACGGATCTGTCCTTTGACACCGCACACTACTTTTCAGGCAGGATCTATGACGGCGTCTCCCTAAACCGCCTCACCGACTACCGTATTCGGCTCGAGTACTTCGACCGCGTCACCGAGGGCACGGTAGATGCGACAGGGCGTTACTTCGTGGGCCCACTGCTCGCCAGCGCTGACTACAGCATCATCGTCGAATCCGAGGGGTACCGCAGCTTCCTCTCGCACAACGAGCGCATCGCTGAAGACCCAACCAACCCGCTCAGCTCGTTATATTACGACGCTTTCCTGTACCCCGAAGCGGTGACCACGCCCGGGGCGACGTGTCGCGTACGGCTGAGTGACAGCACGGAGCTGCCGAGCGGGTTCATGCGCTTCGCACCTCGCAGCAGCTCCAGCTTGTTGGACGAGGATGCCGAGCTCCCGGTGGGCGTCACTTCCATCGACAGCGGTCGGCAGCTGTGGCAGAACGACGAAGACTTGCAACAGCGCTCGTTGCTTCTTCCGTTCGAGAACGGTGAAGCTGCGATCGCCAGCGGCCAACTCGTGTACGGCGTCAACTATGCCGTGACGATCTACGGCGTGGACGGTCACGAGGTCGTGACAGACACCTTCACGGCGGGTGTGGACGGTGACCGCAGCTGGGTGCTCGATCCGCTCGCTGATCCGACGCTCGCCATCACGGCGCTGTCGACCGATGGGCTCACCCCCACGCCGAGTGGACAGCTCGAGATGCGCTTCAATCAGCCGATCGCGCTCGACCCAGGCGTCAATCCCGGGACGATCCAGCGTGCCCTCAACGACGCGTTCTCAATCAATAGCCCGGACCTGGATACCGATGCGACGTTGAACGTCCTGGTCGACGCGGGTGACCTCACACCGCCGGTTGCGCCCGGCTACCGCGGCGTGTCGCTCGAGATCATTGGTGACCGCTTGATTCTGCGCTGGAACAGCGCGGCAGGTCTCGCCAGCACGGACGCCGACGATCCGATCAACTCGGTCACTTACGACGGCCTGGGCTCGGTGATGCTGTACGCGGCCGGTGCCCAGGACCCGAGCCCGGTGGCGCTATCGACCTTGCTCGGCTCGGGCAGCACCTCGGTGCAGCTCCTGGCTCAGTAGCGCTCAGGCTGCGCGTACGTCGAGGTGGACGCCGAGGTTCTCACGCAGAGCCTCGGCGCGCAGTTTCCGCCTGGCACGAACCTCAATCTGACGCACTCTTTCGCGCGAAACGCCGAAGTGCTCCCCGATTTCGCTGAGGCTGAGCCTCTCTTCCGGATCAGCCATCAGGCGCCGGTCGAGGATAAATGCCTCGCGGTCGTCAAACTCTGCACGCGCCCGCTCGAGCGCTCGCTCGAGCTGAGCGCCGACCTGCCGGCCCTCGAGCGCAGAGGCCTGATCGTGGTCGCTCCTGAGCTCGTCGAGCAAGCTGAAGGTTTGACCCGGCTGCGCCGCATCCAGCGACACGCCCCGGCTGTCGAGCTGCAGCAGCATCTCTTCCATGCGTGGCTCGCTGACGCCAAATTGCGCGGCCAGCCGCTCCGTAATGCTCTGGCTGTCCAGGCTCGACCCTTGCGGCTCGAGCTTGGACAAAAGGGCCCGCTCCCGGCGCAGCCGGAAAAACACCCGCGAGTTGAGCGCCCCCCGCGGACCGGAGAGTAGGCTCCACGAATCCATCACCCCCATCACGATTTGCGCCCGCACCCAATAGATGGCGTACGTCGAGAACCTCACGCCCTTGCTCTCTTCAAACCGATCGAGAGCTTTCATCAAGCCGACGTTCCCGTCACTGATCAGGTCCGCAACCAAGATGCCATAGTTGCGGAACTTGAGCGCCGTAAACACCACGTGCCGCAGGTTGGCTTCGATGATTCGGCCCGCAGCGCGCTGATCGCGCCGCGCCTGCCAGGCCCGGATGCACTCGCGTTCGTCAGCGACGGATAACTTGGGCGCGTGTTTGGCGCGGTCAATCAGGCGTTGGGTGCTGAGATCGACGGACATGCTCGGGCTGCCTCCCTCGCGGAAGCTCGCCGAGGACCACCCTGGCGTCGCTCCACGATGTCCGGATTATTGAACATATTTTGAACAGATTCAAGTCCGGTCAAATACGGACTATGTCCGCACATTTACCTACTTTTGATCACATATAACCAGAACATTATCCGTGACTTATTGTCTCAGACTGGGGCGTCCTTGTAGCCACTCTGCCCAGGTTAGAAGCTCGTAAAGTCCGTTCATATGCCGTGAAGGGCCTCCCGCATTCCAGCTGCCCCCGCCCCCCACCGCCACGCTCACATGGCGCGGCAGCCTGCCCACGAGCTCGGCCAGGTGATGCTGCAGGTCTCCCGCATACCCGGTCGCCGCGCTCAGCACGATACCGTCCGCGGCGTAGCGCTCCGCCGCAAAAACCACTTCGACCACGGGGGTGTCCGCGCCCAGAAACACGACTCGAGCGTTCGCGCGTGCAACCACCCACGCTGCCATGTGCAGCCCGAGCACGTGCTGCTCACCAGGGGGCGTCGCCAGGACGACACTGGCGTGCCCGGGGCCGCGAACCCTTTCCGCCAAGCGCCGCCACTGCGTGCTCAAGAACTCGCGCGCCTGCTCGCTGGCAAAATGCTCTTGAGATACTCGCAGCTCCCCGCGCGCCCAACGTTCGCCAATTTCAGCCAAGTAAGGCGCCATGCGCCGTTCCAGGAAGTCGATGGCGGCCATCTCCGCCAGGCACAAGTGAAACTCGCTGGTCAGTCCCTCACCATCGAGCTCTCGCGTCAGCTCGACCCAACGCTCGACAATGTGAGGGTCGCCTGGCGGCGACTTCGGGCGGGAGGACGAGTCTTGGAAGCGCGGCCCGATCAAACGCCGTAGCTCTTCCGAATCGCGTCCAACCACCGCTGAAGGCCGGTGGCCAAGCTCGAGCGCACGCACGATCAGCTGCACCACCGTGATGGTGTCCGCAGAGTAGCGACGATGGCTGCCTTCGGTCCGCGCGATGGGCGCCGGGAAGCCGTAGCGCCGCTCCCAGGTGCGGAGCGTGTCCACGGGCACACCCGTCACACTCGACAGTGTTCCGATACTGAGCTCCACGGGGTCGGACGGCTTGACGATGGCCACGGCGGATCGTGGCCTTCTTAGAGCATTTCGGCCGGGCGTCTACGCCGCTTCAGGGCCGGCCAGCTCCGCGGAGGCCTTCATCCGAAAAGCAGGCGCCGTCGACCTTGACCCACCGATGTTTGCAGCACAAAGGGTTCAACGCACCACCCACACCACCCATGAAAAACCTATCGAGTAGTTGCGCACGGTTGGCCCATCGGCTCGGGCTCGGGCTCGTCATGACCTGCATGGCCGGCACGCCCGTCGCCGCTGATCCAGCGAAACAGGATTCGGAACGCGCACAGCTCACCGTCAGGGTTACGCAGCTGAGCAACGACAAGGGGCGAGTCGCGGTCGCGTTGTTCGCCTCCTCCGCCGGCTTTCCCAAGCAAGAGCGTGCACTTTCGGGCCAACTCGCCAGGATTAGTCAGAAGCGCGCTTCCGTCACGTTCCGCGATTTACACCCGGGCGTTTATGCCATCGCGGTGCTCCACGACGAAAACGAGAACTCGAAGATGGACTTCAACTTTCTCGGCATGCCGCTCGAAGGTTACGGTTTTTCAAATGATGCTTCGGCCACCTTCGGACCCCCAAGCTTCGAGGACGCGGCTTTCCAGTTGAAAGCCCGACCCTCCGCCGTGTCGATCAAGGCTCGCTACTTCTCGCTTTGATTTTTCTCGCGTTGACGTTCAGCCGGTGGCGCGGCGCTCAGCCCCCACGGTTTGGTCCACAAAGGCTCGAAACCGCGCAGCCGCATCGTACGCGCCAAAGCTGGCCGCAACGCGTTGCGCGGCCGCGCGAATGTGCGCGTCCTCTAGCGTGCGGAGCAGCGCCGCTCGCAGAGCGTCCGGGGTGGCTTGCCGGGCCTTGACACATGTCCCGGCTCCCGCCTGCACGATGGCTTCGGTGGCCAGGTATTGATCGAAGTTACTCGGGACACCGAGCACCGGGGTGCCCTGGCTCAGCGCTTGGTAACCGGTCGTGCTTCCGCCGTTGGAAATCACGGCGCGGGCGCGCCGCGCCACATCTTCTCCCCGTACGAAGGCTCGGACCATGACGTTGCGCGGCACGTCTCTGAGCTCTGCGCGCCCCGCCGTCGCGACCAGCCCAAGCACCGGCAATTGCCCCAAAACGCCAACAATCATGGGTAAGAGCTGCACGCTGCCCGAAGATCCGAGCGTGACATACACGAGCGGCCGATCGCTGTCTTGCAGCTCCAGCGGCTCGGAGCTGCCGGAGAGCGCGGTGGGTAACGTCGACTCAGTATCGGGAAGCTCGGGTTGCCAGGGAACAGGGCCGAGAAACCGATGCGTGCCGGGCGCATGGTCGACCGGGGTGAGCGACGGATCATCGGGATAGAGGGTGTGGTCGGCATGGGTCAGCACCTCGAGTAAACTACCCACCGGTTTCAGCCCATATTTCTTGCGCGCGGCATTGACCGGGCTCGCGAAGTGTTGAAACACCCGCGGAATGGCTTGGGGGAAGTACTGCTCCGTCAAAGACTCGCCCAGCCAGCGAATGATCGGGTGGTCGGGTACGGGAAACCGACCCCGTCGCGCAAACGGGCTCCAGTAAGCATTGATCAGCACGGCGGACGGGACCCCGCAGAGCTCGGCGCTCGTGGGCAGCGACAATCGAAAGTCGCCCACCACCAAATCTGGCCGGACCGCGTCGATGAGCGCCATCTCGGCCTCGATGTAGCGCAGCAACGTGGATTTTTCATATAGCCGCCGTCCCGCCTGGAGCGCCTCGGCCGCGAGCTCGGGCGCCATGCTCTCCAGCCGATGTTGGGTGAAGTGGGTCCCACCAAACACGAGCTCCGGGAATACCGAGCAGGCAAAGTGCACCTCATAGCTCTCACGCGGAAGCCCTCGCGCCAGGCTGACCAAGCGCACGACCTGCGCGAGTGTCACACTTTCGGCAACGCACAACAGTCGCTTCTTGGCGCTCACAAGGCTCATGGGCGTCCTCTGGGAGACGAGGGCTCGTGCGGGCTTCATGGGTCGCCTGGCGAATTCGGCAAGTGGGGGAATGCGTCGGAGTCGACAATCGCGCTCAGATTTCCACGGCATGCCTTGACGGTCTCGACCCGCTCTCTAGGAGGGGGAAGTGGAGCCAGGCCACAGTATCGAACTGAACGCGGAACCGTCGGTCGGCCCGGGTCGTCGATCACATCGCGGAACGCATACGACGGCCGAATACGTGCTCGTCGGTGGCGGCCTGCAAAACGCGCTGATTGCGCTGGCCTTGCTCGATCAGCGGCCAGACACCGCTCTGACCCTGATCGAACGGGAGCCGGAGCTCGGTGGTAACCACACTTGGTGCTTCCATGCTGGAGACGTACCCGAGGCGGCCCGAGGCTGGGTCGACGGCTTAGTGGTCAAACGCTGGCCTAGTCATGACGTTGTCTTTCCGCAACATCGGCGTCGATTGAACTATGAATACAGCGCGGTCACGAGCTCGCAGCTACACAGAGTCGTGACCGAGCGGGTCGCCGCCTCACGGCACGCGCGCATCGTGACAGCTTCGGTGGGTGCGGTAGGTCGTAGCTCGGTCACGCTCGACGACGGCAGCACCGTTCGCGGACAATTGGTGATCGATGCCAGAGGGCCGGCGCAGGGGGCCAGTTCACCCACCGGAGCCTATCAAAAATTTCTAGGCCTCGAGCTGGAAGTGGCAGCGAACAGCACGCCCCGTTACCCGGTGTTGATGGATGCCACCGTGGCGCAGCTCGATGGTTTTCGTTTCATGTACGTATTGCCGTGGGCGGGCGACCGCGTGCTCATCGAAGACACCTATTACTCGACCAACGATCGACTGGATGCGGCGGCGCTCACAGGCCGCATCTTCGAGTATGCAGCCCAGCAGGGCCTCCGTGTCCACCGAGTGCTACGCGAGGAGCGAGGAATTTTGCCCATCCCGACGCGGCTGCAGCTTCAGCCCCGGTCGACGAGCCCCATTCGTGCGGGCTACGCGGGTGGGCTCTTTCATCCAACTACTGGTTACTCGCTGCCCGTGGCCCTGCGCTTCGCGCTTCATATAGCCAGTCGGCCCGCGCGCGCGGCGTTGGACCAAAGCTACTCGCGCTGGCTGGCCCAGCACGAGCGGCAGCTGCGTTTCTCCGTGTGGCTCAACCGCCTGTTGTTCGGCGCCTTCGCACCCGAACAGCGCTGCCACGTGCTCGAACGATTCTATCGCTTGCCGGTGGAGACGATCCTTCGCTTCTACGCGCTCGAAACCACCGGCCTGGATCGAGCCCGCATTCTTTGTGGACGGCCTCCCTCCGGGTTCTCACTGCGCCGGCTGCTCGCCGGAGAACAACTATCATGAACGATGCCCTGCTCGCCGACCCACCCGACAATCAGCTACAACAACTGCTCGAAGAGCACTTCGCGGCGCCCAGGCTCTCCGAGCTGCTGGGTCCAGAATCCGCCGCGCTCGGCCGACACATCTGGAGCCGGGCGCTGCATGAACCGGTCTCCAATTTCATCGCGCGGCCGGGTAAGGCGTTGCGTGCTAGCTTGGTCACACAGAGCTTCGAGCTCGCGGGGGGCCGTGGCCCTTGTCCCGAACGCCTGAGCGCGATCGTAGAAATATTGCATGGCGGCTCACTCATCATAGACGACATCGAAGATGAGTCGAGCTCACGACGCGGTAGCCCCGCCCTGCACCGCTTGCACGGCCTGCCGGTGGCCCTCAACGCGGGCAACTGGATGTATTTTTGGGCTCTCGGCTTGATCGAGCACGCGGGCGTCAGCCGCGACATACAGCTCACGCTGTATCGAGAGGCCCACCGCACCCTGCTTCGCTCACACCACGGGCAAGCGCTCGACCTGACCGCCAACGTGTACGAGCTCGGGCAAGACGAAGTGCCGGCTGTGGTGCTCGCCACGACGGAGCTGAAGACAGGCGCGCTGATGGAGCTGGCGGCACTGCTCGGCGCCATCGCGGCGGGCGCAACGCAGGCGCTCAGCGACGAGCTCGGGAGGTTTGGTCGAAGC
The DNA here is from genome assembly GCA_031407405.1 of Deltaproteobacteria bacterium. Lineage (GTDB taxonomy): Bacteria > Myxococcota_A > Polyangia > Polyangiales > Polyangiaceae > SZUA-265. The sequence goes on from JANOIG010000167.1 coordinate 27,973, forward strand.
ATGGGCGTCGCGCTGCAGATGCTGGACGACGTGGGCGGCCTGGTGAGCGAACAACGCTGTCACAAAGGCCACGAGGATCTGCTGCTAGGGCGCCCCACCTGGCCCTGGGCGTGGCTGTGCGCGGAGTTGCCTCGAGAGCAGCTCGAAGAGCTGCGTAAACAGGGGCGCGACGTGGCGGCACGCCGGCTACATCCTGAAGCGCTCGCGCGCTGTATGCAGCGGCACCTGCGAGGCTCGGGTCGAGTGCGGGTGCGGGGCCACATTCAGCGCGCCTTCGCGCGGCTCGAGGCCGTCACGGGGGCCAGCCCGGCTTTGACGCAGCTGCGAGCTCAGCTGCAGCGCATGGAGAAAAGTTATGCCTGAACCGGCCACGCCACGCCCCGGCCTCGAGCAGCGGCCGCGTGCAGCGGTGATCGGCAGCGGGTTTGGAGGTCTCGCGGCCGCGGTTCGGCTTCAAGCCGCGGGCTACGCATGTGTGTTGTACGAGGCGCGTGACAAACCCGGAGGGCGCGCCTACGTCTACGAGCAGGACGGTTTCCGCTTCGACGGCGGCCCCACCGTAATCACCGCGCCGCATTGTTTGGAAGAGCTGTTTCAAGCAGCAGGCCGCCGCATACAGGACTATGTCGAGCTGCTGCCGGTCACGCCATTCTATCGGCTGCTCTGGGACGATGGCGATCGTTTCGATTACGACAACGATGCTCAGCGCATGCTGGCGCAGATTCGTGCCAAGAGCCCGAGCGACGCCGCCGGCTACGAGCGCTTCCTCGAATACAGCCGTCGCGTCTTCGTCACCGGCTACGAGGAGCTCGCTGCAACCCCCTTCTTGCGCTTCGCCGACATGTTGCGCGTCTTTCCGGATCTGGCTCGGCTGCGCGCCGATCGCTCGGTGTATTCGACGGTGGCGCGTTTCATCGAAGACGAGCACCTCCGGCAAGCCTTCAGCTTTCACTCACTGCTCGTGGGCGGTAATCCATTCACCACGAGCTCCATCTACACGTTGATTCACTATCTAGAGCGAAAATGGGGTGTCTTCTTCCCTCGCGGCGGAACGGGAGCGCTGGTGCAGGCGCTGGTGCGGCTGTTTGGTGAGCTCGGCGGCGAGCTGCGCCTCGACACGCCCGTGGAGCGGATACAGCTGGTTGCAGCCGCGGGCGGCGCGAAGGACCCCGAGCATCGCGTGTGCTCCTTGGGGCAAAGTCAGCAGTTTGACCTGGTCGTCTCGAACGCGGATTTGCATCACACCTACGACAAACTCTACCGGGGCAACGGCGCGGCCGAACAAACCGCGCGCAGGCTGGAACGGCTCGACTGGTCGATGTCGCTGTTCGTGCTCTATTTTGGCACGCGCCGTCGTTACGACGACTTGGCGCACCACACCGTATTGTTTGGGCCGCGTTATCGGGAGCTGTTGGGGGAGATTTTCGCTGGGCCACATTTGCCTGAGGATTTCAGCCTGTACTTGCACGCCCCCAGCGTCAGCGATCCGAGCATGGCACCTCCGGGTTGCTCCGCATTCTACGTCCTGAGCCCCGTGCCGCACCTGGGCAAGGCGGACATCGACTGGGATGAGGTCGGGCCGAAGTACGCGAAACGCATCCTCGAGTCGCTCGAGCGTCGGGTCCTGCCCGGTCTGCGGCAAGAGCTCGTCACCCAGCACTTCGTCACGCCGCGCAGTTTTCAGCGCGACCTGTCCGCCTACCACGGCTCGGCGTTCTCCGTCGCACCCACGCTGACGCAGAGCGCTTGGTTTCGCCCCCACAACAAGGATCCGAAGATCCCGGGCCTGTACATCGTCGGTGCGGGGACCCATCCGGGAGCCGGGTTGCCAGGCGTGATCAACTCCGCCAAAGCGACGGTGGGGTTGATCCTCGGGGGTCGGAGCGGCAAACGCGCGGTGGAGTCGGCGGCATGAGCGAAGCCAGCGCCGAGTGTCGGTCGGCGATCGACAAGCATTCGAAAAGCTTCAGCCTCGCCTCTCGTCTGCTACCGCGCCGCACAGCGGATAGCGTCGCGGTCATCTATGCCTGGTGCCGTCGAGCCGATGACGCGATTGACGTGGGCGCCGCGGACCCGAAGGAGCCTGAAGCGCCACATGCCGCCCTGTCCCGCCTACGCCGCGAGCTCACCAGCGTCTACGCCGGCGAGGAGCAGCAAGATCCGGTGCTGGCGGCGTTCGGCGAGGTGCTGAGGGCACACCATATTCCCCTGCACTACCCCGCGGAGTTGCTGGCAGGTATGGATATGGACGTGAACGGCCACGAGTACGCGACGCTCGATGAGCTCCTCGTATACGGCTATCGCGTGGCCTCCACCGTGGGGCTGATGCTGTGCCACGTGCTGGGGGTGAGCCAGGTCAGTGCCTTACGCCATGCCGCCCACCTTGGCCTCGCGATGCAACTGACAAACATTTGTCGCGATGTGATGGAGGACTGGCAGCGTGGGCGGCTCTATCTCCCCGCCCAGGTGCTGGCTCGGCATGGCGTAACCCAGTTACGCGCGGGTCACGCTCGGGCGTTTCCAGACTCCGCGGTCCAGGGTTGTCGGGGAGCGATTGAAGAATTGCTCGCGCTCGCGGGTCGGTACTATGAGTCGAGCGACGCCGGGCTCGAATACCTGTCGCTGCGCTCCGCCGTTGCGGTGAACTCCGCTCGTCGTATCTACTCGGCCATCGGCAGCAAGATCGCTGGCCAAGGTCACGATCTGCGCGCGCCTCGCGCCGTAGTTCCCAACTACGAGAAGCTGCTGGCCTGTGCGGCCGCTTTCGCCTTCACGCTGGCTCGTCAGGTGAGCTCCTTGCGCTCCTCGCGGTTTGCGGCTGTACCCCTGGACACTCTGACCTATGGCCCAGAGCTCGTTGCCGTCTGAATTCTGGACCTATGTGCGCCGGGCCCGGGAGTTTGGTCCCAAAGACTGGCTCGTTTACACGGCGTGGGTCGGTTTGATGTTTGGGCTCGTGGTCGCCACCGGGGGCTTCTTGCTGGCAGGCCGCACGGCGGGCGTGGCTTTCCCTAGCGTCGCCTGGTGGGTGCCGCTCGGGGCGCTGGTATTTTCGGTCAGCATCGCCATAGACACCATCGGGCACCGCACCATTTACAAGCAGGAGATCAAGGCCGCGGAAAGCTTGGTCCACGGCATTACCATCCTGTGTGGCATTGGCAGCTGCGTGCTCCTGTGCGCGGCGTATTCGAACCCGAGCGCGTGGGTGCCCGCCTGCGTACTGACGCTGCTATCGTTCGTGTACAGCTTGGTGGACGAGGCGTTTCACTGGCGGCGCTACGTACGCCAGCACTCCGACCGCGTGGAGATGTGGAGCCATGTCGGCATACTGGTCGGCCACAGCACCATGATGCTGGGTTGGTGGGTGTGGTATTTTCAGGGTTACCCCGGCGTGAGTGAGACGCTGGTAGCGCTAACGCTTAGCCCGTGAATCCTCACGCAGGCTCACCCGCGATACCCACCCGCGCCCGAATCGCCTTGACGGCTCGCCGCAACGCCCGACCCTCGTTTCCGCAAGAACGGTCGGCCATCGCTTTCAACGACGCGCCGGCGACACCTTTGGAGCGCCGTTTGGCGAGCGCTTTCTTCTCCTTGTCGACGAAGGCCGTCGAAGGCCGGTCGAGCACGGACCGAAAAGACCACCAGGCATGCTCACCCAGTCTGAGGTACAGCTTGGTCAGCTGCTGCGCGCCATCGGAGCCCACAAATCCGAGGCAAGTCCAGTCCTCGGGTTGGGACTTTGCCAACTGCACGCCAAAGCTCAACCAGGCGCGTTCATCCAGGGTATGCGTCACTGACGACGGCCAGGTGGCGATGCTCTTTTCGAGATCCAGCCCCGTGGCGCACGCCATCGCGTGGCCGCGTCGCAAATAGTCGGCCAAGAGCGGCCCGCTCTGGCTCAGGTCACCCGTGGCAGATGCTGAATCCACGTCCGCCGGCTTCATTTCGACGTGAACGGCGGTGACCCCGCGCCCGTCTCGGCCCGCGACCATCAACGTCCGCAGCTTGAGCGACGACTCAGGCTCGAGCCCTTCGAGCGCCTGCGCCAACGATTGCTCGGCTGCCGTCGACACTCTCACCGCAACGGGCGCCTCCGCAGATGGGGCACCGACGGGCGCCGGAGCAGTGGCGTTCGTCTGCGCGAGCGAATTCGTCCGCTCGAGCGAAACGGCGTGGGCCAAGTCAATCACGTGCCTCAAGGTCAGCTGGAAAGTTGCTCCACGGCTGATTGAGCCCCGACTTTGCGCTGGCGGCACGGGCCCGGCCTTAGACGCTGCTCCTGAAGATGCTCCTGCCCCAGTTTCGATGCGTTTGTTGTTCTGTGTCATGACCAACGTTCCTCTCAGCTCGCGAAATTCAGCGCGGCCGCAATCTGGCGTGGTCCCATCCCGAGACCGGCACCTCGCGGCCATTTTCGGCGCAGCCCAGGCGGGCCGGACCCCCCAACAACCCTAGAAACCGGCCACGACTCGCTTGGCACCTGAATTACAGGTGCCGCCTGCAGCTCGCACAGAAGCCGGAATCAGCTCCGATTCCCATACTAGCGTCTCGGACCCAGTTTGCGACGGCGACCTCCGCGGTCGCCTGCGTGAACAAACTGGCCGATTACTCATCACATATAGCACGCGGCACGCCATTTGACAACCCAAGTTCTCGCCCGCCGCGCCAACGTGCGGTCGCGGCGTTGGCTCCGTCAAGTCAGCACTGGACACGAGCTTCGAGCTCGCCCGGGCCAAGACCGGCACGTGCAACAGGGAGATTTGATCGAGCTGAGCGTCGCGAGAAATTGTACGAAACCTCACGCTCCGCTCCGAAGTCGCTCACCGGTTCGTGCTATTGTCAAGAAAGGCTCGCACGCCGAACAATCCTCGGATCGAGGACGGTGCTGGTGCACATCGTGCGACATACCCTAAAGGCCACGCAAGGGCGCCGCCCCGCGCTGTTGGCGCTGGCACTCGAGCCGTGGGGCCCGCCAGAGCGGCCAGCCTTAGTTTTCTCCAGCGCTCTCGCCCGAGGCTTCGACCCGAGGTGAGAAGATGCAAGCAAGGACGTCGCATGAAGAACGCATTTGATAGCTACGTTTCCCAATGGATGGTGTCACCCGTGTTTACCATCCGGGAAGATGCGCCTCTCGCCGAGGCCGCCAGCCGTTTCGACGAGCTCGGGGTGTCCGAGCTGCCCGTCCTGGACGTCAGCTCGCGCTTGACAGGCATCATCAGCCGGGCGGACTTGCTGCAAGCAGGGAGGTTCATGCGTCAAAGCCGCGACCGCGAGCGTCACCTCTGGCTGCCGGAAGCCCGGGTCAGCGAATTCACGCGTAGCCGTGTGCCGGTGATCCGGCGCGACTTGACCCTCGGCATGTGCGCGCGTCACATGCTGATGCACGATTTCCGGCGGGTCTACGTCGCGGAGGATGGGCCGCTCGAAGGGGTCGTGAGCAGTCGAGAGATGATGCGCGCGGTGGCCGAGGCGCGCATCGAGGTACCCATCGAGTCCATTCTGACGCGCTCGGTTTCTGCCCTGCGGGCGAAGTCTTCACTGGCCGAGGCGACGGCAACGCTGCGCGCCGATCCGTCCCTGACCCTGGTCGTGACGAGAAGCGCCGTACCCGTGGGCGTGTTCTCGAGCGAGGAGGCGAGAATTGCCCGAGAGGCTGACCCAGGTGATGCAGTGGAGCTCTGGATGGACGCCAGTGTATTGTCATTACCCATACAAACGCCGACGCACCGCGCCGCGGAGCAAGCCTATGCAGCCCGCTGTCGTTACATCATCATCAATGACGCGGAAACCATCACTGGGCTTACGTCCGGCATCGGCTTCGCAAAAATCGTGGCTGGGCAGGCCTGACAACCTGGAGCCTCAACCTGCCCCTTTGGACTGCTCGGTTCGCCCGCACGCACACGGACCCCCGGGCTCGTCGTGAACCGGGCAGTCAGGCTCATGTTGCCCGTCGCGCACGCATGCTTCACAGCTACACAATTTACCCGCTCTGATTTCTCGAGCCGTGACCGTCAGGTGCGCGCGTTTGCGAGGCATACTGAAGCCGCAAGCAAGCACATCACATGCCAGCTGGCAGTGCGGGCAGCGACGAGACATTGCGGAGACACTGCGGAGACATTGCGCCTCGCCGTGTGGCAGCCTCGAGGCGCGTCTGGCAGTGAGCGTCAGCCGAAAGTCTCGTCGCGCAACTCCGTGTGGATATACACGCCCGCCTTGTAGCCTTCGGCGACGGCTACAGCGATGGCCTGAAGAGGCGCCGAAAGGTCGCCCGCGACATACAGGCCGTGAACGGGTGTGTCTTGGCGTTGGCCGGCGCTGATTCGTCCGTCTGGCTTGGTGGGGCAACCGAGCTGCTCCGCCAAGCGGCTGCGCGATTCTTGCCCCGCATGCACAAAAAGCGCGTCCAGAGCCACACACTGAGGCCCTTCGAGACGCACTCCTTGCAAGCGCCCCCCGCCCTGAACGACGCCAAGGACCTTGGATTCGTGGATGCCCACTCGGTGACGCTCGAGCTTCGCGCGTTGTTCTGAGCTGAGCTCGCGGCCGTTTGTGAACAACGTCATGCTGTCGCTCCACGCCTTCAAACCCAGCGCTACGTCGGCTGCGTCGTCGGTCGGAGCGTATAAGCCGAGCGCACGGTCGCGAACCTCCCAACCGTCGCAATAGGGGCACTGGTAGACGCCGGCCCCCGCGAGGCCCTCGACACCTGGGGCGTCTAGCCATCGGTCTCGCACCCCCGTCGCGAGCAGCAGCTTCCGCGAGTGCCAACTCCGGCCCTCGCCGGACACGGTGAAGCCGCCCTCCCGGAGCTGCACGCTTTCGACGTGCGCTCGGTGGCATTGAACGTCATACGCAAGCAACTGTTCGCGGCCGGCCTCGTAGAGCGCCGCGGGCGTTGCCCCATCCCTCGTGAAAAACCCGTGTGCGGCCGTTGAGGCGGCGTTTCTCTGTAGGCCTTCATCGAGGACCAGAACCCGCCGCCTACAGCGACCGAGCACCAACGCGCCACTGAGCCCGGCGGGGCCACCGCCTACGATGATCACATCGAAAGTTTCCTGCGAGGCGCGGGTGCTCGGAGGCATGCCGTCTAGCTCTTCAAACATCATGCCAGGCGCTGAGGCTCAGCCTCAAATCCGCACCCAATCTCTGGCGCGAGCTGTGCTCGGACATGCAATTGCTTTGGCGTGCAATTCCCATGCCCCAGTGAGCACACGTGGCGATTCGCGACGCACGGTGGAGCGCGGGCGGTGCCCGTGCCGCTGCGGCCACGATGGCTCTGATTCGGGCTATCGATTTCATTGTGCCCTCGATTCAGTAGAGTCGATGCACGAGTGCCTCGCACCCCAAGTTCGTGCCGGCACTTCCTTTACATTGCACAAACCCCGCGCGGACTCGGGTTTGTCCTACTAAGGAGCAGCGTGCGTCGTCCCAATCATAAAGTCGTCTGGAACGGGCAACCCCAAATTTGGGTCGGTGTGAACTTTTGGTCCCGCAGCGGCGGCCCCTTGATGTGGCGCAACTACGACCCCAGCATCGTTCGGGAAGAGCTCGACACCCTGCGAGCGCACGGCATGCCCGTGACCCGCAGCTTCTTCTATTGGCCGGATTTCATGCCCACCCCCGACCGCCTCGACGAAACCCTGGTGGGCCATTTTCGTGACTTTCTGAACGCGCATGCCGAGCGCGGCATGGCGTCCATCCCCACCTTCATCGTCGGCCACATGTCGGGGCAGAACTGGGACCCCGCCTGGCGCGGCGGACGTGATCTGTTTGAAGATGTGTGGTTTGTCGCGCGTCAGGCCTGGTACGTGCGCGAGCTGACCGCGCGTTTTTGCGACCATCCCGCCGTGGTCGCTTGGCTTCTCACCAACGAGGTTCCCATCTACGGGGACTGGAAGTCGCGAGGTAACGGTGCGTTGCGCGCCGAGTCGGTCATTTCCTGGGCGCAGATCCTGATCGACGCGGTGCGCGCTGGCGGCGGTCAGCAGCCGGTCAGCATCGGCGACGGGGCGTGGGGGGTGGAAATCAATGGGACCGACAACGGCTTCCGTGTGCGAGACATCGCAAGGCTGGTCGATTTCTTGGGTCCCCACGTCTACCGCATGGAGACGGACCAAGTCCGCCAGCACCTGGGCGCCGCGTTCGCGTGTGAGCTGCTCGATTTCAATCAACGACCGGTCGTCATGGAGGAGTTCGGGGTCACCAGTGACTACACGAGCGACGTGAACGCGGCCCACTATTACCGCCAAACGTTGCACCATACCTTGCTCGCCGGGGCCACTGGCTGGCTGGCATGGAACAACACCGACTACGACGACCTGTACACCCAAGCCCCGTACAGCCATCATCCTTTCGAGTTGCACTTTGGTCTCATCGACAAGCGCGGCGAAGCCAAGCCGGCCGCCCGCGAAATTCGAGACTTTGCTCAGCTGATCGAGCGCATCGATCTCGCGCGCTGCACGCGGCCCGACTCGCGCATCGCCCTAGTCGTGCCATCGTACCTGGAGAACCAGTACCCGTTCACCGCGCCGGACGACGCGCTCAGCATCGTCGAGAACCTCCGGCAGGCTTATGTGGCCGCGCGTGAAGCGGACCTACCCGTCAAGCTGGTGCGAGAGGCCGATGCTCTGTCCTGGCGGCCCGCTCACCTGCCGGACATCAATCGCGGTTCCGCCGCCGGTGGCACTCTCTACGGTCGAGTGAGCACGGACCCGCTGAGTCTGGGCGCCGGGGAGCAAAGCCCCAGCGCGCTTGGGCCCGGGCTACCCGCCGACGCCCAGCTCTACCTGGTACCGAGCGTCAAACAACTCACCGCCCCGACCTGGCGGGAGCTGGGCCGCTTCGCACACGCGGGGGCTACCGTGTATTTTTCGTACTTCGTCGGGGTGCACAAGAACCAACGCGGGCCGTGGTGGCCGGACCTCGACGAAATGTTCGGCGTCCACAAACTACTGCGCTACGGCTTGGTCAATCGTATCGAAGACGAACGTGTGGTTTTCACATTCGAACGAAGCTTTGGCTCCATTGCCGCTGGCGAGGCGCTCGAGCTGGCCGTTGCCGGTACGGAAAACTCGCGAGCGTTTCTGCCGGTCGAGCCGAACGGCGCGGAGGTGGTCGCGCGCGACGGCCGAGGCCGGCCAGCGCTGTTGCAGCACAAAACGGGCGCGGGCAGCCTGGTGCTCTGCACCTATCCCATCGAGCACATGGCGGCGCAAACCATGGCCGTGAACCCAGAGCCCACTTGGCGCCTGTACTCGGCCCTAGCCGAAGTCGCTCAGGTGGTCCCGGAAGCTCGTGTGAACGATCCACGAGTGATCGTGGGCGAGATGGTGCATGAAGACGGACGGCGCTTCGTGTGGCTCATCAACGCCAGTGACGCACCGCTCGCGTGCACGCCTGTCATTGCGACCGGCACGCTCCGCGACCTGGCTCACCAAAAACGCCGGTCCAGCGTCGAGCTCGGCCCGTTCGGGGTCAGCGTGCTCGAACGTGTCCCATGACACCTAAGCAGTATGCGGGTGCGTTCCGGCACTAATCGGTCGCGAGTGAGGAGACCCATGCTCACTCGCCGGAACCTGGCGTCCAAGCTTTCTCCACAGGCAGTAAGAAGCGAGTTGCGCCGCCAAAAACAGCAGCGGGACCAGCGCAATCAAGATCGAGTCGCCCGACATCAAGTGGGACAGAAAAGCCCCCAGCACGTCGAACGTAAAGCCAGCGTACGCCCACTCCTTCAGCATCGGAAACCGTCCGAAGAGAATGGCCGCAATCCCAAGCAGCTTGGCAACCGCGAGAATCTTCATGAAATAGATGGGGTAGCCGAGCGCTGTCATCGTCTCGGTCATGGCCGGCGCTTCGCTCAGATACTGCACGGCGCTCCAGGCCTGAGGCAAAACGAAGAGCAGCGTCACCCCCCAGTAGATGGCTTTAAGGTGCTTATCCCTCATGTCATGCTCCTCAGCAGGAACCGTGCCGCGAGGCTCGGTGGGTCGGACTCGGTGCTTAGGGCCCGGGGATCACTCGGCTCTTTGCCTGGGGCGCGCTGGCTGCCCGCGTGCGGCGTCCCGGCGCCCGTCATGCTGCGGGGCGCTTCGCCTCGGCCAGGGGCGAATTGGTCGTCGATCTGGTCGTTTTCTGAGCGCCGTATGCGCTTTCAGGTGCGCAGCCGGCGCGGGGCCTTCTGAAACTTGCGATCGAAGATCCGCACCCGCCGCATCAACAAATCAAGAATGAAGCAGCCCAGCGCCAGCAAGATGAAGCGCTGCCAGAGCGGTTGTTCATAACTGACGACTTCGCCGGCGGGATCGAAGAGCCGATCGAGAGGCGGCTCGAACATTCCACCTGAAGCGAGCGCGGCACGCTCGAGCAGCCCGCGATCGGGCTCGAGCGTCTGATATTCTCCGGGGTAAGGTTGCGAGACCTGGCCGAAGCTGATGCCCACCGAGACCTTGCGTCCCTCTTCATTCAACTTATGGTGCTCGGCGCGCAGCAGGAAGGAGCCGTAACCGTCCAGCTCGAAGTCGGACTGGTAACGCCCTGGCGCGGTTTGACGCATGAGGTGCTCACGGCGTTCACCGCCCGGCAGAGGGCCCGTGACGATGAGCTGGGACTGCATGTCGTTGTCGAAGCCGCCGTTGGCTGCGAAGGCGTCGACGCTGGCGTAGACACGGCCGTTGACGATGCGTGCGCTCATGTCGAGCTCGCGCCGATGCTTCGTGCGCATGTGCTCACGCACGAGCTGGCCCCAGAAGCGCCCGAAGTCGTTCCAGCGTAACCAATCCACCGCCCAGTTGTTCTTGACATCGCTGGTCCACGCCAGCGCCCAACCGAGCCCCACGCGCCAACGCGCCAGGATGGGCTCCCCCTGGTCGCTCGCTAGGATTTGTTGCGCGGGCGCAGGCTTGAGTTGGGTCGCGACGTAGCCATGCAAGAGCGGCGCGCTCTGCATTGAAAGTCCGCGTAGGAAGTCGGCGTTTGAGGTCTGGCGCACCGGAAACCACTCTTGCACCGCCGACTGTCGCGTGAGCAGCTCGGTCTCGCGAGTGAAGATGCGAGGCAAGCTGTTGGGATCGGGCACGTGGTGGTAACGCCCACCCCCGGCGTCCGCGATCATGCGCAAGAAGTCGGCGTCGGCGCCATCGCCAAATCCTACCGTGGTCACCGTGATGCCCTCGGCAATCATGGCACTAACGAGGTCGCGAATGCCGTCCGCGTCCGCCCGCCCATCAGTGAGCAGGATGACGTGTTTCTTCCGAGCTTGGACCACCGAAATGTCCTGATAGGCGGCGTCGAGCGCGGGGAAGATCGCTGTACCCCCGCCGGGCTGAATGGTGGCGATGTCGTTGTCGATGCGGTTGCGGTAGCGCGCGGGCTGCATCTTGACGAAGCGTTTGGGCTGGGAGTCGAACGCGATCACCTCCACCAGGTCGTCGCCCCGCAACGTCTCCACCGTGGCCCGGCAGGCGGCTTTGGCCATCTCCATGGGCAAACCGGTCATCGAACCCGAGCGGTCGATCACGAGCGCCATGGCCACACCCGGCATGTCTTTCTGGCGCTCGCTGTCCATGCTCACGGGCAAGAGCCGCTCGATGGTGGTGTGGTTCCAACCGCCCAAACCATAACCGGCTTCACCCCCTGCAAATAAGAAGCCTCCTCCCAGGTCTTTTACGTAACGCTCGGTCAGGTCCTGAACGCTCGGGTCGACCTGCTCCGACGGCACGTCGGACAGCACGAAGAAGTCGTAGCGTTCGAGCTCGCCGAGCGAGCGAGGTAATGCCGACGGGCTACGCACGTCGACATCGAACTGCTGGGCCCCCAGCGCACTGGCCAGATACGTGGCGCGCGCCGGCTGACCCTCCACGTACAGCACCGCCGGCCGCCCCGGAACATCCAAGCTGGTCACGAAGTGGTTGTTCTCGGCGAATTGATCCGATGGCACTTCATCGAGCTCGAGCTTGTAGCTGATGGGTCCGCCGACTCGAACCACAGAGCGAAACTTGACCTCATTGCGCCCGGCTTCGAGCTCGATCGGGCGGACCGAATCGAGCCCGTTGAGCACGTCGCCCTGGTAGAGGCGAGCGCGCGCGGAGCTCGGCTGGCTCGAGTAGATGTCGGCCGTGACGAAGAACGGCTCACCGACTTTGACGCCGCTCGGGACACTCAGGCTCTGCACCGCCACCTCAGCGGGCACGGGCCGCGAGAAGGGCAGCGTGAACAACTTGACCCCGAACTGTGCCGCCCGGTGCGCCTCCGCCAAGAGGTCGCCACGCGTTTCGACACCGTCGGAAAGGATCACGGCCCGCCGCAGGTAGCCGGGCGGGAAGACCCCGTACGCGAGCTGCACAGCCGCCTGCAAGTTGCTTTCGGAGTACAGGTCGCTCTCCGAGTCGCTCGACGGAGCGCGGCGGCGCTCGGCTTTCGGTTCACGCCAGGCCAGCAGCTCACCTTCACCACTCCACTCGACCAGGTGCGGGCGGCGCGCAAAGCGGATCACGCGCAGCTGGTCGTTCGGACCCTGCTGCTGCTTGGCCTGGTTGATGGTGCGCGTGGCGTCACCGAGCGCCGCGTCAGATACCGAATCGCTCACGTCGACCAGAAAAACGGTGCAGATGCGCGAGGTCTCGACGCTTTGCACGAGCCGCGCCATGGTCACCGCCAAAAGCAGAATGAAGGCGATTCGAAACAAGGCTGAGAGCAGGCGCTGCTGCCAGGGCAGGTCCGCCAGGGACTTGTACAGGACCAGGAGCAATACAGGGGCGACCAGCACCAGGCTCAGGGCGCGCGGCTCGAGTAGCTGATACCGAGCCCCGGCGTGCTCCCAGGCGAGCGCACCGGAGAGCGGCGCGAGCCAACGCGCGTAGCCGAGGCCGAGCATGAGCGACAGCGCCCCGAGCAGGCTCAGGCTCAGCCAACGCGGCATGCTTGACTCCAGAAGTTTCGCCAACTCACACCGTCAGCCGTCGGTGGTAGGTGAGCCATTCGAGCGCCGATAGGATCAACACCGCGAGCACCAGGTAGCCCCAGATCTGATAGCGCGCGCGTGCCTCGAAGCCGCGTGGCTCGGCCGCTACGGAGGCGCCGAGGCTGAGCGTTTTGTTCGGTGCGATCTGGCTCTCGTCCAGATCGCTCAGGTTGGCCGCAAAGCGCACGGGTGACCCCTCGCTGCCTTCCACGCTGACCTGATAGAAGCCCGCGTGTTTGCCCGCATACGCGACGCGGCCGTCTTTGATCGCGACCTTGTGACGGGTACGGTCGGGCTCCACGACCCAGCCGAGCGCACCGCCGCCACCGGGCACCGGGATTTGCCATACATCACCGGTGCGGAACGACGAGATGTAACCGGTATCCTCTTCCACGAAATGGTTGATGGTGTTGAGCACGAACAGGGGCCAGGCGACCCGCAAGACCAGATCGCTGTCTCGCGGATCGAAGCCGAGCGCGACGAAGCTTTGCCCGTTGCGGCGCCCGGCTACCAGGATTGGGCCGAGCTCACTCGCACCCAGCACTTGATCGCGGGGTTCCGGCGCGAGCGCATGCCCCGTGGTCACTTGGATGTTTTCCGGGGCTATCCAGCGCAGAATTGCGCTCTTGTCATCCCAGCGGTCGAAACCAAAGTCTTCGATCTTGCGGCGGTGAGCCACAGGGCCGCCAATGCCGGGCACATTTAAATACAATAAGCCGCCTAGCCGCGGCTCCGGGGCGACCGTGACACCGTCCAAGATGGTCACGTCGAAGCGCCCAGCAGGCAGCACCCCAGTGGGTGCGGCAAGGGTGACCTCCAAGTACTCGTCGAGCAAGAGGGCCGCCTCGAGATAGGTGTTACCAGGCGTGACGACGAGCACCCGCGTCCGGTGCCGCTCGGGCATGAGCGCGTAGGCATGATTGTCACGCGCCAGGTGGTCTTGCCCGGGCGGGACCCGCAGCGTCGCCTCCAACGTCCGATCGGCGCCTGCTAGGTTGGGATAGAACTGCGCGCGCCGCTCTTTGGCGGCGAGCGAGAGGCGGCCCGTCTGGACGACTTGCCCGTCACCGAGCAGCGAGAGCTCCACCTCGGCCGGAGCATCGTTGGTGTTGAACACCTCCAGCATCACCTCGTAGCGGGAGCGATCGAGGGGGTAACGCCGCACGGAGAAGGCGGTGACCGCGACGTTCTCCGACGCCTTGCCGATGGGCACGAAGGTCAGCTGCACATCCCCGAGCAGAGGGGCATGGCGGAGCACCTCGGGCGCGAAGGCGCCGTCACTCACCACGATGATTTCGGGTTGACTGCGGCCGCGGAGACTATCTCGGGCAAAGCTCAGCGCGCCACTCACATCCGCTCGCGTATCACTCGACCGTAAACGCCCGAGCGCGCTCTGTAGCTCGGCCACGTCCTCGGTCATGGTCGAGAGCGGCGTCACGCTCGCGTCCATCTGCGCGAGCAGCATGCGATCATTCGGGCCAAGCCCTGACGCGAAACGCGCGGCGGCCTCGCTCGCCGCACCCAGGCGATTGGGCATGACGTCGCTCGCCTGCATGGAGGCGCTGGCGTCCAAGAGCACGACGAGATGGCGAGCTTCGGCCCGGCGCGCGCTGAAACGCGGATCACCGAGGGCCAGCACGAGGAGCGCCAAGAGCAACAGCTGCAACAACAAGGACAGCCAACGCTTGAGCTGGGAAAACAGCCGGGACGACTCGCGATCCCCGAGCACCCGCTTCCAGATGGGTGAGAACACCACCGGCACGGGGCGCCGGCGCAGCTTGAGAATGTACAGCACCACCGCACACAGCGCCGCGACGCCAAACACGCCGAGCAAGGCGCCGAGGGGATAACCCGCGAGGTGCATCAGCGCAGCACCCCTCCGCGCCTCAGCACACTGAGCACGAGCTCATCGAACGGGACGTCGGCCGGCGCGGCGAAATAGGGCACATGGGAGCGAGTGCAGAAGCGTTGGATCGCGGCGTCGTAATCGCGATGCGCGCTCTGAACGTTACGCAGCACCTGTTCGGTGACGGTGACTTCGCGCTCCTCCCCGGTCTCGCAGTCGTAGACGTTGACGTCGCCCAAGATGCCGTCCCGGCCAGTAAACGCAGAGCTGGGCTCCACCATGTGCAGCACGTAAGGCTCGAACTTGTTATAGCGCAGCACGTTGATCCCGTTCTCGAAGCCCGCGGGGTCGTACAGATCGCTGATCAGGATGGCCAAGCCGCGGCGCTTGTGCTGCGCCACAAAGGTCTTGAGGCTCACTCCGAGGTCCGTCGATCCGCCGGCCTCGAGCTGTTGTAGATATTGAAAGACCTTGAAGATGCGGTGCTTGCCGCGGGTGGCGGGCATCACTCGTCCTACCTTTTCGCCGGCTGCGACCACCGCGACACGATCCAGGTTCGCCAGGCCCACGTAGGCAAGAGCGGCGCACAAACGGCGCGCCTGGTCGAACTTGCTGGGCGCACCAAATGCCATCGAGGCCGAGCAATCCACGATGAAGTAGATGCTCAGATCTTCTTCTTCTTCATACAGGCGCACGAGCAGGCGGCCGAAACGTTGGTAGACGTTCCAATCGACGAACCGGAAATCGTCACCGGGAGCGTAGGCGCGGTGATCCGCGAACTCGACACCGCTGCCCTTCTTCTTCGAGCGCCGTTCGGCGCGCATGCGGCCAGCGAACACGCGGCGGCTCACCAGAGCCAGGCTTTCGAGCTTGCGTTGGAACTCGTCGTCGAACAAGAGCGAGGCCGGCGCGCCCGGCTTTGGCCTCGCGAGCTCGCGCCCGAGCGGCGCCCGACGCCGGGGGACGCCGAAGGTCTTTTTCAGCGTTTCAAACATCAAATAGCCCGCCTACGCTTCGGGCAGCACCTTTAGGATTTCCTCCAAGACGGCGTCGGTCTTCACGCCTTCGGCTTCACCCTCGAAATTGAGCAGCACGCGGTGCCGCAGCGCCGGCAGCGCCGAAGCGCGCACGTCTTCGAGCGCGGCAGCGAAACGGCCTTCCATCAGGGCGCGGATCTTGGCCGCGAGCAGCACTGATTGGGCGCCGCGCGGCGAAGCCCCCTCGCGCACGAAACGGCGCACACTGGACGGAGCATCGGCGGACTCCGGGCGCGTCGCGAGCAGTAGCCGCACGGCGTAGTCTTGCACGTGCTGCGCCACTGGCACCTTGCGCACCAACGCCTGAAACTCGAGCAAGTCCTTGCGGGTCAGCACCGTGCGGGGCTCTGCGGAGTGTTCGGTGGTGGTGCGGTTCAGGATCTGGTGCAGATCGTCCTTGCTCGGAAAGGGCACGTGCAGCTTGAAGAAAAAGCGATCGAGCTGAGCTTCAGGCAGCGGATACGTGCCTTCCATCTCCAGTGGGTTTTGCGTGGCCAGGACCAGGTGCGGGCGCTCGAGCTCGTGCGTTTTCCGGCCGACGGTGACGCTGCGCTCTTGCATGGCCTCGAGCAGCGCGCTCTGCGTCTTCGGTGTGGCGCGGTTGATCTCGTCGGCTAGCACGATGTTGGCAAAGATAGGACCCGGGCGAAACTCGAAGGCCTTGCCTCCGCTTTGCGCTTCGTCGATCACCGTGGTGCCGATGACGTCAGCCGGCATCAGATCCGGCGTGAACTGGATGCGTGAAAAGCTGAGCCCCAGCGTCCGCGCTAGCGTCCGCACCAGCATGGTCTTGCCCAACCCGGGGACCCCTTCGAGCAACGCATGCGAGCCGGCCAGCATACAGGTCAGTACCCCATCTATCACCGGGCGCTGGCCCACGATGACCCGACCGATCTCCTCGCGCAGCACGCCCAGCTTCTCCCGAAACCGATGCGCCTCGCGCTCCACTTCTGCCGTTTCGCTCATTGGGTCCTGCTTCCGACGATGCTCGTGACGCTCCTGCCAGCGATTCGCCCGGGGAGCGCCGACTTCATGGCGCCACCTCACGCGGACGAATCAGTTGAAAGTAACGGCGCACATAGAACTCGTAACCAGCGGGAATCGTATCTTGCTCGAGCACGTCCTCCGCAACGGTACGATACTGTGTGTACACCTTCTGATACCGGCTGCCGGTAAATCCACGCTCCGCCGCACCAAACACCACTTCACTCGACGCTTGCCCCTGGCCGGTGTCGACCGCAGCCGCGGTCACGTCCTCGGTCTTGCCCGCAAGGTCCGTGGCCGGGCCCTGCACGTCGGGACCGCTGCCAGAGCCAAAATCGCGCCCGCCCGATTCGCCACCGCCGTTGCCGGGCCGCTCGCTCCCCGGCGGACCGTTGCCCGGACCGGGTATGGGGATCGGACGCCCACCTGGCCCCAAGGTCAGACGCGGTGGCCCGCTGCCCTGTTTGCCGGACCCCGCCTGCTCACCCTGCGACCCCTTGTTGCCCCGCGCACGCTCGGCAAACTGCTGCAAGCGTCGCAAATGCTGCTCTCGCCCGGGCCCGCCCTGCCGCAATAGCTCTCGAAGCTCCTCTAGCTTCTGTTTGAGCTCCTGCTTCTCCTGGTCGGTCATCTGCTGGCGCGCCATCCGGTTCATGTCTTCGGCGCCCGCCTCGAGGCTTTGCGCGCTCTTGCCCAGCTCCTGCATCAACTCCTTTGCAGCCTTGGCGAGCTCCCGGTCGAGCTCACTCAGTTTCTGTTCTGCTCGCTTGGCATCCGAGAGCTCTCGATCGAGGCGCTCGAGGCGCCGACGCTGGTTCTCCTGCTCGGCGCGTTGCTCGGGGGACGCTGCCTCTTGGGCCCCTTTTTTTTGTAGCAACCGCCGCTCCGCCTCGAGCCCACGCCGCGCCGCTTCCAGACGCTCGACTCGACCAGCAGCTTGGGAAGCAGCCGTTTCGAGCGCTTTGCGCAAACGTTCGAGCTCTGCAGCGTCAACTTTCTCCCCAGAGCTCAGCCTCTCGGCCAGTTGTCGCATGGCTTGTTCGGCGTCCGCCAGGCGCTTGTCTTTCAGCGCCTCACTGATGGGGCGAGACAGCGGGCTCTTTTCCAGCTGGTCCGCGATGTCGCGCAGGCCCGACTCGAGGGCTGCGTCCACCTCTCCCGCCGACAGCGAGCGTTCGATGTCCGCCAGGCGGCGAAACAACTCCTGACGATCGAGCCGGCGCTCGGCGATGTCCTCCACCAGTTGGTTGAAGCGCGAAACGGCGCGGGTAAGCTCGGGGCTGCTGCGCGATTCCGCGAGCTCTTCCACGGATTCACGCAGGAATGCCAAGTCGTCAGCGCTGAGCGCCACCGGATCGATGGGGAGAGCCGCTGGCGCTAGAGTTGGCGCAGGCCGAGGCCGAGGTTGAAGCTGCCCCACCGCCAAAACGGCCACGCACAAAACCGCGCTGACCCAAGCTGCGCGCGGCAAGCGCAATGGAACGGCTTGGGCAGGACTCGGACGCTCGACAGCGTGCACTGCATCCGAAATCGCCGCCTGCATGAAGGCACTGCGAGCGGCAGGCTCCAGCACCGAAAAGGCCAAAGCATTCGTGATACGGTCAGCGCTACCGTGGTACCTATCCAGCGCCAGTGCCCCGGCGTGGCCCGCTCGGCGCTTCGCCCAGCACAACGCCACCCCAAGCAGCGGCACCAATACAGCGGCGACGAACCCGTACGCGAGCGCGCGGAACCCGGCTGGGCCCGGCGGCGCCCCTTTGATCCAGGCGAGGGCCAGCGCCGCGTAAGCCAGGGGCACCGGGAGGAGCATGGAGAGGCGTTGCAAAGCAGCGTTGAGGCGTTGCCGCCGCCCGGCGGCACGCGCCGCGCGGGCCAGGCGCTGCAAATGCCCGGACATGGGCCCACCGCTCATTCGCTAAGCGTAGCCCGATTGGCCTTTGATACCCGTAAATTTTTGGCTTCGCGGCTCACCGTGCGGCACCTCCAGCAAGCGATCGACTGGCCGCACGACCGTAATGCTGACCTGTACACGATATCCCACTCGTCAGTCATTGGGGCAAGGAGCACTCTCGCCGAAACATTCGCGACTGCCGGTTGCTCGCTGTTTGCATATGCATTCGGTAGGCGTCGAGAGAGCCACCCCGCGGGACGACACCGTCCGATTGACGATGCGTTCATGGACGCGTCACGGCCGATTGCCGACCATCGACGTCGTTGGCAAGCGTGCTCCGATCTGCCCGCAACGCGACCGTCGTGGGAGCGGTAGAAACCTACTCGCGCTCCAGAACCATGGTTTTCGCCAGAGCCACTCGTGGAGCGGAGATCCGCGGGCTCGACTCGAAATGGCTTGGAGCAGTCGTGTCGATCACGCGATGCGATCCCCGAATGAATAAACAGCACACCCACCGCGGGAGTCGCAACGCAGGGGCGATGGGTCACGCTGCTGCTCCAGACGAGCACTTTCGAGCGAATGGCAGGGGCACGAGCCCCGGTCGACCTGGACCCGCCTCTGATTCCGAGATCGAGTAAAATCGCGACCTTTCAGCTGGTAAACTGAATTTATGTATAGTATTCCAGAGGCCTCTCACCGCAGCGTCGGTCACCGGGCAAGGCGTTGGCGCTGGGAGGCCCTCCGTCGACGCCGCCGCGTCATGACGCCCAGATACCGCCACACGTCGACGGGTGGCATTGGGCACCGCCGGTTTTGACGCCGTGCCCGAGCGCGGCAGCCACCGAAGGGACTTGATACGCAAGCTCGGTGCGCTGGAAGCCCACTCGAAAACTGCAGGAACACGAGCTTGGAGCACGCAACGGGGGCAGGCGCCGCGCCCGCGCCGTAGCCCGTGCACACGCGGCCCGATGACGCGCTCGCTCGCTGACGACGTGATTGTAACTTGCGAAGTAAGAGTCTATGTCGTCTCTGCGCGAGCTTGCTCGCGGCGCGCCACTCCACCTCTCGGCACCGGGCTCACGCAAAACGCACGATCGCCGGTCAACGGCAGCAACATAGACCTTGACCGAAAGAGAGACCTGGTTTCGAATACGCCCCGCCTTCTCGAAAGTAGGATCATGTCAAAAAACGAAGACACTTTGGTGCTCGTCGCCGACGACGAGCCGAGCATGCTCGCGCTCTTGAGCGCGTACATCCGTTCCAAGGGCTATCGAGTCCTGGAGGCGTCAGATGGCGACATGGCTTGGCAGTTGGCTCGCGAGCACCTTCCGCATGCCGTCGTGCTCGACGTGATGATGCCCGGAATGAGCGGCTGGGAGGTCTGCAAGAAAATTCGTGAGTCAGTTTCGCTGGCCCACACAGGGGTGGTCATGCTGACCGGTATCGGCGAAAGCTTAAACGAGCTCACGTCACCCCTGTATGGCGCGGATGCGTACATCGACAAACCGTTCGAGTTCGCCGAGCTCGAGGCCCGCATCAAGGAAACACTGGAACGCCGCCGCGAAGGCACGCTGGGCCGCCCCGACGGCGGTGCCCTCGATGATGATGACAATGACGGTGACGTAACGGGCATGAGCGCCACCGACGCGGACGACGACTCCGATGATGACGAGGACGAGGACGACGCGGACGTAGAATCCTCTCGGTCCAAGCGAGCGAGTCGTGAAGACGACGAGCCCATCACCCAGCGCTTCAAGAAACCAGGGGCGAAGAAGGCCAAGAAGAAAGCGTCCAAGCGGGCTGCGGCTCAAACAGGGTCGGGTGAAGATCTGCCCAGCGCCGCTGAGGTGATCGAGCAGACCCGGAAGGCCGTGCGCGCCAGCAAGAAAAAAGCAGGTAAGAAGGCTGCCAAGAAGGCCGCCGGCAAAAAGGCAGGCAAAAAGGCCGCCAAGAAAGCCCCCAGCAAGAAGGCTGCCAAGAAGGCCGCCGGCAAAAAGGCAGGCAAAAAGGCCGCCAAGAAAGCCCCCAGCAAGAAGGCTGCCAAGAAGGCCGCCGGCAAAAAGGCA
>JANOIG010000178.1:0-10820 GCA_031407405.1 Deltaproteobacteria bacterium
ACCCGTGGGCGCATTGATGGTGACCGAGCCGGACGCTGGTGCGTGAATTCCGCCGAGGTCCACGGCCAACAGCCCGTTGATGAAGACCCATACGTCGTCGTCCCCCAGAAACTCCAAGGTGGCGTTGGTGTCTGCGTCGTAGCGAAACCACGATTGCACTTCACTGGTGAAGAAGAAGTTGTGGGGCGGTGCGCCCGGAAACACCGCATCTTCAAACGGCAGGGTCGAGTAGCCGTATTGCGCTGGAATGGTTGCCCGCTCGCTGTTGGCGGTCGCGCCCGCGATGGAGTCCACGGGGAAGAAGAGCGGGTTGCCGTCAAAGCTGACGGCTTCGCCGCCGATGCAAAACCTCGCCCCATCAGCGCTACACGGCTTGCAGGTGGCCGAACACAGCGCCACGCGCTCCGCCAGATCGAGCTCGCAGTCGCTTTGACAGGTAGCGAAAGCGGCTACCAGCACGGCGATCTGCGCCTCGACGTCGGCGATGTCCGCTTGGATTTGTGCAATTAAGGCCTCATCTCGCGGGACCGCGTCCGAGGCACGATTCAAGTCACCGTTGAGGGAGCTCAGCGGACCCGATACGAGCCCCGAACGCTCCTGATCGACGGGGCGGCAGACGTCCTCACAACGCAGGGGTACATCAAACATGGGCTGCTCCCCATTGCGCGCGTGCCCAACGCAAGTCTGTGCGCACTCGGCTTCGCTTGCGCCGCCGTTCTTTTCGCTGGCCGGGTCGACCGCAACGAACTGTTGCCCTTCAGCGCCGAAGCGGTTGACGTAACCTCCGGCCCCGTTGTCGAACAGCACGAGCTCGGTCACCAGCCTCACGCTTTGAAAGCCGTCTGTATACCATTCGGAGAAATTGTCGGCACTACTCAGGCACGCTTGCCCGGAGCTGGCTGTACCGCTCAGCGTTGGGCGGCCGGCTGCGTCGAGCCGTGAATTGAGGGCTCCAAGCACGAGCGCGTTGCAGGCGTTGTCATCAAAATCCGGGTGGTCGCCCGAGAAATCTCTGAAGATGACGGGCACACGCAGCACACATTGGCCGTTCACCAGCTCACAAACTGACTCCTCGACACACGTAAATCCGGACTCTCGCGTGCATGAGGACGAGCAGCCGTCGCCGTCGATCAGGTTACCGTCATCACAGTCTTCGCCGATGAGCAGGCCATCCCCGCAGTCTGAGGTGCACGACAGGCCTGCGCAGTTTGGCTCTTTCAAACAAAGCGCGGAACAGCCGTCAAAGGGAGTCGTATTGCGGTCGTCGCACGCTTCCGCGCCCTCCTGCACGCCGTCTCCACAGCTGGCGTCGGTGCACACGCTGGGCTGGCCTTCACACTTCTTACCCTGCTCGATACGGCAGCGGTTCGAGCAGCCGTCCCCCGAGCTCGGGTTTTGATCGTCGCACTGCTCAGAGGCCGCCACCAAGCCGTCCCCGCAACGGGCAATCTGCTGGCAGCGCTGACCCGGCGTGGCACAGCTGAAACCCGACTCCGCCACCAGGCAGTTGGCGGCGCAACCGTCAGCCGACACGAGGTTGCCATCGTCACACGCTTCATCGTTCGTCAACACGCCGTCACCGCAGCCGGGAGTGGCAGGCGCAGCCGCGAGTTGGCAGCTGGCGTCGCACTCGTCCGTCACCAACAGGTTGCCATTTGAGCCGGAGTTGCCTCCCCCGGGGGTAGCTGCGTTCACTCCAACTCTCGAGCTACTGCCCGGCCCTTCACCGCCTGCGCCGCAGCCCCACAACAAGGCTGCCGACAGCAGCGGAGCCATAGACAGCCGTCGCGCTGGTGCTGCAGACGGGGCGCGTGCGTCAGACCGAGATTTCATGTGCAGATTCAACGATCGGGAAACGTTTCCGAGTTAGCGTTTTTTTCCCCGAAATCAGTTTGTACGGGGATCCATGCGAAAGTTTCGGCCCACCTGGAAACGTTTCCAGCTGGCGTATCAGAACGGAGCAGAATAGCCAAAGTCGACCCAAACAGAGCAGAAATGAGCGTGCGATCGAAGGCCGCACAGCGAATTATCGCCGACCCGCGATGGTACGACTCCGACATGAGCCGCCCCCCTCTCACTCCACGCGCGAGCAAGAGCCGACGCTTGCCGGGTCGGCGCACACGGGCTCCGCGGCACGACACCGATGCGCAATCGATCAAGATCTACGCGGTGGTGCGCTCGATTCCTCGCGGCACGGTGGCAACATACGGTCAAGTCGCCGAGCTGGCTGGCATTCCCTCCGGGCATCGCATCGCGGCGCGCGCCCTGCGGAGCTGTCCCGACAGGTTGCCGTGGCAGCGCGTTGTGGGGAAGAAGGACGCGCGTCGGGCTCAGGTCAACATCAATGACCCCGATCACGCCGCGTTGCAACGCGCCCTAATCGAGTCCGAGGGCGTGGTGTTCGATGTGAACGGCTTCATCTCGTTACGAGAGTTCGGCTGGCAGCCCGCACGGTGGTCGCCGATTCTGCGCGTCCCTCCCGCGCAAGGCCTTTCGGCCGCGGGCAATGAGTTGTGGCTGGCCACAGCTGGATGAACTGCGATACCGTCCTTTACATGAGGACTCCGACTCGTTCCACCAGCATCTTTTCCGTAGCTCCGGTCCAGCACTGTCGCCTGGCGCTCCTCTTGTCTGGCACGGTGCTCCTCGCGGGTTGCTCCAGTGCCGAAGACGATCCCGTGGCTGCGGGCGGTTCGAGCGCAGATGGCGTGGGTGGCACGGGTACCGCTGGCTCGGAGCTAGGAGGAGCTGAAGCCGGAAGCCCCGGCTTGGGCGGCGCCGAGCAAAGCTCTGGCGGCTCGGGCTCGGGGGGTGCCGCGCAGAGCTCGGAGCCCGGCGTGCGGTTCGTGGGTCGCGTGGAAACGAGCGATCCTGCCGGTGCCAGGTTTGCCTGGTCGGGGAGCGGTGTGCTGGCACGTTTTTCTGGAACGTCGCTGGCCGTGCGGCTCGGCGGTGGCCAGCAGTACAGCGTGGTCATCGACGGTGTGCTGCAGCCCAAGCTGATCCCCACCGGCGGCTCCGATACGCTGGCGGAGGAGCTTGCCGCTGGCGAGCATGATGTTGAAATCTATCGGCGCACCGAAGCAAGTCAGGGTGAATCGGTGTTCATGGGCTTTGATCTGGGATCGGGGCAACTGCTCGCGCCCCCGCCCGCGCCGGAGCGGCGCATCGAGATCATCGGCGACTCGATCAGCTGCGGCTACGGCAATGAAGGTCCTGACATGAACTGCGGCTTCACCCCCGACACGGAGAACCACTATCTCACGTACGGGGCGTTGGCCGCGCGCACGCTCGGCGCCGAGCTTACGACCGTCGCATGGTCGGGCAAGGGCGTCGTGTGCAACTATGGGGATGACGCGATGAGCTGCGTGGACCCGCTGCCCACCTACTACAATCGGGTGTTACCCAACCGCGCCACGAGTGAGTGGGATTTCTCGAGCTGGCAGCCGCACGCGGTCGTCATCAACCTCAGCACGAATGACTTCAGCACAGCCGTAGACCCCGCACAGGCCGACTTTGAAACCGCGTATGCCGCGTTGATCGAGCGGGTGCGCGCCGCGTATCCTGAAGCCGTCATCCTGTGCACGGTCGGCCCTCTGCTTTCGGGAGCGGATTTGTCCACGGCTCGCAGCTATATCAGCAATGCCGTACAAGCGCGCGTCGCGGCGGGCGACGCGCGTGTGAAGACCTTCGAGCTTGCTCCGACAGATCCAGCCAACGGCTACGGCTGCGACTGGCACCCCAGCCTGCGGACGCACGAAATCATGGCTGAGGCGCTGACGGGTGTGTTGCGCACCGAGCTCGGCTGGTGAGGGCAGGGCCAAGCAAGCTGAGGCTCTAGGGCGCTCGCACCCTTCGCTCGTAATGCGCGTCAGCGGCAGCTCAGGCTTCAGTCACATCCGATGCGCTCGGGCGACAGGACTAGGTCGTCAAGGCGCACGTCGTACGCAGCGGGCTGACCCATCTGATAGACGACCCAGCCGAACCACAAGCGGTTGATGGTAGGGAAGCTGAAGTTCACGCGATCCATGGGCCGCACTTCGGTGTCATTGATCCAGAGCAGGATGTCGTTGCCACCGTTGGCATCGTTCATCTGCCACTCGACGCACTCCCAGGCTCCCGGCGTGGTGACTGCGTCGCTTTGATCCCAATCGGTCCAGTCTCCCGCGGAAGGGCCGTCCGCGCCGGGAGCCCAGCGCTGGAACTGGCCTCCCACTGGGCGGACTTGTTCGGTGCTGCCGGTGCCTGTGGCTTCGACGACCACCCAATGGTCAGTGTCGGCGGTCGGGAATTGGGCGACGCGCACGAACATTCGGCCGAAGTAGCTATTGTTGGGGGCTGAGAAGTTGTTGAGGAAGACACCCGCCTTGGCGCCGTAGCCCGGTCCCGCTTGGACCTGAAGCACCTGCCCGCGGCCCGCCTCGGTGATGACGCTGACGCTGCGCTCCGGCGTGAGGCCGCTCGCCACCTGCAGGGGCCCGAGGCCCAGGCCGTCAAAGTTCTGGCAGAAGAACGCCGCGCCTTCGCAATTGCCCGCGGGTGGCGGGGGGTTGATGACACCGGTCGTGCCACCCGTGCTGAAGCCGCCGTTGTTGGTCGCCGAAGTGCCACCCAAGCCAGTGCTGCCGGAGCCACCACTGCCGCCGCTTGGCGCGCCGCCGGGGCTGCCCGTGCTCGGGTTGCCACCCAACGCGGTATTGCCGCCGGCGGCCTGACCCAGATTGGATCCCACTTGACCGCCGTTTTGGGCTGCATTGGCTCCGCCTCCGCCCGGAGCGGCCTGGCCGCTGTTTCCTCCAAACGGAAAGGCGCCAAAGCTCGCAACGTCCGCACCACCATCTGGCTCGGCGCTACAGGCGACCAAGCCAAGGCTCACCGCAACGCTGCAGACGAACCCAGACCGGCACAGTCGGGTGAGGTGAAGCACCATGGGCTTAGAATCATTCAAGGTGACTGTTCCTGTGGGAGCTACGCGTCAGATTTGCCGTGCAACACGGGAGCGCTCGGGGCTCGACGCCAGAACATGACACAAGGGTTACAGAACGACAACGCGGCACGAGCGATCGCTCTCTTCCGCAGCGCGAACTGAGATCACACAGATCGCAGTGTGCCTGACGACGGATGTGTATGGCTCGCGGGTCTGCGCACTGAGGCACCCCTCGGGAGCATCAGTGCCAGGCGCTGGCGATGCGCGGGGGCTGCCCACTGCGATCGTGTTCGTCGAGTCGCCCCTGCGCTTCCGCGACGCAGCCAATACACGCGGCAAACCGCGACCCATGTTTGCAGGTGAGTCGAGTCGCGCTGGCGGGGCGAGCCGTGAGCTCGGTGGGATCGATATGGCGCCCGCACGCGATGCAGTGGATGTGCTTGCTCTCGCTGTTTGGGGTCCCGCTCGGCCCTTTGCCGACCCGCTCTTGGCGTTGACGTTTGGTGAGACGCTTGGGTGTCTTGGGCATGGCCGATCCGACCCTAGCAGAGTCGGGCCGGCGACAGCGCGATCACTCGAGGCGCCGCGTCGGTCGACCTCGCTACGGCGCAGGGCTCAGCCGCCAAAAAAAAGCAGCGACACACTCCGGGGGGGGAAGGAGCGTGTCGCTGCTCGAAAAGGAGCACAGATCAGCCTGGGGGGGACGGGCTGACCCGCGCTCGAACGGGGCGAGGCGGGGTTTTGATGGGTAGATAAAGCATCGACAGCGCTCTAAACGCCGGCCTCTGGTGGGAGATAAAGCACGGCTCGTGCCAGCCGACGGGGGACCTGATTCTCAGCACCTGGCCACGCCAGTCGCGTCCGCGCCTTTCATTCTTGATTTTGAGCTTTCAAGAGCGCGATGACGGCTATAAGGATCCGTTTGGCGGGCGGCCCGCAAGGCGAGGTGTAGCGAAACGAGAGGGCACATGGCGCAAGAGCGCGTTCGAGCTGGGGCACGCCCTCCGCCAGCTGACACGGAAACGCACATGGCCAAATAAACCGGAAAGGTTTCGACGTTGATTTGCGCAACAATTTAGGCATAGTGGCCTAAATTTTCTAGGCCAGCGGCTGTTCCACTATTCCGCTAGCGCGAAGGCTGCCTCATTGATCGGGCTCAGGCTCGGTGACGTGCTTTGACCAGAGCTCACGGGCGAGCCGGCGTGGATCCACGCTCCAACCCTGACGCTCGAAGTACTGAGTCACTCGCTCCAGGTCGCGCTCGAAAATTTCGCGCGCTCTGGGATTATTCTGGACATCCACCACCTGGGGGAAGTCGATGAGGACGATCTGCCCCTGCCAATGCAAGATGTTGTATGCGGAGAGGTCGCCATGCACCCAGCCCAACCCGAGCAAGAGCTCGACGTTGAAGAGCACGCGTTCGAATAGGCGCTGAGCTTCACCTGAATCGAGCTCGATGTCGTTCAGGGTCGGAGCGGCGTCTGCTTCGTCACCGATGAACTCCATGAGCAAGGCTTGCGGCGCGTGCTCGATCGGCTCGGGCACGTCAGCACCCTGCGCGTGCAGGCTTTGGAGCAAGGTGAACTCGTGCATCAGCCATGAGGTCTGTACCGCCGCTCGTCCTCGGGTTGTCTTCTGCGCCACGGCCTTATCCATGCGCCGGGAGCGCGGCCGAGCGTCCCCGCCGCCCTCGTCCAACATGCCTCGACCCTGTTGGTACTGCCCCACATTCTTCGAGCTACGCAGAGAACGCTCGCGGTACAACTTGGCGGCGACCAGCGAGCGCCCGGTGCTCGGGTGGGCCGAACAGGCATATACAGTGGCTTCTTTGCCGGCTTTGACGCGCCCTACGACGTCCAGGATGAGCTGATTTTCGTGGAACGGACGCAGGTGCTGTCGAATCCAAGCGCGTTCGGCATCGGTGACTTGGAGCGCTGCGGCAAACTCCAGCGAGCCGGGTGTCGAGGACCCTCCGGGCGTCAGAGGCGGCTGCGGCACGCCTCGGTGCTGAGCGTGCGCGGGTTCCATACCCACCGGGCTATCCTTTCGGCCCCGTCGCCTCTCGCCGGCTTTTTCACGCATGATGTTTCGTCATTGGCGTCAAACCACGAAGGCCGTGCCATTGCCCAGCTCGACAGGCCAACACCGACGGCGCGGGGCGTCAAGGGTGTATACTCGAGGCCATGGTGGCGCGTCCGTTTCCTTCCTGGCACGAGCCCATGGCGGCCACGCTGACGCGGGAGCACTTCGAGGGGCCCGACTGGATCTTCGAGCGCAAGCTGGACGGGATCCGCCTGCTCGCGTTCAAGACGGGGTCCGCCGTCCGACTATTGTCGCGCAATCAGCTGGTTCAGAACGCCCACTATCCGTCCTTCGTCGACGCGCTCGAGCAACTCCCCGTGAGCGACTTCATCTTGGACGGCGAGGCGACCGGCGTTTGGGGGAAGCAGCAAGTGGCGGGCTACCACGTGTTCGACGCATTGTGGCTCGAGGGGCGAGACGTCACACGGCTTCCGCTCGAGCAGCGCCGTGAGCTCCTGAACGCGCTGCCGCTCGCGGCGCCAGTATCCCTCGTGGCGCGTCTCGATGACGAGCGGCCTTGGGAGCGAGCCTGTCATGAGGGCTGGGAGGGCGTGATCGCGAAACGCCGGGACTCGCCGTACGAGCACCGGCGTTCGCCTCACTGGTTGAAGATGAAGTGCGAAGCCTCACAGGAGCTGGTCATCGGCGGCTTCACCGACCCGCAGGGCCGGCGTCAAGGGCTCGGCTCACTGCTCGTCGGCCATTACAGCGGGGCCGAGCTCGTCTTCGCGGGCAAGGTCGGTACGGGCTTCGACACGAAGCTGCTGCTCGAGCTCCGCGCGCGGCTCGATGCTCTCGAGGTCCCAAGCTCGCCCTTCACTCGAGCGGTCGGTCTGCCGCGCGTGCGCGTTCACTGGGTGCGTCCGGAGCTCGTCGTGCAGGTGGCTTTCATGGAGTGGACCGCGCACGGGAAGCTCCGCCATCCGCGCCTGGTCGGTGTGCGCCGCGACAAGAGCGCCCGCGAGGTGACGAGGGAGACCGCATGATCACCCATCCCGAGAAGCTGCTGTTTCCGGCCGATGGCATCAGCAAGGGTGAGCTTGCGGTCTACTACGAGGCGGTCGCAAAGGTCATGCTGCCGCACCTCTCCGGGCGCCCGGTCACCCTGGAGCGTTTCCCCGCGGGCATCGAGCAGAAGGGCTTCTTGCAGAAGGATGTCTCGCGGGGTTTTCCTGCCTGGCTCACGCGCGTCGAGGTGCCGAAGAAAGACGGAACGCTGCATTGCCCGCTCGTCGACGACCTACGCTCTCTCTCGTGGCTCGCCAACCAGAACTGCATCACACCGCACGTCTGGACCTCGCGTCATCCCACGCTCCACGCGCCCGATCTGTGTCTCTTCGACCTCGACCCCAGCCGCGACGACCCCGCCGCGCTGCGCGCAGCCGCCCTCGGTGTGCGCGATTTGCTCGCCGAGCTCGGTCTGCCGAGCTGGCTCAAGACGTCTGGCTCCAAGGGCTTTCACATCGTGGTCCCGCTCGATGGTCAGAGCGGCTTCGACCTTGTCTGGCGCTTTGCCCAAGGGGTAGGGGCGGTGCTCGTCAAACGCGATCCGGAGCGCCTGACGCAGGAGTTCCTCAAGGCGGAGCGCGCGGGGCGCATCCTGGTCGACACGGGACGCAACGGTTACGGTGCGACCTTTGCCGCGACGTATGCGGTGCGGGCCAGGCCCGGTGCGCCAATCTCCGCGCCGTGCAGTTGGGAGGAGCTCGAGGCCGGGCTAGCGCAGCCCCAAAGCTTTGCGCTCCGGAGCATGCTCCCGCGCGTCGACCGAGTCGGAGATCTGTGGGCGGAGCTGCACGCTCGAGGGCAGTCGCTGAGCGGCCCTCTCACCCGGCTCGAGGCGCTGCTCTCCGACGACGACTGGGCCGACTCGCTGGCAGCAGCCACCCGCAGGCCGAAGCCGCGCAAGCGCTGAGCTTCACGGCCCCCATGTGGGCCCCCAGGTTTTCGCCGCGCGTCGTCCGCGCTCAAATGCGCTCCACGGCCGCCGGGATGAGTTAGGATGAGGGCATGAAGGCACGTACCGATGATCTCCGGATAGAGCGGGTCCGTCCCTTGCTGTCACCCGCGGTGCTGTCCGAGGACCTTCCGCTCCCTGAGGCATCCGCAGTTTTGACGAACGCTGCTCGCCGTGCCGCCGAAGGCATCCTGTTCGGAAGCGATCCGCGTCTGCTGGTGATCGTGGGGCCGTGCTCGATCCACGACCCCGTGGCCGCGCTCGAGTATGCCGGGCGCCTACGAGAGGCGCGCGTGACACATGCCGCTACGCTCGAGATCGTGATGCGTGTTTACTTCGAAAAGCCGCGCACGATCGTCGGCTGGAAGGGGTTGATCAACGATCCGGGTTTGGATGGGAGCTATCGCATCAACCATGGCTTGCGCCTGGCGCGCAAGTTGTTGATCGACATCACCGCGCTCGGCGTGCCTGCGGGCACCGAGTTTCTCGACACGACGCTCGGCCAATTTTACACGGACACGATCAGCTGGGGCGCCATCGGAGCGCGCACCGCGGAGAGCCAAATCCATCGCGAGCTGGCCTCGGGTCTCTCGATGCCCGTGGGTGTCAAGAATCGAACGGATGGCAACGTCGAGGTCGCGATCGATGCCATTCAGGCCGCCCGGCATCGCCACTTGTTTCCTTCGTTGACCAAGGAAGGCGCGCCGGCGATTCTGGAGACCCGAGGCAACGATACCGCGCACCTCGTGCTACGCGGCGGTAGCGTGAGCGGACCCAACTACGCTGCCGAGCCCGTGCGCCAAGCCGCCGCGCTGCTTCTGGCACGAGGGCTGCCGGGGGTCGTCATCGTCGATTGCAGCCACGGTAATAGCGAGAAGCAGGCCGCAAAGCAGCGCGAAGTGGCTTTCGACGTTGCTGCCCAGCTCGAGGCGGGCACGTCGCCCATTCGTGGCGTGATGTTGGAGAGCCACCTGGTCGGGGGCCGGCAGGATCACCAGCCGGGTCGTCCGCTAGTTTATGGCCAGAGCATCACGGACGCTTGCCTATCGTTCGATGACACGCTGCCGATTCTGAAGCGACTCTCCGAAGCGGTCAGCCAGCGCCCTCAATCCGGCTGAGCCGGGCTCCTAACGACGAGCCACGCACTCCGGGACCGGAGGGGCATAGCGGCGCTCATTTCGTCCATCGGCCGCGCGCCCACGCCGCCCAAGGTCCGCCAGAATGCGGGGAGATGCTGCGAGTGAAGCGCTTCTTCCAGTCGCCGTGAGCGAGGCGGCGACGGCCGCGCACTTGATCGTTGGTCAGGAGATAGGCATCCGTGTCAGCTGCATCGGCGAGCTGAATCTTCTCACGCGTGAACAAGATGGGCACCTGGCGCTCCACGTCTATGGTGCCGCGTGTCTCCAAATCCATCACGTAAAGCTCGCCGGTCACCGCAGTTCTGCCGCCCCGCACGAGCGCCGCGTACGGGCCCACATCGACCAGGTAGAATATGGGTAGAGTGCACGCTGTCCCGAGCAGGCGGGCACCGGCGAGCAACCCGTGTTGAGCTTCCCCCTCACGCAAGGTGTCGTATACGAACAGTTGACACTCACGCCGATCCGTCATGGTTGCACCTAGTACCTCATGTCCTGGAGCTCGGCGGGGCAGCGGCTACGATTGACGATGGATGTTTCGACGAAGAAGTTCGAGCCGAAAGTTTGGCGCTCGGCGAAGAAGAGGTGCAAGGAGTAGCGCTTGCCGAGCTCGATGCCAGCGGCATCGGCGATCTCGTCTAGCTCCACGGACGAACACCATCCAATTGCAAGTCCGTTGGGGCGACATGGATATTTTCGGCCACGTCAACAACGCCAA
>JANOIG010000244.1:0-61129 GCA_031407405.1 Deltaproteobacteria bacterium
TGCCTTGCGCCAGCCCAGCCTTCTCCTGAACCTTCAACAGGGCCGCAGTCAGCGTGGTCTTGCCGTGGTCGATGTGACCGATCGTTCCGACGTTGACGTGGGGCT
Organism: Deltaproteobacteria bacterium; assembly: GCA_031407405.1. Classification (GTDB taxonomy): domain Bacteria; phylum Myxococcota_A; class Polyangia; order Polyangiales; family Polyangiaceae; genus SZUA-265. The sequence goes on from JANOIG010000244.1 coordinate 106, forward strand.
TCTTGCGTACGAACTTCTCTTTGGCCATGGTTGTTCTCTCGTACCTTTTTCAGTTGTGGCTTCCGTAGGGGGAAATGCCTCCGGGGCAAACGTCCAGCCCAGCGGCCATGCTGCTGATCCTCTTCGAGCCCACCACCAGGATTGAACTGGTGACCTCGTCCTTACCAAGGACGTGCTCTACCAACTGAGCTAGGTGGGCGGGATGACGCAAAGTTCGGGGCGCCGGATCAACCTGGTCCAGCACTCCGTTCCTGGGTTGGGGAGCCCAGGAACCAGAAATAAACTTCCTGGGTTGGGGAGCCCAGGAACCAGAAATAAACACAGAGCGGGAGACGAGACTCGAACTCGCGACGTTCAGCTTGGAAAGCTGACGCTCTACCAACTGAGCTACTCCCGCGGAAATCGTGCTTGGCATTCGTCGTTCTTCGTCCGTTTGGCCCGTCTACTGGTGGAGGGTGTTGGATTCGAACCAACGAAGGCAAAAGCCGGCAGGTTTACAGCCTGCTCCCATTGGCCACTCGGGAAACCCTCCAAAGACTGTCTTTAACCCCGCGCTGGTCGTCAGAGATTCCGTAACTCGCGTTTCTTGCACTGGATTCGAGCTGGGGAGGGGACTCGAACCCCTAACCGCCTGCTTACAAAACAGGTGCTCTACCAATTGAGCTACTCCAGCGAGACTCGCGCCGGCTGATGGGCAGCCATGGTGAAAACTGTACTCTCGAGTGGCGCCACTGGACGACACTCCTCGATACTCCAATACTCCTACGTATCAGTATCAACGCCTGACAATAGGCTCCTCAAAGACAAAGTCCTCAAAAACAGAGTCCTCAAAGACAGAGCGAGCAGACGCTCTCGAGTCGCTACTCCGGAACCAACCAAACCCAACCGCCGAACACACTCCACATTCAAGCCTCGCAGGTCGAGATCTCGTCCGGTGCCCAATCCCTGACCTGGGCTCGATGCTGGGTACCTCTAGCTAGAGATGCTAGCTACCGATACCTGGACACCTAGCCTCGATAGGTTTCTGACGCCGGGCCGTTGCAGACTTGAACCCAATGCAGCAAAAAGCCTGTAAGCCCATGCCAAATTGAGGGAACGCGAATGCACAAGTCCCGAGAGACGGGCACTGGTAGCTGTGGGACCTAGCACTGTCAAGCACAATTCGTACCGACAAGAGTGCGCCCACATTCCGCCTATATTCCAGGGGGATGCACGTATAAACCACCCGCGCCTCGCTCAGCCTTGATTACTCGAAACCAGCTTGCCGGGGTGTCTTGGGCTCGGATTTTCACCTGGGTGGGTAGCATTTGTTCAGCACCTTGGCCAAGGGGAAAACAACGACCTTTCGACCGGCCTCAGGCCGCGAAGCTCGGAGCGGGCAGGTTCCTCACGGCAGACTGGACGGCTTTTTTGCCGCCGCGCGAACCGCAAGGTCGTCCATGGCCTTCTGAAGATCCGCCCGAGTGAACGGCAGTCGGTCGAGGGCTTGCCGCTCGTCCACCATGGCGCGCTGCAGAGCCCGCCGAGAGTGCTCGGTGCGCTGCACCCATGCGGAGTCCTCACCGGTGCGCTCTGCCATGGCCAGGGTGTGATCCAGCATGCTCGACGCCTTGTCGAGCAGCACCGAGTAACGCAGCCGCATCGCCCCTTCGAACAACTGGCGTTCGCGTTCAGTTCCATCACGTGGCAGCGGGATGGCCATCAGCTCCCCGTGCAGCCGCTCGTAGAGCTCGCCGACGCGATAGCCGGCGATGGTCGACCAGTGCGCGTCGTAGGCACGCATCGTGTCGGAATATGCGCTCTGAGCGGCCAAGAGCAGCTGACACCGCTGCTCGAGCCGCGCGGCAAATTCGACCACGTCGGAGCTCAGCCGTACCGCCTCTGCACGGCGGCGCCGGGCTTCACCCAGGGCGAAATAAAGCTGCGCCAAATCGCGCGGAATGCTGCCCGCGCGGTCCAGCTCGAGCTGGTCGACGATTTCCATGCCTTTGGCGATGAAATATTCACCCTCGGACACCCGCTCGGCTGCGAGCAACCCGAGAGCCCGAGAGGCGTGGGCCAGAATGAGCCCGCGCGGAGCAGCATTCGAATGACGTTCGAGAAAGGTGGCGCCGGCCTGGCCAGCCAGTTCCCATTGTTCGAGGTGAAGCCGCACTCGCATGTAACGCACGAGCGCCTGGGAGCTGCGTTCGCTCTCGGGAAAACGCCGCCCAATTTGCTCGAAGCGCTGGGCTGCTGCTTCCAGATCACCCTTGGCCTCATGGGCCAGCGCGCCTTGAAACAGCGCTCGCTCGGTCCACGGCCCCGACGGATCATGCTGAACGATTCGATCGAAAGCCTGAGCTGCCGCTGCCGGCTGCCCTTGCCGCAGAAAGGTCTGCCCCGAGCTGAATAGCTCCTCGACCGAGGTGACGTCGGTCGGCGTGACGATGGTCGTGGCCACGCGCTCCGTCGCGTTTTGCGATCGGAGCGGCTCGGGGCGCATCGATTTGGGACTGCGTGGCGTGGCGCCGGGGGACGAAACGCTGCAGCCCAACAGGGCCAGCGTTAATCCGTACACGGCGCGCGCAGGCACGCTGGATCGGCCGTTGCATCTTGCTCGAGGGGAGCAATATCGGCGGTGAAAGGACAGCAGCATTGGCTCTTCATCTAGCCTACGGCACAGGTCCAGACAGCCTGCTTCACAAATAACTCAGCGCACGAGCGTTGACTCGAGCAACCCATTCTTTAAAAAAGAAGTCGGGCATGGTTTCGGTCGCGGGTGGGGGCGGCCCGAGTCAGCAGCCCCTGAGCGCCGCACGCAGCCCGAGAGCGAATCGTCCGAACACTGCCCAGGAAACACCGGAAAGGCACTTGCGCAAGCAGGCTCTTTCGTAGGGAAAGGTAAGAGTGAACATGACAGATCGACAGGCTCTGAGGATCCAGGATTTGGAACACCAGCACCGTGGGCTCGACGCCCAGGTGGAAGCGCTCATGCGGCGCGCCTATCTGACGCCTGGGGAACAGCAGACCGCTCGAGAGTTAAAGAAGAAAAAGCTCAACGCCAAAGACCGCATTGCCGCCCTCAAGCGCGTGCTGGGCGGCTGACAGAGAGCCCGACGGCCGACGGCGAAGGGCGCGGGCCAACACCGGGCTCGCCACCGGGGGCGGATTCAAGGCTGCGGGTCAGAGGGCGGAGGGGGCGCCGGGCCCTCGGCGGCTGGAGCTTCGATGGACTGCACGGGATCCTTGCCGTCGGCTCGGATCCCGAAGATCTCTCGGTCGAGGTCACCGAGGGCTGCATCGAGACGCGTCAGCCATTCGGGCTCCAGGCCTCCCGGGTGACGCCTCTCGGTGGCTTTCGCCATCGCGAGCCAGTGGCGCGCGTCGTCGCGAAAGCCGAGACGGTAATCGGTCATCCCGCGCAAGTAGGCATAACGGGCATACTCGGGCGCTGACAGCTCGGCTTCATGTCGACCGAGCTCACGCCATACTGCTAGAGCCGGTTCGTACTGATTGTCGTCATAGTAGCTCTGGCCGCGCGTGAGAGCGGCGTGCTGGCTCGAGCACGCCAGCAGTAAGGGTCCCAGCACGGTCGCCGCCCGCGGAGCCCTCACGCTACGCCGTCCGGGCTCCGGCGACGATACCGCAGGCGGATCACCGGCATGCCATCCGCCATCACTCGCCGCTCGCGTGGGCTGCGCGCTGCGTAGGGGTTCTCCGCCAAGAGCGGCGAGTCCGCGGCGTCACCGTGCGGCAGAAACTCCGGATGCGCTTCGATGGCCTCCCGATAGGCACGCGCGGTACCCCATACATCGGTTTGGATGAACAGCTCTCCTGCCGGCGCCAACAGCCGGGCCATCTGCTCCACCACCATGCCGCTGGCCAAGCGACGCTTGGCGTGACGCTTCTTCCACCAGGGGTCCGGGAAGTTGACGAACACCTTGGAGAGGCTACCCGCGGCCAAGCGAGGCAGCGCAAACCGGATATCTTCGGCAAAGACGCGGGCCCGTTCGCCAAAACCGCAGTCGCGCACCCGCTCATCGACCAGGCTGGCCCATTTGAGACGTATTTCGAGCCCGATGATTCGCACCTCGGGGTGTTGAGCCACACGTTCCAAGATGAAACCCCCGCGCCCAGGCCCAATCTCGAGCTCCAGCCCCGCAGGGGCTGCAGGGGCCGCGACGCTGGCATCAGAGCCTAGAATTTGTGTGGGCCTGAGCGCCTCTCCCGGTGGAAGGCGAGGCGCATCGGCGTACGGGGAGAGGCGCCGGACCGGCTCGGCAGGCGAGCAAGCGACCACTGACATCGGCCAACGTCTAGCGCGTTTTTTCGCGCCGAAACCGGAAAAATGTCGGCTCGTGCGCCGGGCACATGGCGGTCGCGCAGCGGACAATTGAGCTAGCGCGGTCCGCCGGGCAGCACTAGCTTCGCGCGGTGCACTTGATGGATGGCATCGTCGCCGACCCCGCACTATTGCTGGCGTTGAATGCTTCTGGCGCGGGCTGCGTCGGCCTGGCGTTGCAGCGGGTCCAACGGCGCCCTCAGCGCTCATTGGCTTGGGCCGGTACGCTAGGCGCCTTCGTGCTCGCCGCCCAGGCCATCAACGTACCGGTTGGCCCAGGGGTAAGCGCACACGTGATCGGCTCGGGGCTGCTCACGCTGGTGCTCGGTCCCGCGCTGTCCATCCTGGCGCTGGCCTGCGTGTTGATGATTCAGGCGCTGCTGCTGGGTGACGGGGGGATCAGCATGCTCGGCGCCAACGTCATCAACATCGCGGTGCTGCCAGCCATCGCCATGCACTTGGCCCGTCGCTGTTTGGGGCCAAAGGCGGGGGCCACCGCCGTGGTCGGAACCGTGCTGGGAAGCGTCCTCGGTGCGCTCAGCCTGGCGTGGATGCTCGCCTACGGGGCGGGGGCTCCGTGGCGGGTCACGTGTCTCTGGCTCGTAGGGGTGCAAGGTGTGGCCGGGCTCGTCGAGGGTGTGCTCACCCTCATCGCGCTGGGCCACCTGGCGCGGCGCGCGCCGGGCCTGCTGGATCCCGACCAGGCTCGGCTCCCCACTCTGGACGACGCCATCGAAGCGCCCGTGCCGCGGCCCGGTTTGCGTTGGACCGCCCTCGGGCTCGGCCTCTTGCTCGCCTGGGTGCCATTCGCGAGCGGCTCGCCCGACGCGCTGGAAGTCGTGGTGCAACGACTGCAAGACGCTCCTTGAGCGGGGCAGACGCAGCTCCACGCGCGCTTGGAGCGACGAGCCCGGCCGCCCGTGTGCTCGGCTGCACGGTGCTCGTGACAGGGATTTCGACCGCGCCGTTGCGCTCCCGCGACGCTCTCGTGGCTTCTGCATGTGCGACCTTGGTTGTCCTTCTCATCACGCGAGCCGCACCGCTCGAGCTCTTGAAGCGCAGCCTCGTGGCCGTCCCCGTGCTGGCCGCCCTGGTGCTACCCGTGTTGCTCGCCGGACACGCCCGTCATGCCTTCGAGCTCGGTTTCAGAGCCATGCTGGCGCTCATCACGGCGCTGAGCTTTGCCGCCACTTTGTCGATTATCGACTTGCCCTCGGCCTTGAGCAGCCTCGGGCTGCCTCGACCCCTGGCCCGTATGCTCGGCACCATGCTTCGGCAAGCCGGCGCGGTGCAAGCGCAGGGGCAGCGCATTCTTCTGGCGCGCAAGCTGCGCGGCGCCAAGGGTGGGGCCATGAGCGCCGAGGTGCTCGCCAGCTTGCTGACCAGCACCGCCGAGCGAGCTGAACGCGTGGAGCTCGCCATGCGGCTACGGGGCGCAGACCTGGCCACCCCCAAAGCCGGCCAAGGCCTGGGGCCGCGGGACCTGCCGCTCTTGCTGGCCAGCAGCTGCGCTGCCATCGCCATTCATATTTGGGCAAGCTAAGCTCCTGTCACCTGTGGCGAGCGCACAAGCAACGACTCTCGGTGATCGCTCCCTGTTCCCGACCTTGAAGGCGGTCGCCTACTGCAACCACGCGGCCATCTCACCCGTCTCGCAACGGGTCGAGGAGGCAGTCAAGCGCGCGCTCGCCGACTATGCCCGCGAGGGCATGGGCGCTTTCTTTGCCTGGCGTGCCCAGCGGGAGCGGCTGCGTGAACGTTGCGCCAGCCTGATCGGGGCGACCGCGCTCGACATTGCCCTCATGCCCAGCACGACCCGCGGCATCTCGGACATTGCGCTGAGCTTGCCCTGGCAAGCGGGGCAGCGGGTGCTGCTCTTTGAAGGCGAATTTCCTACCAATGTCACACCCTGGCAGTGTGCGGCGCGGTCGTTTGGGCTCGAGCTCGTGTGGTTACGCGCCAGAGATTTTCAGACGGACGCCGGGCTGGCCGGGCTGGAGGCCACCTTGAAAAAAGGGGTGCGGCTCGTCGCGGTCAGCGCCGTACAGTTTCAGTCGGGGCTACACATGCCGCTCGAAGAGATGGGCCGGCTGTGCCAGAAATATGGCGCCGAGCTGTTCGTCGATGCCATCCAGGCGCTGGGAGTCGTGCCTCTCGACGTACGGCGCTGTCACGTGGATTACTTGAGCGCGGGCAGCCACAAGTGGCTGATGGGGATCGAAGGGGCGGGGCTGTCATACGTGCGGCCCGAATGCGTGCGGGCGCTCATACCGCGCGTCGCGGGCTGGCTCAGCCACGATCAGGCCGACGATTTCTTGCGCCTCGGCGCCGGGCACCTCCGCTACGATCGCCCGCTCAAACAGAGCGCCCGCGTCTTCGAGGGCGGCGCACAAAACGTGCTCGGATTTGCCGCGCTCGAAGCCGCCCTCGAGCCGCTGCTCGAGCTGACCGTCACGCGCGTCTTCGAGCATGTCCAGCGCTATCATGATCGGCTGGAGCCCGAGCTCATCGCACGCGGCTTCACGAGCCTCCGCGGTACGACACCGGGCCAACGCTCGGGCTCACTCTCCCTAGAGGTGCCCCACGGCATCGAGCCGATTGCTCTGCAACAGGCGCTGAGCGACAGCGGCATTGCCTGCGCATTGCCCGATGGCGTGCTGCGTTTCTCGCCGCACTGGCCCAACCATTTGGACGAAGTCCCCGCCATCACCGAGCGCATAGACGCCGCCCTGGCCGCCCAACGCCGCTAGCGCGGCATGAGATCAAGGCACGAGGGACGACTCGCTCGGACCTTCGCAGACGGAGGACCTGAGCTCGGTACACTCGAGATCCGCCCAAGTCGCGGTGGCCAAGGCCCGCAAGCAATCCGACGAGTCTTCCCCATTGGGCTCGTCGGTAAACCAATTGACGAAGGCGCCGTTCAGCGCGTTGCCGGTCGCGCCATCTCCCAACCAGAACTCCGCCCCATCGGTGACCCACGCCCAGGTACCTTCCGTGGTGCTATCGGACCCCCCAAGCCAGGCCTCGCCTGTGAGCAGAGTCAGTAGGAACGCGCTGTCGTCGGCGCTGCGAACGGTGGCCAAATCCCAACCGCTGCCCCGCGCCTGGCATCCCGCGCGGGCATCGGGCCACGCGAGCAGGGTGGCCGCTAGCACGTAACAGTTTCCGTTCGGCCCTCGCTGCTCGTCGAGGGCGCACCCGAGGAGCGGAGGGCTGGCATCGACCGCTGGCTCCGGTGGCAGTGGGGCGCTCGCGTCGAAGCTCAGGCCCCCATCCGCGCTGCACACGGAGCCGACACATGGAGGATCGTTCGGCCCTCCACCGGCATTACCGGGCACCAGAGGCGTCTCTCCGTCGGGGCCTTCACCCGTCGCTCCCGCGCTGCCGACGGACCCTGCCAGCCCCGCACCAGCGCCATTCGTGTCCCCACCGCCGCCGCCGAGGCTTCCCCCGGGCGCATTGCCGCCGGCCCCGAGCGAAGCGCCATCGTAGCTCGACAGGTCTTGCAACGGAAGGCACGACGTGGTCGCAAGGGCCAAGCGCGCTAGCCACCGGTACGATTGCATGGCGTGATGCATACCTGTTCGTGCGCCCTGGACGACGCCCGGACGATTGCCTTTACATGACGAGCGCGCCCCGAGCGCCTGCGGATGGGCGAGGACTAGTGCGACATCGCCAAGCTCGAGCTCGGCGACACACGCCAAGACTCGACCTAAATGCGCCCGCGCCTTGGATCGATCACCGATAAACCAGCAGCCAGGGTAGTTCCGTGGTTGCCCTTTGGCGCAACCGTGCGCAATCGCTCTACCGTGCAGGCGATTCTCGCACCTCACCACCACCGACTCCTGCCCCAAAGCCCACGCGTGGACGATTTCTGACCCACTTTGGCGGGCAATGAGGTCACGGGCGCGCACCGGCTGCGCCGCGCGGGCTGCTCGCATGCGACATTATTGAAGAAATACCGGGCATAACGCGCCCAGCCAAGGCCAAAGTGGACGCGGCGCAAGCGCAGCAGTAACGTTATCGGGATTGGCCTCATCCCGGGAAGAATCGCCAGCCGTCGCGGCCGAGTCATCGGCAGCATCGGCACCCTACGATCGCTGGACGCTATTCGCCGGGCTGTGGGGCTGGGCACTGCTGATGCATCAGGCCACCTTCGACCGGTGGCAGCATAGCCCACTGGGCTGGGCGCTCTGTGCGTTGGCCGTGGCGCTGATTCTCCAGCCGCGCTCGGTGCCGCTCTTCATGGCGACGGTGCTCTGCGACGCGCTGTACGCGTTCCAGTGTCTGCCGGAAACGGCTAACCACCTGTTATTCGAGGGGTTCGTGTGCTTTGCCTGGTTGGTTGGCTTTGGCCAGCACTGCCTCGGCAGGCGCCGCGCCGGTGTGGCCTGGGGCAAGCTCTTCGCGCCCGAGCCGGGCGGGCGTCATCCGCTGGATGGCTCGCTCGTGCCGCTCAAGGTGGGGCTGTTGCTCGTGTACTGGCTGTCGGTCTTGCACAAGCTGAACTACGACTTCGTCGACCCCGAAACCAGCTGCGCTTCGTACATGTACCGGCGCGTCGCAGAGGCGCTACCGTTCTTGCCGCGCGCGCCCTGGGCTGAGCATGTGGCGATCTGGAGCACGCTGTTGGCAGAGGCGGCGCTGCCGGTGCTGCTCTTGTTGGCGCGCACCTGGCGGCTCGGGTTGGTCGCGGCGCTATCCTTTCACCTGATGCTCGGCTTTGATCCAACGCCCGGCATCTATAGCTTCACTGGCCTTTTATACGCGTTGTTTGTGCTGGTGTTGCCTCGAGGCTTCGTCGATTTGGCCTCGCAGCGCCTGCTGCGCCTCAGTCACCTCCTCGGTCGGCCCGCTCTGCTCTACGTGCGCCTCGCTGGGCTCGCCGCATGCATCGCGATCTTGGGCTACGGCGCCACTCGTGACGACCGCTGGGCATTTCACGCGGGCTTCGTGTTCTTCCTGGTCTGGGCCGCCGTGGTGAGCGCGGGCTACGTGGTCACCCTGACCGGTTTGCCGACATCGACCAGCACCCATGCGTCCGTTACCCCGAGGCAAGCCCGACCGCGCACGCCTGTATTGCTTTGGGTGCTGCCCTGCATCGTGCTGGCCAATGGCCTCAATCCTTACGTCGGCCTGCGCACTCAGCTTTCCTTTTCGATGTTCAGCAACCTGCGTACGGAAGGCGACAAGTCCAATCACTTGTTCATGCCCAGGCTGCTCGAGCTCGGCAACTATCAAGAAGACTTGGTCGAGATCCTCGCTGCAAGCGACGCCGAGTTGGCCGATTTTCAGCGCAAACAGCTCCTGCTCCCCTATTTCGAGTTCAGGCGCATGGTCAGCGGTGCAGAGGATCTTCGCGTGACCTACTTACGACAGGGCGAAGAGCACACGTTCGAGTGCGTGGGCGGGGTCTGCAACGATACAGAGCTGGCCGAGCCGTATTCTCGGTTGATGGGGCGGTTGTTGTATTTCCGTCCGGTAGACAAGGGGCCGAGGATGCTGTGTCGGCATTGATTTTCTGGGGGATGGTCCTGCTGAACGAGTTTGGCTGAGGCTGCTGATCAGCTGGGTCCGAAGGCATTCGGTCGTTTCGATCCCCCAGTGGTTGGGAGGGTTTGGCGCAAACCCTCCCCCCGGTCGTAGGGACCGGGACCCCCCTCCCGACAACGCCCGCAATACTGCGGGCGCTGCGCGCGGGGCCCCAACCCCGCTTGCGTTTTCACGCTGACCAGCTGCTACGGCTCTTGGTACAAGCCGTGATCGCGTATGTAGGCGAGGACTGCGCGGGGCACTAGGGCTTCGACTTCGCTGGCGCTGGTTGGCTTTGCGCCCTTGGCTTGGGCGGCGAGGAGGGCGCGCACCTCCGTGGACGACACCTCGGGCAGCAATTGGGGCGTGTCGGAAGGAGTTGCTGCACCGGCGCGCGGTAACACCAAGGGCGGCGCTCGCCGCTCAATCTCCTCGAAGGCCTGCCACTGATGAATCTCGCCCAAAATGTCCGACCCGACCATCAGGCGTAGGTCCCAGTCCGGGTGCTCCGCCTGGAGCGCCTGGATGGTACCCAGCGTGCGGCTCGGCGCGCCGAGGCGGGCCTCGATGCTGCACACCTCGACCCGTGGCAGCCAGCCAAAAGCCCGCACAGCCATCTCGACCCGATGCTCGAAAGGGGCGAGGTGCTTGCCCAAGGCGTGCTCGAACACCGGCACCACCACCACGCGCTCGACCCGCTCAGTACTGAGCACGTAGGCGACCGCGAGCACATGGCCGACGTGGGGCGGGTTGAAGCTACCGCCAAACAGGGCCATGGGAATGCGTGCCACGGGTTTCGCTCCGTCCGTCAGCCACCGTCGGCGAGTGAGCCAAATAGGGTCAGGCCACCCACGAAAAACGCCACGTCGAAGATGAGCATCACCTGGAAGAAGCCCGCCAAAGCCACGAGCGGCACCGGTTGGATCGGATCCAAGAGGTCGCGCGTGGCGGTCACCGCGGCCAGCAAGGTGGGAGACAACAGCGGAAACAACACGACCGCGAGCACGAGATCGCGTGCTCGGGTGCGAACGGTCATGACACCGAAAAGTGCACCGGCCGCCGCAATGCCGGGCGTGGCCACCATCAAGACCGCGAGGATCCCCGGACCGAATTTCACGACCTCGATGTTGAACAGCACCATCGCGGCGGGCACGACGACGGCTTCGATCGCCAAGAGAAAAACGAACATGCCGAGCGCCTTGCCCATGAAGATGGCACTGTGCGACAGCGGCGAAACGAGCAGCGCATCAAACGCGCCGTCCTGGCGCTCGCGCTGCCAAGTGCGGCTGAGCGACAAGACCGATGCGAACGCCGTGGGTAACCAGATGGCTCCCGCGGCCACTTGCCCCGCCGTGGCCGCCCCATCATAAAACGACAGCGATGACATGATGACGATGATGACGCCGAAGAAAGCGCTGGTGGTCACCACCTCGCCAGTCCGGAGCTCGATCCTCAGGTCCTTCATGAAGATGATGCGCACCTGCTCCATCCAGCTGATCGGGCGGGGTTCCTGTGCCCGGGGCAGCGGCCGGCGAACGGCTACGGGAGCGGGACCCGAGGCAAGCGAGGACATTCGAGGCATCCTAAATCAGCGCCGGCCATTCGGGGACCCGTTTCGTGGCTCGTTGGCGAAGTCGTGGCTCAGAATGGCGAATTATGGCAGGGTCCTGGGGCAGGTTCGGCCAGCACCATGAAAGAGCGACGCATCGAGCACACGTATTCGTGCAGCGCCGAGGTTTTCTGGAATCAGATCTTTCTCGACGACGAATACAACCGGAAGCTCTTCATCGACGAGCTGCACTTCGACAGCTGGCGCGTGGTGAGCTCCGAGGAACGTGGCTCGGAGGTCCACCGGGTGATCGAAGCCGTCCCCCGCCTGGGTGACGTCCCCGGCGCGCTCAAGCGCCTGCTGAGCCACGGCCTGGGCTACGAAGAGCGCGGGGTGGTGGACCAGGCGGCCCGGCGCTATCGGCTCGAGGTCACGCCCCGTTCACTGGCCAGCAAGCTCAGCATCCAGGGTGAGCTGTTCACCACGCCGTTGACCGAGCGCTCGTGCCGCAGGACCTACCTGGCTCGAGTAGAAGCCCGAGTGTTTGGGCTCGCAGGGCTGATCGAGGAGCGGTTGCTCGACGACATCGAAAAGAGCTACGTCAAAGCTGCCGCGTTCACGAACCGCTGGATTGCAGAGCACCAGCTATGACGCAGGAGCCCGTAGCGCAGGAGCCCGTAGCGCAGAAAACAGCGCCCCTGAAACGACCCCAGCTCAAGCCGCCTTGAGCTTGGCTTTCTTGGTGCGAGCGATGCGCTTCTCAGCCGGCTTGGCCGCCCGCACGACCGCAGGCTTACCGGACTTTTTGCTGAGCGAGTCGTGCAGGTCGAGCAAGCGCGGCACCGGGTAAGCGATCAGGCGGGCCTTGTAGCCCTCGTCCTTGCCACGTTTGCACAGGGTCAGGATTGCGGCGACCAACTTTTCGCGGCTGCCAAACTGATCCTTGGCGCGGCTGAGCGCGGCGTGCAGCTTGAGCAACTTGGAGTTGCTGACCTTGGCGAGCCCCCTGCCGGGATTGACCCGATCCAGCCACAGCGCCTCGGTCGCAAGCGCCTGAACGGAGCTGACGAGCTTGGCTTTTTCGCCGAAATTGCCTTTGACCTGCTGGAGTGGAGAGGTTTTCATGATCGTTCTTTGGGCGCGAGGGTGCGCAAGGGGGGCGGGAAGCTAGCAACGGACGGCCCCGCCACGCAAGCCAGGAGTTCAACCCGCCCGGGCGCGTGGCCGCTGCCCGGGTCCGTCGTCGGGCGTGACGGGGCAGAGGCTACCATGTTAGGCGCGTGCTGCGATGAGCACGTGCTTTCCGTTCGCGGCGTCATCAGACCCGGCTTTCTCCGATCGATGCGCCCGCACAGGTTGCCGTTGACGGGCTTTTTGAGCTGGCTGAGCGCGCCCCTGGGAGAGCCGCTCGCGTTGCCCACGCTGGAGCTCGAGCCGGTGTCGTGGTCGCAGACTCTCCTCGCCTATCCCCCGCTCAAGGCACTTTTCCCGATCCCGATCTTACTCGCGATCGCGGCGCCCCTGGTCTGGTTCTTCCGCGGCACCTGGCGCGAGCTCGACGAAGAGGCGCGGCTGCATCGGGCCCAGAACCCAGGGCGGCTCGACTACCGTCCGGCAGCCTGCCTCCTCATCACCTCGGTCGTGCTGACGATGCAGGAGTACTACGGAGGCCGGCAGTTCTTCCAACACACGCTCCGACCCGAGCTGACCGAGCTGTACCAGGACTCGTGGCAGTGGCTAAAGCTCGACCAGTACGACGAGCTGTACGCCTACGCGTGGTGGTGCTTCTCGCGCTCGGTCGGCTATGTCGTCCTACCGCTCGTCGCCTGGAAGCTACTGTTCCCGAAAGACTCGCTGCTCGACATGGGGCTGCGCGGCCGCGGTTTTCTCCAACACCTGTGGATCTACGGCGCCTGCCTCGCGATCGTCCTGCCGGTGATGCTGATCGTGGCCCAGCAGCCCGATTTCGGCTCCTACTACCCGTTTTACAAACAGAGCTCGCGCAGCGTGTTCGATCTATTGGTCTGGGAGGCGATGTACTGGGTGCAGTTCTTCTCGCTCGAACTATTCTTCCGCGGCTGGATGGTTGGGGCGCTACGCCACACGCTGGGCTCGGCGGCGATTTTCGTGATGGCTGTGCCCTACTGCATGATCCACTACGGCAAACCTTACCTCGAAGCGCACGGCGCCATCGTCGCGGGTGTGGTGCTGGGCTCGCTCGCGATGCGCACCCGCAGCATCTACGCCGGCTTCTTGCTCCACATCACGGTCGCCGTCGGAATGGACTTGCTTTCGCTGTACAAGCGGGGCGCCTTGCCGCATAATTTCTGGCCCGGCTGAGGTCCTCTTCCAGAGCGGGGTGCGGCATCTTCCTTTTGCCGTTCACGCCGCCGCAGCTACCCTGATCACGGCGGGCGCCCCCGGGCAGCGCTTGCAAATGCGCTGCGAATCCTTATTTAGGCTAGTCAACGACCCCCCCAGAGATCCCAAGACATGGCAAACACATCCCCCACTGTCCCCAAAGCGAACGGCAAGCGCAGCTCGGAACCCACGGGTGCTCGCCCGGCGTCTCTGCGGAATGCCAGCGACACGCGGGTCTGGAGCGTCCAGGACAGCGAGACGCTGTACCAGGTGCGCGACTGGGGCCATCCGTATTTCTCCGTGAACGAGAAGGGGCACGTCGAGGTCACGCCGGATCCCTCGTCGGCCAATGCCATCAATCTGTATGAGCTCGTGCTCGACATGCGGGCCCGCGGCATCGAGCTGCCGCTCTTGGTCCGCTTCTCGGACATCCTGGCAAACCGTATTCGTCGCATTCACGAGGCGTTCCACCACGCAATGAAGGAGTACGAGTACCAGGGCAGCTATCGAGGGGTCTTCCCGATCAAGGTGAACCAGCAGCGCCACGTGGTGGAAGAGATCGTCGAAGCCGGACGGCCCTGGAATTTCGGGCTAGAGGTGGGGTCGAAACCAGAGCTCTTGATCGCGCTCGCGCAAATGAAGGACGCGAGCGGCCTGATCGTTTGCAACGGCTACAAAGACGCTACCTACATCGAGACGGCGCTGATCGCACAGCGCTTTTCCAGCACCGTTCTGATCGTGCTCGAGCGGCTCGAGGAGCTGGACATCGTGCTCAAGGCCTCCGAGCGCCTGGGCATCAAGCCAAACCTCGGCGTGCGCGCCAAGCTGGCCACCAAAGGCATGGGGCGCTGGGCAGATTCCGCGGGTGAACGCGCCAAGTTCGGGCTCAGCACTCCCGAGATCGTCCAGCTCATCGATCGCCTGGCGGACGCCAAACGGCTGGATGAGCTGCAGCTGCTGCACTTCCACATCGGCAGTCAGATCTCGAGCATCAGCCCCATCAAGAACGCCATGCAGGAGGCCTCCAACATCTACGTGGAGATGGCGCGCATGGGCTGCAACATGCAGTACCTGGACATCGGCGGCGGCCTCGCCATCGATTACGACGGGTCCAAAACGGACTTTCACGCCTCGTGCAACTACACGCTGAGCGAGTACGCGGCCGACGTCGTGGCCACCATCCAAGCGGCCTGCAAGAAGGCCGAAATGAAAGAGCCGACCCTGATCAGCGAGAGCGGGCGCGCCGTGGCGGCGCACCAGTCGATCCTGCTCTTCGACGTCGTGGGCCAGGGTCGCGCGCTGGCGGGTGAGCCCACTGCGCCCGGCAAAGACGCGCACAGCGTGCTCTCGCTCTTGTACGAAACGTACCAGGGCATCATGCCGAAGAACGTGCAAGAGTCGTGGCACGACGCCTGCCAGGCCAAGGAAGAAGCGCAAAGCTTGTTCCGGTACGGCTACCTCGGGCTAAGAGAGAGGTCGCACGCCGAGTCGCTCTATTGGAGCTGCTGCGAAAAAATCCAGACGACCTTGCAGCGGTTGAAATTCGTACCGGAGGAGCTGCACGATCTCGAGAAGACCACGAGCTCGATTTACTACTGCAATTTTTCGGTTTTTCAATCGGCGCCGGACTCCTGGGCCATCAACCAGCTCTTCCCGATCATGCCCATACACCGCCTGGAAGAGCGCCCCACGATTCGCACCACCCTGGCGGATCTCACCTGTGACAGCGACGGCAAAATCGACCATTTCATCGACGTCGAAGACGTGCGCTCGACGCTCGACGTGCACCCGCTCGTGCCCGGCGCGCCCTACGTGATGGGCATGTTCCTCAACGGGGCCTACCAGGAGATCCTCGGCGACTTGCACAATCTGTTTGGGGACACGCACGCGGTGCACGTCCGCGTGACGGACTACGGTTACCGGGTCAGCCACGTGATCAAGGGGGACAGCATGACGGATGTGCTGCGCTTCGTGGATCACCAACCTGAAAGCATGATCGAATCCGTGCGGGAGCAGGCCGAGGCTGCGCTCAACCGCGGTCGGATGACGCTCGAGCAGATGAAGCTACTCATGCGCCACTACGAAAAGGCGATGGGCAGCTACACGTACCTGACCGAAGAAGAGTGAATATATTGTTTTGGGGGGCCGGGCCTCAGGCTCCACGTCCCCACACGACGCCTCGGGGCCATGGTGCCCGCACGCGCGCGGTTGTGGCAATGAGTCACACTCGGCACGCGGCCGCTCGAAACACCAGGCATCGGGTTTCGAGCCCATGCAGCAGGGACGCCCCAGCAGGCTCCAAGCACGTTCTCGCGTCGCCGAAGCTCGGCTTCGGGTGTACGCTGCGCTTGCTGCATGGCCAACTCTACTCAGCTCGATGCTCAGATCGCCGCGTTACCTGCCGACATTCAGCGGACTCTCGAGCAGCATGGTTTTGACCGACCCCGTTTTGCTGCGCTGTCAGCGCGCGTCGCCTCGGGCGTGCCGGACGACAACATCGTCAAAGGCAAGCTGAGCGTCCCGAGGCCCGAGGACATCCAGAGCCTGCCCGCACCGGGTCCCGAGCACGACCGGCTCGAGGCGCTGGGGCGAGAGGCGCTCGGAGCCGGGCAGGTCGCGTTGGTGGTCCTCGCCGGCGGCATGGCGACGCGCATGGGCGGAGTCGTCAAAGCCTTGGTCGAGGCCCTCCCGGGCAAGACGTTCCTCGAGCTCAGGCTCGGCGAAATCGCCGCGCTCGAGCGTGAATACGGTCTCGCACCGCCGCTCTGGCTCATGACCAGCCACAACACCGACAGGCCGATCCGGGAAGCGCTCGGTGCGCGCCTGGATGGCGAGCGCATCGGGCTTTTCTCTCAGTTCTTGTCGCTGCGCCTCACCGCTCGCGGCGAGCTGTTCCTGGACGAGGCGGGGCGGCCGAGCGAGCACGCTCCGGGCCATGGCGACCTGCCCGAGGCGCTGCAGAAAAGCGGGCTGCTCACTCGCTTCGTCGAGCGCGGTGGGCGAGTGGTGATGGTGACGAACCTGGACAACGTGGGCGGCACGCTCGATCCCGCCATCATCGGCTGGCACCTCGCCCACGGCGACCCCGTCACCTCGGAAGTGGTGGAAAAACAGCCCGGCGACCGCGGCGGTATCCCCGTGCGCGTCGACGGTGACCTATGTGTGCTGGAAGAGTTTAGAATTCCAAAGAGCTTCGACCCGGCGAGCGTGCGCGTCTTCAACACGAACGTTTTCCACCTCGATGCAAAGGTGCTGAGCGAGCTCGCTATTCCTTGGACCTATTTCCGCGTCACGAAGGAGGTCGAGGGTCAGGCCGTGCTGCAATTCGAACGCCTGATCAACGAGGTGACGAGTCACCTCGCTGCGCGCTATCTCCTGGTGCCGCGCGTTGGCGCCGGCGCGCGCTTCTTACCCGTGAAGGACAATCAGGAACTCGAGCAACGGCGCGGAGAGATCGAGCTGGTGGCTCGATCTCGCGGCATGCTCGGATCGACCTCTCGCTGATGGGTCAGCGCAGCTCGCTCTTGGCGCCGGTCAACCCGAACGCGACCAGGTCCAGCGAGCTCGGTTTGTCGACACCCCGGCTCTTCACGGCGCCGTTGATGGGCACGGCGGGGTGCGACCAGGTGTCCGTCGTCCAGCTCTTGCCCGCAAAGGCGACGGTGGCCTGCACCTTGAAGCAAGAGTCAAACGTGCCCGCCGGGGCCTCGGCAGCTTCTTGCGGCTTCTCGCGCCAGTCGACGATGAGAGCGTCGACGAGCGGCCCCCACATCGACTTCATCAAACCGAGCACCGGCGCGGGCAGCTCGTTCACCGACCCGTCGTCGGTCTTCTGCTTCATCTGGCGCAGGTCCACCGTGCTCGGGTCGCGGCGATCCCCCAAATCGATCAACATCAACGTGACCAGCCGGCTCGTGTAGCTCTCATTGAGCAGCTCGATCCAGTAGGCGCCCCCCTCTTCACCCACCACGTTGTAGCTGATGAAGCCGGGTTTCCCCTCCTCGTCCACCAGCTTGTAACGGCTCCACTGCCCCACCGCGAGCGGCAACGGCTCTGCGGCGGCGGGTGCCTCGTACTTTTGCCCGGTGGCCTCGAGGGCGGCCACGCGCTGATCGATGCTCGCCTTGTAAGACTGGTTGACGCTCGGGCTGCACGCGCCGAGAGCCAAGATCAAAAAAAGTGCCGCCGGGGTGGTCGAACGCATGGCGCGGACCCTAACACCGCGCAGCAGGGCCGCTCAACCCCAGAGGACAATTCACGCCGACGGCGCATTGCCCTTCAGCGCGGGCGCGCGCCGGCGGCGCAGAGCCAATGAGAAGGCGACGGACAGCAGAAATACTGCCGGCCTGGACTCTACGGGGGCGCTGCCCCCCGACGCCGAGCCCGTGGACCACAGCCGACACGTACAGGCGCCACCGCCCAGCGACGCGCCTCGGGGTAGATTGGGCCCGCGCGGTCGGGTTACGCCCTCGTCGGTCCCGCCAGCTCCGCTACCTGCGGCGCCTCCGCCTGGCTCGACCCCGGCCCCTGCATCCGGGTCGCCAGCATTCGGCGTGTCGTTCTGACAGCGGCCGACCTCTCCCAAAAGGACATTGCAGAACAGCTCCGCCGGGCAATTGCTGGCGTCGCGGCAGCCCTGAATGCAGCTGCCCCGCAAACACACGCGCCCGCGGTCCGGCCCCGAGAGAGCAGCGCCGCATTCGTCATCCGTCGCGCAACGCGTGCTCAGATCATCGTCAGCCGGCTCACGCGGATCGGTCTCGCCGGGGTCCACTAGGCCATTGCCGTCAGCGTCTTCCTGGCCATCACTCACCCCGCCCTGGTCGGTATCGGCCAAGAGTGGGCTAGTGACGCTGCTCGGGTCGGCATCCGCTCGACAGGTCAAGAGCGCGGCCAGCGTGTCAGAGGCTTGATGCGTGGCTGGGTCATCACAGCCGCGGCCGGACTCTGTGCCGTCCAAGAGCCCGTCGCTGTCGCTATCCTGATCGAGCAAAGTGAGCCAACCGTCAGCATCGCCGTCGCGGCTCGGATTGGGCTCGAGCCCGTCCGGCAAACCGTCATCGTCGCTGTCGGCATCGCGCGGATCGGAGCCGAGAAAGCGCTCCAGCGCGTCGCTCAGCACGTCATTGTCGGCGTCGGGCAGAGATCCATCGTCCGCCGCCTGACCCGCAGTGGGGTCGGTCTCCCCGTCGCCCTGCGCACCATCGAGGTTGGGGTCCTCGGAGCCATCGATGCTGCCGCCGCCATCTGTATCCAATACGAGAGGGTTCGTGACGGTCGCGCCTCGGTCCGCGTCCGGAACGCAACTTTCCGCGCGCGTCCCCGGGCCCGTGCACGAGGCTCCCGTCTCCGTTCCGTCGAGCAACGCGTCGTTGTCGCTGTCCACGTCCAGGGCGTTAATCAAGCCATCCAGGTCGGTATCCTGATCGAAGCTCGGCTCGAGGCCGTCGGCCACTCCATCGTCGTCGGTGTCGGCATCGGCAGGGTCGGTTCCGATCTGAGCCTCGATGGCGTCGGGCAGCGCGTCGCCGTCGGAGTCCAGGCAATCCGGGTCCACCGCATCCGCCAAGCCATCGCAGTCCTCGTCCGCGCCGCTCAGGCATATTTCGGCGCCGGGGGTCCCGGGCGTGGCGGCGCAGCGCGTGGTCGTCAGCGAGTCACAAACGGTCACGCCCGCTCGTGCACACGCTCCAACGCCTGAGCTACAGGCGATGCCGATGAAGCCCTCGTCGATGGCCGCGTTGCAGTTGTCATCCTTGCCGTCACACTGGAGCTCGGCGCCGGAGCCTGAGCACACGCACTGTCGGCCCGCGCTGCAACTCGGCAGAAGCCCGGGGCAGTGTGCGTCGAGCAAACATTCGACGCAGCTGCGAGGGTTCTGTGCGGTATCGCAAAACGCCGTGGCCCCCGAGCAATCCGCGTTGCTGGCGCAGCCATCCACCGAGACCACCGTGGGAGGGGCACCGGGTGCGTCCAGGTTGCCGTCCGTGGGCGTCACGCTGCCCGCGTCGCCCAGCTCACCCGTGGCGGCAATCTCAGCTTGGTTCTCGATGCTGCCCGAGGCACCGGCGTCCACGGCCACCCGATAAATCACCACGCTGCTCTGACCCACGGCCAAACGCCCGCCCGCCTCAGCGTCCGCCCCGACACCCAGCCGGACCACCACGGTTTGATTGGCGCCCGATGTCACCTCTCCCTGATCGGCGTCGGCGCCATCGGTCAAGAGCCCTGCGTTCGGACCCGAGAAGATCTGGAGCGAGTTGGGCACGTAGCTGACGCTGGCGGGCAACACGTCGAGCAAGAGCACGTCCAGCGCGGCGTCCGTCCCGGTATTGGTCACGGCCACGCTATACTCGAGCTCGTCACCGGGCCGTAGCGGAGCGCCGTTCACGTCGCGCACACTCTTGACGGAAGCGGTAAAGTCGGGCCGGAACGTGGCCACCGACGTCACGAAGCCGCCGAGCAGGTACAAATCGAAATCCGTCAGCGCCTGGATCCCGGCCGAAGTCTGGCCGGGAAGCATGCGCTCGGTGACATCCACCACGTCCAGGTCGAGGCCGCTCATGCTATTCTCTTCGCCGGTCAATTGCGGCAAATCGCCCGGTACGCTCAGCGCGTCACCCGACGCGCCCAGACGAGACGCGTCGAAAAAATTGTCCGAATCAGCCAGAGCATCGGCCTCGTCGAGCGGCAGCTCCGGACCGAACCTGAGCTCGTCACCGTCCAGACTGGCGTCGCCTTCGTAGGCGACCACCCCGAGCTTGGCATCGAACCCCCCGGCAGGCACCGTGAAACCCGATAGCGTCACGCTCTGCGAATCACCATCGGAGACCAGCTCGAAACCGTCAAACAAGGTCAAGTTGCGTAGCGGCTCTGAGGCGAGCTCGTAAAACACGACCATCCACCAGCCGGCGTAGTGGACTGAATTATCGGTATCCACCGGGTCCACCATGTCGATGCCGCTCAGGCGGTAAGCGCCCGCGCCGTGCGCCTGCACCAGCACGCTGACGTCGGCGCTCGATTGATAGAACTCATCCGGCGGATCGATCAGCCGGGTCGTGACCGCGGCGGACACGCGCGCTGAAAACGTGCCATCTCGACCGAAGGTGGCCAGGCCGGGGTCCCCATCTGCAGCGAGTGACGACCAGTACAGCTGGGCGTGAGTGACCACGGCGCCCGCCGGCAGCGTGAGCATGGCCACGCTGGAGGCCTGGTCGACCGTGATGTCTTCGTTGGCCACGGCGGCTTCAATACCGTCGGGGTCCGCGCCCCAGAACACATCGGCACCTGTGTCACCGACACTGAAACCACAGTCACCCACCTCACCTACAGTCGGATCAGGAACACTGACGGCGCAGTTTTGAGCGAGCGTATTTCCAACCAGCACGAAATCTCCATGTTGGTCCACCGAGATGCGCTCGATGACCGCCGCCTGGCTCGGAACCGCGAAGCTGGCGGCCCAGGCCGCGAGAGCACCGGCAACCGGGAAATTTCTAGAAATGCTCATGCTCACTCGCTGCTCGGGAGGTCCGAAGCGGATTGGCGCCGGACGATGCGGAATTCGACACGCCGGTTGTTCTGGCGGCCCTCTGGCGTTTCGTTGCTGTCGATCGGGCGCTCGAGCCCGTAACCTTGCGACGTGACGCGCTCGGGTGCAACACCACGAGCGACGAGCCAGTCTACGACCGCGGCGGCCCGCGCGCGACTGAGCTGCAAATTTAATTCTGTAGGGCCACGGTTGTCAGTGTGACCCTCGACGCTCAACAGCTGGATTTCAGGGTGGTCCAGCAGGATTCGGGTCACGGCATCGAGCAGGCCATCACTTTCCGGTAGGAGGGTAGCGCTCGAGCTCTCGAACTTCACTTGCTCGCTGATCTTGATCTCCCCTCCCTCCACCCTGGCCTTGGGGCAGCCGTGCCGCTGGCTGTCAGCGTGCGCTTCGCCCACCGCCCCGGGGCAGGCATCCTCGAGATCGAGAATGCCATCGCCATCTGAATCCGCCGGGCAACCGTTGCGTTGCGGATCGGCGTTTTGAACTCCGGGCGTATCGGCGCAAGCGTCGGCGCTGTCGACGATGCCATCTCCATCGACGTCCAGCGGCACGCAGCCATGGCGTGCGGGGTCGGTGCTCGGCGGCCCCGCTTGGCGGGGGCACGCATCGGTCGCGTCGGTGATGCCATCCCCATCCTCATCCAGGGGCTCGGGGCAACCGCTGCGTGCCGGCTCGCGCGGGCGCTCGGGTCCGGGCTCGCGCGGGCACGCGTCGGCTCGGTCGAGCACACCGTCGCCGTCCAGGTCGCGCGGAGCGGGTGGGGGTGGGGGCGGCGCGGGGGGCGGCTCGATCGACGGCAACCACTCCACGGACGCGAGCACACGCAGCCGCGGTGAGCCGATGCCCTGCGTCAGGCCAGAACCCGCCGCCGCGCCCAGGCGGATGGCCTTGCCCACGTGAAGCTTGCCACCCCACAGCATTTCCAGGGGCGTGCTGGCGCGTTTCATGAACCCCGCCCCGGAGTCGCTGATGACCGTCGACCCGTATGCTTCCGGGCCCAGCGTGAGCTTGCCGTCCAAGAGCCGCAGCCCCAAGGCCGCACCAAACGTCAGATCGGTGCCAAAGGGGACGGCGGCAAAATCATCGCGTTCAGCGTGCCCGACGACGCCCACTTGCCCCGCGTAGGACACCCACCCCGGCTGCCCCGCCCACAGCAGACGCGCCCCAACGCGCGCCTGCCCATCGCTGGCGAACTGGTCTTCTTGCCCGAGCGGGGCAAATACCCGCCCCGCCAACGCCAGCGTAAAAGCGCCCCCGTACTCGCCCGCCAGCCTCAAATCCGCCGAGAAACGTGCGTCGCCAACCCCGGCCCCGTCGCGACTCGAGAGGGTAGAGCTGCCCAGGCCGGGCACATCCACGCTGCCGGCGCCCCCTTGCGAATGCAAGAGAAGCGGCAAGCTCAGCGACAAGCGCAGCCGCCGCTGTAGGATCAAGCTGGCGCCAAGATGATAAAAGAACTGGTTGTCGACGACAGGTGTGACCTCGTCACCGTCAGCGTTCAGGATCACGAGCGGGCGGTAACTGAAATCCGCGACCAGACCGAGCGCCGGGCGGACGCGTCCCCGCAGGTCGAGCGACTCACTCTCGAACCAGTCGCTCCCAACTTCTGCGGGCTGATACCGGTTGAGGGCGAAGCCGACCGTTGTCGGTGCGCCCCAGGCGATACTTTGCAGCAGTACCAGACAGGTCGTCAGCAGCAGTAGGAGTCCACGCACGTCATGTTCCTTTGTTCCTCGTGCCCTAAGTCCGTGCTCTCATGCACTCGGACTTCCTTTCTATTGGTGCGAAAGCTCGGAGCGGAGCTCCGTTCTTCGCACGGGGCATCGATGCCGTAAATCGATGCACTATACGTGTGCAGCGAGCGAGCGGCCCACCAACTGGGGGCCGGTTTTGTGATCAGTCCGTGAACAGCTCGAGCTCACGCAGGGATTGCGCGCCCGATCGCGCCACAATCACGTGGTCGAGCAGGTACAGCCCAAGGACCTCGCAGGCTTCGACCAGCGCACGCGTCATTTCAATATCAGCCAAGCTGGGGGTTGGGTCACCGCTCGGGTGGTTGTGGACGAGCACGATGCCACTGGCAGCGTCCTCCAGCGCCGGGCGCAGCACGTCCGCCGGGCGCAAAGCACAGCCATGGAGCCCACCCTGGGCGATGCGCCGGGCCGACCGCAAGGCATTTTTCCCGTCCAGACACAGAAGCCAGACCTCTTCGTGGTCCAGACCCGCCAGGCGCGGCTGGGCCCAGGCCGCCACCGCTTCGAACGAGCCCACTACCTGGCGCTCGTCACTGAGGGCCCGCAAGGTGACGCGCCGTCCTAGCTCGATGGCGGCCAGCAACCGCGTGGCCTTGACCGGACCGATCCCGCGCTGCTGGGCCAAGCGGTAGGGCCCCACGCGCTCGAGCCGTTCCACCCCTCCGACTTCGCTCAAGAGGTCCGCGGCCACCGCACCCACCGGTTGCCCGACGGCGCCGGTAGCGAGCAACAAGGCCAGCAACTCCACGTCAGACAACGAACCTACACCCGCTCGACTGGCGCGTTCCCGCACCGACGGCCCCGGCGTGCGCTCCGACTCCAAATCAGTGACCTGGGCGGCGGACGTGGCGGGCAGCGATAGGTCGTGAACCGTCATGATGGCCCGGTTAGAGAGCACGCGGTGTGCCAAAGCCAGAATCGCGGTAGGAGTGCTGTGCGCCGGCGTCACTGCTCGGCGGCCGCCGTGGCGCGCCACCGGCTAGTAACTCGCGGCAGGGAAATTGACCGGTTCGCGAGGCACTACTTCAACCGTGACTCGCCAAAGCCCCCACGGGCAATAGCCCGATCAGCTCGGCCAGGGCGGCGTCGACCTGAGCTTCGACGACGCCATCAAAGGTCACCTTGGTCTTGTAGCTAGGGTCAAACCATTTGGGATACGAGCCGATCTCGATCGCGGGATGGTGGGCCACCGCTTGATCCAGCAGCGGCTTCAAATCGGTCTCCTCGAGGTGGGTGAACAACGCCCGACTGACGATCGGGCTTGGCCCCATCAGGTGCTCGCGAACAATCACCAGCTTCATGCGAAACAGCTCGGGCACACCGGGCATCACCCACACGTTGCGCATCACGACCGTCGGCCATTTTACCTCCGGGCTCGTCCTGAGCTCGCTACCCACCGGAACCCGCGCCATTAGCAGGTGGTCGTCCGTGCAGCGCTCACCGTACAATGCCTTGAGCAGCGCCGCGAGGTGAGGATGGATCTCCGTCGCTACTCCAAACCCGTCCGCCACGCCTTCCAGGGTGACGTCGTCATGCGTGGGCCCCACGCCGCCGCTGGTAAAAACCACATCGTAGCGCGCACTCATGGCGCGGACCTCTGCGGCGATGGCCGAGCGCTCGTCGGCCACGACCGCCGCACGCTCGAGGCGAATCCCAAGCGCGCGTAGCGTCGCGGCCAAAGGTGCCAAATTGCGTTCCTTGACCTTGCCGCTGAGGAGCTCGTTACCGACGAGCAGGGCAGCGGCGGTGTGCGTCGTGGCAGGAGCTGGACGTGCCATGCCGGCTTCAGCACCTTCCGAACCGACCCGGGTCAATCGGGCTCCAGCTCTCTCACCACGGGTTTGCCTTGGGCGTCCACCCCCAATAGCTCCTCAATCCTGCGCTCGGCCCGATCGAGGATTTCTTGTGAGCTCTTCGCGAGCGTCATGCCCTCTTCGAACAGGGCAATCGACTCCTCGAGTGGCTGGTCCCCCTGTTCGAGGCTTTCCACGATCTCTCCCAGGCGCTGGACGGCCTTCTCGAACGTAACGTCCGGCGCGGCCTCGAGCACGTCCGCTTCGGGCTGTTCTCCCCGCGCCTTTTCCAGCTTCCGTGTCGCCACTTGCCTTGGAACCTAGTATGCCGATTCCATCAAAGCGAAGGGTATTTCGCCGCCCCGGCTGGGCGAGGGCTATTGCAAACGGATCCCCAGGTGGTTGACGCTCACACCTGCCACGACCAATAGCCCGGTAGCGTCCGCGAACACCGGGAGGGCCAGGCCCGGTGCTACATTCAAGAGCGCACCACTTTCACTGGGCGCGACCGACGCAGGCACTGGGCGCAGCTCGGCCCACAAGACGTCAGAGCCCGCCGGCGGATCGGAAAGGCGCACCCCCGCGCCCGCCAGACGCGCGGCCGAGCGCACCCTGGGGCTCGGATCGAGCCGGGCCGCGAGCGACAATGTGCGGAGGGCGGACAGCCCTCGCCTGGAGCTGAGCGCGCACACGATGGCTTGGCGTACGCTTGCATCGGTCTCGAATTCATAGCGACCGGTAAGCAACCCGATGGCACTGGGTAGAACATTGTCGCCGAGGCCGCGCACGACATGGGCTCGCAGCACAGGATCGGGATGATTGAGGTAGCGCGCCACGAGGGGGCCTATTTCCGGCTCGTCGCGGCTGGCCAACACTCGCAGCGCGAGCGGTCGAGCCGCGCCGCCTTCTGCGACCAGCTCTCGGAGCAACATCGACGCCACCTTCCGCTGCCCGCTCGGTCGGATGAGGGCGACCGCGAGCGCCGTCCGGACCGGGCCCGGCTCTGCCGCGGACAACAAGGCGGCGGCTGCCTCGAGCACCGCGTCGTCGAAGACCAGAGCATTGTTGGCCGCAGCCAGAATTCGGGCAGCATCGCCAGACTCGAGCTGCGCGAGCGCCGCCCGTCCCCCGGCCAGTGACAAGCCCCACGCGGCGGCCGCGCGCTCGCTCGGGACATCGGATTGAAGCAACGTCGCCAAGCGCCGGGGCAGCGCCGCAAACTGCTCGTCCCAGAGCCGCGAGCGAGCTGCGGCGGCTCGAATGGTCAGCGGCAGCGCCAGCTGGCGTTCGAGCGAACGAGCCACTACGTCGTGCGCGTCGGACCCAGCCAGCCGCGACAATGCGTGCGCAGCCGCGAAAGCGTGCTCCGGCGAGGCCAACCCCGCTTCGAGCTCTCGAGCCGCCTGCCGACCGCCGATACGCCCGAGCAGGGTCCACCACGACGCAGCGTCGGTTCCGCCCTGGCCCAGCCGAGTCACCGCCACGTCGATCAGCGCGGTGCTCGGAAACTCCAAGGCTAGCCGTCGTAGCGCTCCCCCGACGTCGCCCGCGGACAGCTGCCGCGCCAGGCTGGGCGCGGCCGCGGGATCTTGCGCCATGCTCAGGATACGCAGAGCCGCCTGCCGCAGCACAGGCGCCTCATGGCCGAGCCATTGGCGCGCGAGCGGCACCGTCTCCATGTGCCCCAGCTGCGTGAGCGCGATGGCCGCGGCGGCACGAACCTCGGCGCTCGCACCACGCACCCAGGCTCTCAACGGGTGGAACGCCCGTTGGTCTCCGAGCACACCCAACAACTGCGCCAACTCCACACTCGGCTCCCCCGGCACATCGAGCAGCAGGCCAAGCCGCGTGGGAGGATGTGCCTCGAGGGCATGAGCCGCCAACGCGGCGCTCTGACCCCCCGTTCGCAGTGCGCGCCCGAGCACCTGCAGCGACGCGGCGGTCCCCTCCTCTGCCAACACGAGAGCCGCCGTCGCGCGCGCCAAATCGAGGAGCTGTACCTCGTCCGGACCGGCATCGTCGCCAGGCTCGTGGCTGACCAGCGTGGCCAGTACGAGCTGACTCTTCGGGTGGGACACGCGCTCGGCCAGCGCCCGCGCCAGGGTCAGCCATTCACGCGCTCCAAGCTGGGCGCGCCGTTCGAGCGCAAAGCTCGACACGCGGTCGAGCGCGGCATCAGTGCCGAGGCCGACCAAACGCTGGATGCCGCGGACGCGATCGCGAGACTCGGCACTCTGCAGCAGAGCAACGAGGTGCTCCACGCCAAAATGGCTGACGAACGCCCGCGGGCCCAGCCTGGCCGGCTCCGCTCGACCCCCGTCTTCCGCACGCGCGAGGCTCGAAACAGCCAGAAAGCCGACCCACAGGCTGCCGGCAAGCCAAGAGCGCGTGCTGAGCATGGCCTACTCTTACACAAATCATCAGGGCTTGCGCCGCGCTGGCTTGCCTCGTCCGGCCCCGTCGGGTAGTCACTGCTGCGAGCGTCAATGCGGCCCTTGACCCTAGCCGTGCCCAAAGGGCGCATTCTGAAGGTCCTGGTGCCACTATTGCGGCAGGCAGGCATCTCGGCGGATTGCCTGCTCAGCGAGGATCGACGCCTCGTGCGTGAGAGTGATGACGGCAGCATTCGGTACCTGCTGCTCAAGCCCGACGACGTGCCCACTTACGTCGAATACGGCAGCGCCGACCTGGGCGTGGTCGGCCGAGACACGCTGCTCGAACGCAGTTACGAGCTGTATCAGCCTGTCGATCTTCGGATTGGCTTGTGTCGCATGGTGGTGGCTGCGCGCACCGGGGCCGCGGTGCCCGCCGTGCCGCGGGTGGCAACCAAATACCCACGCATCGCCCAAAAGTATTTTGCGTCGCGCGGCGTGCAAGCGGAAGTCATTTTTGTACAAGGCTCGGTCGAGCTGGCTCCCGTCACTGGGCTTTCCGATCTCATCGTCGATCTGGTCGAGACGGGTTTGACGTTTCAAGAAAATGGGCTCGAGGAGCGGGAGGTGATTTGCTCCATCTCCAGCCTGCTCGTCGCGAATCGCTCGTTGTTCAAGCTTCACCACGAGCGCATCGCCCCGCTCGTCGATGGGCTACGGCGAGCCGCCGCTGCCACCCCGCCGAGTCCAGGTTAGAGCCGCTCCTGAAAACAGGAGCGGCCAATAAGATCAATTAAAGCGATGGTCAGGGGACGCCAAGCGCAGCGGATGTTTTTAGGACCCGCTCCTAGGTCTCGGGCGCATCGAGCACCAAGTGGGGCAGCATTCGTTCCAAGCTTCGCGGTCCAATCCCCTTGAGCCTGAGCAGATCGCTCGGTCGGCGAAAACGTCCGAGGCGCTGGCGCAGCTGCACGATGGCGGCCGCGCGCTTGGCTCCCACGCCCGGTAGACGTTGCAATTGAGCGGCATCCGCCAAGTTCAGAATCACGCGCCCATCGGGCGTCACGCCACGCCCTTCGGACCCCGACGCTGAGCCCGTTTCGGGTTTGGCCTCTGCAGCTTTGGGGCAGGGGTTCTCTGTGCTTGCCGCTGGCGTCGCCTGCGCAGCGGGCCCCGACTCCGGAGCGGGAGGGCCCGGAAGCACGCCGGGAGGAACGACCTCGGTGAGTTCCGACCCCAACGCGGGACCGGCCATGCGCGCCAGATTGAGTGCCAGGTGCGGTGCGGCCAAGCTCGAAAGCTCAGGTGATCGACTGGCGGCCAAACCGATGCCCGCCAGCCCAACCAGGGCCAGACCGCCCGCCCCCACGCGCATCAGAATCGGCGCCCAAACCCGGAGGCGAATGGCGCCAAGGATCGCAGAGCGACCCTCGGCGCCACTGCGGGCGACCGGCGGCAGGCCTTCGCTCCGAACCGCGGCACGGCCGGAATTTTGAGTTTGCCTGGCTCGCATGGTCTGACCTCCAGCCCGCGACCCGTTAGGCGAAGGGCACCAATTGGTCGGTGCCGGTGGCACGCGAGCCGTGCCCGTTGGCGGTGTCCTCACGCGGCACGTAATCTCGAATTTGCATTTCCCCTGTCACGGGAATGGCCTCGAGCTTGACGTTGACTGAACCGTCGGAATTGACAAAAGCGACGCCGATGCGGTTCCAGAATTTGCGATTGTTCCGATCGGTGATGACGTAAACGATTTTCATTTTGCTGGCTTCCATGATGTTTCTCCTGACGTCGCCGCCGCTGGCTGAAATGCCAACGCTTCGGGACGCTGCTCATGGGCCGCCGTTGCGCATTCCGTGCCGGGCTCGAATCCCGCAACAAACCGCTTCAAACAGGGCGCATGAGCGTGGCCAACGCCCGCACACGCCAGCGGCGCGACCATTCGGCAGCGGTGCCTCCGGGAATCAGACGCAGCCCGCAGCGGGTTGCGCTGAATTCATCACCGTCACGCCCACATGTAGGCGGCGCTGAGCAGCAGCAGGTAGCCCACCAGGCTCACTCCCCACAGCCCAGCGCGAATATGCATGTTTTCCTTAAGTGCCCAGTAGATCGCGAAGGGGGCGAACGGCGGCAACAGGCTGACCCAGCCGCGCCAACGCGGAAAGCGCCGCAGCAAGCCGACCGCGATCGCCAGATGGACGGTCAACAGGCAGGCAAAACACAGCAATAGACCGACCCCGACCATCATCCCTAAGCATTGATTTTTCTGGCAGGAACGGCGAAATATTTGCCGTCGAAGCTCGATCCACCAGCCTACATCCCCTCCCGGCCACCCAGCACACGCCTGCACGCCGGGTTCCTTGCCGCTCTTTTCCCGCAGGGTGATGCCGTACGCGCGTCGATTCAGCGTCTTTCGTCAGCGGATGGCCTGTGGCAGCGCCGGCCCGGTGTTACACTCCACTCGTGCGCTGGACATCATGGGTTATGGCTGCCGTCACGGGCAGCCTGTTGGCATCACTGCCGTTA
Source organism: Deltaproteobacteria bacterium (assembly GCA_031407405.1). GTDB lineage: Bacteria > Myxococcota_A > Polyangia > Polyangiales > Polyangiaceae > SZUA-265. Next base: position 29,866 of record JANOIG010000244.1, read on the forward strand.
CAGCTCGACGTGGCTAACGCCGGAGGGAAGACCTTCCGTCCCGACACGATGCCCGTCGACCAGATTCGACCCGGCATGAAGGGGCACGGCCTGACCGTGTTCGAGGGGACGAAACCCGAGAAGTTTGGCGTCGAAGTCATCGACGTCATCAAGAACTTCCGGCCCCGGCAGGACGCGATCCTGATCAAGACGTTTCACCCCCGGCTGGACGTCGTGAACGTGGTGCGAGGCATGAGCGGCAGTCCGATCTATATCAATGGCAAGATGATCGGTGCGTACGCCTACGGCTGGAGCTTTGGTAAAGAGCCAGTCGCCGGTGTGACCCCCATCGCCAGCATGCTGGAGGACCTCGACCGGCCACTCCCCAAGTCAATCTTCGGTTGGCCCCTCGAACCTTTGCCGATCCCAATCCATCGGGCCGAACCGGTTTCGAAGCAGGCCGATGCGTTCGACAACCCGGCCACGCGTTACGCCGGAGACCCGAACGACTACCAGCTCGACGAGCACGCCGCTCAGCTGAAGGAACACAGCCCTTTCAGTCAGCGTGATGCGGTAGGCGGTCTGCGTCCCGTGGCGACGCCCATCCTGCTCGGAGGGATGGGCGAGATGGCCAGCAACATGGCGCGCGATCTGCTTCAACCGCTCGGCCTCGAGCCCCTGCAGGGCGGCGGTCAAGGCGGCATCGAACCGGGAGCGCCCGAGCACTATGAGGACGGTGGCGCGATCGCCGTCCAGCTGATCAGCGGCGACCTGAACGCAACGGGGCTCGGGACCGTCACGCGCGTCGAGGGCGACCGGCTCGTGGCCTTTGGACACCCCATGATGAACGGTGGCGTGAGCGCGCTGCCCACGGCCGTGGGCCGTGTATTTTGGTTTCTGGCGAGTGAGGCGGCGTCCTTCAAGCTCGGCATGGCAGTGCGGCCGCTGGGAGCGCTGGTGAACGACCGACAGGCGTCCATCGTCGTATCCGAGTCGGCGAAAGCCCCCGTCGTGAAGGTGTCGTTCCACATCGACGGTGTGCCGGGAGCACCTTACCGGGACTGGAACTTCGAGGTCGCGCACGAAAAATTCATGACCCCGACGTTTCTGGCCATGGCGCTCGGCGAAGCGCTGCAGGCCACTGGCGCTGAACGCCAGGACGTCAGCTGGACCGCACAAAGCAAGGTGACGATCCGGGGGCACGGAGAGGTGCTGCTCGAGGATTTTGGGGTCTCGATGGGGGGGACACCGGATCCGCGCGAGTTCGTCCGCTCTCACCTCGTGTCGTCCGTGGGTGGCATCTTGAACAATCCCTGGCAGCCGGCGCTGGTGGAGTCGGTCGCGGTGCGCATCAAGCTCGAGTACGCGCGCGAAATCGTGCGGCTTCGTGAAGCGCGCGCGATCGAGACGGAAGTCGACGCGGGGCAACCGGTCAACGTCATTCTGACGCTCATACCCTTCGCAGGGCCGCCCTTCACGCGGACGATCAGCGTGCCGGTCCCCAAATACCTGGCGGACACCACCCTGAAGCTCTTGATTCGTCCGGGGCACGCCGTGGAGCGCGAGAAAGCTACACCCGAAACACTCGCCGAGTTTGTCGGGAACCTGGAGGAACCGATTTACCCACCGAAGGCGGTGGTCGTTTCCTACGCTACGGGAGGCGGAGTCGCCTTCAAGGGGCGGGTCGCCGAAAACCTACCCCCAGGAGCTCTCGATAGCATCCGACAACGAGCGGCCAGCTTTTCGCCCGAGGCATTCAAGAGCAACCGCCACCATGTCGTGCAACTCGATGACTTCATGGTTGGAAGTGATACCGTCAGCGTCAAAGTCAGGCCCGTACTACGGTAGCCTGCACAGCGACTGACTTACTGAAAAGCCTTTTGCCACTTCTTCGCTCCGATACGGCCAAGCCATGACGAACAAGACGATTCGAAGCCTACTGCTTTGCAGCCTGACACTGTCATTCATGGAGATGGCATTCATGGGGATGGCAGAGCCCGCCGGAGCCGTCGGCACGAGGCGTTTCGAATTGCAGCGCGGCAAGGACTTTCAGGGGGGTGACCTCAAAGGCGTGGCCATCGACAGCGCGGGGCGGGTGCACGCCGGTCTGAATCTCGGCAACTTGCCCTTAGGGGAAGCACAGTCGGTGTGGAGCGCGTTGCCGCGCCCGGATGGGACCTTGCTGCTCGGTACCGGTAACGAAGGCAAGCTGCTCGAAGTACGCGGTGGCTCGGTCCGGGTCCTGGCGGAAACCAAAGCACTGGTGGTCACGTCGCTCGTAGAAGCTTGGAATGGCGACGTGTTGCTCGGCACGGTGCCCACGGGGGAGATCATGCGCTGGGCCGGTGGCAAGCTCAGCACGCTCGCCAAGCTCCCCGGGGTCGAGCACGTCTGGGGGCTCGCGTACGATGAGTCAGCTCGCGTGGTGTTCGCGGTGACAGGGCCGGAAGGCAAGTTGTTCAGGGTGGAGCAAAGCGGCAAAGCCCAAGTGCAATTCGATGCCGAAGAACAACACCTCATGAGCGTGGCCGTCGTGCCGCAGCGCGGCGGCACCAGCGTGGTATATGCCGGAGCCAGTGACAAGGCGAAGCTCTACGAAGTCCGCGCGCCAGGTCGAGCCAGCGTGCTTTACGACTTCGGGCGCACGGAAGTGCGCGCCATCGTCGCCGGTGCGGACGGCGAGATTTATGCCATTGCCAACGACATCAAGTCGGGTGGCCTCGTGCCGTCCCGTGACGATGATGCCTCGGACTCGAGCCCGAGCACCCCGGCGAAAACGGCGGGCAAGGGCGTGCTTTACCGGTTCTCTCGAGATGGTACTCCGGAAGAGCTGCTCGAAGACACCGATGAGCACTACACCAGCCTGGCGCTAGGGCCCCGAGGTCAGCCATTCGTGGGTACCGGCGTCAATGGGCGCATCTACACGGTCGACGACGCGCACAACGACGTGCTCATGGCGGATACAGAAGAGCGCCAGGTCGGCGTGTTGGTGTTCGATGGCAAGCAACAATTCGTCAGCAGCAGCGACCCCGCCGTGTTGCATCCCGTGAAGGGAATTGGGGGAACAGACGCGGTGTGGACCAGCAAGGCTCTCGACGCAGGGCTCCGGGCACACTTCGGCCAGCTCAGCTGGACCGCGTCGGCACCCCTCGAGCTGTCGACGCGTTCGGGAAACACTCAACAGCCAGACGATACCTGGAGCGCCTGGAGCGAACCGATGACGCGCCCTGGGATGACCAAGAGCCCCGCGGCCCGCTACGTTCAAATTCGTGCACGCTGGAACCAAGACCCGCAGGCGACCTTGAGTGACGTGACGCTCCCGTTCGTCACCGACAATCTACGCGCGGTGCTGACCAGCGTCGAAGTCGACAAAGACAAGGATGACACGGCCTCCGACGGCGACGACATCGGTAGCTCGGGCGGGCCTGTCAGCGAAGACGCGGACCCGGTCATCAAGTTGAAGTGGAAAGTGGACAACCCCGATAGTGACGAGCTCCGTTATCGCCTGCAGTACCGGCTTGCCGGGACGCCCGAGTGGCTCGACATCCTGAAGCCGGGCCGGCTCTTGACGAAAAATCAATTCGACTGGGACACGTCCGATCTGCCGGAGGGCCATTATCGACTTCGCGTGCAGGCCAGCGACGAGCTGTCCAATCCGCCGGATCGCGTCAAAAAACACGAGCTCTACAGCACCACCATCATGGTGGACAATACGCCACCCGCGCTCACTGTGCTCAGCGCCAACGGCCGGAGAGTCAGCGGCACCGCGGTGGACGGCGTCGGTCCAATTGCGCGTATCGAAATGGGTGTCGCGGGGAGCGGCGAGTGGTACCCGTATTTCCCGCGTGACGGGATTTATGACCAGCAACGCGAGGATTTCGACGTCGACGTCTCGGCGTTCGCTCCAGCCGGGCAGGTCATCGTCAGTGTGCGGGTGTACGACCAGGCCAACAACTTTGTGGTTCGACACGTGACAATGCCGTGATGGTCCGTACCGTCCGGCAACGCGCTTGATGTAGGCACACCCGAAAACCCGACGTCGGCCTCGAGCCCGAGGCGTTCGAGCGCCCCGCAGGCGAAGCGGCGCCTCGCCAGGGGCGTTGGCGACGAAGCACCTGGGTGCTAGGATATCAAAGTTAACTTTCGTTTCTGTCCGGCCACTTCAGGTCGGCGGCTTAATCCACTCCGTCTTTTACTTATTTTAACGTGCCGGTGATCAAACCGCGCTTGTGCCAGCTGTCATTTGCGCTGCTCTTCGGAGCCGTGGCCGTGGGGGCTTGCTCGGTCGACAACGCAAGGTTGGCGGCCTCCGATTGCGTAGGGCTCAGCTGCGGGAGCCTGGGGCCACCCGCGCCGGTCCAGAATGTGCCGGTTTACTCGTCGAACGCGTCCGACGCTTCGGCCCCTCCGAGCTCTCCTGCCAAGGCAGCTTGCGGCGCTGGCAGCTGCCTACCCGATGATGGTTTGGCGTGTGAAAACCACGTGCCAACGCCAGCGCCCGTGGTGCCGCCATCGAGCAACGGTGCACTGGATGCTGGCCTGCCCAGCACCGGCGTGGATGGCGGCGTAGATGGCGGCAGCGCGGGGCCCGCGCTGGACGGCAGCTTTGCCGAACCCACCCAGCCAGACGTCACTCCGAGCAAGTTCGCGTGTCAGGTTTCGGTCGAAAACCGCGCCGTGGTGCGGCAGTGCGACGCTGCCGGCTTACAGGGCGTCGAGGAGCCCTGCACGTCGTCACAAGATTGCCGTTCGGGCCTCGGTTGCGTGGGCGGGTTGAACTCGGGGCGTTGTTTGCCTTTTTGCTGCGCCGTCGACGGTGACAGCTGCCCGACCGATTTCTATTGCACTGAGCGGCCGCTGCGCAGCGAGCCATTTCGTGAAACCAATGCCCCGCTCGTGCCGGTGTGCGAACGAGCTGACAACTGCAGCCTGAGCGAGCCCTTCGACTGTGAGGGGCCCCGCTGCGTGTGCGGCCCCGACACGGCCTGCGCGTTGGTGAGCCCCGATGGCACCACGGCGTGTTTGCCCCCGGGCACAGGCGAAGCGGGCGACCCCTGTCCGGCGTCCAATCCCTGCAAGCATGGTTACCATTGCTCGCAAGCCACATCGCCCGGCACCTGCGTGAAGATTTGTGATCTCGACCAGGAGAATTCCGAAGCCTGTGGGTCGGGCGTGTGCCAGGCGACACCTCTGTTGCCCGATGGTTGGGGCACCTGTGTCGGCGCCGTGCCCAGCGAGATGAACTCGCGGTAAGGCAGCGCCAGCTGATGAAGTAATGTTTCAGCTTCAGACCCAAACGCCGCGCGCTTGGCTCGACGTCGTATTTGCCGATTTCGATGCCTTCCTCATCGACCACACGCTGTGCGAGCGCAAGGCGAGCGCCATGGGGATGTCGCTGGTCGCGAAGTACCCTGACCGGGCGCTGATCCTGGAGCCATTGATTGCCTTTGCTCGTGAAGAGCTCGAGCATTTTCACATCATGTTCAAGGTGCTGGCCGAACGCGGGCTGCAACTTCCGTCAGATACCAAGGACGTCTACGTCAATGGCTTGCGCAAGGCCATGAGCAGTGAGCCAGAATCACTTCTTCTGGACCGCTTGGTGGTATCGGGCGTCGTAGAAGCGCGGGGCTGTGAACGGCTGCAGATGGTGACGGACGCTCTAAGCGACGAAACCCTCAAGCGAACATACCTCGATCTGACGCGCGCGGAGGCGCGCCACCACGCTCTGTTCTTTCGCCTGGCGGGGTATTATTTCCCCGCCGAGCGCGTGCGAGCCCGCGCCAAAGCGCTGTTCGCCGCCGAGGCCGAGCTGATCCAGACAATGCCGTTGTGCGCTCGCGTGCACTAGTGTCGGACAGTCTCATTCACCCGGTGCCTGGCACAGGTTGAGCCAGGGGCGGCTGCACCGGTTTTTTCCGCAGACTTTGCCTTCGGCGCGGTTCTTGCTCCGCTGACTGTCATGCGCATCTATCACTTGGCAAGGCTCGGCAGTGTCGCGCTGCTGGTCCCTGCGGTTTTCGCCCTTAGCCTTGGGCTGCCCGACACGGCGTTGCCCACGGGCGTGAAGGAAGCGCTCGGCTGCAGCGGGGCTGGCAACGTGCCTCGCCCCTCCGGTTTTACATGGCTCAAGCCCACTCAAATCGCGATCAGCGATCGAACGTCCATCTCGATCGCGACCGATGGCTTTTTCATGATTGACGCTGAAGCCAACGACCTGACCGCCGAGCAGGTGGAAGCCGCTCTAAGCGTGGAGGTCACCGATCAAGCTGGCCTGGAGGTGGTGGGTACGCTCGAGCTGTTCAAGGAGCATCGGCCGGGTTGGTACGTGTTCGCGTGGACCTCCGCGGAGCCATTGGGGGTCGGCGCCAAGCTCACCGCATCGCTTCACGCTGAGCCTGCCGCGATGGTGGCCGTCGGCGGAGATTTCGAGCTCGTCGTGACGGGTCCGCCCACGCCGTTATCTGCCGGCGCGTTGTCCTTCGCCGGCTGGATGGACTTCTATCGTGGTGTTGGCGAACCCATCACCTGCGAGGCAGCGTACGTGTCGGTATGCGGTGGGTCACAGACCGTCATCAAGTCGGTGCCCCAAGGCCTCATCAAACAGCTCGCCACGAATGCGAAGTGGTCGCTGCCGCCCATCGTCGGCGATGTCGCGTGGGAGGCCAGGCTCGCGGTGTCCTCCGCGCAAGCGGACGCGACGCTGCCCCCCGACAAGATTACCTACTTGACGGACCCCGATACGACCGAGCTGGGCTTCGGTTCCCTGCTCGTATTCCCCACGAAGGCTGACAGCTATTGCGTCAAAATCGTGGTCAAGGATCTGCGCACACAGGCAGAGGTCCAAACTGAAGCGTGTGAGGCGCCTCAACCAAGTATCGGCGCAGCCTCTGACAGCGAGGTGCTTTTATGCCTCACGCCACCCAACCAGGCAGTGACCGAGGGATGGTGTGCCGCGCACGCTCACAGCATGCTGCCCGAATGCGTTGCCATTCGTTCTGCCGCGCCACTGACCGACGTCGACGCTGGGGCTACGCACGCGGATGACTCCACACCCCCAGTGACCGACGCTCCTGGCGATGGCGCGAGCAATCAGGGCGACGGTAGTACCCGCATTTCCGGGGGCTGCCAGCTGGGGAGCTCGCCTGCGCTGAGCGGCGGGGCTCTACCGCTCTTGGCTCTCCTGATGCTCGGGCGTCGACGCAGGCGCTGAGTTAGCGGCCTTTTTCACGCTCAGGGAGATTCGGGCGGCAACTCGACCACGAGCGTTGCTAGCCCCCCGTGCGACACGAGCCGATGCGTGGCGGCGGCGTCGTTGGGCTTGCTGCTGAGATCAATCACCAGATCGACCCCTGCGCTGCTCGCGACGAGCGCGACGTTGGAAACGGGAGGACCAAAGTGCTCGGTGGGCAAGGGGTTGGCGTTGTTAGCGACGCCGAGCTTGGCGCCGGACAGTCGATAGGTGAGGCGCCGGCCCGCCCGGTCTGCCTCGACAGGCACTTCACCCGTCATGCGCACGAAAATCGAAGCTCCCTTGTCCAGGTGCCGCGCGAAGCCGGTAAAGATGACCTCGACAGCGGGCGCTACCGGGGCGTCCGCCTGTGCGAGCGCGATGGCCTTCGCCGCCTGGTCCTCCGCCGACGCCGAGCCGAATCCGAAAGCCGCGATGGAGATACCCGCGACGAGAGGCGGCACAGCCTTTAAAATCCACCTGGTGTTCGAGCTTGGCATGATCGACCCTCCAGTCGTCGCGGCTCATACAAGTTAGCGCGCCGGGTCGGTCGGCGCCACGCGAAGGGCTCGCTCGCCAACAATGCAACGTTAACGCCCCAGCGTTAACACATCTATCGCAGGCCGCCCCGCGGCGCCTCTCATCCGCCGTAGCCGCGGAATCCTGCGCGAAATCAGGTTACTTTACGGGGACTCGGTGAGAAATGTCACCTTGATGCGCGAGCGCGCACCTTCATAAAAGGCTCGCACGGCGACGTTCAAACGCTGCGCGACGTACCAGCGCTGCAATAGCGGCGCGACCGTTTCATACGGCTGCGCGGAGAAAGGCGTCGGGGTCGTGCGGTGTACGATTCTGAGCTCGGTGTCGCTCGGTGTGAGCATGGCAACGACCATGCGATCCAGATACAGACTGGCGCGCGCGCGGCGCTCCAACAGCCGAGTGACCTCGAAATCTGCGAGGCCTTCCGCGTGCCTTGCCTGCTCGAGCAGAGTCTGTCCCCCCACCTGCTCCGCCAATGACAACCGGGCGGTGCGAATCCGAGCGGCGAGCTCGGCGGGGCTGGGGCTAGGATTTATTTCCAGGCTGCCCAACAGCACCTCGGCCATGTGCCGCTCCAGTGCCGCCCGCACATGGCCGCTGCGATAGGGCACGTCGTCCGACACTCGAAAGCCGCCATCCGCAAGCGCCTCCAAACGTGCCTCAAACGCCAGCTCTCGTTCGAAAATGAAGCGCGGACTTGCAACGCCGCCAGTTTCGGGCGCCGTAAAACGCACCGCAACTCGATCCACAAATGCAGCGTCTGCGTCTGCCCCCCAAGCGACATCGGGCAGCACGCATAGCCGAGCCAGCGCACCGAGCGCGCACAGGCAAGGCAGCGCAAAAAGCCACGCCGAGCGCTGCTTACGCCGGGAAGTTCTTACCGCCACCGGCGTGCATTTCGACTGGAAGAGGCGCTGACGAGCCACCTCCGGACGAGCTGCCCCCAGCGGTGCTATTGACCGACACGCCAGCGGGCGCCTTTTCCGGCGCACTGTGGGTTTCGGCTTCGTCGTCGACACCCGGCAGCGACTCGTGGCGTTGAGAATAGTTTCTAGCCACCCGCCGCGCCTTGACGAACTCGGCGAACGTCAGCACCCGATCGAGATCGTGAGCGCCGAGCGTGCCCGCGAGGTCCCTGATCTGCCGCCGAAGCCATTCCGCGTTACGCGTGCGTCGAGCCGCAAGCGGATCCTGCGAGGGGGGAGCCGGTTCCGACGGCATGTCGACCACCGGCGGGGGTGCCGCTACCCGGGCCACCGCGCGCAAGGCGTGGGCTTCCAACCAAGCCTCCATGAAGACGCGCAATCGCTCGCTCCGAAACGCAAACCAGCGCTCGCGCTCGGGAGCGTTCACCATGAGCACATCTTTGAAACGCCGGAACGCGCCACGGCCGTCGATGGCAAGCGTGAGCTCATCACGCAGATCGGAAGGGTCGAGCATCTGGATGAAACGCTCCATCCACCGGTACTGCTCGCGCGAGCTCACCGGCTCCACACGCACATAGGCTGCGTCAGCGGCGATGCGCGAGTGCATTTGCGGGTCGGCAATGCCGTCCACGACGCGCAGCACCTCGCCGGTGCCCAGATGAAGATAACTGTGAACCTCTGGCGCGTTGTTCTCGAAGGCGTCTTCCAACGCCTCCCAATCGACGGTCACCTCGACGGTGACGCCAGGCCGAGCCGGACCCCCGCTGCCATCAGTGGCCATGCTTCGCCGCCGATCCGGTGGGCACTTCTTCAGAAAGCACTGCTTCAGAAAATACAGCTCCGGAAGACCGACTGCGCTGCACGGCACCACGCCAGCGCGCTAGGTGCTCTTGACGCATCGGTTCTGTCATTTGGGCCTGAAAACGTTGCGGATATTCCACCATCTCGGCCACCTGGCTCAGGCCGCCAAACAGCCCGGCACCCACACCGGCAAGCATGGCCGCGCCACGCGCGGTGGACTCGAGATCAAGCGGACGTTCAATGCATAAGTCGGAGACATCACTCTGGAACTGCATGAGAAGATTGTTCTCCGCTGCGCCTCCGTCAACTCGAATACGATCCAGGCGGGCGCCACTATCCGAAATACGGCCAGCGCCACCAGATGCTGCAGCTGAAGATGACGCCATCCGGCGGTTCGATGCCAGATCCTCTCGAATGGCCGACACCAGGTCTGCGACTTGAAAGGCAATCGCCTCGAGTGTGGCGCGCGCGATGTGACCCCGGTTCGACCCCCGGGTCAGCCCGGTAATCAGACCTCGCGCCTCGGGATCCCAATGCGGAGCACCGAGACCGGACAGGGCGGGAACGAAAACGACGCCGTCGCTGCTGGCCACCGACCGGGCCAAGGCTTCAATTTCGGAAGACGAGCGGATCAGCCCCAAACCATCCCGCAACCACTGAACGGCCGCGCCGGCAACAAAGCAGCTCCCCTCGAGAGCGTAGACCGTCTTGCCCTCGATCTGCCAAGCCACCGTGCTGAGTAGCCCGTGTCGACTGCGCACGCGCTCGGTCCCCGTGTTCACGACCAGGAAAGCACCGGTGCCATAGGTGCACTTGGCGTCCCCCGCCTCGAAACAGGCCTGACCGAACAGCGCGGCCTGCTGATCGCCCGCCACGCCAGTGATGGGGACACCGTCGGGTAGCGGCCCAAAACCGCGCGTCCTACCGAACTCACCCACGCTCGGCAAAATTCGGGGCAGCATGGCCTCGGGTACACGAAAGAGCTCACAAAGCCGGGCGTCCCAGCTGGATGTGTCCAGGTTCATCAGGCTCGTGCGCGATGCGTTGCTGACCTCAATCACATGCGGGGCGCCTCGACCCACGCTGCCGGTAAGCCACCCAATCAAATAAGAGTCGATGGTTCCAAAGGCGAGCTCCCCCGCCTCGGCCTCTTGCCGCAGGCCATGCTCATCGAGCAACCAGGCAATCTTGGTTGCCGAAAAATATGGGTCGAGCACTAGCCCGGTGCGCTCGCGAACGTCAGCTTCATGCCCTTCGCCCTGGAGCCGCTGACATGCCTCGGTGGTCCGCCGATCTTGCCAGACGATGGCACGATGAATCGGCCGACCGCTCGCCTTCTCCCACACGAGAGTGGTTTCGCGTTGGTTAGTAATGCCGATGGCGGCGACCTCGGAGCCCTGCGCCCCCGCTTGGCGCAACGCTCCAGTAACGGCGCGCTCGACGGTCCCGCGAATCTCGGCAGGGTCGTGCTCTACCCAGGCGGGTTTGGGAAAGTGTTGCGGCAGCTCCTCACTTTCGCGGCCCAGAGTTCGCCCGTCCATACCCATGACCAGCGCTGTCGACCCGGTGGTCCCCTGATCGATTGCCAACAAGTACCGCTTCATGAGCCCGAGCTACAGTATCAGAACGAGCCCCGCTTGTCCCCGCGTCCCCTCGACGGTAGCCTGACGCGCCATGGCCAAGCTCGTCCTCACCTCGCCCGAGGGTCAGCAAGTCGTCACCCTGGCGCATGAGAATTCGCTCGGCCGTCATCCGGACAGCAGTATCCAGATATTAGACAAGATCGTTTCGAAGGAGCACTGCCGGATCTGTCTCGAGGGCGATACCTGGGTGCTGCACGATCTCGATAGCCTGAATGGAACGTTCATCAACGGCAACCGCTTGTCGGGGTCGAAGCCACTCCAGCACGGCGACGAGTTCACCTTGGGCGCGACGCGGGCGCGCTTTGAGCACCACCCCAACCCAGCGCCGGTGTCCGTCGATACCACCGTAGCGCGAGCCAAACCTGTACCCGAAGCGAAACCGCCGGCAGCCTCCGCCCTGGACACGGGCGCAGCCCAGACCGCCAGCCCAGCGACGCACGGGATGTGGGGTCGCTCAAATGCGTTCAGCGCCACCGCGCGGCATTTGGAAAACTTTACGACAGCGACACCAGCGCGTGGCGCCGGTCCGATGGGTGGCAGTAGCCCGATCATGGCTAGCGCCGGTCCGATCGTGGGTGGCCCAGGTCAGATCGGTGGCGCAAACCACGGCTACACCATGTTGGGCGCCCACCCACCTCAGGTCGAGGTCGTCCAACAAGGCCGTGAGATTGGCACACAGATCGCCGCTCAGGAGCAGGGCTTCCGCCCCTTCCAGGAAATTCGCGGTAACCTGACGCAAATGGAGGCGGACTACGAGCGCCTTCGCTTGTCGCACGAGCTGTCTCGCGAGATTTGCCTGGAACGCGACCTCACGACGCTGCTGAACAAGATCCTCGCCAGCATGTTTCGCTTCGTGCGCGCGGACCGTGGCGTCATCTTTCTAGTGGGCGACGATGGCCAACTCGAGCCGGGAGCGAGCCTGCGCCGGGACGGCTCCGGAGCAGCCATCAGCGTGTCATCCACCATCATGAATCACGTGATGGCCGAACGCGCGTCGGTGCTCACGCACGATGCCGCCATGGACTTTGCCGGCTCCAAGGGCAAGAGCATGATCTTGAACCGGATCAGCTCTGCCATCGTAGCGCCACTGATGCATGAGGAAGACATCCTGGGCGTGCTCTGGCTCGACAGCGAGACCCTGGCCCGCTTCGAGCAACGGGACCTCGAAATGGTCACCTCGATCGCTGCCCAGGCCGCAATGTTCATCGAGATCAACATCCTGGGCCGTAAGGTCGCTCAGGAGATCGTCAACCGCGAGCGCTTCAGCCGCCTATTGTCGCCGAATGTCGCGGAGAAGGTCCTATCCGGGGAAATGGTCATTCAAAAGGGCGGGCAGCTCGTCCAGGAATGCACCGTGTTCAACTCGGACATTCGCGGCTTCACCCACATGAGTGACGGCGCAGCGCCGGAGCCGTTGGTCGAAATGCTCAACGAATATTTTGAGCTGATGGTCGAAACGCTGTTCAAGTATGAAGGCACCCTCGACAAGTTCATGGGCGACGGCATCATGGCCCTGTGGGGCGCACCCGTGGTCACAAAGGACGACGCGGTGCGCTCGGTGGAGTGCGCGCTCGAGCAGATGGAAGGGCTGAGGGCGTTTAATATGGAGCGCCGGCTGCGCAACGCGCCCGCTCTCGAGATTGGGATCGGGATTCATACCGGGCCCGTGGTGGCCGGCTACATCGGCAGCTCAAAGGCGCTCTCCTATACCGTCATCGGTGACACGGCAAACACCAGCGCGCGCTTGTGCGGCGCGGCAGGGCCCGGAGAGATCCTGGTCAGCGCTTCGACCATCGCGCACCTCGGCACGCGCTTCGAATATCAAGAGCTGCCGCCTTTGCAGCTGAAGGGCAAGGAAAAACCCTTCCGATGTTTCGCCATCCAGCGGTCAAAGTTTGCCGTGAGCGTGCCCGTCGCGCCGCCGAGCTCTTCGCGGCCGCCGTCACGCCGGCAAGAGCGCTGAGCGGAGAGGTGCACCGGCGTTCACTGCCGTTCACCGCTACGAAACACAAATCCGGCCCGTGTCCCTGAATTCGGCGCGCGCTGAGTGCTGGAAGCAACACCAGGGTCACCGGCCGGCGCGCAAACCGCCGGGGCTCTCTCAACGCGCTTGATCAGCAGCGCAACGAACGCTAGATCCCGGGCCAAACGGCACGGATTGCTGCTGCAGTTGGTTCGCCGAGAGGCGGAGTTCCACTCTATACACACAACGAAACATAGAGTTCCAAAGCAGCTCGGCGCAGCGTGAGGTATGCCTCCGGTAGGCCTTCGAGGCTGCCGCCACGGTTGAAGGTTGCCGCCACACAGGCACCGCTCGAGAAAAGCAGATATTTAGGAGACAAGCATGGCCACAAGGATTGCTATTAACGGCTTCGGTCGCATCGGTCGCTGCGTGCTTCGCGCACTCTACAAGCGAGGTATCAAGGACGTCGAGCTAGTTGCCATCAACGACCTGACCGATCCAAAAACCCTAGCGCACCTGCTCAAGTACGATTCGATCCACCGCACCTTTACCGAGGCGGACGTATCGGCGACAGCCAACGGGTTGCGCGTCGGCGACCATGAGATCCGGGTCACCGCTCTCAAGGACCCGCGCGAGCTGCCCTGGAAAGAGCTCAAGGTGGACGTGGCGCTCGAGTGCACCGGTCTCTTCACCTCGAAGGAGAAAGCGTCCGGTCATCTCACCGCTGGCGCCAGCAAGGTGATCATCAGCGCCCCCGCCACCGACCACGACAAGACCATCGTGATGGGTGTGAACCAGGGCGAGTACGACAGCGCCAAGCATCACATCATCTCCAATGCCTCCTGCACGACCAACTGCTTGGCCCCCGTCGCCAAGGTCCTGCTCGACAACTTCGGCATCGAGCGCGGTTTGATGACCACCGTGCACGCCTACACCAACGACCAAAGCCTGCTCGACCTACCACACCGCAAGGGTGACCTGCGGCGCTCGCGCGCGGCAGCGGTCAGCATGATTCCGACCTCGACGGGCGCCGCCAAAGCGGTCAGCGAAGTGATTCCGGCGCTCGCCGGCAAGTTCGACGGCCTGGCCATTCGCGTCCCCGTCGTGGACGTTTCGGTCGTGGACCTGACGTTCACCACCGAGAAGTCGGTCAGCGTGCAGTCGATCAACGAGGCCATGAAGAAAGCGGCAGCGTCGCCGACCATGAAGGGCTTCCTGCACTATATGGATGAGCAGCTGGTCTCCAGCGACTTCATTGGCCACTCCGCCTCCAGCATCTTCGATGCCACGCTCACGAAGACTCAGGGCGATCGTTTTGCCAAGGTGTTCGCCTGGTACGACAACGAGTGGGGCTTCTCCGAGCGCATGGTCGATTTGATCAAGCTGGTCGCGTCACGCTAGTCTCTTCGAGGGGGGCTCCGGCACCCACCACGGCGGATCCATCGGGACAGGGTGGCTCATCCCAAAAATTCGCGCGGCCCTGGCGGCTTAGGGTCGCGTGAATTTGGGGAACATGAACGTGAACGAAACCGGGAGCTCAAAGCTCGGCGCCGAGCCCATGGACGTGTTCGGGACCATTGACGACCTCGATTGTCGAGGCCGTCGTGTCTTTTTGCGGGCTGACGCATTCCTCGTCGATTCGCTCGATGTCACGACCCCATCTTCCGCTGACCCGGCGCTGGGCGTTGAAGCGAGCCCACCTCGCACCGCTGAAGCCGTTTCCAGCCTGCAGCGTCTCATCGAGCTCGAAGCCAGGGTGATCGTTGGGGCGCACTCGAGCGCCGAGACGGGCAGCGCGAGCGTCGAAAGCTTGGCCCGTCGCCTGAGCGAGAAGCTAGAGCTGGAGGTGCTCATGCCCGATGAATGCGTTGGCGACGCCGCGGTGCGCGCCGTGCAGGACCTGCGGCAAGGGCAAATCTGCGTTCTGCCCGATCTGTTGAGCTGTGGCACCGGCGAGTCGGATAATGATGAGACCTTTGCCCGCGCGCTCGCGGCCTACGTCGATGCGTACGTGAATGATGCCTTTTCGGCCAGCCACCTCGAATACGCCTCGCTCGTGAGGCTGCCCAAGCTGGCCCCGCGCCGGGCGCTCGGCTATCGAGCGCGTCGTGAGCTCCAGGTTCTGAGCCAAGTCTTCGCGCTGAGCCGCGGTGCCGTGTCGATGGGGTTGGGCGGGCAGCATTTTTCAGACAAGATCGACGTACTGAGCGCCTGGTTGCCTCGGCTCAGCACGCTGTGTGTGGGCGGCGGCGTCGCCAACACGCTACTCGCCGCCACAGGTCGACTCAGAAGCTCCGCGAGCGCCGAGCAGAGCCGGCTGGCCCAGGCGCGTTCGCTCTTGACGCGAGCGCGAGACCTCGGCGTCACCGTACTCTTGCCCGTCGACTTGCGCGTCCAATGGGCGGGAGAAGCGCAAACGCGCGTCGTCGCCCCCCAGGGTGTACCCGAGGGCGCACAGATCGTGGATGTCGGCCCCGAGAGCAGCCAGCGTTTTTCGGAAGCGCTGGGCAAGGCCACAAATGTGTTGTGGTGGGGTCCGTTGGGAAATGTGGCGCACCCCGATGGCGCGGCCTCCAGCCGACAACTGGCCGAGCTGTGCGCCAAGCCGAGCCTCATGAGCGTGGTGATTGGCGGGGATACACGGCGTTTCGTGCGGCAGCTGCCGCCCGAAGTAGAAGCTCAAATCGACCTGGTCAGCACCGGGTCAGGGGCTGCCAAGGCGCTCTTGATGGGGCAGCGTCTGCCGGGCATCGAGGCGCTGCGCGCACGGCATTGATGCCGGGCGTGGTAGCGGTCACAGGTTGACGTAAGGCGAGGGCGCCATGTCAAAATGGAAGTGGTCGGAGTGGTCGGGCTCGGCGGGCCCGAGCAAGGTGCGAAAGGTGCGACGAGCGACGAGCTCTCGCGTCAGCTCGGCGAGAAAGCGGGCGTGGCGTTCGATTGCTGGGTCGCCTTTGGCCCTCCAGTGTCGATCGACGCGGACTTCGAATGCTCCGGGCAGTGGCGTGGCGACCGCCGGCCACTCCGTGCTAGGCAAAAACTCGAAGCCAGCAACGTCGATGGCGTTGCCCAACGCGTGTTCACTCAAGCGCCCGCTCCTCCCCTTCACCGACCGGCAGTCGTAGGAGGCTGACACCCGCACCTTGCTCGGGGCTCGCCCATAAAACTGGAGCGCGGTCGCCGTGACGAGTTGCTCGAATTCGACGAGCCGTTCGCGGAAGGGTTCGATGACTCTGGCTGGGGGCACGAACTCGAGCCTCAGCCCCACAAAATCGCGCGCGTCGACCTCGGGGCAGCGCAGCTCGGTGCCTGCCAGGCTCCGCCCCAATGGATCCAAGGGATAGGGCGCGTCACGCTCGCCGTCTCGGACCCGGCCCGTTGCCGCCTCCAGAGCCGCCGTCGTCGAGCTTTCGTCAGCCGCTGCGGGCCCAAGCTTGGTTTCTTCGACTCGGGAACACGAGAGGCAGATGACAATGCCGAGCCAGCACCGCGCGCAGCGATTCTCCGGAAATTCGATCCGGGGGGACTGTTTTCGCACTCCATGCCCCAGTGCAACCTCCAGGCCATGGAGCGCCCGAGGGCGGCCACTTGCCATTCGCCAATTGTCATCCTCACCTGGCTGAGGCAGCATGCCCCATATGTCTAAAATGCGCAGGATCCTGGTCACTAGCGCTCTGCCTTACGCGAATGGGCACATTCACGTAGGGCATTTGGTCGAGTACATACAGACGGATATCTGGGTGCGCTTTCAGCGCCTGCGCGGGCACGAGGTCCACTACATGTGCGCCGACGACACGCACGGCACCGCCATCATGCTGCGCGCCCGCCAGGAGGGCATTACAGAGAGCGAGCTGATCGCGAGCATGCAGCGCGCACACGAGGCCGATTTTCAGGCGTTCGACATTCGCTTCGACCACTACGGCAGCACGAACTCCGAGGCCAACCGCGCATTATGCCACGAGGTCTGGGGAGCTCTGAGAGAGAAAGGGCTCGTGGTGGAGCGCCAAGTCTCACAGCTCTACGACCCACAGGAGGGCTTGTTCCTGGCGGATCGTTTGGTCAAAGGCGAGTGCCCGCGCTGCGGCACACCCAATCAATACGGGGACAGCTGTGAAGCCTGCGGCGCGACCTACAGCGCCGCCGACCTGAAGAATCCGAAGAGCGCGGTGTCAGGTGCAGCCCCCGAGACGCGCCTGTCGAGCCACCTGTTCGTGACCATCGAATCGATGCACGAGTTCCTGGACACCTGGACGGGCACTGAGGGCCACTTGCAGCCCAGCGTGGCCAACTATCTGCGTGGCCATTTCCTGTCGGCACCTCTCCAGGATTGGGACGTGTCACGGCCCTCGCCCTATTTTGGCTTCGAGATCCCTGATTCACCCGGCAACTACTGGTACGTGTGGTTTGACGCACCTATCGGGTACATGGCAGCCACCCACGAGTGGTGCCAAAAAAGCGGGCGCCGCTTCGAAGAATTTTGGCGCGAGCCCGGCACGGAGATCGTGCATTTCATCGGCAAGGACATCACCTACTTTCACGCGCTGTTCTGGCCCGCCATGCTGAAGGCAGCAGGGCTAACCCTGCCCCAGCGCATCCAGGTGCACGGCTTCCTCACGGTCAATGGCGAGAAGATGTCGAAGAGCAAGGGCACGCATATTCGGGCCGCGAGCTACGCTGCCGAGCTCGACCCGAGCTATTTGCGCTATTATTACGCGAGCCGCCTGACGTCCAAAGTCGATGATCTCGATCTGGATCTCGATGATTTTGTCGCACGCGTGAACTCGGACCTAGTCGGAAAAGTGGTCAACCTCGCCAGCCGCACGGCGCGCCTGGTGGGAGAAGTGGGGCTGTCCACCAGCTACCCCAGTGACGGTGGCCTATTTGCCGAGGCGGCTCAGGCCTCCGAGGATATCGCCAATGCGTACGACGCCTGCGACTACAGCCGCGCCATGCGCGTGGTCATGAAGCTCGCCGACCGCGCCAACGAGTACGTCGACCGCATGCAACCCTGGAAGCTTGCCAAAGAGCCAGCCAGCGCGGGCGAGCTCAGGGACGTGTGCAGCGTTGCGCTCAACCTGTATCGCCAGATAGTGCTCTACATGAGCCCCGTGCTGCCACGCCTAGCCGAGCAGAGCCAGGAGCTCTTTGGTGTCCCTTTCGACCGCTGGGATGTAGCTCAATCCCCGCTGACCGGGGTCAAGCTCCGGCCCTTCAAGCATTTGATGGTGCGGGTCGATCCACGGCTCGTCCAGGCGATGGTCGATGCCAGCGTAGAGGAAGGCGCCGCTGCACCGGCAGCACCAGAGGCCCAGATGCTGCCACCGCGGGCAGCGCAGGTCCGCAGCGTAAACGTGCAAGCATTGACCGGCGGTACGCCCGCAACGAACATCGAGCCCATCGTTGCCGTGTGCAGTTTCGAGGACTTCTCGAAAATCGACCTACGTGTGGCCCACGTGCTCGAAGCCGACGCCGTCGAAGGCTCACGCAAGCTGGTCCGACTGAAAGTCAGCCTAGGTAACGAGGAGCGTACGATTTTCGCCGGCATCCGGCCAGCCTATGAACCCGCTAGCCTCGTGGGTCGTCTGATCATTGTCGTGGCCAATCTTAGCCCGCGCCAGATGAAATGCGGCACGAGTGAAGGCATGGCGCTCGCGGCCGGCGGAGACAACGAGGTCTTCTTGTTGGCGCCCGACACTGGCGCGGCCCCGGGGCAACGCGTGCACTAGAGCGCAGCTGCTCAGTCGGGGAACTTGCTCGGGCGCCCGCTCGGCGACGCTTGCTTCTTCCGAACGCTCTTGGGCCCGCCGTTCTTCGCGCTGGCTGGCTTCGCCCGGGCTCTGGAAGCGGCGACCTTCTTGACTGCGGACTTCTTCGCCGCCCGCGGCTTGCTCTTGGGTGTGACCGACTCGGGCCGGCGCGTGCTGGGCGGCGGCTTCGCCGAGCTCTTCCGGCCATTACCTTTTACCGCTTTTTTGGCGACTGCTTTGGCCGGGCCAACCTTTTTGGTGGGCGCCTTTGCGCTGGCCGCGCTCTTCTTCTTGGCCCGCTTCTTCTTCACAGGCGCGCGCTCACGGCGCTGATGCAAGAGCTCTTGCGCGCGTGCGTTATCGATGCTGTCCGGTGAATCACCCTTGCGCAATGAAGCATTGGTCTCGCCATCCGTCACGTATAGGCCAAACCTGCCCTCGCGCAGCGTGATGACACCGCCTGAGAACTCATCGGTGCCGATCTCCTTGATGGGTTCAGCCACCTTGCGTTGCCCACGCGTTTTCGGCTGAGCCAGTATCACCAAGGCTTGCTCCTGGCTGATCGAAAAGACGTCTTCCTCTTTCTCGATACTGCGGCTGTCCTTGCCACAGGAGATGTACGGGCCGTAGCGGCCGATTTGCGCGGTGATGGGCAGCTTGCTCTCCGGGTGCTCTCCGACCACGCGCGGCAGAGACAGCATCTTGAGCGCATCATCGAGTGTCATCTCGGCGGGCGACATCGCCTTCAGCAGCGAGCCGGTCCTTGGCTTTTCTTTGCCCCCGGCTTCGCCCAGCTGCACGTAAGCGCCAAAGCGCCCCGAGCGCACATACACGGGCAAGCTGGACTCCGGGTCGGTGCCGAGGAGCCGATCCCCACTCGGCGCCTCCAGTAGCTCGGTGGCCTTTTGCAGCGTGACTTCGTCGGGCGGCAAGTCTTCGGGAATGGAAGCAGTGGTTTCACCGCGCTGCAGATAGGGCCCGTATCGACCCACCCGAACGATGACGTCTCGGCCCTGGTCGTCCTTGCCAAGCGGCAGAGAGTTGATGGCGCGCGCATCGATCTCGTTCAAGCGTTCGGCGACCAACGTGCGGAGCCCCACGCTCAGCGCCCCGGGCCCGGAGCTACCGTCCGCAGTCTTGACCGAGGTTGCCCCCTCCACGCCGAAGTAAAAGCGCTTCAGCCACGGAACGGCCTCTTCCCGACCCGCAGCGATACCGTCCAGCTCGTCTTCCATGCGCGCGGTAAAGGCGTAGTCGACGAGATCGGAAAAATGCTTCTCGAGCAGTTGGACCACAGCAAAGGCCTTGAAAGAGGGCACGAGCGCCGAGCCCTTCTTCCAGACGTAACCCCGCTGTTGGATGGTAGAGATGATGGAGGCGTAGGTCGAGGGGCGCCCCACCCCGAGCTCCTCCAAGCGTTTGACGAGGGATGCCTCGGTGAAGCGAGCTGGGGGCTGCGTCTCGTGCCGCTTCGGCTCGAACAGAGTGGCCTCGAGGCTCTGGCCTTCGGTCACCGGTGGCAGCGGGCGTTCACGCTGCTCGAGCTCTTGAGTCGGGTCGTCGCTGCCTTCGACATAGGCGCGCAAGAAGCCCGGGAAGGTGATGGTGTTGCCGGTCACCGCAAACTCTAGCCGCTGCCCGTTGGCAAGGGTGCCGATGCTCAGCTTGACGCTCTGACCGCGGGAGTCTTCCATTTGGCAAGCCACCGTGCGCTTCCAGATGAGCTCGTACAGCTTGCCACGGTCACCCCCCATTTCGCGGTCGACCATGCTGGGGTGACTGAAGCTGTCACCCGCCGGGCGAATGGCCTCGTGCGCCTCTTGAGCGTTCTTGACCTTATTCGCGTAGCGCCGCGGCTTGGGCGGTAAGTACTCGGCCCCGTACAACTCCTGGATCAGCGAGCGCGCAGCAACGACCGCCGTATCGGACAGCGTCGTGCTGTCCGTGCGCATGTAGGTGATGTAGCCGGCTTCATACAAGTCCTGAGCGGCTCGCATGGTGCGAGCGGACGAGAAGCGCAATTTGCGGCTCGCCTCTTGCTGCAGAGTGGACGTCATGAAGGGCGGCGCGGGGCTGCGACGATTGGGCTTCTGCTCAACCGATTGAACCGTGAAGCTCGCGCTCTGCAAGTGCCCGACCAGCGTCGTCACCTGCTCTTCGCTGAGCACCAGAGCATTGGCCCGGTCGAGCTTACCGCCTTCGTCAAAGTCCTTGCCCGCCGCCACGCGTTGGCCGTCGACGCTGACCAGGCTGGCCTGAAACTTACTCTTGTCCTCGGTTTCGAATTGCGCGTCGATGTCCCAATAGGTAGCGAGGACGAAGCGCATGCGCCCCGCTTCGCGCTCGACGACGATGCGGGTGGACACGCTCTGGACGCGACCCGCCGACAGCTTCGGCATGACCTTCTTCCAGAGCACTGGAGATACTTCGTAGCCGTACAGTCGGTCGAGGATGCGGCGCGCCTCTTGAGCATTCACCAAGCGCTGATCGATGTCGCGTGGGTTGGCAATCGCCTGCTCGATGGCTTTCTTCGTGATCTCGTGAAAGGCCATCCGCAGGACGGGCACCTTGGGGTTGAGCACCTCCAGCAAATGCCAGGCAATGGACTCACCTTCGCGGTCCTCGTCCGTCGCGAGGTAGAGGGTGTGTGCGCCGAGCAGCAGCGTCTTCAGCCGCTGGATGTGCTCTTTCTTGTCAGCATCGATGATGTAGAGGGGCTTGAAGTCATGGTCGACATCGACCCCGAGGCGCGCCCAGCTCTCTTTTTTGTACTTCGGAGGCACGTCGCCAGCCCGTCGGGGCAGGTCCCGGATGTGGCCAATCGACGACTCGACGATAAACTCGGAGCCCAAAAAGGCAGCTATCGTTTTTGCCTTCGCAGGTGACTCGACGATAACGAGGGACTTGTCGCTCACGGTGTTCGATCGAGGTAACGCGGGCCGGCACGCTTACAGTCGGGATCCAAGCCTGTCAATCTTGGTCCAGGGAAACGCTCATACGGCACTAGCGCCTAACCCCAGCTCCGCACGCTTGAAAGACGGGTAACGAGTGCAAAAACCAATTGACCGGCCAAATGTCGAGGCGCTTGCTCCCGCGCAGGAATTGAGCACGATGCACGCCATGCAGAAGTGGTCGGTAGGCGTCCATCAGCTCCATCCTACGATCAATGTGCACGTGGTCGAAGGATCTCGCCCCGGCCCGACGGCTCTAGTTCAGGCCGGCATTCATGGGGACGAGATCGCCGGGGTGCACGCTCTGTCCGAGCTGCTGGAGGAGGGGATCCGGCCCGAGAGCGGCCGCCTGCTGATTGTTCCGATCATGAACCCGCGAGCGTATCGCGCTCGTCAACGAGCCGCGCCGGGGGGGCTGGACATGAATCGTTGCTTTCCCGGAGAGGCTGCCTCCCCAGCGCTGGAGCAGCGGCTGGCACGGCGCTTCATGGACCTGGTGGAGGTCGAGCGCCCCGCGTTGGTGATGACGTTGCACGAAAGCCTCAAGCGCCACCACCCCGCCATTCCCGCCTCTTTTGGTCAGACCGTCGTGTATGGCGTGAACCCAATGCCGCCGATTGTGCAACAGGTGATCGACCGCCTGAATGAAGTGCGGCAGTCTCCGTACGAGCTTTGGGCACCGCACCACTACCCAGTGGCCACCTCATCGACCGAGGTCATCGTGGATCGAATCGGCTGTGTGGGTGTGTGCGTCGAAACTTGGCTCGGTTTTGACGAAGAGCGGCGCGTGGCGATGCAGCGGCAGACGGTGCAATTCTTCCTCGAAGAGCTCGGAATTTTGGCACGCCTCTGAGAATAAACCATTGCCGGGTGGCCGCCCTAGTGCTCCGAATCCAAGAAAGCGCCGAGAATTTCGGCGCTCCCTGTTGGCGCGGGCGTTTCATGGCCGCGATACTCAGCAGCCACCCACGCATGTGATGAGCTGTGGCTGTAACAGCATGCTGTGGCTGTAGTTTCACCCCTTGGGTAGCCAAGATCGTGTCTACGGCAGGCCGGGTGCACGCCGTTCAGCTAAGATGGAATGGTCACGGCCGGGATCGATACGGTACCGACGAGTCATCACGGAACAGCATTTGCTGAACCAGATGTATCGTGCTGTGATTGTGGGCGGGGTCGGAGGTAACTAAATGAGCGACAGAATGGGAGTTTCAGCACGGCACTTCGGGGCCTCTGCGGTCGCGTCACCCGGTGAGCCATGGCGCGTTGCCGTCGGCGGGAACCAAGTCGAGAGCATGACGATCGAACAGATCGCACATGCCTTCCACGCGGGGCACTTGAACGTGCGCACGCCGCTCTGGCCCCCAGGCAGCTCCGGTTGGCAAGCGCTCGGAAATTTCGACTACTTCCAGCAGCCGCCCAACCCTTACGAAGCGCTGGCCAACGGCCAGATGCCGAACGGCTACGGGCAGCTGCCCCACGGGCACCTGTCTCAGTTTGAAGAGGCAGAGGACGATCCCACACGGATGTGGACGGGCGTCGGCGATTTGGAGCTGGAAGGCATGGCACCCGTGCCGCCGCCTCCAGTCGCGTCTCTACCGCCGGCGCGTCCTTCTGCACGCACGGGCCCGCGGCAAGTGTCCTCGCGCGCGCCGCGTCCTCAGTCGATGCAGCCACCTCGCATGGCAGCGCCTGTAATGCCAGCGCCGCCCGTGCGCCAACGCCGCGGTAACGGGTTGATTCTAGTCGCCGGTTTGGTCGGCTTGGTCGGGCTCGGTAGCGCCGTCCTGGCCGCTCGCGGGAGCTGGAGCCTCGCGTCCCCCACTCCCGAGCCCGCTGTAACCGACCCTGTTGCCGTCGCAGCAGCGCCCGTCGTCGCCGCCCCCGGCACACAGCTTCCCGAGGCGCAAGCTGCGGAGCCTGCACCCGCAGGAGCCAGCGAAGCGGCT
Organism: Deltaproteobacteria bacterium; assembly: GCA_031407405.1. Taxonomy (GTDB): domain Bacteria; phylum Myxococcota_A; class Polyangia; order Polyangiales; family Polyangiaceae; genus SZUA-265. Next base: position 53,590 of record JANOIG010000244.1, read on the forward strand.
CAGGCGGAGGCCAACAACCAGGCCAAGCTCGCCAAGTACGAAGACACCGCGGCATCTGCGTTTGTCGCCGGAGTGGAGCCGTCCAAAGTGAGTGGCAGCGCGGCGGAAGCCGGCGCTGAACCAGCAACGGCTGCAACAGCGGGTAGTGCAGATTCACCGGAATCAGCACCCGCAAAGGCACCGGAAAAGGCACGCAAGGAGGCGCTGACCTCGGCCGGCACGCGACAGAAAGCCGGCTCGAGAACGCCGGTGACGAAGCGTGCTACCGCCAGCCTGGCCCCGCCTGCTCCGAGAGCGAAGTCCAAGCCCGAGCCAACGCCGGAAGAAGAAGAAGAGAAGGCACCTCCGGCCAACTCGAGTGTCAACGAAGCCGCAGCTGCGGCGCTGGCCACCTCGGCCAGCTTAGCTTCCTCGTGCCGCCCGAGCGGAGGGCCCTCCGGCGCCGGCAAGGCGCGCATCATCTACTCGAACGACGGCGACGTGCAGTCAGTCGAGATTCTGACCGCGAAATTTCGCGATACGCTCACCGGAAGCTGCGTACGCATGGTGTTCCGGCGCGCAAAGATCCCACCGTTCAAGGGTGAGCCACCGACGTTTATCAAGAGCTTCACGATCCCTGAAGAGTGAGCTGCGGAAAGGCGTCCGAATGACGCCAGCGAAATGGAATCGATGCGGAGCTTCGCCTCCGGCGTCGATCCGTCGCAGTTTGGAACACTGATCGAACCCGCTAAAGGATGGAGCGGCCGCGCCGGTCTGGATGGCGAGGTGATGATGAACGAGCGCTCCGGTACCCATCCATTCAGGGTCGGCATTGCCATCGGGATCGCGGCATTTGGGGTCGGTTGCGCTTCGCGTGACCTGCGTCCACCGCCGCCCGAAGCCGACACGACGGATCTGACCCAATATGATTCGACGACCGGAGACGCGCGTGACGTATTCGCCACGGGCGGGTGCACCGAGGGCCAGAGCCAGACCTGTCGTATCTACCTGCCCAGTCACAACGGGATCCAGCCGTGTTTCGTGGGTGTGCAAGAATGTGTGGACGCGGCTTGGGGGGATTGCGGCAGCGCGGTGCTGGTCGATGCCAACGCCGACGACGCTGAGCTCCAGCCCGAGGACATAGAGTAGCTCAACCGGCCTTGGCCGCTCGCAACCGGGGAGACCAGATGGTCACCCGATCCCGTCCCCCCCGCTTGGACGCGTAGAGCGCTTCGTCAGTGGCCTTGAAAAGGCCTTCCCAATCGCTGCCAGCCTGCGGGTAGGTCGCCACACCCACCGAGCACGTCACTTTCAAAGCGCCTTCCGGCGTAACGAAGGTGGTCGCACTGAGCTCGCTGCGAATGCGCACCGCGAGCAGCTCCGCGCCGTCGACATCCGTCTGCTCGCAGATCACCACGAACTCTTCGCCGCCGAAGCGGCCTACCGTGTCTGTTTCGCGCTTGGTGCGCTTGAGCACGTCGGCAAACCCACGGATCACTCGATCCCCGACGTCATGGCCGTACGTATCGTTCACGTTCTTGAAGTGATCGAGGTCACACACCAGCACGCTGAGCGGTTTCTTGAAGCGCTGTGCCGAACGCAGCTTCTGGCGCGCCATCTCGGTGACCGCTCGCTTGTTGAGCAGCCCCGTCAGGCCATCGGTCGTGGCCAGCTCTTCCAGCCGCTTGACCATGCGCGCGTTGGCCAGGGAAACGGCGATGTGACCTGCCAAGACTTGCAAGATCACGCGCACGTCAGCGCCGAAGCCGCCGTGCTCCTCTGACCCGAGCACGAGCGTGCCCAGTACCTCCCGGTGCATCAGCAAGGGCAGCACCAACAGGGACGGAAGCCTGGGAGCCTGCAGGCCCTTGGTGAAAACGACCTGAACGTCGCTGTCACATTGGCCGCGATACGGCAATGGGTGCCGGTTCTCGACCACCATACCCACCAGCCCGGCAGGGTCCCGGAACGTCTTGCCGACCAAGCCGCTTGCCCCTTCGCCACTCACCGCGCAAATCTCGTGCTGGCCGCCTGCGCGCAACAGCGTGACTGCCGCAAACTGGAACGCAGTAAAGTCGCGCGCGCTGCTCACCCCTGCCTCGATGACTTGAACCTCGCTACGCGCTTCGTTGAGCCGCTCCACCGCCCGATACAACTTACCCTGTTCGACCTTCGCTCGGTCGAGCTGCAGAAACACGCGCTCGTTGTCGATTGTGCGCCGCACCAACCGGCCCGTCTCCTCCAGGATTTCGCGCTCCGCGGGCAAGAGCGCTCGGGCCATGCTGCGGTCGAAGGCCAGAACGCCCGAGGCGCGGCCCTGCTCCAAAATGGGAAGCACCACCGCGTGCCCGACGTCGAGCGGCTCTCGATAATAGGGGAGCGGGCGCTGGGCGGAGGGACCCACGAGCTCCACGACGCGAGCGCTCTCGAGCGCGGCGGCGAAGATGCCTTCTTTGGCACTGAACGGACCCGACGCGAGCTCGGGTTGGCCACTCGACACACCTCGCAGGTGCAGCCAAGTGCCGGCGTCGTCTAGCCAGAGTACGAGCACGCTTCGACCGCCCAGCGCGATCCGACAGAGCGACAGGGACGAGCGTAGAGCAGCATGAATCTCCTCCACGCTCGAGCGGAGCAGCCGAGGATCGCCTCCCGCTGGCTTGGGCGTGATGGTGCTGCCCGGATGCTCGTGCGCTCCGTCGGCCGCGGCCGGCGCGGTCATGAGCCGGTAGGAGCGTGCGGCGTCGCGGAGCGTGGCCAGCTCATGGTCGAGGCTGGCCTTGGACTGGCGCTGGGTCTCGTGCACGCGGCGTCGCAAGGCCAACCAGACGGCGCCGCCACACAGGCCGACGAGCAGCGCCAATGGGGCGTGCTCGAGACCCGTGCCGGCTCGCTCCGCGGGAGCCGGGAGCAATGCCAAGAAGGACGAAAAAAATGCCCATGACGCCAGGCTGGCCAGTGGCTGAGCAAAGGCGCAGACCAGGGCGAAGCACAGGTATAAGACGCCTGAAAAAGGACCTTCCAAGCCGCCGGGCGCAAGACACACACATTGCACCACCGGGACCAGCGCGAGGCTCGCGAGCTCGAAGTCGAGCCGCGCCAACCACTCGGACGGTCGCGGTCGCCGACGCCGGGCCACGGCGGCCCACAAGGCGACCAGCAACGCGGCCTGTGACAAGAGCTCGAGCAGTAGCGGGAGCGCCGACCGCTGGCGCTGGATCACCAGAGCGGCAAACAGCGCGCTGAGCGCGCTACCCGAGACTCGAGCGCCGAATCGCTGCAGGCCGAGCGAGGCCCGAGTCAGGGCAGAGGGCGCGCCGGACCCCCGTGTCATGAGAAAAACACGACTCGACGGCTAGCAGAGAGCGCTAACTTGGGCCCACTTTCCGGGTTAGGGTCAGGCTCCCGGTTTCGGTCCCGTAGAAAACATGCGCGCGCCCGGCCTACGCCTGCAACTTTTGCTCCTGATCGGGGGCCTGTTGATGCTCACGTTCGTGCCACTACAACTGGCGCTGGCCACCTACACCCAGGTCACGCTGCGCCAGCTGGACGACACTCAGGCGCATGCCCTCGGGCGTACGCTCAGCGCCTACGTGCGCGAGGCGCAGCTCCGGCTCACACCGGAGGAGTTGATACTCGGCCTGCGACGCGACGCCACCGGTTCTGGCCTAGTGGCAAGTGTCGTCACCGGCACCCAGCAGGCCGGCTCAGCTCAGTTCGGTCAGCCCGGCACGCTCGCCGGGTTGCAAGCAGCGCTCGGCGACAGCACCGAGCCGCGCGTCTTCCGGTCGGGGGATCGACGTTTCCTCGGGGTCAGCGTGCCGAGCGCGCGAGGCAGCACGCTGCTCGCCATCGATGCTGAGCCATCTAGCGCACGAGGTGCGGTGCTCATCCGCATGTTTGGTTTGTATGCGTTCCTGATCGCCGTCAGCCTGCTCACGCTCGCCTACTTCGCCCTGACACGCCTCATCGTGCGGCCACTCGATAGCCTGTCCTTGGCCGCGCAGAACGTCACATTGGGCTCTCGCCAGCTAGCGGTGCCAGCGTCAGGCATCCGAGAGCTGAGCGAGTTGGGTACCAGCTTCAAGCGCATGACCGACCGCTTGCTCGCCGAGGAGGAATCTCTGCGGCACAAGATCGCGGAGGTCGAACGCGCAACGCTCGAGCTCAGGCAGGCGCAGACCCAAGTGGTTCGTTCTGAGCGCCTGGCGTCCGTGGGACGTTTGGCCGCTGGCCTCGCGCATGAAATCGGCAATCCGTTGGCGGCGCTGATGGGCTTACAAGACTTGCTATTGGACGGCGAGCTCGAACCCCAAGAGCAAAAGGACTTCGTCAAGCGCATGCGCGCAGAGACCGAGCGCATCCATCGCACCTTGCGTGATCTGCTGCAATTTGCTCGCCCCACGCGCGAGGCGGTGGACGGGAAACCCGCACCGGGTGATGTCGAGGCGGCCATCCACGACACCGCGGCCCTGGTCGTGCACCAAGCCTCGATGCAACAGCTCGAGCTTCGCATCGACGTGTACCCCGGCGTGCCCAAGGTTACCTTGGCGACAGAGCAGCTGGTTCAGGTGCTACTCAATCTGATCCTCAACGCCGCAGATGCCTTGCAGGGCCAGGCGGGCGGCCAGATTGCCGTAGTCGCCCGGACCAGCGACGAGGGAGTGTGCATTCTGGTGGAGGACAACGGGGCAGGTGTGCCGGCGGATGCCGCCGATCATATCTTCGAGCCGTTCTTCACGACCAAAGGCGTCGGCCAGGGGACGGGGTTAGGCCTGAGTGTCTGCCAGAGCCTGGTGGCGGCGGCGGGGGGGGCGCTCGGCCTAGACTCGACCTACGTCAGTGGAGCGCGTTTCGTCGTACAGCTGCCGGTAGCCGAAGGCGCCGAGACCCGGTAAACCGACTAGTGCGCCGATTCCATTGAAGCGATGGGTATTTCGCCGCCCCGGTTGGCGAGGGCATCGAAATACCCCGCCTTGCTGCCGGTCTGAATCGGCTACCTCAATTTCATTTGTGCCATCGATTCAATAGAATCGAGGCACTAGCCCGTTCAAGCGATCTCAGCCGGTGCTCTTCAACACGCTCAGCTACGCCAAGTTCTTCGCCGTGGTTTTTGCGGTCTCTTGGTTGCTTCGCACCCGACACCAAGCACGTCTCGTATTCCTGCTCGGCGCAAGCTACGTTTTTTACGCGCATTGGGACTGGCGTTTCTTACCCCTGCTCTTCGTTTCGTCCAGCGTCGACTGGTGGCTGGGCTTGGCCATTGGCCGCGCTCGGGATCCGAAGCGACGGAAGCACCTGCTGGCCGCTACCGTAGCCCTCAACCTGGGTGTGCTCGGCATTTTCAAGTACTTCAACTTCGGCATCGACAATGCCCAGGCGTTGCTCGAGGCTCTCGGTTTCCATCCCTCGCGCTGGGCGCTTTCGATCGCCTTGCCGGTCGGCATCAGCTTCTTCACGTTCGAATCGATGAGCTACGTCATCGATGTCTACCGCCGGGACATCGAGCCGCACGAGAGCTACCTCGAGTATCTGACTTTCGTAGCGTTCTTTCCGCACCTCGTGGCGGGCCCGATCGTAAGGCCCAGAGATCTGCTGCCGCAGCTGCGGAGGCCGGCACGTTTCACCAACGCCGACGGCAGCCGCGGGCTTTTCTTGATCGCGTCCGGCCTGGTGAAGAAAGTTGCCATCGGTGACTACCTGGCGCTGAGCCTGGTCGACCGCGTGTTCGATGCGCCACTGCAATACTCCTCGCTGGAGTGTTATGCGGCCGTAGTGGGATATGCAGTGCAGATCTACTGCGACTTCTCCGGCTACACCGATGTCGCCATCGGCTCAGCCCTGCTACTCGGGATCCGATTTCCAAAAAATTTCGATGCGCCGTACAAGGCTCGGAACATCCCAGACTTCTGGCGCCGCTGGCACATCTCGTTGTCGACCTGGCTCCGAGATTACTTGTACATTCCGCTGGGCGGTAGCCGCCGGGGCGCGCGCCGCACTCATCTCAACCTGATGCTCACCATGCTGCTCGGTGGGCTGTGGCACGGCGCGAGCTGGAATTTCGTCGTGTGGGGCGGGCTGCACGGCGCTGCGCTCGCCGCCACGCGCGCCTACCAGCGCTGGCGCTGGGGAGGAGAGCCGCCTGCAAACGCCGGCTCTCCGCTCGCGCACGTAGCCTGTGTCGTTGCGACCTTTCACGCGGTCTGTTTCGCCTGGATCTTCTTCCGCGCCGCGACGTTCGGCCACGCTCGCCTCATGCTGCATCAGCTCACGCGATTCACGGGCCACCATGCCAACCTTCCAGCAGAGGTGCTTTGGGTCCTCGGCATTGGCATCGTCAGCCACTACATGTCGGAACGCTGGTTTGAGCGCTTACAGGTCCGCGTCGTCCAAAGCCCGGTTCTGGTGCAAGGAGTGTTATTGTTCGGTGTGGCCTGGATCCTCAGAAACATGAGCGGCGCCGAAACTGTTCCGTTTGTGTACTTTCAGTTTTGAATGCAATGAGCGTAAATGCCATGAGCCCAGAGCCCGGCGAATCCATCCCGTCCGATCCCGAACCGGCCAAACAGCGCCCACGCCTCAATGCGCTAGGTGAAGAACGTCCCGCATTTTTGCTCGCGTTTCCCAACGACCCCGAGCTGGAGCTCCTGATCACGGCGTTTGAGCAGGGCGACTTCCGAACCGTCCGAACAGAGGCGCCAGCGCTAGCGCGTCGCACCTCAGACGCAGCCGTGAGGCGAGCTGCCTTGGAGCTGCGGCGGCGCATCGATCCGGATCCACTCCTCATCTACCTGCTCCTACTGGCCGTCGGGCTATTTGTGTTCCTTGTGGCCTGGGTTTATACGAGGTGACGTGAGGGGGTGGCTGGCTGTGGTAGTGGTGGCGAATTGCTCGACCGTACCCCTGGCGGGGTGCTCGACACCGTCACCTGTGGCCCTCGCACAACCCGCTCCCGTACGAGTTGAAGTGGAGCGGATCAGCAGTGTCGAGCGGTTCTTGCCGCTAGAGAACGATACCGTCTTCAGTTACACGGCATGGCTGCCTGAAAGCCCGCTGCCCGAGCAGCTCATTCTGCAGGTGGAACGCCGCAGCCCAGAACGCGCCAGTCTGCGTTCCGGCAACAGCATCAAGCGGGTCGAATTCGTCGCCGACGGCGTGCGCTTGCTCACGGGCGGATACCTACTGAAAGCACCGCTCGCGGCAGGCGCAAACTGGGCAGGGCCCGCCGGGCGCATCCACATCACGCAGGTGGATCAGACCGTCAGCGTGGGCGCGGGGCAGTTCGTTGGCTGTATAGAAACAACCGAAACCGGTGGCCAAGGCCAAACCTCTCGGTCGATCGTCACGACCTACTGCCCCGACGTAGGCATCGTAAAGTTCAGCGTCGACGCCGGCGACCGACAAGAACGCTTCGAGCTAAAATCCTACGGCCCCCGCATCGACATCAACAATTTGTAATCGTTGCGTGCATGAGGCGGGGCGCGCAGGTCTGATTTTCCGTGCGCGGGAGGGGTCCCTGTGTCCGAGCAAGCAAGCGAAGCGCCGCGCGCGAGTTCGGGGAGGG
>JANOIG010000297.1:0-3089 GCA_031407405.1 Deltaproteobacteria bacterium
CGGTGAGCTCTGCCTACGGCAACGAGGGCACCAGCCCAGCGTGCGGTTTTTCGGCGGAGACTCAGAACCACTACGCCAGCTATGGTGCCATCAGCGCACGCCAGCTCGGTGCGGAGTTGATTACGATTGCTTGGTCTGGGAGAGGCGTCGTCTACAACTACGGCGACGACCGGGTCGACCCGATGCCGGCGTTGTACGATCGGATCCTGCCCCAAGACTCCACTAGCACCTGGGACTTCTCGCTCATCCCAGACGCGGTCGTCATCAACCTCGGGACTAACGACTTCAGCACTGACGGCGATCCGCCACCCGAGCTATTCGAGGCGGAGTACCTGGCATTGCTGCAAAGGTTGCGCTCGGTCTACCCGGATACCTTCATTCTCTGCACCGTGGGGCCGCTCTTGAATGGCACCGATTTGGCGGCGGCTCGGGCCGGCATTGTGGCTGCCGTAGCGGCGTTTGAAGCGGCGGGGGGCAGCAACGTGCGGGCTTGGGAAATGAACGTACCGAACACGAATCCTGGTTGCGACTATCATCCGGGGCTGGCCACCCATCAGGCCATGGCGAACGCGCTCACCGCTGAACTAGAGGGCGCGTTCGACTAAACCGCTCGCCCTGCGAGACGGGCAGGGCCATGTCCAGGCGCAGACCGTACACCTCAACATGAGTGGTCGCGCAAGTGTTGACGGGCACGAGAACCCGCGGGAATTCGGTGAAGTTCACCGGTGAAGAGCGCGCCTGAGGGCGGTGAAGTTCACCGGTGAACGGAGTACGGTTCAGGATAGTGCTGGCTTTTTGCTTCGCCGCTTGGTGCGGGCGGCGGTGAGCTCCTTGGCCTCTTTGAGGCGGTAGCTGTCGGCGTCGATGTCGATGACCTCGGCACGATGGATGAGTCGATCGACGAGGGTGACCACGCACGCGGCGTGGGGGAAGACCTCGTTCCATTCGGAAAAGGCCTTGTTGGTGCTGAGCAAGACGGGTTTTCCCGCGTCGTAGCGCCGAGTGACGACCTCGAAGAGGAGGTCAGCGTAGCGGCTGTTGTAGGACAGGTATCCTACCTCGTCGACGCAGAGGAGCTGCGGCACGGTGTACCGTCTCATGCGGCGAGCGAGGCCCGAGGACGAGTCCTGGCCGGCGAGCTCCGCGAGCATGTCACTGGCGGTGACGAAGCGCACGGTGTGGCCGCGGTCGAGCGCCTGCAGCGCGACGTTCTTCAAAATCATCGTCTTGCCGATCCCATTGGGTCCGACGATCACGGCGTTGTGCCCCGTCGCGATGCAGGTGAGGCTGAAGAGCTCTTCGACGGCCTGGCGGTCGATTTTCTTGGGCCACGCCCAATCGAAGTCGGCCATGGGTTTTGCGGCGCCGACATGGGCGTCGCGGCTGCGCCGCTCGAGGCCCCGTTTTTTACGCTCACGCTCTTCGATGGCGAGGACGTCTCGCAGCCAAGGTTTGTCGATGATTTCATCGCAGCAGGCGATGAGCCCGAACAAGCCGAGTGCCTTGAGGCGTGATTTCAGCTCCGCAGGTGTCAACTCAATGGTCATGGTTGCTATCTTTCTTGAGGGCGTCGTAGGTCGAGAGGGCGTGCGGAGTGATGACCAAGTCACGGTGTTCGCCGGGGGCAAGCGAGATGGTCACGGGTGGGGGTAGCCCGAGATCGGAGCGGCGCTTGTCGAGCACTTGGCGGACGGCACCGATGTGTACGGTGTTGCGTTCGAGCACCTCGACCAGGGCGTCTTCGAGAGCGTTGGCTCCGGAGACGTCGAGGAGCTGAAGCAGGCGGGACGTGATACTGCCGGATATTCTCGCCGCGCTGGGCGAGGCAGCGCAAGAATCCCTGGCTGCTGGGAGCCGCCTTGGCGAGGCGGTCGAGGCCACGATGTTGTCGGGCGCGCTTCTTTTCTGCGACCAATCGCTGCACGTGCTCGGCCACCTCGATCTGCTCGCCGCGGTCCCACGAGCGGGGGTGGGTGGCAATGACCTCGTGGTTTTCGACGATTCGGACGGTGTCGAGGTCGGCGAGCACGGTCAGGGTGCGCTGGGTACGGTCGTGCGGGATCGAGTAGTCATTGAGATCGAAGCGCGCGTAGGGGGTCTTTCCGATTTCGACCTCGATGCGGTCGTGAGCCGGAAATGGCTCGTCAGGCAACGGCAAGAGCTTGTCGCGCTCCGCTGCGAATGCATCACGAACGGTACGCGAGCGGTCCTCGATCCAGAGGCGATCGGCCGATAGGGTCGTCATCCATTCGTGTGCCTGGCAGTTGAGGTCCGCGACATCGGAGTAGGTCCGAGCAGCGAAAAATGCGTCGCGGATGTAGCGAATCGCTCGCTCGACGCGCCCCTTCTCGTTACCTCGTGCAACAGCCACTGGCCGAGCCTCGAAGCGATAATGTCCGGCCAGCTCGACCAGCCTGGGATTGAAGCGGACGGCCTCACCGTGCCGCTCGAGCACAGCACTCTTGAGATTGTCGTAGAGCAGCACACGGGGCACACCCCCAAAGAACTCGAACGCCTGCACGTGGCCGCGCACGAAAAAGGGCATCGAAGCGCCGAGGAAGAAGCGAAGAAAGACCTGCCTGGAGAAGCTCAACACCATGACGAAGGCCCACAGCACGCGCTCGGCGCGGCCGATCTGAATCTTTCCAAAGTGCGCCCAGTCGACTTGCGCCTGCTCTCCCGGCAGCGTTTTGAGGCGCAGAAAGGCCTCCGCGGGCTTGCGGGGTCGGTAACGGCCAACGACGCGCCGAAAGTGATCGGGGCCCCCCGGATACCCCTGAGCCTTGGCCATCTGGAACAGCCGGCTGGCGCGCAGCCCAGAGTACTTCTCGAGCTGCTCGACGATGTATGGCACGAACGGATCCGCCATCGACGGCCGCGGCGCCACAGCCTTTACCTCGACCCCCGTCTGGCGCAACACGCGTTGCACGGTGGTGTGATGTACACCGAGCTGGCCGGCGATTGTACCGATGGGCCACTTCTCTGCGTGAAAGAGCCGCAGAATGGCGGCTTCTGTTTCCTTGGGGATCATCGCCCGTCCTCAGCGAGGTGGCGGTCCGCGCGGTAGTCGAGGCGCTCGACGAAACCTG
>JANOIG010000327.1:0-58081 GCA_031407405.1 Deltaproteobacteria bacterium
CTCGATGGCGGCAACCGTCGCTCGCGTGGCTTCTCGTGCCGCGATCAATTCTTGTCTCTGGGATTCGCGCAGCTTACGTTTCGCGAAAGCCTGCGAGACGTCGACCCAGAGTTGGATCAGATCTGCAGCAAGGCCTTGGCCCCGGACCCCGACAATCGCTACGAAAGCGCTCACGAGCTACTCGTGGCCCTGCAGGGCTACCTGCAAACGCGCGGCGGTGTCGCGTCGCAGGCTGCGCTTGCGGCGTGGGTCAACCGGACCTGTGCGGACCTAAAAGCCGAGTCACGGCAGAGCCTGGACCGCGAGCTGGCGAAGTTTTCGGCGGCCGCGGGCGGAAGCTGGGCTGAAGTGCCGGTCCAGGCCGCTGGGCGCGCAGCTCGGGGTGACACGATGAGCGCCTCGCACAGTAGCGTTCGTCGGGGGCGCGTACCCCTCGACACCGGCACCGGCACCGGGTACGTCGGTCAAACGGGGGCCAACTCGCCGCTGGCTCGTTCGCGCCGCTGGCCGCTGGTCGTTGGTGGGGCTTTGGCTGTTGGCTTACTCATCGCCTGGCGAGGCACGATTGCTTCTACCTCGCCCGTCAGCGCGACTCAGGCAGCTGGGGCAGGCCCCGCCGTGTTGCTCGGCCAGGCACCCGAGTCCACCGTCAAGCTGGTCATCCGCGCGGAGCCCGCGGAGGCCACCTTGTACCTCGACGGTCTGCGCCTCGCGTCAAACCCATACTCAGGCACACGAGCTGCGGATGCCGAGGATCACGAGCTGCGCATCGAAGCCGACGGGTTCGTAGCGATGCGGCGTAGCGTGCGCCTGGAGACAGATACGGAGTTGAGCTTGGCACTGACGGCAGCGTCGCCGGAGAATGCCGAAGGGGCTGCCGACAGCGCTGCGAACGATGTCGCCAAACAGGCCGCTTCTGAGCGGCAGCCCACGAAAAAGGCGCGTGGCGTTAGCCTGGGATCGAAGCTAGGCGCGCTCTCACCCTCGACCGCGGATAAAGAGGCGGCGACATCGACCGCAAAGCCGTCCAGCTCGGATCCGTGCCAAGCCCCGTACTACAGAGATGCATCTGGCATCAAGCGCTACAAGCGCGAGTGCTTCTCAAAGTGAGGCGTTCACCGACCTTGCACGGTCGGTAGAACAACGCCTTCGTTCACACGGCGGGCTCGACGCGAGTGTGCAGAGCAACTACTCGACCAAATACAGGCTGACGTCGTCGATGTAGATCACCACGTCGATGGCTGGACCTTCGAGGTAGAGGCGCAGCTCGATCAGCGGACACGGCGGCACCGTAAACTCGGCTTCGAGGTAGTACCAATCTGTCCCCACCACGTCGGTCCCCGAGCTGATGGGGGTATAAGTGTCTGTGCCGCCATCACACAGCGTTTTCAACGTGATGTTGGCGTTATGTTGCCCAGACTCCGCCCGGACCCACATGCCCACCTCGTATGTTTCACCTGCGGTGACCACCGACTCTGCCGGATACGCGGCCGACGAGTAGGTAAAGGTCCGATTGGTCACGGCGACACACTTGCTTCCCGAATGTGGCTGGGTGGTCACATCATCGAGAATCGCTCCGGCAAATCCCAGCCAGGGCAAGTGACTCACCTCGAAACTTGGATCTGCAATCAAGTTCACCGGCCCAATCGGCCCGGCATCGGGGCTCCCGCCCGTTCCGCCCGCCGAGCCTGCTTGACCTCCGGAAGCCGTCTCACCTGCACTCCCGCCAGCGCCTCCCGATGTGCTTCCCCCGATTGCGCCAGCGCCCGCCAAACCTCCCGAGCCCGCCATGCCACCAGCGCCTGCGCGCGCACCTCCGGCGCCACTCTGCCCGGCGCTGCCACCCTGCGCTCCAAGTCCGCTGCTCAGAGCATCAAACTCCTGCAGCGAGCAACCGAGTGCCAATACTAGCCAGCCTGCGGCGGCAAGGGCGTACGGCGCTAGCTGGAAAGTGAAAGTGCGCATCTATTCTCAGAACGGATGCCTTGCCCCCGCCTTTAGCCCGCACTGCTCCGCGCTGAACCATCGGCCAAGCTGAAGTGGCCGGAAAGACGCCGTTAGAGCGCCAGCATCGTGAGAAACAGTCTCGCTGTAGTCCGTGCAAGCTGTGACAATTTTTTCAAGCAACAGGCGTGCGCACCGTTCCAATAAGCGCGAGATGATCTCATTGCGGGGGATCTGTCAGGCAAGGCAAATCGATGAAAAGCATCAAGTCAGGAGCAGTTCGGACACGAGAGTGTCCTCTGAGTGGCATCATCACGTTGTTCGCTTGCGGGGCATTGGCCTGCGGCGAAGTCATCTTCGATCCGGAGGGCATCAATGGTGGAGCCGGCTCTGGTCAGGCCGGCAGAGCTGGCAGTGGCAGTGGCGGCTCGAGTGGCGTCAGCAACGGCGGCTCGGCTGGCATCAGCAACGGCGGCTTCGCTAGCGTCAGCAATGGCGGCTCCGCTGGCTCCAACAACACGGGTGGTGGCGGCTCCGGCAACGGCAACGGTGGTAACGGCTCCGGCAACGGCAACGCTGGCACAAGCTCGGGCACGGCGGGAACCGATGATCCAGGCGCTGATGCCGGCGATGCCGGCGAAATCTTCTCTGACGGCGGCACGCTCGACGCTGGTGCGTCGGATGCCACCCCCCCGGGCCCCGTCAACCTAGTCAGCAACCCGGATTTCGAATTGGGTTTTTCTCCCTGGACCGCCGCCTTCGGTGGCACCATGGCTGCGACCATCGACCAAGCGCACACCGGTGCGCAGAGCGGAAGAGTCACCGGTCGCACTCAAACCTATCAGGGTGCTCACTACAACTTGACTAGCGCCATAACACCCGGCACGGCGTATACGGTGAGCGCATTTGGACGTATCAGTGGCACGTCACCCAACGCACCGCTGCTCTTGACCGCCAGGATCACGTGCGTGGGCGTTGCCGTGCAGTACAGGACCATTCGCTCGGCGACCGGTAATGACACCACTTGGACGGAGCTCACCGGGCCCCTCGTCGTACCCAGCACACCCAGCGGCACGCCCACCAGCTCGTCCTGCACCGTAACCGAGCTGCTCATCTACATGGAGGGCCCCCCCGCCGGGTTCACGATTTACATCGATGACGTCTCCGTCATCGAACAGTAATCCAACGCGCTGAAATTCTCGGGGCGTCCGCCCTGAGCATTTGTGACACGAATGCGGGGCGACCCCGTCGGTCGGGCGCCGAGCCCGTCGTCACAAAACTTGCGCTGATCCACCGGACCAGCGCTGGGCGGTGTAAGCTCGGCCGGTGAAAAACGACCGCGCTCCGGCCGCGCCCTCGCCCGCGAAATACCGGCGGTCGGCGCAGTCCGTCACGGAGCCGCAACAGCCAACGCTGCCCGAGAAAGATCCATCGCTCCTCGACGCGGCCGAGGTCGCCCGAGCGCTCGGCACCGATGCGGCGCAGGGCCTCACGCCAGCAGACGCGGCAGAGCGCCTCGTGCGTCGTGGCGCAAACGCGTTGACCGCTGCGGAGCGGTTGCCCGCGTGGCGCAAGCTCTTGAAGCAGTTCAAGGATCCGCTCGTCTACCTGCTGCTCGGCGCCATCGTGGTCTCGTTCGCCGCCTGGCTGTTCGAGGGGGCTCACGGCGTGCCCTTGGAAGCCCTGGTGGTCTTCGCGATCGTGGTCGCCAACGGCATTCTCGGTTACGCGGAAGAGGCCAAGGCAGAGCAGGCAGTGGCGGCGTTGCAGCGCATGGCGGCGGCCAGCGCAAACGTGCTGCGCGACGGCCAGCAGCGCCGCATCCCCGCGACCGAGGTCGTGCCGGGGGACGTGCTGCTGCTCGGAGAAGGCGATGCGGTAGCGGCCGACGCCCGGCTTCTCTCTTCGGCGAGCCTCAAGCTGGCGGAGGCGTCACTCACGGGCGAGAGCGAGCCCGTGCTGAAGCAGAGCGCTCGACTGGAGGCGAGCGTGGCTCTGGGTGATCGCGTGAACATGGTCTTCAAGGGCACCGCGGTGGCACAGGGCGTAGGTCGAGCTGTCGTCACGGCCACAGGCATGGCCACTGAGATGGGGCACATCGCCAGGCTGCTCGAACAGACGGAGGAGGAGCGCACGCCGCTCGAGCGCGAAATTGCGCGGGTCAGCCGTAGCCTGGGGCTCGGGGTGATCGGCATTGCGGTGGTGGTGGTCGGGGCGGTCTTGTTGACTGCAACGCCCGACTCGGCGAGTGGCCTGGTACAGGTGCTGCTACTCGGGGTCTCGCTCGCGGTAGCGGCCGTGCCAGAAGGCTTGCCCGCCATCTTGTCCGTGGTGTTGGCCGTCGGTGTGCAGCGCATGGCCAAACACAACGCCATCGTCAAGAAGCTCTCGTCAGTAGAGACTCTGGGCTCGACGTCGGTCATTTGCTCGGACAAGACCGGGACCTTGACTCGGAACGAGATGACCATCCAGCGCATCGTCACGCACTCGGGAGAAGTCGAGGTCACCGGCACAGGCTACCGCCCGGAAGGCGAGCTGCTCGCGCAGGGGCGCCCGCTCGGCGACGGCCCGCTGCGCGAGGAGCTCGGTGTCGTGTTGAGAGGTGGGAGCCTGGTCAATGACGCGGTGCTGCGCGAACAGGACGGTGATTGGATCATCCAGGGTGATCCCACCGACGCGGCCTTTCTGGTGGCCGAACGCAAAGCGGGCCTCACTCGGGCACGCGAGCACCGTTTTCAGCGGGTCGCGGAGCTACCCTTCACGTCCGAACGCAAGCTGATGAGCACCATTGCGACGGATGAAGAGCGCGAGCAGCGTCTCTCGGTCGTGACCAAGGGTGCGCCCGACGTGCTCCTGACTCGCTGCAACAAAGAGCAAGTCGGCACGGAGGCGCAACCGTTGACCGACGAGCGTCGCCGGGCCATCCAGGCCGACGTCGACCGCCTCTCCGATCTAGCGCTCAGGACACTGGCGGTCGCTTACCGGCGCTTGCCCGATACCACTGCTCCCGACACCGACCTGCCCGACGCCGACCAAGCCTTGGAATGCGACCTCGTGTTTGCCGGCATCGTCGGCATGATGGACCCAGCTCGGCCCGAAGCCGCCGCCGCGATTCGAGAGGCCCATGTGGCGGGCGTGCGCACCATCATGATCACTGGCGACCATCCCCGTACGGCGGCCCGCATTGCCACCAGCCTGGGGCTGGTGCCGGAAGGCTCCGTCGCCTGCACCGGGCTCGAGCTCGACCGGTTCGACCCCGATGAGTTTCAGGCAGCCATTCGCAAGACCTCGGTCTTTGCCCGAGTGGCCCCGGAGCACAAGCTACGCATCGTCGACGCGCTGCAAGCCGATGGCGCCGTCGTCGCCATGACCGGCGACGGCGTGAACGATGCGCCCGCGCTCAAGTCGGCCGACATCGGCATCGCGATGGGCATCACGGGCACCGAGGTCACCAAAGAGGCCGCCAAGATGATCCTGGCTGACGACAACTTTGCCACCATCGTCGCAGCGCTGAGGGAGGGCCGGCTCATCTTCGACAACATCAAGAAGTTCCTCAGATACTTGTTGTCCTCGAACATCGGTGAGGTGCTAACGGTGTTCTTGGGCGTGATCGGCGCTTCCTGGCTAGGCCTCGAGACTCCCGACGGGGGCCTGGTGATACCGCTGCTCGCCACGCAAATCCTATGGATCAACCTGCTGACTGACACGGCACCTGCCCTGGCGCTGGGGGTCGACCGGGCAACGGACGACGTGATGAGCCGCCCGCCGCGCTCGAGCCAGGAAAGGATCATCGATCGTGAGATGCAACTTGGGGTGCTGCTCGTCGGTGCGGTGATGGCTGTGGCCACGCTCTTGACCTTGGACATGAAGCTGCCCGGTGGTTTCATCGAGGGCTCGGCCAGCGTGGGCGAAGCACGGACCGCGGCGTTCACCGTGCTCGTGCTCGCCCAGCTGTTCAATTGTTTCAATTCGCGTTCGGAACGAAAGAGCGCGTTTCACGGCCTATTCGACAGCCCGCTATTATGGGCCGCCGTTGGCGTCTCTCTGCTGCTGCAGATCCTCGTGGTCTCGGTGCCGTTCCTCAACACCGCCTTTGACACGCAGCCCCTTTCGTTCATGGACTGGCTACTGTGCCTGGGCATGGCCAGCAGCGTGTTATGGGCTGATGAGCTCAGGAAGCTCATCGCTCAGCGGCCTCAGGCCACTGGGCCGCAACGGCCGGCATGAGGGAATTCGAGAGCAAGACCCGGAGTGCGGCACCTCCGCCAGAGCATTAGCTTGAGCACCATGAGACACGAAAACCGTCCTCGCCGCTCCGGTGACAGGTCCTCCGAAACCCGACGAGCGCTCGCCGCCAGCGTGCAAAACGACCCGCGCTGGGCGCGGCTGCTGGCGCGCGACACGCTGGCCGACGGCCAGTTCTTTTACTCAGTCAAAACCACCGGCGTGTACTGCCGCCCATCCTGTGGCGCGCGCCCGGCTAGACCTGAAAACGTTGCTTTCCATGCCAGTCAGGCCGCGGCAGAGCAGGCGGGTTTTCGTCCGTGCAAGCGCTGCAAGCCGGACCAGGCGCCCCTCGCGGCACGTCACGCGGCGTTGGTAGCTGAGCTGTGTCGGCTGATCGAAAGCAGCGACGAAGCGCCCAGCCTCGAGTCCTTGGCCAGCCACGCCGGCCTGAGCGTCTTCCACACCCATCGGATCTTCAAGGCAGCCACCGGCGTGACACCGAAAGCCTACGCAAAAGCACAGCGAGCCAGCCGGGTCAAAGCGGAGCTCGGCAAAGGGGGCAGCGTGACCGCAGCGATCTACGGCGCTGGATATACTGGCAGCGGGCGCTTCTATGCAGAGTCGAATCAGCTGCTCGGCATGACGCCGACCCAATTTCGACAGGGCGGTGGAGACCTGAAAATTCGCTTCGCGATCGGACAGTGCTCGCTCGGCTCCATACTGGTCGCCGCTACCGAGCGAGGCGTGTGCGCGATCCTGCTCGGTGATGACCCCGAAGAGCTGGCTCACGATCTCGAACGGCGCTTTCCTCGGGCCCAGCTAGTCGGCGGCGACGCAGCATTCGAACAGCTCGTGGCCCAAGTGGTGGGCGTCGTGGAGCGCCCGGGTCTCGGCCTAGAGCTGCCGCTAGACGTCCGCGGCACTGCATTTCAAGAACGCGTTTGGCAAGCCCTGCGGGCCATTCCGGTGGGCAAGACCGTCAGTTATACGGAGCTCGCCAGCGCCATCGGGGCTCCCAAAGCCGTGCGAGCCGTCGCTCGAGCCTGCGCGGCCAACGCTCTCGCGGTGGTCATCCCATGCCATCGCGTGGTGCGAACAGACGGCAGCCTATCGGGCTATCGCTGGGGGGTCGAACGCAAGCGGGAGCTGATCAACCGCGAGGCTCGCTCATGAGCGCTCGCTCCAAAGTCGTTTCCATCGAGACGAGCATGGCCGATCGGGTAAAATCCAGCGACTGGGGACGCGTAGCGCGGGAGCTCGACGCGCACGGTGCCAGTGTCATCGAGCGCTTGCTCACGGGTTCCGAGTGCACCGACCTGTCCGCATGTTACCGGCTCGAACAGCTGTTTCGCAGCCGGGTCGAGATGGCCCGCCACGGCTTCGGGCGCGGGGAATACAAATACTTCGCGTATCCGCTGCCAGACATCGTTGCCACGCTACGCACGGGCCTTTATCCGCACCTGGTGCCCATCGCCAATGCCTGGTCCACGGCCTTGAATATGGGCGTCCAATTCCCCAAAACCCACTCGAGCTTCGTACGGCGCTGCCACGCCGCGGGCCAGCTGCGGCCGACACCCCTCCTGCTCGAGTACGGGCAGGGCGACTACAACTGCCTGCACCAAGATCTGTACGGCGAACACGTGTTCCCGCTGCAAGTCGCGGTGCTCTTGTCCGAGCCCGATCGAGACTTCACGGGCGGCGAATTCGTGATGACCGAGCAACGCCCGCGCATGCAGTCTCGACCGATGGTCTTGCCGCTCCGCCAGGGCGACGCGCTAGTCTTTGCGGTCCAGCAGCGGCCGGTGCAGGGCAAGCGCGGCAGCTATCGGGTCAACCTGCGGCACGGGGTGAGCCAAGTGCGCTCGGGGCACCGACACACGCTCGGCATCATCTTCCACGACGCGACGTGAAAGCGACGCTGGAGGCAGCCATGGAGCATGAGTACGGGAAGCGGATGCCCCCATCCAGCCCCGGGGCGGGGAGCGTTTGACCACCAGACATCCCTGTGAGCACCGAGAGTGCGTCGACGACGCTTCTGACAAGCCGGACGCGAAGTCTCATGTCGTTCGAACTCATCTGCCGACAGCAGCTCTAACTGCATACCGGCTTGACGCGCGATGGGGCAAGCCTCTGGAGCGCCTCGCGCAGCAGCCTCGCGGTGCTGGCCTCTCGAAGATCGTTCTGTTTGCGTAGCTCCCCGAGCACGGCCTGGATATCTCTCTCGCGAAAGCCAAGTGACGCAGGGCCGAGAATACCTTGGTCTGGGCCTCGATGCTGTGCGGCCGATCGGCATGACCGTACTCGCTGCCGTCCGCATGGCGGAAGTGAGGTCTCGTTGCGCTACCTGTGATGAGGAGCTCGCCGCGATGGGCAGCGCGGTGATGCGCGCCACAAATGGCGATGAGATTTTCGAGCTCGTGCTGGCCGCCCTCGGAGCGCGGTAGGATGTGGTGCAGATCGAGAAACGTAGCGTGAGTACAGCCTGGAACCTGGCAGCGCTCGTAGTCGCGCCTGAGCACAGCGCGACGTAGACCCGGTGGAATGGTCTGCTTCGCGCGGGTGGCCGGGCGCGGAGCTTGCCTCTCAGAAACTGTGACTTTGCGCGCTCACGTGGGCGTCTCCACCGTGGCTGTGATCCTCCGCGCTCACGTGGGCGTCATGGCGCTCGACCGCCGCGTTCTCATTCGCGGCTGGCTCCGCAATGTATCCCAGGTGCTGGCCGTCGCAGTGAGCCTGCTCGATGACGTCCGCGCCGACGGCCACGAGCTCTCCGCCAGCCTGCTGCTCAGCGCTGCCACAGTGCGCGCAGACACTGAGCGCGATCTGGTAGCTAGCGCGGCCAGCGTCACCTGGTCCGCCGAGCACATGCCGAGCCATCGAGAGCAGCGCCGAGTCGTCGTCCAGCAGAGAGCCCGTGCGGCGCCGAAGCTCGGTCATGGCCTCGCGAAAGAGCGCGAAGGTCTCTGGCTCCACCTCGAAGCGCAGCACGTGCCGCCGCTCGGATAGCGGTCGAAAGGCTCCGGGGTCGTCGCCCGGGCGCTTGCCCTCGACGAGCCGTTCCAACTGTCGAACGGTCTTGCCGCAAGCGACGTCGAGCCAGCTTTGCTCGGTTTCGGCGACGGCGACGCGGGTCAGCTCGCGCACGGCAGACCAACTGAGCGCGCCGGATTCGAGCGAGTGGGCCATGGCGGGCAGCGCTTCGAGGGCCTCGGCGACGCGCAGCTTCTCCTGCGTCGAGCGCGGTTTGTAACCGAACAGACGCTCGATGTACTCGCCAAAGCTGCCGAAGCCGAGGTGCACATGGGCCGCAGAGCGCCGCGCGCAGAGGAGCCAACGTCCTTCCTCCGCATCCGCCGCGGCGCGGTCCTTCGCCAAACGCGACAACGCCTCGTGCGCTCGTACCCAGTCGCCGCTATTCTTGTCGGTCCTGACGAAGCTCGCTGCCAACATGTTTCAGCCCTAACACGGCGAATTTCGTGCTCCGGAGTGACTCTGGGCGCGTGGTTTGCGGTAGCGATACCTTCAAAGCTCGGATGCCGCCGAGTCAGCCTTCTGATGAGGCAAAGCGAGGCGCTGCGAGGCCAATGCTGACGGGGGGCTCGACTTTGGAAGTGGTTGACCGTGGAGGCCGTCAAGCGAGATCGACGGGCGATCACATTTCGTTCTCACGGATGATGGCCTCGATAGCGGTTCAGCGATTTGCGATTCCCACGAATGCCACGGCTCCGCTCACGGTGTTTACGCGCCGGCTCGGTCATGGGAGTAAAGCCAGCTACCGCATCTCTTGGACTCGACATCTCCTCGAGCGCGCTGCGGGGGTGGTGCCGAGAGCGCCGGACACGATCCTCTGCAGCGCCGAGCTGCGGTCGGCACCACGCCGCGGCGTGAAAACAAGCCGCGAACCCCGCTTGCCGGTGGCTCGGCGCCATTGCGGCGCGTTAGTCGGAACACGCTTTCGCTTCGCTCCCCGCCCGCGGCCGCCGGAGCCTGGCGACGCCGGACGCTTGGGCGGGGCCACCGCCACCGCCCTTGGGGCGGGCATCCCGTTGTAAACACGCCCTAGTGACGCAATCTCCATTCACGTTCCGTGATGAGCCTCGAGCCGCGCTTCGAAAACAGGTAACTGTAGGCCCAGACCACCAGGACGGCGATGCGGTTCTTGAACCCGATGAGGAAGTAGAGGTGCACGAACAGCCAGGCCAGCCAAGCCAGTAGACCTGTCATCTGCAGGTGCCCGGTTACGGCAACCGCTCGGCTCTTGCCGACGGTCGCCATCATGCCCTTGTCCCGGTAGTTGAAGGGCGCTCTCGGTTTCTCGGGGAGGTGTTGCTGGCGGAGGTGTTTCTGGCGGATATCGCCCATGATCATGGCGGCGCAATGGCGGCCAGTTTGTTTGGCGGCGGGGGCGAGGCCCGGCAAGAGGCTTCCGTTCGGAAGCGTCAGCGAGGCCATGTCCCCCGCGACGAACACTGCTCTGTAACCGGGCAGCGAGAGGTCGGGCTCGACCTTCACGCGGCCGGCTCGATCGACCTCTACCCTGGGCGTGAATTCGAAACGCGCTGCCTGCACACCCGCCGCCCAGAACACCGACTGCGCAAGGATGCGCTCGGCACCGATGCGCACCCCGGTCGCATCGATCTCCTCCACCATTGAGTCGGTCCTGACCTCGACTCCCAGCTCCTCCAGGTCGCGTTGCGCGCGCGCCGAGAGAACTTCGGGAAAACCCGCCAGCAGACGTGGCAGGCCCTCGACCAGGAGCACTCGTGCGTGGGATGGGTCGATGCGACGAAAATCGGCCACCATCACAGTGCGGCTAATATCCGCAATCGCGCCGGCCAGCTCGACCCCGGTGGGGCCGCCCCCGACGACGACAAACGTGAGCGCGGCCTTCTGCTTTTCGGGGTCCAGCTCGTTCTCCGCGAGCTCGAAGGCGGACAGCAGCCGCCGCCGGATTTCGGTCGCCTGCTCCAGCGTCTTCAAGCCCGGCGCGAACGGCTCCCACTCGTCGTGACCGAAATAGCTGTGCTGAGCTCCCGTTGCGACGACCAGATAATCGTACTCCACCTCGATGCCACCGCCATAAACGTAGCCCCCCATGAGATCCGCTCCATCCACGCGCCCCAGGTGGACCTCGACGTTCTTCGCCGTTTTGAATTGAGACCGGATCGGAGCCGCGATGTCAGCGGGATTCAGCCCGGCTGTGGCCACCTGGTAAAGCAACGGCTGAAAGAGATGATGATTGCGCTGGTCCAAGAGGAGCACCTGGACGCCCGCTTGATTCCCCAGGCGTTTGGCCGCCTCGAGCCCGGCGAAGCCGGCACCCACGACGACCACGATCCTCTTGCCCTCTGCACGCGCGGGATGCCGCAGCCTGATGGGAGCCGACGACGGTACCAGCCCCGATAGCGAAGCATTCCCTCGCTCGGAGTTGGGCACCATGGGCCTGGGTTCACGAGCCTGCATTCTGCTTTACTCCTCCCTCTACCTAAGGATGACCCCCCGGCACCGCAAGCAAGCACGCTATCCCCCGCTGACTGCCGGCTACCCGACCGTTGCGTACGAGTGTCGTCGTCTTCTCCCTTTGTCGCCGTCCCATGTGTGTGGGATGTCTTCGAGTCGATTGCGCATCCGGTTCCCTCCAGAGTTGCCGATTTCCTCGCGGGTTGCGGACATTGCTGCCGCCATTTCCGCGTACCAGGTGGTGATCGTCGTGGGCGCCACGGGGTCCGGCAAGACGACACAGCTGCCGAAGATTGCGCTCGAGCTGGGTCGCGGCCAGGGCCAGGTGATCGGGGTGACACAGCCTCGGCGCATCGCCGCAACCAGTGTCGCCGCCCGGGTTGCTAGCGAGCTCGAGTGCTCCCTCGGGGGCGAGGTCGGCTACCAGATCCGTTTCGAGGACCGCACGAGCTCGGGCACTCGCGTGAGGTTCATGACCGATGGCATCCTCTTGGCCGAAATCCAGGGCGACCGGTTGCTGCGGCGCTACGACACGCTCATCATCGATGAAGCGCACGAGCGCAGCCTGACCATCGATTTTCTCCTCGGTTGGCTGAAACGCATCCTACCGGAGCGGCCGGATCTCAAGCTGCTCGTCAGCTCCGCGACCATAGAGACCGAGCGCTTCTCCCAGTTCTTCGCGGGTGCGCCGGTCATCGAGGTCATGGGACGCACGTTCCCGGTCGACGTCCTGTACGAGCCGCCGGATCCCGAGCTCGACCTGGCCGAAGCGGTCGCCAATGCGGTCGAGAACGTGACCTCGCTCGACCCGCGCGGTGACATCCTGGTGTTCTTGCCGGGGGAGCGTGAGATCCGCGAGGCCGAGCAGGAGCTGCTCGCGAGAGAGCTGCGCCAAACCACGATTCAGCCGCTGTACGCGCGGTTGTCGGCGGCCGAGCAGAGCCGAGTGTTCGCGACCATCACGGGGCGCCGCGTGATCCTCGCCACCAACGTGGCGGAGACGTCCCTCACCATCCCCGGCATCGTGTATGTGGTCGACACCGGCGTCGCGCGGCTGTCGCGCTACGATCCCCGGACCGGCACCACGAGCTTGCAAATCGAGGCCATCTCCCAGGCCAGTGCCGATCAACGCAAGGGCCGCTGCGGGCGTGTGCGCGAAGGCATTTGCGTGCGGCTATACGAAGAGCAAGGCTTCGCCACTCGCCCTGCCTTCACCGATCCGGAGATGAAACGCACGGGTCTGGCAGGCGTCATCCTGCGCATGAAGAGTTACGGGCTCGGTGACGTGGAGGATTTTCCGTTTCTCGACCCGCCCCACTCGCGCTCCATCAGCGAAGGTTACCGGGTGCTCGAAGAGCTCGGCGCCATCGACACCGAACGGGAGCTCACAGCGCTGGGCCAGCGCCTGGCTCGCTTCCCCGTGGACCCGCGCATCGGCCGGATGATCCTGGCGGGCGTCGAGCAGCGTTGCCTACCGGACCTGCTCGTGGTCGCTGCCGCGCTCAACATCCAAGACCCGCGCGAACGCCCGCGCGGTGCGGAGCAGAAGGCGGACCAACTCCACCAGCGCTTTCGCGACGAGCGCTCGGACTTCGCGGGCCTGTTGCGGCTGTGGGCCTTCGTGCGGGAGGCGGCGAGCCAGGGCACGTCCCAGCTCAAGCGCGTGTGCAAGAGCAACTTTCTGTCGTTTCTGCGGGTGCGCGAATGGGCAGACGTGCACCGGCAGCTCGAGGAAGCGGTCAGAGAGCTCGGGCTCGTCAAGGGTGCGCGCCGCGACGCCGCAGCAACGGCGACGGTGAAGAGTGACCCTGGCGTGGCGTTGCATCTGGCCTTGCTCTCGGGGCTGCTCTCCCGGGTGGGGCAGTACAACGCCGAACAGCGCGTGTATGTCGGCGCGAAGCAGACCCGCTTCGCCATTCACCCGTCTTCCGCGCTGGCCAAGAAACCTCCCGCCTGGCTCATGGCTTTCGAGCTGGTGCAGACGACCCAGCTGTTCGCGCGCACGGTCGCGAAGATCGAGCCCGAGTGGCTGGACCAGGTCGGCGCTCACCTGCTCAAGCGCAGCTATTCAGACCCGTACTGGTCGGAGAAGGCCGCGCGGGCGTCGGTGAAAGAGCACGCCACGCTGTTTGGCTTGCCGGTGTTTCGGGAGCGCCGGGTGGACTATGCGACGGTCGCGAAGGTGAGAGCGAGGCTCATGTTTCTCGAGCACGCGCTGGTTCGCGGTGAATACACGAGTCGAGGCGCCTTTCAGGAGACAAACCGGGAGCTGCTCCGCGAGGTGGCTCGGCTGCGCGATAAGGCGCGGCAGAGCGACATGCTCGCGGATGACGAAGCGCTCTTGTCTTTCTTTGATCAACGCGTTCCAGAGTCGGTAGTCAACGGGAAGCTGTTCGAGGCCTGGCGCGAAACCGCGGAGCGGAAGGATGCAGGGATCTTGCTGTTGTCCATCGACGACGTGCTCACTCGAGACAGGCAGCTTTCGCCAGAAGACTATCCCGATGTGTTGACCTTGCACGGCGTCTGCCTGCCAATGACGTACCGCTTCGATCCGTCGGCGGACGACGACGGAGTGACCCTCACTCTGCCGCTCGCGCTGTTACCCCAGTTGGATCCAGAGGAGCTCGACTGGACCATACCGGCTTGGCACGAAGAAAAAATCGCGGCTCTGCTCGAACAGCTGCCGAAAACCCTGCTGCGCGAGCTCGGTTCGATCCCGAAGCTTGCCCATGACCTCGCCTCGACGCTCACTCCCTTCATAGGTCCGATGCTCCCCGCTCTGGCGCGGGCGATCTTCGAGGCCTCCGGGATAGAGGTGACGGAGCAGGCATTCCGGCCGGACGCGCTACCCGGATATCTGCGGCTGACGTGCAAGGTGGTCGGAGAACGGGGTAATGTCATCGCACAGAGTCGGGACATCGCGGTCCTGATTCGCGAGCACGTGGGTCGGGCGCGGGACGTGGTGAGGACCACGGCGCCTGCTAAAGAGTGGGAGCGGACCGCGCTCACGAGCTGGGACTTCGGCGATTTGCCGCCATTTGTGACCCGGCAGGTGCTCGGAGCCGAGCTTCGCTCCTATCCAGCGCTCGTCGATCGACAAAAAACCGTGGACCTCACCCTGCTCGAGTCCGCGGCGGCCGCCGACAGCGCCACGCGAAAAGGCGTACGACGGCTGCTCGCTCTCGCAGCGCGCGCTCCTCTCGCGGCGGTCGCCAAGCGTATCCCGGCTCCTTTCACCCCCGTCACGCGCACGCTCGGCATGCCGTTTTCACCCGCCGAAACGGCGGCCTTCCGCGAGCTCGTGTTGTCGAGCATCTTGGGCGCAGCATTCCCCCTCTCCGAAGGCGTACCTCTCCCGCGCACTCAGGCGGCCTTCGAGGAGCTCTACGCCGCTGGCCGGCCGCGCATCGACGCCGCGGCAAACGCCCTTTTGCGGGCCATCAGCGCCACGGCGGCCGAGCTCGACAAGACCCTGCGAGCCCTCGAAGGCGCAGCGAAACATCCGAGCGGAACCCACGCAGCGCGCGACATCCGGGCGCAGATCGAGCGGCTCTTCCCGGCAGATCTGCTGACTAGGGTGGACCTCGAGCGCCTCGAACAGTTTCCCCGCTATCTCCGGGCCGCCCAAGCCCGCCTCTTGCGCGCCATCACGGACCCGCGCAAGGACGCCGACAAGCTCGCATCTGTCGCACCAGCGTGGGCAGCGTTCCTCGCCAAGGAAGCCACGGCCCGCGATCAGAAAAGCGCCCAGACTCTGCGCTGGGCGTTCGAAGAGCTGCGGGTCGCAACCTTCGCGCCGGAGCTCAAACCAGCGCATTCAGTCAGTGTCGCGAGCCTCTCGCTCGCCACCTCCGCCTTGCGTTAAGGCGGGGGCAGGCGCGACACTTGGTCTGCCGTAATTCGAATCTGTACCGTCGCCGAATTGTTGGTGTAATCGAGCTCCGGGACTTGCGCATTAGGGTTGGTCGTCACGCGCAAGGTGTAGTCACCCGGTGCGACGTCCGTGATGTCCACCCACTGGCAATCTAGGTCCGGGGCGTACACATCCGAGCAGCCCGCGCTAATGCCCTGCGAGTCGCAGTCATAATTTTCACAACCGCGTACCGCCTTCGCCGCGTCCCACACCGTGTCATCCCGCAAGCAAAAGCCGTTTTTCACACCAATCGGCAGGGTGCGCGCGGTGGCAACGTCGATCAGATCGTATTGGGCGTGGCTTTCGAAGTGATAATGGCCATGGCACGCGTCGAGCTCCCAGAGCGGGTTGCCACTCTCCGGGGCACCGATAATCAGGTCGCTGGTGCCGATGTTGGCGATGCGCGTACCAAACCGCACCACCCGCCGTACGCCCATGCCGGTCACGCAGCCCTCATTGACCAGACACGCATCATCGGACACATCCACGAAGTCCTGGGCCACCGTTTCGGCCATGTACTGGCTGTCGATCACCAAGTCCGGCTTGGGTCCACACCTCATGGCGTCGGTGCTCGTCCCACCGCACGTGCCGCACGCATCCACCGCGGCGTTGCCAAAACACACACCCTTGCAATCCAAGTCTACGTCTGGCGCAAGCCCCGTGTTGCCACCCGCGCAAACTCCGCAGCGGTCCACACGAGCCAAGCCACCGAGCTTGCCCTGACAGTCCGGGGCGCACTCGTCGATGCTTTGATGGCTGACGGTGCCGGCGCCTGCCGGGTCCAAGTCGTCCCAAAATATGGCCAACATGGCGCCCCAGGCCGAATTCGGAAGCGCCGTATTCGCATACTCCGCAAAGGGTGCGCTCAGACCCAAAAACCCGTTCGAGGAGACTCTGACCTCCGAATACTCAGCACCCAAGAACGGGAATGCGAAGGGCAACGCCACAGGCTCGGTTTGCTCGTCCAACAAGCTCAAGCCAGCGCCGGCAATCTCGGCATCAAACCAGCTCAGCTCGGCGCTCTCCTCGACGACGGGCGTCCCGCTCGCGTCGACGCGAAAGTACACGACTCGGTTTGGCTCGAACTCGTCCGGTGTTACATCGAGCTCGAACGCCTTTACACCGGCCGCACCTTGATAACCAATGCTCGGTACGTCCAAAGCGACATCGACGCTGCGATACACGTAAGCAAAATCCCCGTTTTCGAACAGCACGACTTGAAAGGTATTCGGTGCTTGCCGCGAAAAGCGCTGCACGTTGGACCATTGAACGATCGTGCGCCGAGGCTGCTGGGGTGTGCACGCCTCCGCGCCGGCGTGCCCCGCGTCGCCGGGCAATGGCGCGCCCATCGTGGGTGCCACCGCCCCAGGAGCCTGAGGCGCCGCGTCGGAGTCGGAGACCTGATTACCGGCGCCGCTCAGAGCGGCCCCCTCGGTCGTGGCAATGCGCTCCTCGCCGCACGCCACGCCCAGCGGCAGTGACAGCGTCATCAAGGTGAGTTTGCGGATCATCACCCCAGCTACTCAAGAAGCGTTCCACCACTCGCCACGCTCCCGTCACCCGTCAATGCGGCCATTTCCAGCCGTGCGGTCGTGGGCTGCCACACACTGGGGCATCCGGGTACGCCATCCCGACAACCAAAGCCGGGCGATGGCCGCCCTTTCGGCCAAGGGTGCAAGGGGGGCCCGGGCCTCCAGCGCGAGTCAAATCACGAAACCTCGGGGCGTGCGTGCGGGACTGGCGAGCGGACGACTCGAGCACTGCAGCGTAGAGCGACGAAAGGAACGGGTCAGCGCATTCTGGGCACGAGCTCGGTTCTCAATCTTGCTGCAGTCGTTCGCATTTCCTGGTCCAGGTCGAGGCTGCGCGCCGAGCCGCCCGGGAAACCGAGTTGCTCTGGAGCAGCATTTGTCGATAGATGACCTTCGAGCCTGGCCTGTGTGCAATTCTCGGCGGGTGGCTACCACCCACGTCGGGCCCCTCTGCGTTGACATCGACCCGTGCGGCTCACGTCCTCAATATTTATTTCGTTCAATCCCAAATGGTTCTACCTCAATGATGCTTCATGCTGTGCAGGTTCTCTTCGCTCTCGGGGGGGCTTGGCGCGCGTTCCGCGCGGTCCCACTCGCCTTCGGCAGCGCCACCCTTCTCACCCTTGCCGGCTGCTTGACGCCGCCACCTTTGCCGGCTCAGGCGGCCTCCGATACTGCTGCTTCCACCACCCCTGCCTCGCCTGGCACGGTGTCGCACATCGAAAAGCGGCCTCCCCGCGAGTTCTCGGGCACCTCCACCGAGCTACTCGCCAAGCTGAAGCTGGGTTGGAACCTGGGCAACGCCTTCGACGCGCATCAGAATGAGACCGCGTGGGGCAACCCGACGGTCACGCCCGAGCTGATTCAGGCCGTGGCCAAGGCCGGTTTCGATCTGGTGCGCATTCCGGTCACTTGGGCCATGCACATGGGGCCTGCACCCGACTTCACCATCGATCCGGCTTGGCTGACGCGGGTGGCAGAGGTGGTGGGTTACGTGCATGACGCGGGCATGTACGCGATCATCAACATCCACCACGACGGCGCGGACGAGTCCAAGGAAGTGGAGTGGATTACGCTCAACGACAGCACCGGGGCCATCACCGACGCGAACGACGCAGCCGTTCGGACGCGTTTCGTCTCCGTTTGGCGTCAGATCGCCGCGAAGTTCGTCGACTACGGCGAGGAGCTTTTGTTTGAGTCGATGAACGAAATCCACGACGGCTACGGAAACCCGAACCCGAAGTACTTTGAGACCGTCAACCGCCTCAATCAGGCTTTTGTCGAGGTCGTGCGAGCCAGCGGTGGGAACAATGCCAAGCGCCACTTGGTCGTGCCCGGCTACAACACCAACATCGACCATACGCTCAAAGGTTTCAAGTTGCCCACCGACCCGACACCAGGTCGCTTGATCCTTTCGGTCCACTACTACGACCCGTACCTATTTGCGCTCATGGGGCAGAAGAACACCTGGGGCAAAGCCTCGCCGGGCAACGACGGTTGGGGGCAAGAAGACTTCGTGGTCACTCAGTTCGACAAGGTGAAACAGCACTTCGTGGACAAAGGGACGCCAGTCATCATCGGCGAGTACGGCGCCTGCCAGCAGGACGGCTTCGAGGACTACCGACGTTACTACATGGAATACGTGACCAAGGCGGCGGTGGACCGCGGACTATTGCCCATTTACTGGGACAACGGGGGTGAGGGTAGCGGCGGCGAGAAATTCGGGTTGTTCCGTCGGTCGGCTAATGCGCCGCTGCATCCGAAAATATTAGACGCGATGATGCGCGCGGCCAAAAGCTCTTACCAGCTGAGCGACGTGGCGCTCCCCAAACCCTGAACCGTAATCAGGGGTGAAATGACACCAGGGGCTCACGCTCGGTGCCTTGCGGCGCCATGCCCTGGGCATCGGTGTCGAATGTTATGGTCGACGACGGGTCAGCGCCTTTTTCGAACGCCACCGAGTCGACGAAGATGGACACCCTCTGGTTTCCCGTCCATGCCCCGGCAGAGCCGATGCGGAGGCCCACGGTATTGGCGGTGCCCGTGAACTGATGCACGAGTGGCAGCGGCGCATTGAGCTCGGGAAAGACGTTGGCGCTCAGAAATGTGTACGGGCCATCAGCGCCGTTCACGACCGACCGAATGAACAGCTGGTCGCTATTGAACGGGACCAGAATCGTCCAGACTACGCGCGTCACTCCCGCCACGCCGCCAGCATTGAACTGAAACTGGCTGCCCTGGTTGATGTCATTGACCAGCGCGCTGATCTCCACGCAGCCCGAACAGGGTGGCGGCACTGGGGGTGGCGGCTCGAACGAGGGGATTTCCAGATCATCCCCACCAGCGCCGGCCGTTGGCACGATCGCCAGCGGCGGCTCGCCGGTTTCGCTGCTGTCGTCGCTGCCCGAGCCCCCTCTGCCGATGAGCATCCCCGGTGGACGATTGAAGTTGGCGACACTCCTCGGGCCACCGCTGCCGTTTTCGCCGTCTTCGGAGCCTACTTCCCGGCCGGAGCACGCCGAGATGGCCGCGAACGCAATGCACGCGCCAAAGCCAATGCCAAGAGCCCGAGCACGCATCTTCAGCTGCATTTCTCCGCGCCCTTTGAAACGCACCACATGCACGCCCTCACACCAAGAGCTCGTCATACACGCCGCCCTGCATGGTGGCTCCACCCATGCCTTCCGGCACCCCGAACCAGTCGGACTGGACCCCCATGACATTCATGATGGTGTTGAGCAGGCGGTTGTGCGGCGCGCTCTTGTCCGTTTGCCCCTCAGGGCCCAGGGGGAAGTAGAGCTTCTGCCGGAGACGGCCCCCGGCGCTGCCAGCGATGATGAACGGCAAGTCCATGAACGAGTGGAGCTTGCCGTCCGACATCTCGTTCGCATACAGGATGGCCGAGTTGTCGAGCACGGTGCGCCCGTCCGCCTCTACATAGGCGTCGAGGCGCCCGAGCAGGCGAGCCAACTTGCGCTGGTGCCAGCGGTCGATGTCGAACAGCATGTCCTGGAAACCGGCCACGTTGTCACAGCCGCCAGCCGTGCTCTCTCCGAAACAATCGTCCCGCACCTTGCCGTGCGAGAGCTTGTGATGGTTGTACGTGTGGACCATGCCGTCCCAGCGAAAGGTGGGGCCGCCGCTGCCACGGTCGAAGTGCAGGGTGGCCACGCGGGTCATGTCGCACGCCAAAGCGAGCGCGAAAATGTCGACCTGCAGGTCCGCGACCGCGGGATACTGGGGCTCCTCAATCGCCAGGGTGGCACTGCCCCGAAAGGGCGTGCCGCGCGCCTCGATGTCGGGGTCGAGGCAGGCGAGCCCGGTGGCAGAAACTTGAACTTCTACCTCTCGCACCGCCGTGAAATGCATGTCGAGCTTCTGAGTGTCATTGCTGCTCAGCGGCAGCCGACGCAGCCGCTCGAACTGTGTCTGGACGAGATCGAGCACGCTCTGCCGCCGGAGCAGGATGCGATCGCGAGCTTCAGCCGATTCGTTCGTGACCGTGTTCAAACTGACCAGGGAGGCGTAGGCGTTCCAGGGATTGTTGACGGCGGCGATGGCCTGCCCCGGGCCGCTATACGAAATATAGTCCAGCCCCGCGAAGCCGTTGGGCCGCCCCACCATCAGGTTGAGCGCCGGCCGGCGTGCGCCCTCCGGACCGGGATTGATCGCCTGGGCGAGCAGGTAGTCGATGCTCGGACCGGTCGCGAGCCCACCCGTCAACGCCGCGGGGTATGCGGTGAGCTTCTGCGCCATGCAGCGGCCGTGGTCGTCGCCCCCGCCCGGATCACGACCGCCGCTGCGGGGCGCCATATGCAGCCCCCGAGGGATGAGCAGCTTGCTTACGAAGGGCAACAACGCATCATTGGCGGTGCCCGCGAGGTGCTGCTCGGTCAAAAGGCCGTACGCGCCGTTGGGGAACCAGCGCGACATGTCCACGCCGTTGCAGGCGTAGAACACACCAAAGCGTTGAATGGCCGACTCTTGAGCCTGCGCTCGACGCGGCGCCAGCGCTTCTAGGAAGGGCAACCCGAGCGCGACCCCGCCGAAACCGCGCAGGAAGTGACGTCGAGAAACCGGATTTTTCATGGCGTACCCTCGGGACTTGCCGCTGGTTGCCCATTGGCGCTGGCTGAGAGACTCAAAAATTGAGGGCTGGTGACGAGCGCCTCTACGATGTCGGCCACCGGCAGCGACTCGGACGCCATGGCGTCCCAGGTCGGCACGTCCTCGAGCGAGAGCGGCCTGCCGAAAGTGAATTCGATCCAACGGCTGGCATAACACCGGTGCGCTTCTTCGCTGCGCGCCAACAGCTCCACCAACTCCCCCGCGCCAGAGAAACGCGCCCACCGGTCGTCGAGCACCATCTCAGCCGCGGTGTCCACCGGCACGTCACCTTCCGTGCTACGAGCTTGACCGACCGCATCGAACCCCTCGAAAGCGAAACCCGGCGGGTTGATCTGCGTGTGGCAGGTGGGACAGAAGCTCTGCCCCGTCAAGAGAGTGATCTCCTCACGCGTGGTCTCGATGGGCTCGTCGGTTGGAGGCAAGGGCGTGGTGCTGGCGCCCGGTGGGGGGTCGGGGATCTCGCGACACAACAAGTCGCGTATGACAAATAGCCCACGGTGGATCGGATCTGTGCGGACGGAATAGGCGTTGGCCGCCAAGAACCCCAGCTGCATCAAGAGGCCCTTGCGCTCACCCCCTGGAAATTCGATGCGCGAGAAACCGGGCGCAGCCCCGAGCGGAGGGGTCATGCCGTAGAGCGGGGCCAGCCCCCCGTCGGCGAAGGCGTAGGGCGCGGTCAGTAACTCTTTTAGCCCACCCCCGGACGCCACGACGTCCTCTACGAAGGAGGCCGCGGCCTGCCGAACACGCGCCACGAATTCACTCGGCAGATTGGGGAACACCGTAGGATCGGGGCTGATGCGCGAAAAGCGACCAAACTGCCAGGCTTGCTCGTGGAACGATACCAGCTTGTCGAGAACGCGAGGCTCGTTCAGCATGCGACGGGCCGCGGCGGCGACCTGCTCGGGCGTACGCAGCTGCCCCGCCCTCGCGAGCTCGAACAACTCGGGGTCCGGCATCGAATCGAACAGGAAGTACGAAAGCCGGGACGCCACTTCCCAATCGCTGAGCGCGATACGGCCCTCCGCATTCTGCTCCAGGCTTTGGTCCGTGCGATACAGGAACTGCGGCGACTGCAGCATGCTTTCGACGGTGAGGCGAACGCCATCGCGAAAGTCGTCGCCGCTCTGCACCAGGCTAGCTCCCAGAGTGAACAACTCCCGAAAACTGGTCAGCTCTTCTGGGCTCAGAGGGCGCCGGAAAGCCCGCTCGCCAAAAGTGCCGAGAAACTGCTCGGCGCAATCCGCTACAGTGACCTCACAGGGGACCAGCCGCCCAAAGACGGCTGGCTCGGTCACGGCTCGCTCGGCGACGCTCTCGGCGATCGCGCGGTATTGTGGCCCCAGGCGAGCATCCACGCGAAAGTCGTTGCTCG
Organism: Deltaproteobacteria bacterium; assembly: GCA_031407405.1. Taxonomy (GTDB): domain Bacteria; phylum Myxococcota_A; class Polyangia; order Polyangiales; family Polyangiaceae; genus SZUA-265. Next base: position 22,580 of record JANOIG010000327.1, read on the forward strand.
AATTGAAAGCAAAGCCGTTCAGCGCGTCTGGGGCAAACGTCAGGTCCAGTGAATCCCGAATCCCAAACAAATCCTGCACGGTGCTCAGATACTGAGCGTGGGTCAGGCGAGCGAGCCGCGTGTCGCTCGTGGTTTGTGCGGGCGCTCGATACGCAACCTCGGGCAGCCCCGTGCTAGCCTCGGGACCCGACCCGCCGGGCGGGTCTTCATCGCTTCCGCACGCCAATACCCCCACTAGCACCATGCCCATGCACGCCGACCCAGCACGCTTGGAGGCAGCACGGCTGGAGGCAATTGCAGAGGAGCCGACCGGCGCCCTTTCTGCCCAGGTCCACATCATTTTCGCAATATGCCAGCCAACGCTCCGACAACCAACAGCTTGTGACGCCGGTCCCACGATTCCATGGCATCGATTCCACGTCACTTCGAGCTCGAGCGCTCAGCATCGAAGCCGGGCGTAAAGTCGAGCCCTGGCCCACAGGCAGCATCCACTTTTGCATGGTTTCGATCGCGTCACAGCACTAGTTTTTGAGTTCACCCGAATCCATTCTCTCGGTTCTGAAGAATCCAGGTCGATGAAATTGAAATGAGCGAGTCAACCGAAGCGCACCGCGCCATCCACGCGGTCTGGAGGATCGAGTCGGCCCGCCTCATCGCAGGTCTCGCCCGCATCGTGCGTGATGTTGGGATCGCCGAGGAGCTGGCGCAAGACGCTCTGGTCATCGCGCTCGAGCGCTGGCCCGAGTCTGGGGTCCCGGACAATCCGGGCGCGTGGCTCATGGCCACCGCGAAGCGGCGCGCGATCGACGTGCTCCGGCGTCGCCAGCGATTCGAGCGCAAACACGCCGAGCTCGGTCATGACCTCGAGGCCCAACGAGAGGCGTCCCAGCCGGACCTCGAGGCCGCGCTCGATGACGACGTGGGCGATGATCTATTGCGCCTCGTATTCACCGCCTGTCATCCAGTGCTCGCGCCAGAGGCGCGCGTCGCGCTCACCTTACGGCTGCTCGGTGGCCTCAGCACGGAGGAAATCGCCCGGGCATTCCTCGTCCCGGAGCCCACGGTCGCGCAGCGCATCGTCCGAGCCAAGCGGACCCTCGCCGACCAGGGCATCCCCTTCGAGGTGCCCCGCGGCGAAGAGCTCGCCGCGCGTCTGTCATCGGTGCTCGAGGTCATCTACCTCGTCTTCAACGAGGGCTACTCGGCCACCGCCGGTGACGATTGGATGCGACCCGGGCTGTGTGAAGACGCGCTGCGGTTGGGCCGGATCCTGGCGGAGCTCATGCCAGACGCGCCGGAGGTGCACGGCCTCGTCGCGCTCATGGAGGTTCAGGCGTCGCGCTCGGCCGCGCGCATCAGCCCGTCGGGGGAGCCCATTCTGCTGCTCGACCAAAACCGAGCACGTTGGGACCCATTGCTGATCCGTCGCGGGCTCGCGGCGCTCGAGCGCGCCGAAAGCCTGGGCGGTGCGGGCGGCCCGTACGCGCTCCAAGCCGCGATCGCGGCCTGCCACGCCCGGGCGCGGGTACCAGCCGAAACGGACTGGCCGCGCATCGCGGTGCTCTATTACGCTCTGGCTCAGCGCACACCTTCGCCCATCGTCGAGCTGAATCGCGCTGTCGCGGTCTCGATGGCGTTCGGCCCGAAAGCAGGGCTCGACATCGTGGATACGCTGGTCAGTGAGCCTTCGCTCGAGCGCTATCACCTGCTGCCCAGTGTGCGCGGCGACCTGCTCGGTAAGCTCGGCCGTTTGGACGAGGCCCGGCGAGAATTTGAGCGTGCGGCGTCGCTCACGAAGAATGCGCGCGAACGCACGCTGCTTTTGGAGCGGGCCGTCGCATGCGCGCGAGAATCGGTGCCCGGGTGATCTTCCTGGCGAGAAAAACCGGCACGGAGTGCATGAGAGCACATTGGTCGAGCTTGGGCACGAGGTACTAGGAGTCGAGCATGCGTGAAATCGAGGCCAGCCTGGTGTTGGACTGTAAGAACCTTCTGGGTGAATGCGTACTGTGGAACGCGGCGGACCGGAGGCTGTATTGGACCGACGTTTACGCCAACCGCCTGTATAGCTGTGACGTCGACGGCCACGACCTCGTAATCCGCGAGTTGCCCGACATGCTGGGGTCCTTCACGTTTGATCCGGATGGGAATATTTTGGCGGCGTTCGCCAGCGGGCTCTTCCGCTACAAACCGTCCACGGGGCAGCTCGATCGGCTGACGACCTTTGAGCCCGACCTCCCCGCCACACGTTTGAACGACGGGCGTTGCGACAAGAGTGGGCGTTTCGTCGTGGGCGGCTGCCATCAGGGCTTCTACAACCCGGTCAGCTCCGTCATTTCCTATTCTGGCGCGGGCGAGCTGCGCACCTTGATCTCGAATGTGGCGCTGACCAACGGCATCGCCTTCTCGCTCGCCGGCACGCGCATGTACTTCTCCGACTCCCAAACTCAAATTTATCACTGGTACGAATATGACGATGCTACCGGCAGGCTAGGCCAGCGACACGTCTTGGCAGAGATCCCGGAGGCAAACGGCTTTGCCGATGGCTCGGCGGTGGACGCTAACGACAACCTGTGGAATGCGCGCTACTACGGCGGAATCGTGCAACAGTATCGGCCCGACGGCAGCGAAGGCACGCGCGTGAACCTGCCCACCGATTGCCCCACGTGTGTCTGCTTCGGCGGCGACGAGCTCGATACGCTGTTCATCACGACCGCGCTCAAGGACTTGACTCCGGAAAAACGAGCCGCCCAACCCGCTGCCGGCGGGCTGTTCAAAGTAAGGTTAGGCGTGAAAGGCGTGCCCGAAAATCGCTTCGCCAAATCGCTTTTCTGAACGGAGCTTTCTGAACGGAGCACGGGGCCGGTTCGGGCCATTTTGCAGTACCCGAGCAAAAATCCCGCCTCGACATGATGCGGGACCCCACGAGCGAATCCTGAACGGGACGAAACCGCTTTGCTAGAGTTGCGGACGCTCGACTACGTTGTGCACATGTCCGTGCTCCGCAGCCTCGCTTTTGACGCCGCCACGTTGGGCGGCGTTCTGCTCTTCGCCACCAACAGTTTCGCGCATATCGACCTCACGTCGCCCGCTCCACGCATCGGCGGGCGGCCTGACACGTACCTGAAGACGGGTCCCTGCGGGCAACAGGCCAATGCGCGGGTTCCGTCGAAGGTGCTCACGTTCCGGCCCGGCCAGCAGCTCACGCTCGTCTGGGACGAGTACATTCAGCATGGTGGTTACTACCGAATCGCCGTCGACCTCGACGGCGATGATTCGTTCAGCAGTCGCGACCCCGCTGGGATCAATGCTGCGACGGACGACCCCAGCTTGCTCAATGCGGGCGAGGGAGAAATTGTCCTCGACTACATGAAGGACATGGATCCAAGCACGAATCATTTCGAGCGCACCGTCACGCTGCCGGACGAAGAGTGCGACAACTGCACGCTGCAAGTGATTCAGTTCATGTATGGCTCGAGCGCCGCGCGCAGCACCTACCACCAGTGCGTGGACCTGGTGCTCGATGCCGACGCGGCGGGCCCTGACGGTGCAGGCGGCTCGGCCAACCCGGCAGGCGGTGCGGGAGGCGAGGGTGAGGGCGGCAGCAGCCTCGGAGAGGCGGGCAGCATGGCCGCAAGCGCTGGCGGAGCGGGCCCGGAAGACGACGTCACCCCCGACGGCGTTGACGAGGAGAGTGGCTGCTCCCTGGCGACGCTGCGTGGCTCCCAGCCCCACACGTCGAGCGCGTTCGGGCTTGGGTCGTTGCTGCTCTTGGGCGCGGGGCTCGCTAGCCGTCGGCGACTGTCACCGCCATCACTCGGGCGGTAGGGATTCGATCCAGCGCGCGAGCAGCTCGACGTACGCCGTGTCGACTCGGTTGCGCAACAGGGGTGGCATGCGCACGCCTGGCTCGCTGCTGTTGGCGCGCTGGTAAATCAGCGAGCGCTCGGGGTCGCCCGGCACGATGAGCCGCGTGTCGTCGGGCCCCGCGCCAACGAGTGGCACGGCCATCAGCACGCCTTGGTCCGCGAGCGGCGTCAGCTGACGCGCGTCCCACGAGCGCAGCGGCGAGGCGGCGTGGTGGCACATCGAACAGTTGCTGTCCCAGTAGGAGCGGACTCGATACTCGAGTGTCTCGGACTCATCGCCGAGCGCGGCCAGGTACGGATAAATGGAGGGCGAAGCGTCACTCAAGGGCTCGGTGAAGACGCCAGCGTGCGACAAGGCCGCCAATTGATTCTCGGGTTGTCCCTGTACGGCTCCCGTGTCGATGTGAATGCCATCCACGTTGAGCTGCACGGTGCGTACACCCATGACGTGACCCGCCGCGGCCGAGTGACAGGAGGCGCACGCGCTCTGGCGCGGATAAGAGTAGGTTTGGTCGCGCGTCGAGCCGTCCTCCTGCACGATCACGAGCGGCTGCTCGAAACCGTCAACCAGCAGCCGTGCATCGCTTTGGTCATCGTCCCACTTGTAGACCAAGCCGTAGTAGTCACCCCCCTCGGCCGCGATCAGAAAGCGCGTCTCGAGCCGCCGGAGTTCGTCGGGACGCCGCTCGTCGAGGGCCATCTCAAAATGTTTGATGAAGACGCTGCCCTCTGGGAAGCTCCAATGGTCCTGCTCCGCGAAGCCAACCTGGCCCACGCTGGGCAACGCCAGCCAGCGGCGTTTTCGCGCACCGTCGCTCCACAGCGGGCTTCGCACCTCGTACGGCAGAATGCCCGCCGTGACCTCGAGCTCCGCCAGCTGCTCGAATGCGCCGGTCTGGCTCAACAGTCGAGGGCTGTCGGCCCAATCTTCGGCCGACTCGGGGAATTGAAGGAAGCCCTCTGAGCTGCCTTCTGCAGAGCTGAAGCCCTCGAGGTCCGACAGGCGCACCAGGGTGTCGGTGTCTTCGCCCGCGCAGCCGCTGAGGCCGAGCAGCACGGACCCCAGAACCGCTGCCCACATGCCGCGAGGCAGGGTCTGATTCAAATGCACGTTCCTTCTCAAAGTAGTCCCCGACCTATGCACGGCGCAAAAATCACACTCTTGATACAATTTTCCTAGTTGGTTTGAAATGATGATGGAGTCATTCAGGTGTTAATGTAGGGATAGGGCGATCCGGTACAACGGCCAGGGCAAGCTCATTCCTCGCGACCGACTGGCCAATGGACCGGCCAGGATCGCCACGGAATTCCTGATAGAACGCTGCGCAATGCCGCCAGACAGCCGTGCCGGCAGTTCCATGAACCGATGGGGAGTCCAGCTCGAGTACTCCTGTCAGCTCGAGCGGCTCGACCCCGAGCTGCGCGAGCAGTTTGTCCCGAGTCGTTTGGACACCGAAGGGGAGGCATTCTTGGCTGTCGCCGCCCGGCGCCGGCACGGCGCGGGGGCGCTGTGGGTCCACCGTGCCCTGACGCTTTTTCTCTCTGATTTCGATAGCAACGCGCTGCTCGGCATGTACCCCGTGTTCTTGCTCAGTACGCCTCAGGCGCTCGCCCTCTTGGAACGGGCCATGGCGGACCGGTTGGGCCAGGCACGGCTGCTCGACGTGGGCGCCGGTTCAGGCGATGTCACCAGCAGGTTGGCTCCCCTCGTCGATTCGATCGAGTGCACGGAAGCATCGCGTTTCATGGCTCGGCGGCTGCGCCGGCGCGGCTTCCCCTGTTGGCTCGGCCGGGTGGGCGAAGGCGCTCTGGGTGACCCATTGGGGGCAGCGGGCAGGTACGACGTCATCGCATTGCTCAACGTCATCGATCGCACGGCTCGCCCGCGCTCGCTCCTCGCTGCCGCCGTCGCGCATCTGCCAGCGGGCGGCACATTGCTCCTGTCGACACCTCTGCCGTATCAGCCCTTCTTCTACGCCGGGGCGATCAGCCGTGACCCGGAGGAAAGGCTGAAGATTCACGCTGAGGGCTGGGAAGAGGCACTGGTCGAGCTGTGGCGACACGAGCTCGAGCCGTTGGGACTGACGCTAGGCGCTGTCACGCGTACACCCTACCTGTCGGGCGGTGACGCCCAGCACCACGCCTACGTGCTCGACAGCGCCGTGCTGGCCTGCGTGAAGGTGTAGAGCCCCCCCTCTCGGGTCGCAGATTCCGGCGCGAGCAACGCTCAATTAACACTGGCCGCGGCGTGCACGTCGCGAGCACGCGGAGGCTGCGACATGACCCGCTCGGGGGCCACCGCCTCACGCCGCGACAGCTGCCGAGTGGCGCCGAGCAGCGCACCAGCGAACAAGTGCGGGAAATACGTGAACATCCCATTCGGCAGCAGGTCCACCACCACCATCGCCGTCGCCACGCCCACACTCGAAAGCAAGAGCTGGTCCGATTTGATGGGCACCCGACGCACCCGCTTGAAGGCGTGCCATATCGGCCAGGTCAAGAGACCAAACTTGGCGACAAAACCCAAAACTCCGCTTTCGGCGTAGGTGATGAGCCAAGCGCCATCCAACGTCGAGAGCTCGTCCCCCGACTCCTCGTCGAAGACGAAAATGCGATCGAACCCACCCCAGCCAAACAACGGCCGTTCGAAGGCGCGTTCGAGCACGATATTTTCGTTGAGGAAGCGGAATTAAATCGAGCCCGCCCGATCCTCACTGATGGCGCGCGCCACGTTGATCAAGGCCTTGGTGGGGAACCAGTCATAAGCCCGCAGCATCGGATAGAACATGACCAGCACGCCGATGAGCGCCGCGACGCGCAGCTGGGTGCGCGGAGAGGTGAACCATACGACCGGCGCGAAACAGGCCGCCAGCAAGAACGCGCCGAGGCTGTGGCTGAGCGAGAGGACCACCATCAAAGCGACCGCCACCGGCAGCGCCTTGATGCGGAGCACCTTTTCTTTGGCCCGAGCCAGGCCAAAGGCGATCAGCGCGCACGTCGCCATGAACAATGCCACGGCCAGACCGTGATGCATGAAAACCATGGGGCGGAAGCCGCCATCCCGCATGACCTGCAGCCAGGTGTGCTGAAGGTAGCCGTAAACCCAATAGTGCAGCTGCGGGCTGAACCGCAGCTCGAGCAGCACTAGCGGCAAATACAAAACGCCCGCGACGCAGAAAATCCGCAGAAAGTCCCGCAGGTGGTCGCGCTCGTCGAACAGCGCCGCCCCGAGGAAGAACGGCGCAAACACCAGCAAGAAGTCCTGCATCATGAAGGTCACGGCCGTGTGCAGCTCGATCGCTGGAATGACGCGGCCCCCCACCACCAGGGTGTCCTGGTTGGTAAACGCACGCCCGAGATCGACGGCGACGATGAGGCCGAAAAGCAACCAGGGCACTTTGCCGAGAGTGGTCCGCCGTAGCCGCCCCCAGCACCAGACCAAGGCAGGGAAAAAGGCCCACCCGCAGGCGATGGTATCCTTATCCATGTCGGGGAGAAACTTGATGCTAAAGTACTCCAATTCCGGCAGCAGGATGGCGCCGTAGACAAGCAAAAACGCCACGGCCCGATGCGGCTTGGTCAGGGCGAACACGGCGAGCGACAGGGGCATCCAAAGCAAAAGCGCCAAGGTTGCGAGGAGGCTCGAGGTCACTTCCACCCCCCATTCATACGCGCATCTGCACGCGAGCGCTCATGGGAAACGCCCGCCTGCGGAATCCTGGGCGCGTGCCCAAGTGCGGGCGGCCTTGGAGAACCAGCGGCCGCAAAGCGACCGCGATCTCCCAAGTGCTGCCCGGAAGCGCTACCCGCCGCGTCGGAAAGCGGACAGATACGGCCGAAACCGCTATAAAAGGATCTTGTCTGCCGGTTGGCTTTCCCCGGGGCTGGCTGCCGGGGCTGGCCTCCCTCTTGCTATGTTCGCAGCGGATGACCCTCTCTCCCCCCCCTTCATGACTAGCAAACCGCCCACCTCCAGCGGACGAGGCGATCTCGAGAAGCAGCTCGACCTCGTCGTTACCCATGCCGGCTCCAAGCGGGGCAAGGCCTTCTTGATGGTGTCCACCGGTGAAGCGGCGGGTACCGTGTTCCCTTTGACCCATTCGTCACTGCTGATCGGTCGTTCTCCCGAGGCTGAAGTCCGCATCAATGAGCAGGCCATCTCGCATGAGCACGCCCGCCTAGAAATGACAGGCGCGCGCTGCACGATCCAGGACCTCGGGTCGACAAATGGCACCTACGTGAACGGCCAGCGCATCGTGCAAAGCGTGGTCCTCACCGGGGGGGATACGATCCGCGCCGGCTCCACCACGTTCACCTTCGTGACGCGTGAGGGCGGTGTCCCGGCGGGGACGCTGAAGCTGAGAGATCCCGATCCGCAGCTTCCGATCGCGACGCGCGCCTCTCCAGCGGCTGGAGGCGGGCGGGTGGCCATTCCAGCCGAGGCGGAGCAGGATCGCGAGGAGGCCATCTCGCTCACCGACGTCGTACGCACCGTCAAGGCCTACTGGGTCTACGCCAAGCGCTATGGCTGGCTGGCGTCGACCTGCCTGTGTTTTGGAGTTGCCGTGGGCATAGCCCAGGCACGCCTCAGTCCTCCGCCCAGCTCAGCCTGGTTCGAGATGACGCTCGCGACCGAGACCCGCGGTAACGAAGACGACGGCATTCAGTTCTTTGTCGCCGCCGAAAGCACGTTCCGAAGCTTGCCGCTGATCAAAAAAACGCTGGTCGAGCTCGGTGCTGGCGCCGTGACCGACAGTGCCGCGTCCGACATCCAGTCGGCGCTGAGCTTCGAGCGGGTTGGTTTCAATTCAAAGCTGTTTCGGGGTGATTATCAGGACTCGACCGCGGAGCTGGCGGTGGCGTTTTTGAGCAAGCACGTGGACGTCTACGTCAACTCGGAGCTGGACAAGATCCTGAAGGTGCTGCGCGCTGACGCCGAGTTCGACCGTGAGCAAGCCAACCAGGCCAGTCTTCAGGTGGACGAAGCCAGAGCCCGTCTGCTCGCCTTCGTCGACGAGCACCCCGACGCCGTACCCAAGGACGCCAAGGTGCCAGATCAGCCCCGGGCTGCTCTCGGTGCGGGGGCCAGCGCGGCCCGTATCAGCCAGAGCATTGGCAATGTGGAACGCTCATTGGCCGCGGCCCGGCGCAGCATGCAGTCAAAAAAAGCGCGTCCGTATCTGGATCAAGCCGCGGCGGCGGAAAGCAAGATCGCCGACGCCAAGGCCAGGGGCCTGCGGGATGAGCACCCGGAAATCAAGAGCTGGGTCAACTCGCAGGCCACGATGCGGGCCAAAGCAATCGAGGTGTTAAACACCGAGCCGAGCGAGAGCGAACAGAGCTTGGACCCCGACGTCGTGCGGCTGCGGCAAGAATTGGCCGAGTTGAAGCTGCGCCTCAGCCAGGCTCCTGACCGGGAGGACCCAGCGGTTCGAGCTCATACAGCGGGGACGGGTACGGCCGCAGGTACGCCGGGAGGCACGCCCGCCGCGCAGCTGAGCTTGGCGCAGCTGAAGCTGAAATATGCCGAGCTGTCACGCGAGTATGAGCGCGCCAATACGGACTACGAGGCGCTGCGAAAAAAGAGCGAGGCGACCGACCGTCAGCTCGACCGAGAGCGTACGTCGGCCGAAGCCCGGTACGACATCATTACTCCTCCAACGCCCGAGGCGGCCTCACTCGCCTCGAACATGCTCAAACGCGGGGGGCTGGGCGGCGCGGTGGGCCTGGGGCTGGCGCTGGTAGCGGCCGCCTGCCTGGAGCTGCGTCGCATCCTGATTGCGCGCGGACATCTCTAGATCGAAGGCCGCCCTTGCGCGGGTAGGCTCAGCGAAAAGACTGCACCGCCCAAACGCGCATCGCGCCCTGCGTGCAGGGACCCGCCGAGCTCGGCCGCAATCTTTCGGGAGATGGCCAGCCCCAGTCCGGTTCCGACGCCCGGCTTGGTGGTGAAGAACGGATCAAAGATACGTTCGAGGTCCTGCTCGGGCACCCCTGGACCGGAGTCCGCGACCTCGACGCTGGCAAGCCGGTCATCGCAAGCGACCCGCACGCGAATGACCGCTTGGGCGGGTGACAGCTTGGAGACCGCATGGATTGAATTGACCAGCAGGTTGACCACAATCTGCGAGAGCTGAGTGCGTGATCCACTCACGTGTGCAACGCCCACCACCTCGAGATCTACATGCGCCGCTCGTCGCAGATCGCCCTCGACTAGACGCAGCGCCAAGCGCACGACCTCCTCGAGATCGACGAGCTCGTTTTCGCCAGAGGGGCGCACCGTGGACAGCTGAATCGCCGACACGATCTCCAGCATCCGCTCGGCCCCGGTATTGGCGTCGAGCAGGGCAGCGCGAATCTCCTCCAGCTTGGCGGCGGCGAGAGCCGTATTACCTGCGGCCAGCGCCGGGCCCAGCTCCGAGAGCTCGGCGAGAGAATGCTGTACGTTGGTCGAGATCCAGCTCATCGGATTGCGTAGCTCGTGGCCGATCCCGGCGGCCACGATCCCGAGGGCGTAGACCCGCTCGGTCTGGATCAAGCGCCGTTCCAGCTCCTTGAGCCGGCGCTGCGTCAGATAACGCTCGATCGCGTCGTTGACCTCTGCGCGGAGCTCGTCTGGCTCCCAGGGCTTCTTCAGATAGCGCCGGACACGACCGCGGTTGATGGCGTCGATTGCGGCGTGCACGTCCGAGTACGCCGTGACCAAAATCCGGACGGTGTCCGGAAACTCCGCCCCAATCTTCTCCAGCAGCTCTACCCCACTCATGTAAGGCATCCGCTGATCACTCACCACGACGGCGACTTCGTGAGCGCGCATGAGCTCGAGTGCCAGCACACCGCTGGTCGCGGTGAGCACTTCAAACTCGTCACCACACACCGCCTCGCAGACGGCCAGGTTGTCCTGGTCGTCATCCACGAACAGAACTTTGCCGCTCATCCTGCCGCCTCGAGCGGCAGACTGCAGGGCACACGGATGGTGAATTCGCTGCCCGTTCCGACCTGGCTTTTGAGGCTGAGCGTGCCGCCCATGGCCACCACGACCCGGCGCGAAATGGTGAGCCCCAGGCCCATGCCTCGACCCACCTCTTTGGTGGTGTAAAACGGATCGAAGACCCTCGCGCGTTCTGCCTCAGCGATGCCCGGTCCATTATCCTTGACCGACAGCACGAGTTCGCCACCTTCGCTGCGCCCCTGGATCACCACCAGGCCGCTGCCATCGGCCGACACGGCTTCCAGCGCATTTTGAATCAGGTTGGTCAGGACCTGATTGAGCTCCTCGGCGACGCAGGTGACCCAGCCGGTCCCCGGCAAGTCCATCGAGACCTTGACGTCGCGGGCTACCGTGGGTGCTACCATGGCCACGACGTCGCGAACTGCAGCAAAAGCATCATACGGACGCGGGGTGCGCGAGTACCCTTCGCGGCTGTAGCGAACCATCAAGTCGACGGTGCTGGCGATGCGCTTCACCCCCGCTCGAGACACCTCGAACATCTTGTGGATCCGGGTGTCCAGCTTACTGACCGTACCGCTCTCCGGCGGCTCGAGTGGCGCGGCCTTGACGGTCTCTATCAATACTCGGCAATCACGCTCCACGCTCATTAGCGCATTCTTGAGATAGTTCAGCGGGTTTCGAATCTCATGGGCGAGGCCACCGGCTATCGTCTCGAGAGAGTCCATTTTTTGGGTCAGGAGGGCGTCTGCAGTGGCCTCCTGAGACCGAATCAGCGAACGAATCGTCGATACCAGCTCGCTTGCGGCAAATGGCTTGCCGACGTAAGCGTTCACTCCCCCTTCCAAGCTGGCCACCTTGTCGGCGATGTCGCTGCGCGCCGTGAGCATGACGATGGGGATGTGTTTGGTGTTGGGATCGCGCCGCAGCTGTCGCGTCAATTCCAGGCCGTCCATCTTCGGCATCATCCAGTCCGTGATGATGATGGTGGGGCGGTAGCGCCGCGCCAGCTCCAAACCCTGTTCCCCGTCGCTGGCCGCTAGGAACCGAAAGTCATGATGCAGCGCCAGGCGAATCACGCGCGCGACATCGGGCGTATCTTCGACGACCAGCACGGTGTGCTCGCGCTCGTTTTCATCCTGGTCGCGCTCGACGAGCCGCTGCTCGGTCGCTTCCTCGATGTCGATCAGGCGGAACTGTTTCGGCGCATCCAGCTGCCACTCCGCCAGGCTGCCGTCCGTTTCGCGCTGGCCATCAAAGCGGTCCAAAGCGGGCCCGCGGCGATCGAGGACATCCTGAGCAAAATGCTCTCGCCCCTTCAACAACTTCACGCTGAAACACGCTCCCTTCCCTGGCGCCGATACCGCCCAGATCTCTCCGCCGTGGAGCTCGACGAGCTCCTTGGCGAGCGCCAACCCGATACCGGAGCCACCAAAGCGCCGGGTGCCCGCCATGTCCACCTGAAAAAAGCGACGAAAAACGTCCTCTGACATGCTGCTCGGAAAACCGACGCCCGTGTCGGACACTTCGACACAGACACAAGTCCCCTGATCCCGAAGCTCTACCCGCACGGAGCCGCCAGAATCGGTAAACTTGGTAGCATTGGACAGCAGATTGATAAAGACACGCTCCAGGCGCTCGAGGTCACACCAGACGCTGGCCTCCGGGACATCCGACTCGAAGGACAAGCCAATGCTCTTGCGTTGTGCGAGCAGCCCAACCTGCCCGACGAGGCCCTTCAGGTAAGCGACCAAGTCTTGCCGCTCGATGCGCAACCTCAGGCGGGACTCCTCGAGCTTGCTCAGGTCCAATAGATCCCCAATCAATCGAGACAGCTTGACGCCGCTCTTTTGCATGGATTGAAACGTGGAGCGCTGCGCGTCCGATATCGTGCCTAGCTTGCCTTCAATGAGCAGACCCAGCGGAGCCAGAATTAGCGTCAACGGCGTCTTGAGCTCGTGCGTGATATTGGCGAAGAACTCCGACTTGAACTGGTCGAGCTGTTTCAGCTGACCGTGAGCTATTTCCAGGTTTGATGTCGTCTTCTCTAGCGCCAGCTGGTTCTCGATCTGTTCACGCTGCGTCTTGTAACCGAGCATCTGCCCGGTACCCGCGATGATCGCGGTGGAAACCAAGAAAAATTGATTGGAGATTGCGGTCAAGAACTCCGTGGCACCATTCACGAGCACGTTGGGAATGAGGAACGTGATCACGATCGTGGTGTAGGTGACTGAAACCACGCGAGGTGGCCACACGAAGAGCAGCCCACTCGCCACAATCACCAAAGACAAGCCCGCGTAGTATGGCGAGGCAAGACCACCCATGAACAAGGTCATCAGGCTGATGCCGAGCGAAATGAGCACCATGTACGCCGCTGAGATGGCGTTCGACCGACGAACGAACCACTTGCTGCGCACCACACGGAACAGAGCGATGGTGATGGCCGTCACGATGACTCGGGTGCCATACAAAAGACCAAGCCACCGAGGCGGGGCTACCAAATAGTCGAGCACACCGAAGGCCGGATACAGACAGACCACAATCCACAGCACCCCCGTCATGCCGCGCTTGTTGCGCTGCAACAGCCAATCAGACCATCTGCTTTCCAGCTCGAAGTGCGACTGGGACACGCTTACTCTCTCGTGAGCGCTACGAACGGGTTCACTCCGGTCGGCTCTTCGAGGACTTCTATGTGAGCGTCCGAAGCGGCCTGACGTGCCAATCTGAGCATTTCGATTCGCTCCCGGTACTCGAGGTGCCAGTCCAAATGCAGCTCCATGAACCAGCGACTGGGGCTACTTGGCACCATGTTTCCGACGTACAACGTCCCGCCGCGGGCGACCGTGTCATAGAGACTTCGGCAGAGTGATACCCAGGTGTGTGGCTGGAGATAGTCAAACAAGCCACACGAGTACACGGCGTCAAACTTGCCCGACGCCGTCAGCAGGGCTGAGCCGCGCAGCAGCCTGCGAATCGAGTCATGCAGGTGAACGACCCTGACCGTACCCTGCCATTTGGCGGCGACCAACCGGCTCAGGCGGTCGTACGAAAAGGCCAGCGCACTCTTGTCCTGATCGAACAAAACGATTTCGAGCGGCGAGTCGATGCGCGGGCGCTCCAGCAAGAGGCAGTACACCTCCTCCGCCGGGCCCGCCGCAATCGAAAGGATCCGGACGGGCTCACCGCGCGCTGCTCGTTCATCCAACGCCATGGCCAGGCGTTGCTTGATCAGCTCCTTGCGTTGGCGTACGGCCTCGGCGGCGGGAGTTGACACAAATGATAGGTTCAATGCCTTGGCAAACAGCGTCGGGCCCGCGAAGTGGCGCCCGTACAAGCCATTCATCACCTCGAAGTCGCCGGGATACCCCAACGGCTTGTGCCGCGCGCGGTACATCCAAGGAGAGCACATCAAGAGCTTACGCAAATGACGCTCCGAGTATTCTCGGAGCGGGTCACGTTGCTCGCTAGAGGCCTGGCGAAGCGCGGCATCGATTTCGTTCGACGCCTGCACGACGTCGACGGCAAAACCGACTCGAATGCGTTCGACCAATGCGTCCCGCGCCGGCGACTCCTGCTGGCCGTGGGTGACATGCCAGGGCAGCGCTGCTTCCAGCTGCCCGAGCTTGGATTCCGCGTCCTCGAGAAACAGCCGCAGCTCCGACACGAGCGCCTTGAAGCGCTCGTGCCCAGGCACACGCCACGGCGCGGCCTGCTGCACCAAGCCCTGAACGTGAGACTCCGCGATCCGCGCCTTGACGTCCCGAAGCAAGAGGACGTCCTCGATATTCATCAGCGTGTCGATCAGTGAGGCGCCGATCAATGTAGTCTTGTCATCTCGGCGAACCGAGCTGACACGAGCCTTGCCGCGATAGGCCTCGTGCTCGTCGAAGCGAAGCACCACCTCCTCGAGGGTCGTGCCGACCTCGAGCAGCTTGTTCATCGACCATTCGAATGCAAAACCGTTCTGCGAGACATCGAGCAACTCGCATTGCTCGGTCGTTCCTTCGAACAAGACCTCGACGGCGACGCCGACCAGGCCCAGCTCCGAGCGCGGATACCGCTCCGGCCGAAAGTAGACGTCACGACCCGTGGCCCCCTCGAGCTCCGCATACTGGGAGGGCCGTGCCGGTGACACTCCGGCCGGTGACACTCCGGCCGGTGACACTGCTGGATTGGTGTCCCCCGATCCGTCGTGACGAAGAGGCATGCTGCCCTCCGATCTATTCAAGTGGGTACTATTGCGAGCGCCCCCCCACCTGACTCCGTAGCCTCTGCGCGCCGAGTTGTGAACTCCGATTATGTGTCTTTCTCGGCACGGGCGCCGCCCGTGATCGCCACCGAACCTCGCGCGCGAGGTTCCTGCGCCTTTTCCGGCCACGAACTGCCTATTGAAGGATGAAGGCCGGCGTGCGCCGATGTCCCACGTGCAGTTCTGCCCGGCAGTACTGCGCAGGCGGTGTTCACGCGAGGGACTCGGCAATGCTCTCTACCTCCAGCACACGCAAGAGCTGCTGCACATCGGGCGGCTTATCGAGCAAGGCCACGCCACCAGCGTGTTTGAAGTCTCGTTCGAGCTCTGCATCCCGACGCCCGGAAAAGGCGAGCACGATGACGTTGCTAGACCGAGGAAGCTGTTTGATCTGACTGCACAGCTCCACACCCGTGAGCTCCGGCATGTACATGTCGACCAGGACCGCGTCAGGCTGATGTTCCCGAATCTCCCGCAAGCCATTCCACGCGCCCTCAGCCAAAGACACATCGAGATGGGGTGCATTGCGCTTGAGGAGGCGGGCGGTCGAGCGCAGCATGGCCGGTTCGTCATCAACGACCATCAGCCGTAACGAATGCCGAAGCCTTTCGGGCAGCGTGATGCCTTTGCGCAACAACAGATGCACGAGCGCCAGCTCAGCCACTGCTTCCTCTCCCTGTGGCATGATCCGAGCTTGAAGCGAACCATCGGCTAACCACGACGCCAGGACCGCTGGCGTCACGTCGACGACTCGACATACCTCTGGGAGGCTTAGGTAGTTCAGCTTCACCGCGTGGTCCTGCACCCCCCCCACAGAGGAAACAGAGCCGGGACGTCTTCGTCCCGCTGCCACGACGACCCGAGCCGAAAAAACATTACCTTTCGTCCCTTGGCCGGCAGACCGCCGCAGCGCACGCGTCAAATTAACTAGATATATAGTTCCTGCGGACCGGTATTCATGATCAATGCGACCACCTCACGCGCTGGGACTTCGATGGCCCAACCGCCCGGTGTACGCTCGGGCTTGGCTAGAAAGCTGCACTCGATGGCTTGCGGCAGCTGTTCCCCGACAAATTCCACACGGCTGCTCTCATTTCGATAATTGCAAACGCCGACCAATGTGGCCCGCCCATCCTCACCCACCAATACCGACACGTCCACCATCGAAGCCTTGCTGCGCACCGCGACGGCGGGAGCCAACGCTGGACCTAGCCGATTGAAGGCGGCCAAAAAGAGCCGCAAGGCGCCGGGAACGCCGCGGTGAATGGCACGCCCGAGTAGCGCCGCCGAGTGAACGTAGCGCCCGAGACCCAGAGCGCTTTCGACCAACACCGCCCGCCCCTGCTCGGACCAGACGAGCGCCCGCGCCGAGCCAACGAGCTCGAGCACCTGAAGGTAATCTCCGATGCTGAACGCAGCACCCGCCGCCCCGTCAAACCTGACCTCGTCCCGCGCGTCGCAGGTGAAGTGCACTTCACCCACGCCGAGGGCCTCGCGCAGACCGGCGCCAGGCACGCTCGGATACACATGACCGTCGGCGTCCAGTAGGGCGAACCGACCCTCCGTGAACAGCACGCCCCCGCGCCGCACGAAATCGAGCAACACAGCGCCCAAGGCCGGCGCGAGACACACGTTACATGGAATGGCCAGCACTCGAATCTCGTGGGGCACCCCCGCCGCGAGCTCGGGCGGTGTGATGTACCTGGGGCTAATGCCGTGCTCCCAGAAGCCGCGAAAGATACCCCGCTGCGCTTCGACGTAGAAGGCAGGATCCCAGGCTTGAATCGACGTATACAGGTCCTGCGCGTCGTGATCATGCAGGATGGCCGCGCCCGCGTGGTCGGGCAAGCTGCTGGCGAGCAGGTCAGCATGCCTGGCGCTGAAGGCCGCCGCCCTCTGGGCTTGGTGCGCGAGCGCGGTTGGATTGCCGGCATGGTCGGTGAGCCCGCGCCCGGCGACCTGCAGGCCGCGAATGAACGGCCGATACTTCCAGTAGATGACACCTTGAATGCCATTGAACAGCGCCTGGTGACTCCACAGACCCAGCTGATCGGTCATGGACGAGCCTTCCGCCGGAAACATCGTGCGATTGTGCGTCATCAGCTCGCTGATGATGGTCTGCTTGCCGCGCCCAGCGCTGATCTGCTGGCGCCAGAACTGCGCCCAACTGTAGGCGTCACGCGCTCGCCAGTCGTCGCCTAGCATGTTCGCATAACAGGACAGGCCGTGGATGTCGCCCGCCGCGGCGGTCAGCCAGTCGTTGCTGCCGAACTGGCAGCGATTGTGCATCGTGTCGCAACCGAGGATGTCGGCGAAGATCACCACCTGTGGATCTTCCTGCCGAATCACCGCCGACCACTCCAGCAGGCGTTCAGCGAAATTGTGCTGCTGAAAACGGAACCAGTCCCGCTGCATCAAGCCCGAGCTCCAGATGCGACGCTTGAAGTTGCTGCCGTGTTTCGGGATTTCGTCGAACCGGCGATGAAAGGTGGCCCACGCCCGGTTGAGCGCGCCGATGTCCCCCGCGTACTGCCGCTCCAGGAAACTTGCAAACAGCGCGAGCGACCAGTCATCGGTTTCGGTGTAGTGCACCTCGTTGAAGGTGCAGTAGCCGAGCAGCGCCGGGTGGCCCTTGAAGTGGCGAGCCACGTCACGCATGAAATCACACGTGGCCGCGCGGATCAGTGGATGATTGATGTTGGGCCACTCGTGCGCAAAGGGCAGGTACTCGGGAACCGGGCCGTGGTTATCATCTTGGCCCTGAAGCTCGATGATGGCCCGAAGCCCGAGCTCCGCGCAAAGGTCCATGGCGTGATCGATGCTGTCGAAAGCCAACCCGCCCGGCTCTTCGGCATCCCAGCGGGAGGCAGGAGGCCAGAACACGACGGTGTTAAAGCCGAGGCCCTTGATACCTTGCAGATCACGCCGGCGCGTGGCCGCGTCGTGCTCTGGGCAAACCAAATAGACTGTACCGTGAGGCAACAGACCTAGGCGCAAGCCGGACGCATTCATCGGGTGGTCCAAGCCGTGGGCGACGTTCTCGTCGACTTCGTCACCACGCCAGGTTAGCTCTCCCAAATATGAATCTCCAGTACCGCGACGTCGCGAAAATGATCGACCACTCGCTGCTCAAGCCCGACCTGACCGACCGGGAGCTCGAGGCCGGCTGCGCCCTGGCCTTGAAGTACGATGTGGCGAGCGTTTGTATCGTGCCGCACGCCCTCGGGCGCTGTGCCCAGTTGCTGCTCGGCAGCAGCGTTCAACCCAGCACCACCATCGGCTTCCCGCACGGCGGCCATACGACACGCTGCAAAGTCTTCGAGGCAGAGCAAGCGCTTGCCGATGGCGCCACGGAGCTGGACATGGTCGTGAACATTGGCAAGGTGCTGGGAGGTGACTACGCGTATGTGAAGGGCGACATCAACGCCGTCCTTTGCGCCACGCGGGACGCCGGCCAAAAGCTCAAGGTCATCTTTGAAAATTGCTACCTGGGGCGGAGTCAGAAGCTCGCGTTATGTGAGATCTGCTCGGAGCTCGACGTCGACTGGGTCAAGACCTCGACCGGGTACGGCTCGAGTGGCGCGACGCTGGAGGACATCGAGCTCATGCTCGACCACACCCCACCTCAGGTGCAGGTGAAAGCCGCTGGCGGCGTGCGTACGCTCACGCAGGTGCTGGAAATGCGGCAATTAGGGGTGTCGCGGGTCGGGTCCAGCAACACCCAAGTCATCTTGGATGAGCTGGCAGAACGCCTCGGGCTCGAAAAGTAGCGTGACCGGCGCCGGGGGCCCGGCGAGCCGCAGGCCTCAGAAATAGAACCGCACGCCGAGAAACGCCTCGATGTCCAGACCCAGGCCGGGCACGATGTATAACGCCGGTGCAATCTCGAGGAACAGCTCGAGGAAAGACGGCTTGCGGAAGGTCAGATCGAGACCGACAGGCATGCGGGCGGCAGCCGCAAAGTCGCCGTCCCCCAACCAAACGCGGCCCCCCGCCCCGATGTGCCAGTCGAGGTTTGCGCCTGTGCCCGCCACGAGCCCATCCTGCCACAAGTAGTCTGCGTTGAGGCTCAGCACGTCGAACCCGTCGTAGCCGTCGCAATAGCCGCCCCGAAACCGCGAGGAACAGCTCCGCCAGCCGTAGCTCCAAAAGCCAAATCCAAAATCCAGGGCGTTGCCCCCACCCAGAAAGTATTTGCCCACGATGCTGGTCGGGCTACCGATCGCTACGCCCAAGCCAAAGTCTCGTCCGCGCCCCACCTCGGTCGCAGCAGCCGGGGAGAGCTTACCGAAGAAGGCAACGCACAGAACCACCAGAATCAAGAAACGCTTCACCACACCTCCAACTAACGGCAGAGGGGGGCATTTCAATCACACTTGCCGCGTATTGGGAAAGAGGACGGCGTTTGGGGCAATGCGCCACACGGACGAGGCGTCAGGAAGTACCGGGACGGCGCAGGCTTTAGGCGGGGTGCGCTCGAGTGACGCGTCACACGGTGACGGCGTTACGCTCGTAAACGTGCGCAAGTATGCGGAATTGCTAAAGACAAGGTCCGGCACGCCGAATGCTCTACCCCATGGGAGTTTCAATCGCCCTGCGCGGAGGAACATCCCAAATGTCCGACGAAACCAGCTTGATCCCACGATTGTTAGAGAACGATGAACGCGCCTGGCGCACCTTCCACGAGCGCTATGGCAATCGGCTGCAGGGCGCCATCACCACGGTGACTCGGCGGTTCCCCCAGCTCACGGGCACCGATCACGTCGACGAAATTTATGGCACCTTGTGCCTTCGGCTGTTGAGCGACGACAAGCGTCGCCTGCGCAGCTTCGATCCCGAGCGCGGTACGCCGCTCGGCTGTTGGCTGTGTACACTGGCCAAGAACAGCGCCTACGATTTTCTGCGCAACCGCCGCCGCCAGCCCTGGCTGAACCGGCTCGGTGATGACACACCCGAGGTCGAGCTGCCGTGTGAAGCGCCGGATGCCTTCAGCATGTGCTCTAATCGGGAGCAGGCGCGTGTCCTGGAACAGCTGATCCAGAGCTTGTCGGCTCGAGATCAGGAGTTCATGGAGGCCTACCTGCAAGGGACCGACGCCGAGGAGATCGCTCAGCAGCTAGGCATCAGCGTGGGCACGGTCTACTCCAAGAAGCACAAGATCATGGCTCGCCTGGAGAAGCTCTTACAAAACTAATAGATGATGGGCGGGGCTACGGGTGCTTGGTCGTCAGGGATGATGCACGCCGACAGGTCGAACAGCATGAAGGCTAGCACTGCTTCTTGCGGGCTCAACGTCGAGGTGACGCAGCCGTTCGGGAAGCTGATGGTGGGGTCGGAGATGTCGTCGATGGGGACGCCGTTCTCAAATTCACCCGGCGAGACGTGAATGTCGCTCAGCACGACGCGGCCGCATTGTTGGTTGTCTGGAACGCCCAGCGGAGTGTTGGCCGAAATGTATTGCACGGATGCCGGCGAAGCGGTCTCGAGCCAGCGTTGGGCGTAGTCGGTGTTTTCTTCGAGGATGGTATGTGCCCCGCCTTCGATCGGGACGACACCGCCTTCTGAAACCCCGCTCTCGACCAACCACTCTGCCATCGCCTGGCCCTTGGGAAACGTGCTCACCACCTGAGCCGTCACGTTGTCGTACTCGTCATCGTTTCCGTCGGTAAACTCCACCAAGTCAGGGAACGGAGCCGGGCCGCGCGCAAACCAGACCCCCTGGAAGTGTGAGGCGAATATGCGCCCACCTAGGTTCGCGTAGTCGAACATCCCCTGCAGCGCGCGCTCGTCCTTGTTTCCCACATCATCGCGACGGCCGTCACAAGACAGAAGCACGATATCGTACTTTGCCAAGGACTCTGCGTCGTACCAAAGCTGCTCCGCTGCAGGAAAATCAGCGCCCACATTCATCTCCGGCGCGTAGCGTGGAGTACCACGATAGCCGGTGAACAAATGCACGCGCCCACCGTCAGCCGGGTTGGTAAACTCCCCGGCGTCGACCCCGAGCTTCTTCACCAGGCATTCGAGCGCATCGAGTTGACCTGTAGCGACCGCCACCTTCGGTAAGTCACCTTCGGATTGGCGGGAGGGTAGCCTGAGTGTCTGATCGGCGACCGGCGTGTCGGCACAGGCTACCACGTTGCCGATGTTGAATTCCCGGCGCCAGTCCCCCACCTGGATGACCAGCGGAATGTCCGGACCGACTGGCGCATTCTCGAGGACGAAATGGCCACTCGAATCGGTTATGGCCGAGGCGATGGGTACACCACTGATCTCGCAGCTGCAGCTGGCGCCCGGAGTGATGGGGCTGAGCTCTGCATCCGGCACATAAACCATGACGTTGTAGAGCGGCAGCTCACCCGAGGGGATATACACAGTACCCGAGACGGTAGTGCTTGCGCCGGCTGCGCAGCTCACCTGTCGATCCACCAACCCCCGGCGCCGTACCGCGAGGGGAGGCGGCTCGCCGGGCACCGGAACCTCATCGGGATCCAAGAACACCTCACCCGGCTGAGGCATCGGCGCGACGTCAACGCCAGCCCCCGCTGATCCAGTCAGCTCACTCGAAGCGCCTTCTCCCCCGTTGCCTCCAACCGCCGGATTGTCGAGCGGGTCGCTGGACCCCTTGGACGACCCCGCAGCGCAAGCTGCGGTGACGCTGACGACACCGAACACCAGTGCGACGAAACGCGGATTTGGCAAACCGACCGTGTCCATAGTTCTGCGCTCCCGTGAGTGACTGGGGCCGAGGCGCCGAGGCCAAAAGCCCGCCTGAGAGCCTACTTCGGTAGGCAGGGTCCGACGCGTTCCGAGCTGGGTTTTTAGCACGACAAAACGCGAAGTCTTCCGCGACCCGACGCGCAAACCCGATCAACTCGGCGGAATACGGCGCAAAGGCTCGGCTCCAAGACCGGCGGTGGTGAGGCAGTTCCGTATGGCCTGCCAGCAACCTATGCTGTCGGGATGCGGCGCGCGCTTCCGAAACAGCCAGACTTGCAGTTTACGGCTCCACAGTCCGAGACCGCGCTCGCGATCCATAGAACGCCCGCCGAGCAACGGCTCGAGGCGCTGCAGAAAGAACGCGAGCGACTGCTGCGCGACATCGCCAAGAAAAAAGCCGCGTGCGAAGTGACCGAGAGCGAGGCGCGCGACGCTCACAGCATGTTCGAGGCGCGGGTCCGCCCCGTGCGCGACGCGTACCTTTTGACGCTGGAACAGCTCCGCGCGATTTTTACCGCGCTGCTCGGGAGCGAGAGCCGGCTGAATCGGCGCGACAAGGCCAGAGTGCGTCGCCTGTACCTGCAAGCTCTCCCAGATCTCGCGGCGAGCGACGCCAATGCTGGCGACTTCTGCGATACTGACACTCCGCCCTTTGGTTCGAAGCGTAGCGGTAGCGCGCCTGAAGGGGAGTCAGGTTACTCGGCGCACAAGCCGAGCGAAAAAGACGCGAGCCTGCTGCGCAGGCTGTTTCGCAAGCTGGCCGTGGCGCTACATCCCGACAGGGTTCAAGATCCGAAAGAGCGAGACTCGCTCACCTCAATCATGAAGGAGGTGACACGGGCGTATGAGAGCGGTGACGTGGCGCGCCTGGTCGAGCTGGATCGCACCTGGCTGGCGGCCACACCGGCCCGCGCACAGGGCGACGACGTCGCGCAGCGTACGGCAGAGCTCGTTCAGGCCAACAAGGAGCTCCGCCGGCAACTCCGGGCGCTCACCGCTCAGCTCAAGGAGCTCAAGGAGTCGGTGCCCGGCGCCAGCTCTGCCAAGCTGCGCGGGCCCCGAGCGGGAGGCGCTCGGGCCACGCCCGGGGAGCACGTGGCTCGAGAAATGGAGAGAGAGCTCGCGCAGCTGCAAGCGCTACGCGATTTTGCGCAGCGCTTCCTGGATGACGAAATCAGCATCACCGAGTTCCTGCTCGGCCCACCATTGGGCTCGGACCAGGAAGATCCGTTCGATCAGGTCTTGGCCGAGATGCTGGAAGTGATGGCGGACTCCGGTGACGAATGGGAGCCGTCTCGCGGAGGGGGACGAAGGGCCCGGCGACGTAGGGGCGCCTGAGCAGCCAACGGGGTCGCCCATCCTCGCCTTTCTGAGGGAAGCTCCGTAGTCACGCAAAAGTCACATGGGACGCGTAAACGTCACGTACCAAACATGGCGCGTTCGCTACAGAGGCGCTGTGAAAATCAAATCATCGGCAGGTCGATACCGGACGGTGCAGCAATTCGCGCTGCTGGGTTTGTTTGTGTTTAGCCCCGAGGCGGCCGCGCAACCGGTCACTCCCACGGCTCCTCCCGCGGCCCAGGCCACCCCGGTTGCTCCCACGGCCCCACCCGCGGCCGAGGCCACCCCGGTTACTCCCGCGGCCCAGGCCACCCCGGTTGCGCCCACCACGCCGGCGCCGGTCGCTGAGCCCACTCCGGCGCTCAGCGTGCCACCTGTGGCGCCTCCAGAGCCCGAGAAGCCATCCCACTTCTTCGATCACATCAGCGTGCGAGGTTACACTCAATTCCGCTACAACCAGCTCGCCGCAACCAATGATCGATTGGTCAACCTCCAGGGCGATCGCTCGGTGGGGCAGGATGCCGGCATCCTAATTCGCCGCGCCCGCTTAGTGTTGAGCGGTGACTTGCACCCGCAGGTCTCGATGTACTTGCAGCCCGATTTCGCGGCGAGCGCGGGGGACACCATTCACGTCGCGCAGATGCGCGATTGGTACTTCGACCTCAGCCCCGATGCCGCCAAAGAGCTCCGCCTGCGGGTGGGTCAGTCCAAGGTGCCGTTTGGTTTCGAAAATCTGCAATCGAGCCAGAACCGCTTGCCGATGGATCGCTCTGACGCGCTCAACAGCGCCGTGGCGGGCGAGCGAGACCTCGGCGCCTTCATCTACTACGCACCGGCAGATATTCGTAAACGCTTCAAGCAGCTGACGGACACCGGCCTGAAGGGCTCGGGAGACTACGGCGTCATCGGCGTGGGCGTGTACGAGGGGCAAACCATCAACCAGCCCGACCAAAATACGAACAAGCACGTGGTGCTGCGCCTGACTTATCCGTTCCTCTTTGGCGAGCAATTCGTGGAAGCCGGAGTCAGCGGCTACACTGGCAAGTTCGTGGTGCGAACCGATGAGGGAGTCACCGCGCCGGAGGACGGCGTGCGCGACGCGCGCGCCTGCCTGAGCCTCACGCTGTACCCCCAGCCGTTCGGGCTGCAGGCGGAATATCAACTGGGCACCGGCCCCGAGCTGACCAACGCCGCCACCGTGACCGACGCCGAAGGTGAGGAAACGTTCACCGGCACGGTCGAGCGCAAGTCGCTGCACGGCGGTTACGTCCTGGCCTCGTTCAAGCTGGACAGCCTCATCCCATATGTGCGTGTCATGAACTACGAGGGCGGGAAGAAACACGAACGGAACGCGCCACGTTACTCGGTGCGGGAGCTGGAAGCCGGGGTCGAATGGCAGATCATCAAGCCCGTCGAGCTCACCGCTGCATGGGCCGTGGCGCGGCGCACCGACGGCCGCGTGCCCTATGACAGGGAATCCGGGAGCCTCGTGCGCCTACAGCTGCAGATCAACTACTGAGCGGCCCGTCTTCGGCCGGGAGCTTTTGTTCCAAGACGTCAGCCCACTGGTTCGTAGATCACGTACGCGAACTGCTTCGAATCCGGTGACCATGAGTTGACGTTGATCGTGCCCTGCCCGCCGTAAAACTCGCTGAGCACCTGGATCTTGCTCACCTGAGGCAGCTTGCCCGGCGTGGGCATCAGCCGCAGCTGCATGCCGGGCATCTTGTCGTTGTGCCCTTCGGTCCCGGGCGGGAAGGAGAGGAACACCGTCCAGTTGCCGTCGGGCGAGATGTGCGGAAACCAGTCTTCCGGTTCATCGCTCGTGACCTGTTCGGCTTTGGTGTCCCCGGGGCCAGCGCCGTCGGGCGGCATGCGCCAGATGTTCCAGCGCCCCGAGCGGTTGGAGTTGAAGTAGATCCAACGGCCGTCGGGTGTGTACTCCGGACCGTCATCATAACCGCCGGCAAAAGTCAGCCGCTCTTCAGCGCCCCCGGCTGCTAACACGCGGTAGAGCTCATACCGACCGTCGCCGCGCTCCGCCACGAAAGCCAGAAAGCGAGAGTCCGGCGACCAGCCGTGAAAATAGCTCGGCGCCTTCGGCGTAACCAGCCGAACCTCAGCGCCGTTGGCTTGGGACACAAACACCTGCGACTTCTGCGAGCTTGGGCTGGATGCGGAGAACGCGAGCAGCTGGCCGTCAGCCGAGAGATCGTGATCGTTATTGCAGACGTACCCGCCAGCGCCGAGCTGGATTTTCTCTAGCGCCGAGCCTGGCCCGCCCACGGGCAAGCGGAACAAGTCACCGCGCGTATTCACCAACAAGAACTTGCCATCCCGCGACCAATTGGGCGCTTCGATCACGCCTTCTCCGCGGTACACCACGCGGCTCGAGCGGCTGGCAAGGTCGTAGACGGCGATATGGCTGTTGTATTCTGGGGCGGCGGTGGGCATGGGC
This sequence comes from Deltaproteobacteria bacterium, assembly GCA_031407405.1. Taxonomy (GTDB): domain Bacteria; phylum Myxococcota_A; class Polyangia; order Polyangiales; family Polyangiaceae; genus SZUA-265. Next base: position 48,166 of record JANOIG010000327.1, read on the forward strand.
AAAACCAGCTTCAACTCTGAGAAAACAGCGGTCTCGAGCACGTCGGCGTTGTGTGATGACACTCCGATTCCCACGTAGACCGGGCCGCTCATTGGCACGAGCTCGGGACCGGTTGGCGTCAGACTCTGACCGCGAGCTGCGGCGTAGATCGTGAAGTGATGGCCGCGACGCTCGATGCGCACGCGGCGCGGAGCGCTAACCCTCGAGCGCAATTCCTGAGTTGGGCCAGACGCCTTGGGGCGAAACTGCATCGACGTCAGTCCGTCACCGTGCACCGACACGTCCACGTACACGGACCCAGCCCCGAGATCCTGCCGCACCATCACCACCGCCTTACGGTGGGGCTCTACGCCCTTGCCCACGAATTCGATGTCCGCCTCCAAGCTGACGTCACCGGTGAGGCGCTTCCACGCAAAATGGAACGCATCCTGGTTGCCCCAGATATTTGCGCCGCCGCCGGTCACGCGGTAGCTGGCGTTGGCGCTCACGACCTCGAGCTGGCCCGGGAGAGGGTGAGCGCCGACGTCTTCACTCGAATCGAAGATGCCAAAAGAGCCAGGCACACGCGCTGTCGTCATGGGATGCTTTCTGGTGTGAAGGAAGTACGCTTAGTACGCTCACGGGATGGCGTCTAGCCGCAAGACCAGCCCCTGAGCGAAGTCGAGCGCATACAGCTCTCCATCCGCCGCTCGTCCAAACGCCGAGATGGCATGCGGGAACCGCCCGAGCACCTCGGCTTGGCCGGGCTCGCCGGCTCGGTCCGGCAGCTCGAGAGCCCAAACTCGGCCCGACACGAAATCTGCAAACACGTATTTGCCTCTGAGCCACACTAGGCGGCTGCCCAGGTACACGTGACCTCCGGTGATGCTCGCCCCCTCGTCCCGGCCATACTCGAACACCGGATCGAGCAGGCCGCGCGTCGCGCAGCCGGTTTCCGAGGGAGGAAAGCAATGTGCACCCTCGCGCACTTTCCAACCCAGGTTGTCGCCGCGTGCCACGAGGCTGACCTCCTCGTACATGTCCTGGCCGACGTCTGCGACGACCAGGCGCCCCCTCGGGTCGAAGCTGAAGCGCCAGGGGTTGCGCAGCCCATACGCCCAGATCTCCGGCCTCGCTCCCGGCGTCGTGACGAAGGGATTGTCTGCGGGAACCGCGTAACCCGGGCTGGCATCGACGTCGATGCGGAGCATGCTACCGAGGAGGGTGGCTAAGTTCTGTCCGTGGCCGTGGGGATCCGCACGACTCCCCCCATCTCCCATTCCAATATACAGGTAACCGTCGGGGCCAAATGCCAGCTGACCGCCGTCGTGATTTTGAAACGGCTGCTCGATCTCCAAGAGCACCCGAGTGGGCCGAGCCAACGTGGAGCCCAGCGCATCGGCGGGGAGGTGCCACTCGCTGATGCGAGTTCTGAGCGGGCCGCTGTCACGCGGGTTGGTGTTGAGATAAAACAGCCCATTATTGATGTAATTTGGGTGAAATGCCAAACCCAAGAGCCCGAGCTCGGAGCGATCGTGCACCTCGACGACCACGACGTCGGCACCGGGAGACGCAGGCCCAGAACCGGTCAATGCCACCAGACGCGCGCGCCCCCCTTTCTCCAGCACCACGGCGCGCTCAGATGTCCCCGGGACGAACTGAAGGTCAACCGGTTGCAGGAAACCGCTAGCTACAGGCTCGAACCGCACGCGGGGAGCGGGAGGGGAACCGAGCGAGCCTTCACGCCCCAGCGCATCGAGGAGGGGGCGCCGCACCGCCACACCCACCAGCGCGAGGATGACCAGACTCACGAGCGCGGCCCAGCCCCAAATTCCCAACCGCATCGTGTGGCCGCCTTGCGCTAAGGCACATCGGTCGGCGTGAGCGCCGCGAGCGACGCGAGCAGCGACGTTTCGAGAGACTCTACCGGCTGTGCGCCTGCGCCCGGTAGCGAACGCTCAGGGTAACGGCCGGCGATCTGGCGCGTCACGAAGATACCTTTGTTCCGCGTACGCATCAGCCAGTCGTAGACCGACTGCGGGACCCCCACATAACAATAGACGCGACCGGACCGAAACTCGATCTCGAGCTCCGCTGTGGCCGCGTCGTAGCCGACCGACGCTAACGCTCTCGAGTCGACCGGCAGCCGTTGCACGGCGTCGAGGATTACAGAAAGCTAGCGGCCTGCACAAGGGCGGCGGACCGTGGAGCAGGGCGGGCGCACCCTCCTACATGTGAGCGGGGCGCTCGAGGCACGCTGCGGGGTTTCGGAGCTCCGGCTGGAGGCCGCGAGAGTTGGGCCGGGCTCGCGCTGCACGAAGGCGTGCGGACCCTCGGGGCATTGAGCGACGCGGGTTGACAGTCCTTCGCGGTAGCGCAGGGCATTCCCATCGCTTCAACGCAGTCGCGGCACTAGGCTCCGGTAGTGCTGCGCACGGAGTTGTTGGCCATCGGGCGGAAGCTGCTCGAGCGTGAGCCGGGGCCGCTGAGCCTCGACCAAATCGCGGAAGCGCTCGGCGACGTGCGTGTCACTGCCGACGAGATCGACGCTCTGTTCAGCTGGCTCGAGGCTCGGGGGCGGGAGGTCGGCGCGCCGCTCGGCCGCCGCTCCGCCGAGCTGCTGCGAGATGTGCTGGGCGTGGCTCGGAGCTTACGTCAGGAGCTCGGCCGCACGCCGCAGCCGCGCGAGATCGCCGAGCGAGCCTCACTCTCGCTCGACGCGGTCCAGCGTGCGCTGTTTTTCGCGCGCATCCTGCAGCGCTGAGCGGGCTCAGTCGTTCCGCGCCTGCATCGGCAGCGGCGCTCGACGCGAGCTGGACCGGGCTGGAGACATCAGAACGGAGCAGCTGGTGTCCGCCTGGCACAGGCTGGCACAACCTGCCCGACGGACAGTCAGGGCACGCCCGTTCTGTGGCAGCAACATGCCAAATTGGAATGTCGCTTTCTAGAGGGTGTGCCGGGCTGCCTCCCTACGGCAGCGCGCGTCAGCTCGGGGCCTCGAGTGCTCAGCGCTGAGCGTTTCTTAGCTGTTCGAGCTCGCTCGCCATCGCGGTCATGCGCCGATGGGCACTGCCCAACCGAAAGGCGGCCCTCACCCGTGCGCGCAGCTCGGCGGGGCTAAACGGTTTGGTAATATAATCATCCGCGCCCGCCTCGAGCGCGGAGACGACAGCGTCCTTGGCGGTGCGCGCCGTGATCAGAATGACAGGGATGTGGCGGAGGGCCTCATCTGACTTCACAATCTCCACGAGCGAAAGCCCGTCGAGCTCAGGCATCATCAGATCAGAAAGGATGACGTCGGGAAGCTCGGCACGCGCGACCTCGAGCGCCAGCCTGCCGTTCTCGACGGCGATCACCCGATAACCCTTGCCGAGCAGGCGCACCAGATGGGCGCGCATCTCCGAGTTGTCCTCTGCCAAAAGCACACATGGCAACTCGTGCTCACCGGTTTCAACTGCGTCCGGTGGCAGCGTGTCACCCGAGGTTGGAGTCAGCGACGTCCACCGGTGGGAGTGCTGGGCCGGAAGGCTAGCGGTCCACTCCAGCGTGCCAGCGAGTTGGCGCGGCAATTTGACGACAAAGCGCGACCCCTTTCCGACTTCGCTTTCGACGCCCACACTGCCGCCCATGAGCTCGCTGAACTCCTTGACCAGGGCGAGCCCCAAGCCAGTGCCGCCATAGCGGCGGGTCGAGGCCGAGTCGGCTTGCTGAAACCGCTCGAAAATGCGCTGTTGATCCGAGCTCGCTATGCCGATGCCGCTGTCCGACACAGAAAGCTCGAGCTCTGCCCCCGCGGGTCGTAACGCCACGCGAATGGTACCGCCCGATGGCGTGAATTTCAGGGCGTTGCCCAGCAAATTCAGCAGGATCTTCTCCAGCATCGAGCGGTCGACAGGCACAGGCTCAGGGCCCAGCTGCGTTTCGAACTCCAACTTCAGGCCCAGAGACTCGGCCGCGGGTTGCCCATCCTCGACGAGGAGCATGGCCAGCTCGCTCACGTCGGTGCCCTCGAGGATGACCTGTTGCTTGCCCGCTTCGAGTCGCGAAAAATCGAGCAGGTCATTGACCATCCCGAGCAGACGCACCGCATTCCTGTGAGAACGTTGGATTTGAGACAAGCAGAGCGGGGGCAGCGGGCCGGCGTCCCCCGCCATCAGGCTCTCGAGCGGGCTCAACACCAGCGTCAAGGGGGTGCGTAGCTCATGGCTCATGTTGGCCAGGAAGTCACCCTTGATGCGGGCGGCTCGTTCAGCCTGTTCCTTGGCGCTCTGCAGCTCCGTCTCGATGTGCTTGCGCTGGGTGATGTCGACGATGATACCGAGCAGGCCAATCACGTCACCGGCGTCGTTGCGGAGGGGTACCTTGCTCGTCAGGATCACCATCTCACGGCCCTGGTCATCGTGGGTGACCTCTTCTTGATCCAAGAGCGGCACGCCACGTTCCATGGTTTCGCGATCGAACCTTTGGTAACCTTCCGCGTGGGCGCGCCAAGCCGTTTCGTAGTCGGTCTTGCCCACCATTTCGCGGGGGTCTGCGCGGCCGTCGAGCGCGGCAAAGTTCTTGTTGCAGCCCAGGTACCGGCTATCGCGATCTTTCCAGAAGATGCAATACGGTACATTGTCGACCACGTACTGCAGAATGGCCCGCTCCCGCGCCAGGCTCTGCTCGGGGCTCAGGTCGCGCGGTGGCGAGGGGAGAGTGCTAGCCACCTTTCGCCCGAACGGATGCCGGCTACGATCCTTGAGCCAGATCGGGCCAAATCAACCGGCGTCCGGCACCACCGCATCCGGTGCCGCCGCATCCGGTGTCACTGCGGCTTCGCGACGCAGGGTAGTCGTGCACACCACCACGGCCTGACCCAGGTCCAGCCAGGGGGAGAAGGTGATGCTAAAATATGCGGCCCGCACCTCGGCGGCACCATCACCGGTGAGGGTATAGGTGCGACCGTCGGGCGCGAGGCATTGGAAAGGCCCGACCGTAATGCCCCGCGTCGGGCCCTCTGTCGTCGTAAAAGTCGCGTCGACCTGACGCGCCAGGCACGAAAACCCACCGATCGGCCCGAGCGTGAAGTCTCGCAAGGAGAGACCGTCAGCGGTGGCCAGGACGTCGGGATTCACGGGAACTTGCACCGCAGCAATCTCTCCCGAAACGCCCACCGGAGGGATGCCCACGCTACACGTTTGGGTACCGGTCCAAACGCTCTCCGGCTGATCCCCGCAGCTGGCCAGTAGCAACGCTACGCCGAGCGCCCGGGCCCTGTATGTCAGCATCGACAGGACCTATCATGAGGGGCAGGAGCGCTGCAAGCGCAGGGCTGGGACGAGAGGCGCTCTGGCTACACGCGCTCAGGCAATGCTGACCTCTGGGCAAAGGTAGACATCTTGAATGGCATGGAGCAGCTTTGCGCCCTCGCCAACAGGGCGCTGAAACGCCTTGCGCCCGCTGATCAGACCGGAGCCGCCCGCGCGCTTGTTGATGACGGCCGTGGTGACCGCCTCTCCAAAGTCGTTCTTGCCGGAAGCACCGCCGCTGTTGATGAGCCCAACGCGACCATTATAGCAGTTGAGCACCTGGTAGCGACACAGGTCTATGGGATGGTCGCTCGTGAGCTGAGAGTAGATGCGCTCGTCGAGCTTGCCATAGCTCGACTCACCGGTATTGAGCGCCTTGTAGCCTCCGTTTACCTCCGGGAGCTTTTGCTTGATGATGTCGGCACCCATCGTCACACCCAGGTGATTGGCTTGCCCCGTGAGGTCGGCCGAGAGGTGGTGGTCGACATTGCCCACCTTGAACGCCTTGTTGCGCAAGTAACACCAGAGCACCGTGGCCATACCGAGCTCATGGGCCTGTTGGAACATGTTCGACACTTCGACGATCTGCCGGCTAGCGTCGTCTGAGCCGAAGTAGACGGTGGCGCCGACAGCCGTGCAGCCCATGTCCCACGCCTGTTTGATCGTCCCCCACGTGATCTGTTCTGCCTTGTTGGGATATGTGAGCAACTCGTTGTGGTTGAACTTCACCATGAACGGGATCTTGTGAGCGTATTTGCGCGCCACGATGCCGAGGACGCCGAAGGTGCTCGCCACCGCGTTGCAGCCGCCCTCAATCGCAAGCTTGACGATGTTCTCCGGGTCGAAATAGTCCGAGTTCTTGGCGAACGAGGCGCCTGCAGAATGCTCGATGCCTTGATCCACCGGCAGGATGGAGAGGTAACCGCTGCCGCTCAAGCGCCCGTGTGAGTACAAATCTTGAAGGCTGCGCAGCACCTGGGGGCTGCGGTTCGAGCCGCCAAACTCTCGCTCCACGAAATCGGGAGAGGGCAAGTGCAGGCGGTCCTTCGGTACGGTTCGGCACTGGTGCTCGAGGTAAAAGCCGGCCTTGTCACCGAGGTGTGTTTGGATCGATTTGAGCTGGGTCATTCTGCGGGCTCCTTTGGCCCGCTTTTCTACGCCGAGGAAGGCGGCGGCGCCAAGCGCCAGCCGCTTCGCCGCGAAAAACGCGGCGCCCGTGCTAGAATCGGACCGGTGGTTAGCGATGCCTGAAAGTCCTGCACGACGGCGCCCGCCCGTTCTCAGCTTGCGCGCCGAGCGGGACTCGAGCCTGCGGGCCGTGCTCGGCCCCACCTTCCCGCTGCTTTATCGCGAAGGCGGCTCGCACGCCGATGACCACCCCGCATTTGTGCGGGCGGCATCGGCTGTCGTCCATTGGCAGCACAAACGGGTGATCGTTCAAGACGACGTCAATGCCCTGGCCTTCGGAGCCTTCGGGCACGAGGTATTCCCGCCGGAGGGACTCGAGCCATTGCTCCTGCCGCGCGGAGCGGGCGGACGCAGGCGGCATGAGGACGCGCTCGGGAACAAACGGCTCAAGCTCGACCTCGAAGCTGCGGTCGTGTTGCCCGACGGGAGGCTGTTGGTGTTGGGGTCAGGCTCATTGCGCGCGCGGGAGCGTTTCGTCGTAGTCACCCCAGACGGCAACAGCGAGGTGCGCGATGCGCGCGAGCTCTACGCCGAGTTGCGCAGTCAGCCCGCCTTCGCCGGCTCCGAGCTCAATCTCGAAGGCGCCCTCGTGAGACACGACACGCTCGAGTTGTTTCAACGCGGCAACGGCGCGGCCAAAGGTGAGCTCGGACCCATCAACGCGGTCGGGACGTTGCCGCTCGACTCGTTCTTGAGCTGGCTCGACCACGGAGGCCCGGTCCCGGAGCTCGAGCGTATCGTCCAGGTCGACCTCGGCCAGGTGGGGGGGGTGCGCCTGAGCTTTACAGACGCGACCTTGGCCAACGACGGGTCGGTGGCCTTCCTCGCCTGTGCCGAGGACTCGCGGAACGCCATCGAGGATGGCCAAGTGCTCGGTTCTCGCTTCGGCATTTTCGACCAACAGCGTGTCCGGTTGGTGAGCATCGTGGATAGTTTCGGCGCCCCCTGTGTGCTGAAGCTCGAAGGCCTGCACGCCCACGCGCAAGACGCAGCCTGCTTCGACATCGTCGCAGACATGGACCACCCTGAACAGCCCGCCCTCGGCGGCGTGCTGCGTCTCGAAGCGCGCTAGCCAGCTACACGCCCGTCCAGGGCGGCGATGTGCGCGGCTCGCTCCAAACAATCCTCGTGCCCGCCGCATCCCTGGCGCCGCGTTGCTCGCGATCACGGCGATGGTATGATCGAGCCAATAGGCCGTGCCTGAGCTGATCCTGTCCTTGCGCGAGCGCGAGCTCGCGCGCTTTCCCATCGTGGCCATGCGCACCACGATCGGCCGCGATCCAGGTTGCGACGTCGTCATAGACAACGTTGGCATCTCGCGACTGCACGCGGCCATCGAGGTCATTGGGGACAGCTTCGTGCTGCGCGACTGCGAGAGCCAAAACGGCATCACCCTGAACGGCGATCCATCTCGCGAGGGGCGCCTCGTTCATGGCGACATGATCGGCCTCAACAAGTTCCTATTGCGATTCTCCAACCAGACGCTGGATATCCCAACCAACCTACAGACCGAGTCCCAGAAACCTCCCGCGACGCTGCCCAAAGAGGTACAGCCCACGATGGACATCGACCCGGACGCGGCGCAGGCCCTCGCCGATAGCGCCAAGGAGCAGATCGCCCGTCAGCGGGCGGAGCTCGCCGCACGCGGCGGCGAATCGTTGCCGCCGCTGACCAAAGCCGAACGCGCTCGTCCGCGCGTGTCGCTGCGGTGGGAAGAGCCCGCGGGGCCCGGTCTGTCCCTGGCGACGGTGGTCGGCGTCGTGATCGTCGCTGGCGCGCTGATCGCGGGACTGCTGTCGATCCTCTTCTGAGCCAGCAGCCCCGAGATCGCGTCGCGCGTCTAGAAGGGCCTCCCGGAATGGCCAGCGTCTACGTCGTCGTCGCGGCCATCCTTTCCGAAGCCGTCGCCGCCGCGGGGAAGCCCGAAGCCGCCGCCGGGTGCTCGGCCCAACCGATTGCCCACGTCATTCACACCCGCGTCCGCGTTGCCACCGTGTTTGCCGTGACAGCAACCGACAAAGTCCAAGGCATCGTCATCACAGGTTTGCGCACCCGCGTCGCCGCCGCCGCGGCGATCGAAAGCGTTGCCACGACCCAGGCACTGCTCGGCTCGGCTCGAGCACTGCATGGTTCTGTCGCGCCGAGCCCGGAACTGGTTATCGGCGGGCTCACATGCCGCGCGGGCTTCCTCACACTGCGCCGGGTCGCCTGCGTTCTGCTCGCACGCGGCCGAGGCTTGTAGACATGCTTCGAGCTCGGCGCGATCGTTTTCGAGCTGCTCCTCGAGTGCGTCACAGAGCTGATCGATGCGCTCACAACCAACGCTCGAGCCCGAATCGACCTTGGCGGAACAGCGCGCGGCCAAGGCGCGGCACTGCTCGACGTCGTTGGCGTCGCGCTGGCCCAGCTTCCGAAGCGCTTCCGCCGAGCTACCGAGCGCCGCAGACGGGTCAGAGGATGTGGTCGGCTGCTCCGCGCTGCAAGCGAGTACCATCAAAGCAGTCAAAGGTACTATTTTCATGAGATCTCCTATCGGGGCACGATTCACCCTCCTCGTAATGGCGGCTCGAGGTCACTTCAGTCCGCTGCGTTGCCGATTTTTTTTGTCCTGAGGAGCCGGTCCTTCGGTTGCTCGGCGAGATCGCGGTCGATGGATCGATGGATGACGCATTGCGATCACGGAGATCGCTCTTGGCATGTCTGGAAACGAACGCTCAACGCCCCAAAGGCAACGGAACCGAAATCACCTTTTTTCAGCACGAACTGCGCTCAGCGTGTGTTGGTGCTCAACGCCCGAAGGCATCGGAATCGAAATCACAGCCTGAACGAACAGCCCCAGGCGTGCAATGCTGAGTGCTCAACGCCCGAAGGCATCGGAATCGAAATCACGAGCGCGCGTGGAACCTGGACCCGCTACCGGGATCGGAGTGCTCAACGCCCGAAGGCATCGGAATCGAAATCACCCCGTTGGAGCCTCAGGAGTGCGGCGAGGACTGCTAGTGCTCAACGCCCGAAGGCATCGGAATCGAAATCACTACGTGTGGATGGCGCTCAAACACCGAAACGAAGCTGTGCTCAACGCCCGAAGGCATCGGAATCGAAATCACTCAACATCAACCTGACCGAGGGCACCGCGACGCTCATGTGCTCAACGCCCGAAGGCATCGGAATCGAAATCACGGTTGAGACTGGACCGGTCGATATAGTCGTCAGCCGTGCTCAACGCCCGAAGGCATCGGAATCGAAATCACCAGGTCGGCGCGGATTCGGGCAGCGGCTTCTTTAGAGTGCTCAACGCCCGAAGGCATCGGAATCGAAATCACTGGCGTGTGCTCGATGATGGTGGACCTCATAGTGCGGTGCTCAACGCCCGCAGGCATCGGAATCGAAATCACACGCGCACCATCTATCATCAGTGCATCAGCATCAACGAGTGCTCAACGCCCGAAGGCATCGGA
>JANOIG010000306.1:0-36885 GCA_031407405.1 Deltaproteobacteria bacterium
CAACCGCTGCCATCGGGTGCAGCAGGCTCAAAAAAGCGGCTCACTTCCGCGGGGCCGTCCCCTTTGAAGTAAAAGATCTCGCTCGACGGCCCGCACGGCCCGTGATCTCCCATGCGCCAGAAGTTGTCCTCCGCCCCGCACGCGATGATCCGCTCCTCGGGCAGCCCGCTGATGCGGCGCCAGAGCTCTCGAACCTCAGTGTCGGCGGGGAGCAAATCGTCACCGCGCAGGTACGTGACCGCCAGTTTTTCGGGCTCGAGACCGAGCACCTGAGTCACGAATTCCCAGCCGTAGGTGACGGCGTCTGCCTTGAAATAGTCGCCGAAGCTGAAGTTGCCGAGCATCTCGAACAACGTGTGGTGATTGGGAGAGGGCCCCACGTTTTCGAGGTCGTTGTGTTTTCCGCTGACGCGCATGCACTTCTGGCAGCTGGCCGCGCGGCGATAGGGCCGCTGCTCGCGCCCGGTGAAGACGTCCTTGAACTGCACCATCCCCGAATTGGCAAAGTAGAGCGACGGATCGTTCGGGGGCACGAGCGGGCCACTCGGCACCACTTCGTGGCCACGAGCGCGGAAAAACTCCAAAAAAGAGCTACGAATATCTGCAGAGCGGACGGGACGTTCAGCCATGACGGGGCTCCTGTAGCACAGGTGAATTCGGGACGGGCCCGGGGAAGTTGGCCCGTCTGCCAGGAATGGTCTAGCCCGACTCGATGCCGCCCCGGCTGCTCCGCTTCGCACTCCTGGCCGTCGCATGTAGCGGACCGCCCGGCGCAGGACGGCAGCTCGGCGAGGACTTGGGGACCTTCCACGTGGACGCCAGCGAGGCCCTCAACACCTGCGGCCCGGGCAGCTTGGGAAGCCTTACAAGCTTCGACTTCGAGGTCGAGCTGTCTCGGGCGGACTCCGAGCTATTTTGGGACGGACGCATCGGAGGAGAAATCCTCGCGTCCCTCGATTTCGAGTTCTCGGCGGAGATCAGCGTCATATTGCGACCACCCCGAGCACCGCGGGCGGGCTGCGCATTCGCCCGTCGAGATCGCATCTCGGGGGCGCTGCGCCCGGATGCCACAGGTGCGATCGACGCTTTCGCGGGCACGATGCACTACACCTTCTCGCAGCCACCCGCGACCGACTGCACGCTCGAGGAGCAGCAGTCGGCGGGCCTGACGCTGCTCCCGTGTAGCATGAATTACGCGCTCACGGGGCGGCGCACCCGGGCCCCCGAGCGCCCACCAGAGCCTCCGGCCGATCCCTAAGGAGCGCGATAATTTTTATTGTGGTGGCCTCACCCCATGCAAGGCGGACCAATTCGTGCCACACTGAGCATATCGTGCAAGATGGAGTCTACTCCCGAAACTATTCGGCGGGGGATTACCCTCGCGCTTGCACCCGTTGCTGGGCGTCAGTCGGGAGGCTTTCGCGAAGCCGACGGGTTTCGCGGAGCGGTCCTTGCCAGCGCCCACCCTTGAGAAACGCCGCGCCCGCGTGCTTTCGTCCTGTTTTAAAGGGGGTTTTCCCATCCCCTTTGGGCGAGCTCCGCGCGCGTTCTCGCGGTTGTCCGGTCGATCCGGAGGAGGCGGTTGAAACGATGCATAAAAATTGTTCCCCAAGCTCGGAGGTACTCCGGGCGTAGGTCTTCCGTTCGCCCCCGGGCACTACGACTAGGGCCCGGTCGGACGGAAACGCCAACAACACTGCAGGCGAGCTGATCCGCCCACGGCGGCAGCCCACGAGCGGCAACGGCGCTCGGTGCTCCTTGGTCTGCGGCGTCCCTCAGGGCGGCCGCAGGCCGAGGAGGCCTCCACACACGGGCCGGGCGATCGACAGGGTCGCGCCCGGCCCGTTTCTATTTTGTAGCCTCGCTTCGATGGATTCGGCGTACTAACCTGCGGCCCGATCCACCATGAGCTTGTCGTCGCTATTGACATCACTTCCATTGGCGCTTTCGGCACTGACGTCTGCGCTGACCGAATCATCGCTGTTCCATGCCGCGCTCAGCGCGGACCCAATGGGCATCTTGAACAACCTGTTGTTCGAGAGCTGGCCAGGGCGTTTCCTGCAGCGTGATTTTTTTAGTAACTTCACCGTCGGTCTGTCGATTGGCGTGTCCCTCACCGCCGCCGGGCTACTCATGCTCGAGCAGCGCGCCAAGCGCATCGGCCTGCCAGTGCCAGAACGCGTCGCCAAATGGTTCGGCATTGGCCTGACGGTCGTCAGCTTCCTGCTCTATTTCGACTTCTTCAACCCGAACACGCGCTACGCCAAATATTACCACCGGCACGAGCTGTACCACTACTACCTCGGCTCCAAATACTTTGGCGAGATTGGCTACGACCGCCTGTACACCTGCACGGCCATCGCAGAGGTGGAGCTGGGGCGCGGAGCGCAGATCCGGAAGCGCGAAATTCGCGATCTGAGCGCGAAGAACCTGATCATCCCCACCACCCAGACGTACATCTTCGACGACCCTGGCCAATGCAAGAACCACTTCACGGTAGAGCGTTGGGATGCGTTCAAGACCGACATCGCATGGTTTGAGCAGTCGGCACGCGGTGAGTACTGGGAGAACATGCAGAAAGACCACGGCTATAACCCGCCGCCGGTCTGGACCATGACGGGTAAGTTTTTCAGCAGCTTCGCTCCCGCTGGGGATGGCTTCTTCAAGCTGCTCACACTCCTCGACATCAGTCTGCAACTCAGCGTGGTGCTGCTCATCAAGTGGGCCTTCGGCTGGCGCACGATGGCGCTGGCCACCATATTTTGGGGCTGCAATGCACCGGCCAACTTCTATTGGACCGGAGGGGCGTTCTTGCGTCAGGATTGGATCTTCTTTGTCATGGCTTCGCTATGCCTGACGCGAAAACGCAAGTTTGTGCTGGCGGGTGCGGCGCTCACTTGGGCCTCTTTGCTGCGCATCTTTCCCGTGGCGCTGTTCGGTGGAGTCGGGCTGATCATGCTTTTCCATTTGATCCGCCACTCGCGCATCCATAAAGACCACCTGCGTTTCATCGCGGGCAGCCTGCTCGCCGCCGCGGTGCTCGTGCCCGCCAGCATGACCGTTACCGGGCCAACGGCGTATAAGGATTTTGCAGCTCACATTGCTCTGCACAAAGATACACCGCTGACCAACCACATGGGTTTGGAGACCATGCTGGTGCACGACTGGGATGGCAGAATGGTGTTCAGCCGTGACGACCGCCTCGACGACCCGTTCGAGGGCTGGAAGGACGGGCGGACCGAACGCAAGCACGCCCTCCGCCCCGTCTTCCTGGCGATTAACCTGTTCATGCTGGGCTGGCTCGCCTGGGCGCTGCACCGCACCAAGCTGCTGTGGATGGGGATCGCGCTCAGTGTCCCCATCATCATCTCGCTCGCCAACCTGACCTGCTATTATTATTCGATCTTTCTAGCCGCGGCCGTGTTGGTTCGCGCGCGGCCTGCGCTTGGCCCCGCCTACCTGGCCCTGGCCGGGGCCAGTCAAGTGCTCCTCGGGCGTTTTTACTGGATCGATGACAAGTACACCGCGCAAAGTTACCTATTTTTCGCGTTCGGCCTGTGCATGCTCTACGCGTACAGCCGCCCCTTCCGGCTGTCTGAGCTGCTGGCACGTGTGCGGCCGCGCCGAAAACCAGCTATGCTCACTCAATCATGAGGCTTCATTCGGCATGGTTGCTCAGCGTTTTGGTCTGCGCCGCATGTGAAAGCGGCGCCGTCAGCTCGGCGCCCACACCGAAGGAGGAGGCGCCTCTGCCCCCTCTGGTCAGCGCGGTGGCGCCCGTCGTGTCTACGTATGGGGCCGCCTTTGAACCGGGTCCCGAGCTGCCGCTCGCGGCGCTGCTGGCCAATCCGCGGGCGTATGCCGACCAGAACGTCATCACCGAGGGTACGGTGCAACGGGCCTGCACTACCAAAGGCTGCTGGATGGAAATCGGTGAAGGAGAAGACGCCTGTCGCGTCACCTTCAAGGACTACGGCTTCTTCGTACCGACCGACTCGGCTGGCGCTCGAGCGCGCATCCAGGGGCGGCTCGATACGCGCGTGGTCGAGGCCGCCGCGGTGGAGCACCTGGAGGCGGAGGGCGCGCGTTTCAAGAACAAACAAGCCAACGGCACGGCCACCGAGGTGCGGCTGATCGCCAGCGCGGTTCAATTGAAGCGTTGAGCGAGACGACGATCCGCGGCTCCGGCTCGGATCAGGGCGCTGTTACTTGATCAAAATGCGGGCAGCCTCTTTGACGAACGTGCCAATCACCGGCCGGTAACCAAAGTCACGCGCCGCGGTGTCGGTCATGTTCTTGGGGCAAATGGACGACACCACCGCCTGAGGCCCAACGCCCTGCAACACGCTGAGGATTCGCGGTGCCGGGTAGGCTTTCGCGAACCTTTGCTCGGTGCCATAGGCGCCGGCGGCCGCGTCCCAGCACAGGGGATTCCCATCGAATTTTTCCGCACGGCAGTCGCACGCCGGCCCCGCATCGAGCGATCCTTCCGCGCAGCTGCGGCTCTGGGGCAGTGGGAAAATGCACGCATATTGGAGGTCGTCTAGAACGTCGCGCTCCTTGCCGTTGATGGCATTCAGAACGGCGCTGTCAGGCGCCATGATCGGATCATTAGTGAGCGGGTGCACGCCCGTTCGCGGCAGCTGGGACTCGCGAGCAAATGGGTCCAGTGGTGGGATGCCGTCTGCCTTCGAGCCCAAAATACGCTCCCAGAGGCCCTCCGACTCGAAGCGAGACGCCGGGATCAAATCGAGCTGACCCACCACGTCGCGAGTCTCGGGAGTTGCCACGTCTTGCCACGGCACACCGACGATGCCGACGAAAAAGACCTGCTCTTTCGAGCGCACGTTGCCGTTGTCATCCACCGGTTCGCTATACAGCGGGTTCTTCAAGAAGCGGACATTGCCCTGATCATCCCGTAGCGGCTCGCCGTGCTCGTCGAAGCCTTCCGGCAGCCAGGGCGAGGTGAGGCCCAGGATGTAGCGCTGCACGGGATACAGGTAGTCGAAGCCGTACTTGCGCTTCTGATCGAAGCAGCGCAGGTTCTGACCGTAGGTCTCCTGCTCCTCCTGCGGTGGGATGATGGCGCTGTCGGCAGTGCAAGCCTCGCCTGGGGGGCAGCACGCGGGGTCTTGCTCTTTGGGCGTGCAGCCCGCGGGCGTCTCGAACGTGCACGAATAACAGCACGCGCTCGCGGGGTCTGCTGCGCAGGCGCTCGACCCGCGCGTGATACCTTGCCCCTGCTCCAGTTGCCACCACGCGATATCGGTGTCCCGAATCGAACAATCGTCCTCATCCGCCAACATCACGATGGCCACGACTGAATCCGGACGCAGAAACGCGCTGCGTTGTGCGAGCAGCGGCTCATCGATCCCCTGTGGGCGCGCGCAGTTCTCACCCGGGTCGGAGCTGTTACACGGCATGCGCGCGTGATTGGCATACGGCGCTGGATCCATCAGGAAGCGATACATGGCTTCGAGCGGCGCCTCGAAGCCGCAGCCCGTCTCACCGACCGTACCCAGCATGTCGACGAAACCTTGGGTGATCTGCCCAAGGTCGGTGGACCCCGGTGGATCGACGCGTTGCTCCGGATCCCACGCCAAGAACCCGAGATCGCCATACGACGGAGTGACCCGCCCCCGCTCGAGCGTGCCCACCATGTACGCTCGGTCGTTCAACAGCTCGCCACAACCTTCTATCGGATTTTCAGAGCCATGACCCCCCAGGCTCGAGGTCACGATGCCCACGTGGATGTCCTTCAAAGGCTTAAACTGGCGGCCGAAGCCCACCGGGCACACCTCCTCGGGAGTGGCGGGCTGAAACGTCTCGGTCAGCTCCACGTTCAGACACGGAGGATTGACCAAACGCTCGAGCAGGTCGGGAATTGCCTGGCTGAAGATCTGCTGCTTGTCCCCCATGGACACCGAATTATCGACCACGAAAAGCAAATCGATTTTGTCGGACAAGCGGATACCCCCGCCATTCGACACGTCTTCGGAGCCGAACACGACGGTGCCGTCCCCGGTCGTCGTGACGTTCGTGGAGTCCCCCATGCCATTCGGGTCGTTGCCGCAGGTTTCGCCTTCAGCACACAGCACCACGCCATCCCCCGTCACTCGAGGGCCGACGATGGGATCATCCGCTTGCTCAGCGTTCGGGCTACACGCCGCCACCAGCGTTATCAGGGTCACTAGCGTTCTGCGACCGGGCTTGACTCTCATCTGGGCTGCGCTCCTCTAACTGTCGTGAACACCGGCAAGTCCCGAATCGATTGAAGCGATGGGGAGGCGCTAGCCTATCACGCACAGGCGGCGCCCGGGTGGCCAAGCCTGGCCCGGGTCGGAAGGCGCCACAAATCCACTGGGAATGACAAAATAACGCCGGGCTGAATTGGCGTGCGTTCCCATGGACACGAAAACCGGGCTAGGCTCGCCGCTCGTGCAGCAAACGCGTTTTTTGATTGTGGGCGCAGGCGTCACCGGCCTTGCTTTTGCGGGCCACCTCGTCGAGGGCAACTACCTGATCTGCGAAGCCGACCCGGCCATCGGTGGGTATTGCCGCACCGTCGTACGGGATGGATTTGTCTGGGACTATTCCGGCCATTTCTTTCACTTTCGAAACCCGCAGATCGAGAGCGAGTTGGTCGGCAGAATTGGTGCCGATCGCGTGCGCCGCGTCGCAAAGGACTCACGCATCTACTATGGGGATCGGCTGATCGACTTCCCCTTTCAGCGCAACATTCACCAGCTTCCACAGCCGGAGTTCCTCGCCTGTTTGGCGGACTTGTTTCGTCGAACGGACGCACCTCCCAAGAACTTTCAGGAGATGTTGTACGCCAAATTCGGCGCCGGCATCAGCGACAAGTTTCTCGTCCCCTATAACGAGAAGCTTTACGCCACAGGCCTCGAGCAGCTGGATGTGGACGCGATGGGCCGCTTTTTTCCACACGCCGATGCCGAAGACATCGTGCGTGGTTTGGCAGCCGAGTCGTCGTCCAGTTACAATTCGACCTTCACCTATCCGGAAGGCGGGGCCGTCGAATACATCTCGGCGTTGGCGCGCGACGTGGATGAAAAGAAGATCTTACTCGACGAGCCCGTGCTCGAAATCAATCTGCGAGAAAAGGTGGCCCGCACCGCCCGGCGCAGCATAGAATTCGAATATCTGCTCAGCAGTGCACCGTTCCCCCGCTTGCTCGAGCTCTGCCAGCTGCCGTTTGACCCTGCCATCTACAGCCACAATAAAGTGCTGGTCTTCAACCTCGGCTTTGACGCGAAGGGGCCTCAGGGCATCCACTGGATCTACTACCCGCAGCGAGACATCAGCTTTTACAGGGTCGGTTTCTACGACAACATCTTCGACACACCCCGGATGAGCCTGTACGTCGAGATCGGCTATCCGAGCGGCGCGCTGCTCGGCGACTCCGCAATCCAAGCAGCCAAAGAGCGTGTCCTCGCGGACCTGCGGCGGGTGAATGTCATTCAAACGCAGCGCCTCGTGGCCGACCACCACGTCGTGCTCGACCCCGCCTACGTGCACATCACCCAACGCTCCCTGGCAGATGTGGCGCAACAGAAGGCGCTCCTCGCCACACGCGGCGTGTACAGCGCGGGCCGTTACGGCTCATGGACCTACTGCTCGATTGAAGACAATATCGTGGAAGCGCGTGGGTTGGCCGCGCGCTTCAACACCCTGCATCGAGCCGGCTTGTCCTAGGCACGCGAACCGCGGCACAAGAGTGAGCATTTCGGTGAAGAGAACGGTCAGCGCGGCCCTGCTCATCGCTTGCGCACACGGGCAGGCGGGAGGCGGCGCGCTCGGCGGGCATGCCGGCGTCGACCCAACGGCGAAGACGCGTGCTGGAGAAGCCATGTTCAAAAATCCCATTCTGCCGGGTTTCTACCCCGACCCGAGCGTTTGCCGAGTCGGTAACGACTACTACCTCGTCACGAGCTCTTTCGAGTACTTCCCTGGCGTCCCGATTTTTCACAGCCGTGACCTGGTCCACTGGCGCCAGATAGGCCACGCGCTCACGCGCCCAAGCCAGCTCCCCCTGGCAGAGGCGAAGAGCTCCCAGGGCATCTTCGCACCCACGATTCGGCACCACGACGGAACGTTTTATGTCGTGACCACCAATGTGTCCGGCGGCGGCAGCTTTTACGTGACCGCACGAGATCCGGCGGGGGACTGGTCCGAGCCGGTGTGGTTGCCGGAGCCAACCTTCACGATGGACCCTTCATTATTTTTCGATGCTGACGGGCGCGTCTACTACACCCGGCATGGGGGTGGAGAGCGAGGCGGAGCGTACCAAGCCGAGATCGACCTGAAAATGGGTCGCTTGCGAGGCGAAGCCAAGTTGATTTGGCCCGGCACCGGCGGCATTTGGCCCGAAGGGCCCCACCTGTACAAAATCGACGGCCGCTACTACCTGATGATTTCGGAGGGCGGAACGAGCACGGGGCACATGATCACGATCGCCCGCGGCCCTTCGCCGGTCGGCCCGTTCGAAGCCAACCCTCACAACCCCATTCTCAGCCACAGCCAG
This sequence comes from Deltaproteobacteria bacterium, assembly GCA_031407405.1. Classification (GTDB taxonomy): domain Bacteria; phylum Myxococcota_A; class Polyangia; order Polyangiales; family Polyangiaceae; genus SZUA-265. The sequence goes on from JANOIG010000306.1 coordinate 8,546, forward strand.
CGGCCTTCAGAGGCGATTCAGGCAACGGGGCACGGGGACCTGGTGCAAACTCCCGAAGGCCAGTGGTGGCTCGTATTTCTCGGTATCCGGCGCTGGGATGGCGAGCACCATCACCTCGGGCGCGAGACCTATTTGGCGCGCGTCACCTGGAGCACTGAAGGCTGGCCGGTCGTCAACGGCAACGCTGCCATCGGTTTGAGCATGCCTGTGACGGGGTTGCCTGCACGTCACGCCTGGCCTGCCGAACCGCTTCGTGACGATTTTGCGAGCCCGAAGCTCGGCCTCGCCTGGAATTTCCTACGCAACCCCTCGCCGGGCAGCTGGTCGCTGACGGACCGCGCCGGTTTCTTGCGCCTCACGGGCTCGAGCGCCTCTCTGGATGAGGTGAGCTCGCCCGCCTTCGTGGGACGACGCCAGCGACACTGGAGGAGTCGCGCTTCTACGCGGCTCGAGTTCTCACCGACGAGCCAGGGTGAGCGCGCGGGCCTCACCGTCCGAGCCAATGAGGCCAACCACTACGATCTGATCATCGTGCGGGATGACGGCGCGCTCCGCCGCGTACAGCTTTGGGCTCGCACCGCCGGCCGCTCCAGCCTGACGGCGGAGCAGGTCGTAGAAGCCGGAGCCGTCGTGCTGACGGTTCAAGCTTTTCCCGATCACTACGAATTTCTCTACGCTCAGGGCAACGAGACTGAACGAGCGCTGGGCCACGCCCCCACCGCGGCGCTGTCCACCGAGAGCGCGGGGGGGTTCACAGGCGTCTACTTCGGCATGTTTGCATCGACGGCCAACCACGGTGGTATGCCCCCTGCCGACTTCGACTGGTTCGAATACCGGGCGCTGGAAGACTAACCGGAGCTCGGTGTCATTGCAGCGGCAATGGCGAGGGCGAGCTCCTCAGCCCCAGCACCGAGCTTGCCGGCGGGCCAGCGCACGCCCAGGCCACGCTGTTCATCGGGCTTTGGGATGATGTGAAAATGGACGTGAAAGACGGCCTGATGTGCCATGGCTTCGTTGTTCTGCAACACGTTATACGCCGAACAGCCCGTGACTCGTTTGATGGCGCGGCAGATCCTGGGCAGCGCGCGTCCGAGGGCGCTAGCGGCTTCGTCCGAGAGCTCGTCCAGCGTTCGAGCGGGTTCCTTGGGGATCACCAACGAGTGGCCCGGCGAAACCGGCGAGATGTCCAGGAACGCCAACACGTGGTGGTCCTCGTAGATCCGATGACACGGCACCACTCCGGCAATGATCTTGGAAAATATCGTGTCCGACATGTACGGCCAGGTTAGCAGGAAACACCGCACCTGAGCAGGGGGGAACTGCGCCGGAGAGCAGGACCTGGCCCCGGGTGCCTACGCGCCAGCTCGACGAGCATGGCCCACGAGCAGGCACCAGTCCTCTTCTCGCCCTTCGATCTCGAGTGACACTCCTGCCTTGCAATAACGCCGAATCACAGCGTCACACTGTTCCTCGATGAGCCCTGCTAGCGCCAGCTCGCCGGCAGGGCTCAGCTTCGCAACGATGTCTTCACACAAGTCCAGGAGCACGTTGGCCTCGATATTGGCCACGACTCGATCAAAGCGTTCCGCCAGCTGTGTGAGGGGCACCTGCAGGAAGACGACACCCGAGGCTTGGTTGAGCTCGGCGTTGTCCCGTGCCGCTTGGACCGCAGGGGCTGATATGTCGATTCCAACCACCCGATTTGATCCATTCTTATGGGCAACGAGCGCAAGGATCCCAGTACCCGATCCCACGTCCAGGACCGAACCACCTGCATGACCACGACAGGCACGCTCTAACCAGCCGGCGATGAGCCGAGTCGATGGGTGCTCACCAAAACCAAACGCAAAAGCCGGCTTGAGGTAGATCTCAGAGGGCCCCGGCGCCCGTGTCGGCACCTGCGGGAACAACGTGAGGCTGGCCGTCAATTGCACCGGCTCGAGGTGGTCCGTCCACGCCAGGGCCCAATCCGAAGTCGTTTTCGCGATCTCGAATTCTAGCCTGGGCCGTGGTGAACGCTGCCGCGCGCTCTGCTCGAGCACCCTTTGCACATCACGCAGCCGCTGTTCGCTCGGGTCATACACGATGAGCCGAATGCCCCTTTCACTGGCTTGCTCCTCGAAGGCAGCGAACCCGAGCTCCGTCAAGCGGCGCGACAACCACGGCGTGTGCTCGGCGGACGACTCAATCGTGAGTGACAGGTGCGCTTCCATCAGTGCGCTTTCATGCTTCTCAACGCTGCTGGTTCGATGATGCTCTGCACAGTTCGCATTCCTGACCCATAAACAACTCATCCGCACGCACTTTTCAATCCGATTGCGCGCGAAGCTCATGCTTCTGCTGGCTTTCAAGCCTTGACCAGGAATGCTAGTAGGAACCTGGAAGCTCAGTCCGCGCAGGTCTGAGGTACCAGGTCTAGTTCCACGAGCATGACTCCTGCCAAATCCTCGCCTCGATGGCGAGTCAGTTTCAACGACGGGTGGAGGTTCTTTCGAGGCGACGCGCCAGATGCCGGCAAGGCCCTCGCGCGCCACCGGCTGGAGCCCTGGCTGTTGCCCACGGGGGCGGACCTGATGCACGCGGGCGTGCGTCCACCGACTCGTCCCGCCGCGGAACCCTCACCCAAGCTGTCTTTCATCCAGCCTGATTTCGATGATTCCACCTGGCGCGAGCTCACGCTCCCCCACGATTGGGGTATCGAAGGGCCATTCTCGCAAGAGCTGCCCGGCGAAACCGGCAAGCTGCCATGGCACGGGGTCGCCTGGTACAGAAAGACCTTCCACCTCAAGCAGCGCGACGCCTCGAGCTTGATCGAGCTGCACCTCGACGGTGCGATGTCGTACGCCGCGATTTGGCTCAACGGCATCTGTATCGGCGGCTGGGCGTATGGCTACACATCGTTCAAGGTCGATCTGACCGCCCACGCGAAATTCGGCGCGGACAACGTCCTGGCGATCCGCCTCGACAACCCACCGAATTCGTCGCGTTGGTACCCAGGTGGCGGCCTCTATCGCAACACGTGGCTCGTTCGAACGCCACGGCTACGAGTCAGCCACCACGGGTCTTTCGTGACGACGCCTCAGGTGGAGCCCCGTGCAGCGTGGGTCAACGTGGACGTCGAGCTCGAAAACGGAACCGAGCGCAAAGCCAAGGTCAGCCTACAGACGTCGATTTACGCGCTCTCGAACGCCGGCGAGTTGCAGGGTAAAGCGCTGGTGGTCTCGGCCCTTTCGGAGCTCGAGCTCGACCCCGGCTACCACGCTCACCGGAGCCACGGGTTGCGCGTGCCAAACCCAAGGCTCTGGAGCGTCGAGCAGCCTGAGCGATATGTCGCCGTCACGGTGTTGGGATCCCAGGGTCGCCTGGTCGATAGAGTCGAAACGCCGTTCGGCATCCGCAGCCTGCGCGCCGACCCGGACCAAGGGTTCTTCCTGAATGAAAAGCCATTACGCTTGAATGGCGTGTGCATGCACCACGACCTCGGTGCGTTGGGCGCCGCGGTTTCGGAGCGCGCGATCGAGCGGCAGGTCCAGATTCTGAAGGACATGGGTTGCAATGCCATCCGTACCGCTCACAACCCGCCGGCCCCGGAGTTACCGGAGGTGTGCGACCGGCTGGGCATGTTGCTCATGGTCGAGGCGTTCGACTGCTGGCGGCGCGGGAAAAAATGGCCCCACGGCATGGACGAGCGGGACCCCAACGTCGAATACTTCGACTACGCACAGGCTTTCGATCACTGGCATGAGCAAGACCTACGGGCCATGGTGCGGCGCGACCGCAATCATCCCAGCGTGGTGATGTGGAGCATTGGCAATGAGGTCATAGAGCAATGGTTCCCCGATGGCTGGAAGCTAGCCCGGCGCCTCGCGGGCATTGTCCGAGAAGAGGACCGGTCGCGCCCCATTACCAGCGCCTTTAATGGGGAGAGCGCGGGCTACAACGGCTTTCAGACGGCGGTGGACCTGGTGGGCTACAACTATAAGCCCAAGGCATACCTCCCCTTCCGTGAAGCTCATCCGACCACTCCCGTGCTGGGTGCAGAAACGTCATCTGCCGTCAGCTCGCGCGGCGAGTACTTCTTTCCCGTCAGCGACGACAAAGCAGAGGGCAGGGTCAATTTCCATGTCAGCTCCTATGACCTGTCGGCACCACCCTGGGCGTTCCCCCCTGACGAGGAGTTTCGCGGTCTGGACAAAGCCCCGTCGGCGCTCGGAGAGTTCGTGTGGACAGGCTTCGACTATCTCGGCGAGCCCACTCCCTATAATTCAGACTCCACCAACCTGCTCAACTTCTCGGACCCGGTAGAACGCGCGCGCATGCAGCAAGAGCTGGCTCGTCTGGGCAAGATCGCAGTGCCTTCTCGCAGCTCCTATTTTGGCATCATCGATCTAGCGGGGTTCCCTAAAGATCGTTTCTACATCTATCAGGCGCGCTGGCGCCCCGAGCTGCGCATGGCCCACATTTTGCCGCACTGGAACTGGCCGGAGCGCGTCGGCAAGGTCACCCCCGTGCACGTTTACACCTCGGGGGATGAGGCGGAGCTGTTTCTGAACGGAAAGTCGGAGGGGAGGCAGCATCGAACGGCGCACGAGTACCGATTTCGCTGGAACAAGGTGCGGTACACCCCCGGCGTGCTGAAAGTCGTAGTCTATCGGGACGGCAAGAAGTGGGCGGTGGCCACGCGTCAAACCACGCGCGAAGCCACACGGCTGGGCGTCGAAACCGACCGCGACGAGTTGCGTGCCGACGGGCGTGATCTGGCGTTCGTCACGGTCTCGGTACAGGACCAGTTGGGTCAGATCGTGCCGCGCGCCGACGCCGACATCACCTTTTCACTCACGGGTCCCGGGGACATCGTCGCCGTAGACAACGGCGACCCCACGAGCCTCGAGCCCTTTCAGGCGACGCGACGCAAGGCGTTTAACGGTCTGGCCCTGGTCATTGTCAGGACGCGCACCGGGCGCGGTGGCAGGCTGGTGCTCACCGTGCGCTCCCACGGCCTGGCCAAATCAACACTGGCGCTCCAGTCACGACCGTGAGCTGTTCGCCCTGCCCTAGAGCACCTACGTGCAAGCGTGGTTGCAAGTCCGTGGGCAGAATTGAAAACTCTCGCGCACGATTCGAGATGCGGTCAACATCGGCCCAGCACCGAGACGGAACGCTTGCTCACTCGGATTGAACTCGAGCACGCACTATGTAATGGACCCGAGCATGGCGATTCGGTCAAGCATCTGGGGTTGTGTCGTTACGTCACTCGTGCTGGCTTGTGTCAAGCCACCCGGCGGAGACGCACAGGCGCCGGAAGGCAACGCGCAGCCTAGCCAGCCCGCTCTGGATCCGAGCGCCGGCAGCGAGACAACGGCGGACGGCACACCCTACGTGTGGAAGAACGTGCCCATTCTCGGTGGCGGGTTTGTCACGGGGGTCATCTTCAGCAAATTGGAGAAAGACCTGATCTACGCCCGCACCGACATCGGCGGTGCGTACCGTTGGGACGCGGGGCCTCGCACGTGGGTTCCGATCAGCGACGGGGTCAGCCGCGACGACGCCAATCACATGGGCATCGAGAGCTTGGCGATTCACCCCACCGACCCGAACAAGGTGTACATGGCGGTGGGCACGTACACGGCAGATTGGGCCGGCAATGGCGCGATGCTGCGCTCCAGCGACCGAGGCAATACCTGGCAGGTCACGCCCATGCCTTTCAAGATGGGCGGGAACGAAAATGGGCGCTCCAATGGTGAGCGCTTGGCGGTGGACCCCAACAAACCCGACCGGCTCTACTTCGGGTCTCGCAAGAACGGGCTGTGGAAGAGTGAAGACGGCTCGGTGACGTGGAACAAGGTCGAGAGCTTCACCGAGCCTCAGGACACCAACGGCGTCGGAATCAACATCATCGCGTTTGCGCCCAAGACAGGCAAAGCCGGCAAGGCGACACCCGTTATCTATGCGGGTGTCGCGAGCAAGGAGAAGGGCCTGTTCTGGAGCCAGGACGCCGGCGCGACGTGGAAGCCCGTCGTGGAGCAACCGAGCGGCTTCATGCCCAGCCATTTGGAGTTCGACGCCGCCGGCACGGTCTATGTGTCGTACGGCAACCAACCGGGTCCGAGCGATGTGACGGACGGCGCCGTGTACAAATTCGTACCCGCCTCCGGCAAGTGGACCGACATCACTCCGGTCAAGCCGAGTGGCGAAGACAAGTTTGGCTACGGCGGGCTGGGTGTCGACTCGAGCCGCACGGGCCACCTGATCGCCAGCAGCATCGACCGCTGGACGATGAAGGACGAAATCTTTCGCAGCACCGACGCCGGGAAGACGTGGAAAAAGGTCGGACAGTCCGGCAACTGGCATTCAGAAGGTGCGCTTTACCTGCACCACGGCAAGGAAAAGGCCGGCATCACGCACTGGACCGGCGACGTGGACATCGATCCATTCAACCCCGCGCGTGCCACGGTGGTGGGCGGGACGGGCATCTTCATGACCGAAAACCTCGACCACGCGGACAAGAACCAAGCGGTCGACTGGCGCTTTACCAACAAAGGTCTGGAAGAAACCGCCGTGCTCTCGCTGGCGAGCCCGCCGGAGGGTGCGCCGCTGTTGAGCGGAGTCGGAGACATTTGCGGTTTCCGGCACGACAGCCTGGATGCGCCGCCCGCCAAAGGGGCGCATTCGAACCCCAACTGCAACGGCACCACCGGCCTCGACTTCGCCGAGAAGCAACCCAGCTTCGTCGCGCGCGTGGGCCGGGTCTGGGGCGAAGACCCTCATGGCGCATATTCGCTCGACGGCGGCACGACCTGGGCAGCTTTCCCGAAGGAGCCCGAAGGCAGCAAGGGCGGAGGAGCGATCGCCGTATCGAGCGACGCGAGCACGCTGATTTGGTCACTCAAGGGGCAAACGCCGGTGCTGTCGCGCGACCGAGGCGCGAGTTGGACCAAGGTCGTCGGGGTGCGCGCTGGCTCCGCGTTGCCGGACTGGACCACCATTGATCTTCAGCCTGCCGCCGATCGGGTCAACCCGAGCACCTTCTATATTTATGACGCGCATCAAGGTGGCATGTTCGTCAGCCATGACGGCGGCCAGAGCTTCGCGAGCACTTACACTGGCTTGCCCGCGAAAGCAGACTGGGAGCTCAACGCCACATCGATCACCGCGGTGCCAGGCTTCGAGGGTCACATTTGGCTCACGACGGGCAAGGAGCTCTATCGTTCCACCGACTCGGGCAAGAGCTTTGAGCACAAGAACACTGTCGAGGAAGGCTATGGGCTCGGCGTGGGCAAGGCGGCTCCCGGTCACGCGTATCCCGCCCTGTTTCTCGCCGGCCAGGTCAAAGGCAAGAAAGGGTTCTACCGCTCTGACGACATCGGCTCGAGCTGGGTGCGCCTGAACGACGATGCACATCAATTCGGCTCCGTAAACATCGTGGAAGGTGATCCGCGAGTGTTCGGGCGCGTCTACCTCGGCACGGGTGGCCGAGGCGTGATCTACGGCACGCCGGCGGGCGCGAACTGACTCGGTTCCGCGCGGGCTACCATCGGTTGGGTCGCACAGTGATTTGACCGCAGAGTGCGAAGGTCGACAGAGCGCCGGAAATCGACTACGGAGCAAAAGCGTGTCCATCCTACGTCATTCTTTTGAGTCCATTTCGTTGGCGCTGCGGGTCGGGGTAGGTACGGGGGCGCTGCTCTCAGGCTTGCACCTTTCATGCTCGGGCGGGTCACCGAGGGCCAGTGACGCTGATCTAGCTCAGGCAAAAAGCCGGGCGTCACAGGGCGCCTCGCTCTTCGAGCAAGCATGTGCAAGTTGTCACGGGCCCCGCGGGGAAGGGTTGGCAGGTGCACCCCCCATCATTGGCGCAACAGCGCTGCCTCGCTACCCGCGAGACCAATCGGGGGTCCAGCTCTACCAAGACCCGCAGCAGATTCAGCGCCAAGCCCAGCTGCGCGTGCCGGGCACCCCGTCTCGCGCCGAGTTCGTCAGCGCGCTCGATCTGCACAACTATTTGAAGCTCCACATGACGACCGTGAAGAAGCCCGCGGGCGCCATCGATCTCAGCGACAGCGACCTGTTGGCGGTGGTCAACTTCGTGCTCATTGCACATGGTAGTGATGTGCCGGCTGGGGAAATCTCGCTGGAAAACGCCAGCACCGTCCTGATTCGGCCTCAGTAAGAGCCATCCCGACGCATGGGGCGGCAAACATGTCGAGGCAGAGCCGTGGGCAGCGTTGACGCAGCGAGACGCACGGCTTGGGGCCGCTCGATTTCGAGCGCATGGCTCGCTCGAGTCGGAGCGCATTCGTTTCAAAAGGGCGGTCGAAATATTCTGCCCGGTACAGTGTAGGCAGAAACGAGAAGACAGACTCTCCTACCTTTTGCCACCGTCTGTCGGGTCAAGGTCATGCCACCACGCGCTCTGAGTCCACCGAGAGTAGAGGACGTTCACGTTGCCCTCGTTCGTCGCGTCGCGGCAACGCGGCCCGCCACTGCGTTGGTCGCGCTGAGTGCGTGCCTGTTGACGTTTACGCACGGCGCACGCGCGGAAGAGCCCATGACTCCTGCCGTCGCTGCATTGCCAGGCTCACCGCGTCCCATCGGCGTTGGACTATCTCCCGAGGCACCGCACGCAGCACCCGCAGCGGGCGGGCGCGCGCCAACATTCGGCGCGCCCACCAAACCCGACGCATGGGCGTTCACCCTCGGCGGTAGCATCTTTGGCTGGCAAGCTGTGGGCTTCGGCGTGACGCCGCGCATACCCGCCCCCAACCAAGTCTCGAGGCCCCTGCACGTCCCCGCATTGGTCGAAGGCCGGCAGCCGTTCGGGTCGAACACCGGCGGATCGCTGAACATGGTGTACGGCAACTCCGTGATCAGCGGCACCGTAAACGCCGTGTTCAACGCCACCGGTAAGGAGCGCCAGGGTTTTTATAACGTCACCAACGGTCCCTCGATGGGCCAGGCGTACCTGACCATCAACCCGCAGCCCATCGGGCAGCTTCAGCTGCAAATGCGTGTGGGCGGCTTTACCGAGAGCTTCGCGGGGCCTGGCCAATGGGGCTGGGGCTTGTACGGGCCACTCTTGGCCACGCGTGGGTATGGCTTCTCCGGTACCGCGCAATACCCACTCAACGACCAGGTCTTGATGAGCCTGCAGCTCGCGGTCCAAGGCGTGCCCGGCGTACCCGAGGACTTCGTGCGCGGCGAGTACACGGGCTGGCTCGAGACGGGCATCTCGTCGCTGGTCACGCATGCCCACTTTGGCATGGTGTACCAGAACCAGTACACGGCTCGGTTACACTATGCGCGCGCCTACGGCTTCGACGACCGCCAGTATCTGGCCGAAGACCAGCGTGACGGCAAGATGGACGTGCTCATTCTGGAAACTCGTTACCAGGCGTCGCCTTTCGGTCAGCTCGGCCTGAGCCTCGGCTACTGGAACTTCGACGAGGCTACCCGCGTCCATGATGGCATCTGGTGGGGCCTCGACTGGACCAAGGGCGGCATGGACATGATGCGAGATTACGTGGGCATCGCGGGCCAGCCCAACGGCTTCTGCGAGGCGGTCGACGACGCGAACCCCATGACCCCCGTACCTCCTCCGTTCCCCTGCACAGGGACCGAGATGGCCAGTCAAACGGTGCTCGTCCCCAACGGAAATGGCAAGTTGTTCGCCATCAGCACGGAGTACGACACCAGCCTGTCACAGCTCCTGTGGCACCCGCGGCCCTTCAACGGGACCGCCCCCGACATACGCATCGCGCTGGCCGCAGCGGCTCATTTCACGCTCGAGACCGGCGACGCAACGTTCGAAGGCGCTAGCGGGTTCCAGCTGGGCGCGCAATTCGACTATCAGATGCTGTCCTGGCTCAGCACGCCATTGCGCTTTTTCGGCGAGGACCGCGATTTCGAGTTCGGACGTTATCGGGTGTATAGCATCTCGCCCGGTATCGCCTTTCGCACCGACTGGCAGAGCACCGATCGCATCGAGCTCATCTACACACGGCGCTTCTACAACAGTGAAGTCGACCGCAACCCGGCGCGCCCCCTCGACCCCCACGTGCTGGCGCTGGGCGCCTACATCAATTTCTAACCATGTTTTCAGGATACCATGGCACTGTTACCAGTCGCTCATCACCGTTTGGCTCACAGCAGCCGGAGTTCAGAAAGGTAACGCTCATGCGACGTGGCCTACCCGCTCTCGTGGCATTGGTTTCGGTCTTCGGCTCGGGCATCGCCCAGGCTCAAGACAAGACTCCCGTGCTGCCACGCCTCGGCATCTCGCCTGGCGAGCCGCAGAACCGCAGTGCTCAGCCGACGATTGCCTTCGGGGTGTCCCCCGCCAAATCCACCGCGTACGTTCTGGACTTCCACGGCTATCTGCTCATGCCGCTGACCCTCGGCTTCAACGAGCGGGAGAACCCCGCGCCAGGCCAGGGCAAGACGGTCATTCATAACCCTCCGCTGGTCCCCAACAACAGCCGGAGCTTCAGCCACACCGGTGTCGTGCCCACCGCCTACGGTCAAATCAATTTCACGTACGGCAACTCCCTATTGGCGGCGACGTTGATCTTGGCGGCTGAGAACTTCGTCGATGCTACCGGTCTCTACAACCCGACCGAGCAGCTCGGTGCGCGGGACGCCTTCCTCAGCCTGAACCTCAGCCAGCAGGTGGGGACGCCGTTTGAGCTCCGAGTCGGCGCCTACACCGGCCGTTACGGCGTGATGGGCGGTTACGATCTGGGGCGCTACGGCACCCCGCTCATCGCGCGCACGAACACAATCGGTGAAACAGCCACGATTGGCCTCGAGCTGAGCGATCAATTGACGTTGGTTTTGGAAGAAGGGCTGGGCGGCCAACTCGGTAAACCCAACAGGAACACCGTGCCCAGCCAGTTCAACGACTACGCCTTCACCGAAGCGGGCGCGACGTTCGTGGGTCATCTGCACGCCGGGTTGGACATCGCTCGGTTCGCCCAGGTGGGCCTGCACTATTTCTATGCCTGGACGCGCGACGACACGGCCAGCACCGGGCAGATCCCCGACGGCAGCATCAGCGTGATCGGCGCTGACGCGCGGCTCACCGCGGGCCGCGGCGGGCACCTTTACCTCGGCCTGGGGCATACCTCACTGACCAACGCAGAAACGGTCTCGGGAGCTATCGAGGTCTTGAACGCCCGGGGCGGGCGTGAGCTCATGGATCAGTACTTGGGCGGCGATGAGAGCAATGGTGACGGCTCATTGACCACCTTCGGTGCACAGTACGATTTGAGCGTCTCTCGCCTGGTGTTCGGCGACCTTTTTCAAGGCTTGAGCCCCGACATTTTGGTGAGCGTGTTTGGCGTGCACACGAGTGTGAGCAGCGACGATCCCGAGGCAGACGGTGACAGCAAGCTGAAGCTCGGAACGGAGCTGACGTACAACGCTTTCTCGTGGTTTGGCGTGTCTGGGCGCTTTGACCACGTGTCGCCGGGAGACTCCAGCACGGAGAGCTTCAACATCGTCACACCGCGGCTGCTCTTTCATAATGGCTGGGACAGCCAGATGGAGATCGCGCTCTCCTACTCGCATTTCATCTATGGTGGGGACGTCGTCATCGACACCGGCTCGCCCCCCACGCCCGATCCTTTGGCACAGCCCGACGCCGACGTATTGGCCCTGACCGGGTGGTTGTGGTGGTGACCACGGCGCACAGGACCCTGGGGCGCAAAAGGCCGCGGTGCCCGCTCGAGAAAGGGCTGAGCCTGGCTTCTGTGGGGCTGGCGGCGGCCTGCAGCAGCTCGCTCCCCGATCGGACGTTGGAGTTGGATTGCAGCATCAACGACGATTATCAGTTCATGGTGGTACAACCGTTGGAGGCCGCCGTGCAGCCCACGGGGGAAATCCTCCCGGCCGACGCCGTGATCCAATGGTTTGACTTCGGGGATATGACCCCGGGCGCTGAGAGAGTGCTGGAGCTGAGGCCCATCCCCGGTGGGCGCTGCGCTAGCGCCGTGGCCCTGGTGATTGGTGCGAAGGGGCACAGCGACTGGGGTGCGGGGTTTGGCGAGTACGGAACCGGCACGGCCACCGCGGGCGCCGACGCTAGTCAGTTCGACGGCGTTTCCTTCTGGGCCAGGGCTGTGGGCTATGGAACGAGCACGGGCTTCCAGCTCACGGTCAGCGACCGCAATAGCTTTGCGAGGGCGCCTGTCGCGGGTCAGGAGGACGCGCCCCCCCTTCCCGGTGCCCCGGTCTGCACCGTACCCTCGGCAGATGATACTGCGGAGGGCTACGTCACCAATGCAGCCGGCGTTCTCGTACCCTTTGGTGGTGACCTGCCGGCGCCCAACGACTGCGGCAATGGCTTCCAGCGCGTAGTGACCGCCCAACGGGAATGGTTTCTGCACCGGCTGCCCTTCGAGTCTTTCACGCAAGAGGCGCTACCCAATCGAAAGCCCGGCGGGATCGATCGATCTGGCATCTTTCAATTTACGTTCAACATCCCGAAGGACTCCGTCATCGAGCTCTGGATCGACGACCTCGGCTTCTATCGCGAAATATCAGATTCGGACCCGGCAACGACCGGTAGCTCCGAGCAGTAAAAGAAGGACGCAGCCATGAACAAGCTCATGCAGGACAAATCAGTCTCCGCACCCATCTCCACCACGGCCCTATGCTGCGCGGCGGCTTTAGCGCTGGCCTCTTCGGCGGGGTGTTTGTGCCCCCCATGTGCCGGCGCACCAGCGGCAACCGCGGCAAGCGCCGACGGCGCTGCCGCACCCGCAGCGACTGCCGCCGCTTCCACCCCAGCCGCAAGCGGCACTAGTGAAGTCATCTGGGACGGTGACAACGTGGCAAAAGGCATGAGCTGGGCCAGCTGTGACAAGGAGGCTGAAGGATGCAAAGCCACCTTCGCCCCCGCCCCCGGTGAAGGGGCGGACGGGAGCACGGGCCTCAAGCTGCACGGCGAGGGGCCAGGCTGGCAGGGCGGCGGTTGGAATTGGTTCGGCTGGTACCCGGAAAACGCCGGCACCGACATTTCCATCTACGACACCCTCACGTTCAAGGTAAAAGTCACCGCGCCCAAGGACAAGGCCCCCACCGCCGGGGGGATCAGCTTCGCTTTCGGCTGCAGCAAGGACAAAAAGAACAGCGCGGACGCTTCCCTCGGCAAGTACTCCGCCAACGCGGCCGACGGCCAATGGCACGACGTGAGCATTCCGCTCAAGGATTTTTTCGACGGCAAGGGCGCGGAATGTGATGCACGGACCGCCTGGGAGATCCGCGCGAGCTCCTGGTCGCAGGCACCCGTGAGCTACGACATCGTGCTCGACAATATCACGGTCGCGAAGAAGTAGCTTTTAGCGAACGACTCTTAGCGAACAAGGCCTAGCGAACAATTCCTAGCGAACAAGGCTCGCCAGCGTTCGAGCTTGCCCGAGGAGCGCGGAATTGTCCACGCTCCGCACAGCTGCTGGGTCGAGCTTTCGGAGTATCCACTGGCACTGCCAAGCCGCGGACTCGCCCGGCGCGATGCTGCCATAGGGCCCTTGTTGCTCCACCTCGACGAACACACCCTTGGGGTCGACATAGAGCTCTATCTCGGCCTCACCCGGTGCTTGTTTCTCGAGTGGCACCGGCGGAAACACTTTGACGAAGAGGAGGTCGCCATCGACGTGCGCGAGCCACCCCTCTTCCCCATCCGCGAACAGCTTGCCCGTGCGCGCGTTGGCCTTCGGCTCATGTTCGAACCAAGCGACACCAGCGCTGGGCTCGAGCGGGAACGCGGACTTGGCGTGCGCCGGCGCGGAGCTCGGAAAAAAAGTAAGACCGCCTGGCCGCACTCGAGTGTTCTGCCAGGCGGCCACCTGACGAGGTTGTGTACCGCGGTTGATGAGACGAAGCTCGATGTTGATTGCGCCCAGCTCAGGCAAGGCTTCGATGCGCTGAATTGCCGAGAGGCCCAGCCGAGCGTTTACTCCGCTCGTCAGCACCAGAGCCTTGCCGACGACCGACACTTCCCACGGCAGGGAGTCCAACTCCGGGGGTGGTGGCCAATCCCAATCTTGCTGGGGGCTGGGCCAGAAGGACGACCCATATGCCTGAGCCGACTCGGAGCGAGGTACTACGATGCTGCGGCCAGCCAACGAAAATTCGACGATCCGACCGCCGTCAACCGGGTCGACCTCCAGCGCGTAGTCACCAAACTCAATCCTATAGTTCTGTCGGCGAACCACCGCAAAAGGTACCGCCGATGGAGCCTCAGCCTCAGCAGGTGCGGGTGGCCGCGGCGGCGTCCCAGAAGTGCTCTGCCCCATACAGCCTATCAATGATGCACATACGAGCGCGCAAGCCGCGCCAGAACCGCCTCGACGCTGCAGAGTCGCGTGCACGACACGAGACTCGGTTTGACGATGCTTCCATGGCCCACCCGGCAAACACGAGGTCATGGCCTGACACGCTATATCCTGCCCGAGTGAGCCGAGTCAATTTGTGCATCCCTGCTGCGCTCTTATCATGTCTTTCACGACGCAGAACATTCCAGCCTGGGTCAACCGGCCTGACCGCGCCACACTCCCGTCCTGCAGCTGATCGTGCGGCCTCCGCGGCGTGTGCCGCTCGGTCTAAAGACCAGCATCTCTGTATTTTGATATACCCTGCTCACGGTTCTCCGGAGGATCCCTCAAATGCGATTTGGTGACGGCGCATGGCGCATGCTGGATGATGTAACCCCCAATTACCTGACTCGCGTCGACGGTGTGGATGTGTCAGCACGGCAGGCCGTGCTCAATGTCGGTAGCCGTATCGAGCAGGAGCGCTGGGCAACGCTGCAGGGCCACATGTTCACGGTGCGCATCACGTCACCGATGGATGACGTATTCCGAATCCAGGTCACTCATCATAAGGGCCGGCAAACAATCGGGCCCCAATTCGCCATTGAAGCCGAGCCCCAAGTGTTGGCCAGTAAGGCGAGCGACGGGCGTCTGACGCTGACCGCCGGGTCGCTAGAGCTCAACATCGACAAGAACCTGTGGGGCATGAGCTTCGTCAACACCTCGACCGGTGAGCAGATCACGTCGAGCCCCTACAAAGCTCTGGGCCTGATGGAAAAATCCGGAGTAGGCGTCTTCATGCGAGAGCAGTTCACCCTCGGCGTGGGTGAGCAAGTATACGGCCTCGGGGAGCGCTTTCAGGCCTTCACCCGCAACGGCCAAACCATCGACATGTGGAACGCGGACTGCGGCACCTGCTCCGACAAGGGCTATAAAGACGTCCCCTTCTACCTCACCAGCAAGGGTTATGGTGTGTTGGTCAACACCCCCGCCCGAGTCTCGTTCGAGATTGGGACCGAGCAGGTCATGCGCGCCCAGTTCGGGGTGCCGGGCGAAGACCTGGACTACTTCTTCATCTTGGGGCCGAGCCCGAAGCAGGTTCTGACGCGGCTCGGGGCGCTCAGCGGGCGCCCTGCCTTGCCTCCGGCCTGGTCGTTTGGCTTGTGGCTGACGACGTCCTTCACGACTCAGTACGACGAGGCCACCGTGCAGAGCTTTGTGGATGGGATGGCGGAACGTCACATCCCACTCCACGTGTTTCACTTTGATTGCTTCTGGATGAAGGCGCACCACTGGTGCAACTTCAAATGGGACGAAGCGGCCTTCCCCGATCCGGAGGGCATGTTGGCGCGCCTCAAGTCCAAGGGGCTGCACATTTGCGTCTGGATCAATCCGTACATCGCCGAGCGCTCCCACCTGTTCGATGAGGGCCACAGCCGGGGTTACCTGCTCAAGCGCCCCAACGGAGACGTATGGCAACGGCCCAAGTGGCAGGCTGGCATGGGTTATGTCGATTTTACGAATCCGGAAGCTACCCGCTGGTTTCAGGGTGAGCTGCGCAAGCTGACGCGCATGGGCGTAGATTGCTTCAAGACCGACTTCGGCGAGGAGATCCCCACTGACGTCAGCTACTACGACGGCTCAGACCCCGCTCTGATGCACAACTACTACACCTATTTGTACAATAAGGCAGTGTTCGACCTGCTCGAGGAAGAGCGCGGTCATGGCCAAGCCTGCGTCTTCGCCCGGTCCGCGACCGCCACCTGCCAGCGATTTCCCGTGCACTGGGGCGGTGACTGCTACGGCAACTACGAATCGATGGCGGAGAGCTTACGTGGAGGGCTGAGCCTGTCGCTGTCAGGCTTTGGATTCTGGAGCCACGACATCGGCGGCTTCGAGAGTAAAGCCAGCGCGGCGGTGTACAAGCGCTGGATCGGTTTTGGGCTGCTTTCGTCACATAGCCGCCTCCACGGCAGCACTTCGTATCGGGTGCCCTGGAACTACGATGAAGAGGCGTGTGACGTGCTGCGCCACTTTACTCACCTCAAATGCCGGCTCATGCCTTACTTGATGGCCTCGGCCGTCCAAGCACATGAAGGCAGCCAGCCCATGCTGCGCGCCATGGTGCTGGAGTTTCCGGAGGATCCCACCTGCCGCACGCTGGATCGACAGTACCTGCTCGGCGACGGCCTCTTGGTCGCGCCGGTGTTTCACGACAGCAAGGCCGAGTACTATTTGCCCGCGGGCACCTGGACACACCTGCTCACCGGCGAAGTCCGCGAAGGGGGGCGTTGGTACTTCGATGAGCTCGATTTTTTTGGTATTCCCGCCTGGGTTCGTCCCAACGCTCTGATCTGCGTCGGGAACAACGACAGCCAGGTCGACTACGAGCTCAGTCGAGGCGTGCGGCTCATCTGCGGCAAGCTCGACAGCAAAATCACGCTAGAGGTGCGCTTAGTCGACACGCGGGGCGATGCCGCGGGCCTGCTCGAAGTGTACAATGACGGGAAGCGCATCCGTGTGAAGAGCCCGACGCTCTCCGACTTTCAGGTTCACCTGCCCTGGGCGTCCGACGTCATCGAGATGGAACGCGGTAGCCTGGTCAAGGACGATGCGAGGTCGCCGCTCACCAATCGTGGTGTGATCGTGCGAGCCGACAGTGGCACGGCGTCGTTTCGCTACGCCGATGGTGCGTGAGTCACGCTGCCTGGTTCGCCAAACGCCGGCGGGTGATCCGTGCCGAAGAGGTCGAATTAGCTCGGCAAACGCGATGGTTCTCAAATCTGCTCAGCTGCCAACGGGAGCCGAGTGCTTATCGGCTTGGCCAAGCTTGAACACGGCGCATGGGGGAGGTATCTATTTTCCTCCAGCGTTGCCGGCCCGAGTCGGCACAGGCTTCATTGGAATGAAAGTAGAACGACGATGAAAACCAGCCGGTCCCTCTTGCCGAAAAGCGTCTTGGTCTGCGGCGCCCTGGTCGGGCTATTGCCACTCTCGTGTGTGACGGAAGATGTAGACCCCGACCCGGTGGGCGGCGGGGGTAGCAGCGGAGCGACGGGCATGGGGGGCTCGCCAGGTGGGAACGCGGCCGGCTCTGGTGGCGGCGCCAACAACGGAGGTGCGGCAACCGGCGCCACGGGGATAATGGATGACCCCACCTATGCCATGGCGATTGTGTGCCCGGCACTCCAGCAGCCGCCGCTGCTCACTGACTTCACGTTTGCCGTGCCAGGGGCAGCCGATGCAGGCGCCACGGACGGCGGGGCAGCCGACGCTGCGCCGAACCCTGCCCCCGTGGCGAACCCCATGCTGGGCATCGACGCCATGTTTGGCGACTTCTACTCGACGCTGTCGGGCGGAACTTTTCGCTACCCTTCCGCGGGCAACTACCCGGTGGCTTCCGACGTCACCATGGACAACTGGCACTTGAGTGGCAACATCGGCGATTACTCGGGCTTCGGCATCTACATCACCGGATGTAATGTGATCAACGCCGCGGCGTACGATGGCATATCGTTCACGGTGCGCGGCAGCGTCGCCATGGGCAATACGCTCACCTTCAGCGTGGGAACTTCGGCCAACGACATCACGCACCTTTGGCTCAACGCAAATGTGCCGGCGAACGCCACGATGCCCGTTCCTGCCAACTCGGGTCGCTGCATCCCCACAATGGGCCAATATGACGGGAGCTGCGCCGCGCCAACGTATACCGTGCCCGTTACCGCCACCGATCAGACCATCACCGTGTTGTGGTCCCAGCTCGTCGGCGGGCGCCCTCAACCCAGCGTCGACCCAGCGGAAATTACCAGCATCGGCTGGATCTTCCCGAACCCTGTCGGCGCTGGCACCGCCACGCCCACCGTCTACGCAGCCGACGTCGTCATCGACAATCTGAGCTTCGTGGGCGGGCCCTGAGCGCTGAAGCCGCGTCGTCGACCCTCCGACCTTCGTGGGCGGCGCCGGACCGCCCACTCTACAGCAGCTTCATTGACAGGTGGACTGGAGCCCGCCTGATAAGCCGTTGATGCGCTGCTGATAGTCGCCCGGAGTCGGATAGATCAGCACACCCGCCACTCCGTCGGCAATGCGCGCATTGAGCGTTGCGACGCTGGCCGTGGACCAGGAGTCCTGCATGGTCGTTACGCCAAAGCTCGTGTCCGCGATGATCGGCTTGCCAGTGAGTCGATTCAGGAACTGGAAAGTACCGTCCACGCGACCCTCCGCATCCCCGTCATTGAAGTACCCACCCGGGATGTTGGCACTGCTGGTGACGTGCAATAGGTCGATCAAGTCGAGCGGCATTTCGGTCCAGAAACTCGTGAGCTCCGCTCCAGCGAGCCAGGTCGAGTGGTTCAGGGCGATCACCGCATTCGGCATGTTGGTCTTGATCGTGCACATGATGTCGGCCGCCAGCTGACCCAGCTCCGGCATGCTGAGCGGATTGCTCTGGCCGGGCTCGGCGTACTGGCTAAAGTCGGGCTCCACGATCCAGACCACCGGGCGGTCGGGCATGGTGGCGTACGAGCGCTGGGCATAGCTTTCGTAAGTTGCAATCAAGCGGGCGCGATTGTCGCGAATCCATTGTGCGCCACCGTTACATAGGTTGTTGCCGTCGAAATCGAGGTTACAGTCGCCCAACCCATCCTCGATGTTGGCGCGATAGGCAGTGAAGTAGGCGATGTACACCGGCACGGCAGGGTTTGCTCCATAGCTTCGCAGCCAATCACAACCGTCACAGCGCGTGTTGATGTTCGGCTCGTAGCCGACCCACTTGCTGGCAAAGTCGACGAAGCCGGGGATGGCGTTGTCGGGGTTTGCGCCCCAACCGAAGTCGCACCCCAGTGGGTTGCCTAACAACCGGGTGGTCTCTCCGCAGCGGTTGCTGGTCGTGGCCGAGCCCCCTTCACACTGCGCGCCATTGCAATCGGCCCCAATCACGCAAAAATTGCCGCACTCGCCACAGTGGCTGCTATCAGATTGCACGTCGACGCATGAGCCTGCACAGAAAGTGAGGCCGCCGGGGCACACGCAACCTTCGGCCCCCGTGCACACACTGCCCCCGCCGCAGGCAGCTCCGCACGCACCGCAGTGGTCGTTGTTCGAGAGCACGTCGACGCAGGTGCTGTCGCAGATCTGCTGACCGACGGGGCAAACCTCGGCGGTCTTGAAGAATTCGATGTCGTCAACCGCGAGCTCGTAGTTGGCGGGAGCCGGCCCATAGGTGCCCGGGTTATTGGCGTCTTCGGCCCACTCGAGCGCGACGCTAAACGTCAAACCCGTCACTCCGTCTCCCGTTGCCGGCACGCTGGTCTGGTTGGCGGAGCCGGGCGCGAATGCCGACCACGGCAACAGAGCTCGCTGCCAGTCTGCCGATACGGGGAACTCGATGCTCGGAGATGCGCAATCGGCGAGGCAAGTGCCCCCGGCAGCCGGGTCCTCCTCGGCGGGCGCAGACGTGCTTTCCGTGCCTGTCGCGAGAGTCACGACTCCGCCTGGCACCTGCCCGCGAACCGAAAAGGCAATACCGTCGAATGGCGAAGCATCGATACACCCCATCCAGAACCCGAGCGCGCCTCCCCATGCGGTCGCTCCCGTATTGGCGATGCTCACCGCGTAATTGCTGGCAGTCCCGCCCACGTTGCTGCCCGGCACCATCGAAAGCGCCTGCGCACCCGTGCCATCACTATATTGATATGGCCCCGCATACACCGCCAGCGGGCTGCCCGGCGCCGCGTTGAAGCTGAACCCATACATGTCTACGGGTGCGCCGCTCGTATAGGACTCGAAGTCAGCGACCTTCGGCGCACTGACTGACGTGGTGAGCGCACACACCTTGCCCGCCGGGCACTTGCCGGCGTTGCACTGCCCTGCGCCGCACTGTAGCCCGCAGCCGCCGCAGTTCAGCGCATCGGTCGTCGTGTTCACGCAAAGCGAGCCGCATTCAGCCAAGCCCCCACCGCACTCGTCCGAACACGCGCTAGCAAAACATACCTGGCCGGGCGCGCAAACGTTGCCGCAAGCCCCGCAGTTGGCAACATCCAAGCTCGTGTCCACGCAGCTGGTTTGATCACTCTGCCCGCCCAGCAACGAACCGCTGCACGAAGTCTGACCCGCGGGGCACTCACACCCAGCCCCGCTACACGCGGGCGTGTTAGCGCCGCCCCCGAGAGCACTGTTACCCGCCAAGCCATCAGGGCTCATCGCACTCTGGCCGGCTCCTCCGCTGCCCTGGAACGCAGGTAGCACGTTGGTCGATGGCTCAGCGCTCGTGCAGCCGACGACAACGCCGCATATGACCAAAGCCTCGAGCGCTCGAGCGATTGAACGCCTGCGCTTGGGCCATACCTTTGATTCGTTCATCTCAATTCCTTGGCACGCATTTCGTTCCATCGAGACCTGCTCCGAATTGACGCGCTCGTGTACGAGGTGTGCACGAGCAAGTCAGCGTCGCAGCGGCATCCATGCCTTCGCGCCCGAGCTGTGCAATCAGCCGCCAATACTGCCGAAGGTACCACGAAACACTCGCCATACGAGACAAACCGCGGAGCAGTTTGCGCGCTCGCTCTGCGTTTCGTGCGCGAATACAGCCAGTATTGGGCGACTCTCAGATCTGCCATTTCAAATCTGCGCCTTGAAGCCACCACGAGCTGACACCGAGACACTCGTGCACCACCGCCACAGCCGGCACTCAGCATTCTGTGCGCGCGCTTCAGCTGCCATCCACGCTCCGCTCTGCCATACAGTCAGGGTCATGGGAGGAACCTCCTCGTTCATCAGTCACCACCGACTCAGAGCGGTGCTCGCTCGGTCGCGAAGAGCATCGGCAATGGACGCGCTCGCCCAAGTGTCATCATCGGCTGACTCGCTCGTAGCGGTGAGCAACGCGATACGCGGCGACCACCTCCACATGCGCTGATCACTGGTATCGTTTCCACCTCGCTGCTGAGCGGCAGCGGCGGGTCTCGTCGGCGGGGCACGACCTGCCCGTCCAGAATCGAGCCCAGAATTCAGTGGAGATGCTAAACGGTAAGCACAGCGGAGTGTTTGGAAAGCTGCGCGCCTGCGCGAACACGGCCCGTGCCGGAACGTGCCCCATTTTCATCGAACTTTTTGGGCCATGGCAGTAAAGAGTCAGCTTTTCAGTCGACGGAACGTCTTTCCTCAGCGGCGCTCGTGCTATAAAATCCGGGCACAGGAGGCACGTTGCAAGATATCTCCCCTCACCACGTGTTGACCGGTTCCACCACTTCGGCTCCTGGCCCAGCCAGCCCCAGTGGGTCTTCGGAGCTTGGTAAAGTCCTCGCGGTACTCTCTGCCGCCGACGAATTGGCGGGCTGTAGAGAGGCCAACAGCATGCTTCGGCTAGCGACCGAGCTGGCTCGAGACCGCCTGGGTCTGGAGCGCGTCGGGCTCTTCATGCGCGACCGCGGCGCCGACCGCATCATCATGCGCGGCACGTGGGGCACCGGTGCTCGCGGAGAAACGACGGACGAACGCTCGCTCTTCCACGAGTTTGCGCCGCGTGAATACAATGGCTTGCTGGGTGCGCGCTTATCGGGGGGGCTCGGCCTGTATCGTGCGCAAGCGCCCTTTTATGCCAGTGAGCCCGGGCGCAGCACCACGGTGATTGGTGAAGGTTGGGTGATGGCCACCCCGCTCGTCGCAGCGCGCGACGTGGTGGGCGTCATGTACAACGACACCGCGCTGACTGGAAGCCCGATTGACGAAGGAAAGCAGGCGGCGGCCGCGATATTTTGCACGCTGCTCGCGGTGCTCTATCTCTCCAAGCGCGGCACGGTGGCGTGGCAGCCCTTGCCCCGCAAGTCGGGTCAAAGCCCGCTCGTCGAACGCATTTTGCGTGCCCTGAATGAGGATTTGCCGATGACCGGCGAGCGCCTCGCCGGTGAGCTGGGGGTGAGCCCAGGCCACCTCGCGCGCTCGTTCAAGCGGGAAATAGGTGTCTCCCTCGTCGACTACAGAAACCGTCTGCGCATCGATCGCTTCTTCGAGTCCATCCACCGCACCGGTAGCACCGGTAACTTGCTCGACGCGGCATTGGAGGCGGGTTTTGGCAGCTACGCGCAGTTCCATCGGGTCTACCGCAAGTTCTTGGGCACCACACCGCGCGACATCTTTTCGAGCGGGGCTCAGGGCGGGATGCGAGCCCCCCAGGGCGTGCTCGACGCCGCGTCGGCTTCCGCGCTGCCCGGCATGAATGGCAGCGGCCAGCTCGCTACGGACAGCGTCGGCAACTCTGACGCGCAGTGAGGTGTTTTTCGGTCCAGGCCAGTATGCCGAATCCATCGAAGCGATGAGAATCGTGGCCCTGGCAGGCCTGGCGTCATTGCTAGTGAGTTGCGTCGACGCCGCGTCGGTAGACTCTGCGGACATGTCTCTGGCGGGGGAAAGCGGCGCAACGGAGGAACCCGGCGGACCCGTGCGCCAGGGCTTCGAGGACACCGAGCTCGGGCGCACCCCGAGCGGATGGACCGTTGGCGGCTACGGAAGCCGTACGCTTGCCGTCAGCGATGAGCTCGCCGCTCGCGGCAGCCGCGCCTTGCGCATCGATGTCGCTGGCGGCCAAGGTGCGGTCGTCGCCATGCTGCTCAGGGCCAACCTCGGCGAGCTGTCTGAGGCGCATTACGGCCGCATTTTCATGCGAATCCAGGGCCCGGGCGCAAGCCAGTTCGTGCACTTCGATGCCTTCGAAGGCACGGGGCCGTGGGAGGGGCAAAGGAACGCCGTGCGCTGGGCCTCCACCGGCACTGGCGTCGGCACGACCCGGGATAACTGGTCTTGGATTTATAACGTACAACCGAGCGAGCGTGGCGAGTTTGGTCGCGAGGGCGACCGCTCGGCACATGCGCGCGTGGATGACTGGATGTGCCTCGAATGGCGGCTAGACGGAGTGAGCCAAGAGGCGAGCTTCTGGTCTGACGGCGCCGCAGTGGAGTATCTGACGTTGCAGGCCAGCGCCGGTCATCGCACCGAGATACCCACGTTCAGCAGCCTGGCCGTGGGCTTTCAGAAATTTCAACAGACCGACGGCTTCGTGGTCTGGATCGACGAAGTCGCGTTCGATCGCGAGCGCGTCGGTTGCGAATGACCTCGAGTCACTCGAAACGGGGCAGCTCGAGGGTCGTGAAATAGATGTCGTGCCGGAACCCGTCGCGGCGGTCGCTCGCAAAGAAGAAACGCTTCCCGTCCACGCTCAGCCAAGGATCTCGATCGTCGTCGCTGCTGTTGACCGCGACGAGCGGGACCGGTTCACCGAACAAATCGTCCGTGGACGGGCGCGACGTCATATACAGCTCGCCTTCTCCGTCCCCGGGGTCGAGGTTAAAAAACAACATTAGGCCGTCGTCGGTCAAGAACGCGTCCACCATCGAGCTGCCTTCCACCCACAAATACGAGAGCGGCTCGGGAGCCCCGAAGCTCGCTCCCGGGCTGGGGCGCGTGGCAAAGTACGTTTGATACTGGTCGCCGGGGCCCCGCCGAGACGCCATGGGCATGACCAACCCGCCTTGCCCAACGGGGCGCGGGATATCGTCATCTTCGGAATTCAGCGCGGTCACAGGGACGGGAGTGCCCCAAGGGGCATCTTTGGATGGACGAGTCGTCTGCCAAATGTCCGTGTCACCGACTCCGCCTGCCCGATTGGAGCCCACCCATAACGTCAATCCATCGGGCGAGATCGCGGCACTGGTTTCGTCGTCCTCCGAGCTCACCTCTTCTACCAGGTCAGGCACACCGAAGGGATCGGCTCGGGTGCTTCGGGTCGCGCAATACACGTCCGCCCCGCCCAGCTCGTCATCGCGATCGGACGTAAAAAAGATGTCCAGCAGGTCCTCCGTGAGCGTGGGGTTTTCGTCGTCATCTGTCGAATTGACGAACTTGGGACGGAGCCCGCCATTTCCAAAAATCGGCACGGCTTCGCCCTGCCCTAGCGTGAGCGTAGCGTCCGCTCCACAGGCGAAGACCGTCAGAAGCAACGGCAAGAGCGACGCCGGCTGGCGTCTTGGCTTAGACCCCATGGCCCCTCGCACGAATCAACGGCCCGTTGCAGCCTTCAAACCGGAAGCCGCGGAGGAGCCGCCGCGAGGCGTTTCACCCAGCCGGCGGCGCAAGACGCCGGCTTCTCGCTCGAGCGCCCCACGTGGAAACCGAGCTTGGTAGCGCGTGAGTGCTTCGAGCGCGGACGCGCGTTCACCCCGCCCCACCAGCGCGCGAACCGCGTCGAGGAGCTCGATTTCCTCGCGCAGCGTCGCACTCGCTTCCAGAGGCTGTGAACCCTCCAGCGCGGGCTGAGTGGAGACCGCCGCCGTCTCACGCGAAGCCGGTGCGGTTATTTGCGCAGCTGCCTCGACTCCGGTGCCCACCTGCGGCCTCAACACCGCCGCGGTGGCGACGAGCCCTCCGCCGGCAATGGCCACAGCCCCGAGCTTCAACCACAGCGCGTGCCCAGCCTTCACCGCGAGAGTCGGGGCAAGCGAGGCTCCAGCACCCGATAGACCGAGACCTTGCTGCATGCTCAACGCCAGCTCGGGGGACGGACGTTCATTCTTGACGGCCGAAAGTAGCTGACGCTCGAAGCTCGTGGCATCCCCCGCGAGGAGGCGTTTCGGTTCGCGCACTAAACCCTCGATGCCTTGCGGAGCTCGGCGGCAACCCGCTGAAACTCGTCGCGAGCGCGCAACAGTATTTGGACTGCAGTCTCCCGCTCCACGCCCATCACCCCGGCGATTTCTTCGAAGGACAGCCCCTCGAGCTCGAACAAAATGAAAGCCGTAGCCGGCGAGCGACCCATGCGAGTCAGAACCTGATCCATCAGGCCCATCACCTCCGTACCGTTCGGCTGTTGCGCGAGACTGACATGTTGCGCGAGACTGACATGTAGCGGACCACGCCGGGGCGAATTACGGCCCGGCGCAGCACCCGCCAAATCCTGCAACGCCTCCGAGCGTTGAAACAACTGGAGCGCCAGACGCAGCAGCACGCTGCGCTCTTCGCTACGCGACGCACCCACGAGCTCTTTCGAGGCTTCCACGAACACTCGGCGGGTTGCCTCGGCCGCACCTGCCGGCGCCAGCCCAAACCGCCGCAGTAGCCGCCAGACGAGGTCATGCTGTTCGGCAAACACCCGCTCGAGCCGAGCGTGGGGCACACTCGTGCCCTGGCTTGCCGCCTCCTCCATCGCCAGCATCGAAACGCTCGCCATTGACTCCGAGTATACTCCGCAGCCCCGCCTGGATCAGGGAAATCGCACCGGTCTGCGCCCAGAGGGCGCCCCTGCCAAGCGGCATGCCAACGGCACGGAACGGCGCGTCAAAGGTTTTACCAGAAAGTTACGCCAGCGCCGACGCCTGCCATCCATAAGCTGGCATCGACGCGGTGAAAAACACCCTCGCACGGGGTTTCATCGTCGCAGGGAGGACCAAAACGGAACCGGTCTCGGATCAGCGGTGCGAAGGCGCCCACCGAGGCGCGCAGCTCGAGCACGCCCAGCCGGGCCACGCCTTGCATCTCCCCGCCCAAGGTCACCCAGGGCCGATCGTATTCGCCCGGAAAGAACGTGCGATGTCCCGACGACTTCAAGCGCCCCGTCGACCCCGCCGCGCACGGGCGAACGTGCAGAGTGGCACTGCCCAGACGCAACGGACAGAGCGCCAGGCTCGCCGCGTTCAACTCGAAATCCGCCTGGCCTTCGTCCTCCCGAACGTAGCCGTCCCGCCGCTGGTGAGCAAAGCCTAGAGTCAGCTCCGGGGACCACAGGGACTCGCGCTCCCAGGTGGCGCGAAGCCACACTTGCCCCCCGAGCATGGCCTCCGGCACCACGCCCAACAGCACCTGCGCCGATACGCCCCCCGCCAATCCAAGCCGCTCGGGGTCAGACGGCGAGGAGGGGCCCGCGTCGAGCGCGGGGTCCTTATCCAATTCGACGCTGACCGCTGGCGTGGGCGGCGCGATCTCGAGCTCGGGGCGCTCTGCCGTAGCGGGCTCGGGCACTGACGCCGCCGGCGGCTTTTCAGGTTCTGGGGGCGGCTCCGGCGGTAACTCGGCGGCGGGCGGCTCGGGAGCAACGGGCGCAGCCACGGGGTTTGGGTCCGCGCTCACCTCAGGCGGCGAAGGCGGCTCAGGCAGCGGCGCCGGTTTGGGACGCGCTCGGCTCGGTGGGCGCCGCGGCGCCGCCCTCGGGGCAACTCGAGTTTCTTGGGACTGCGCCTCCAGGCTGATCGCCACCACCAAGGCTAGTGCATCGAGCGCGTCGTCGCAGTCCGGGCTTGCGATATGACGCACGACATCGGCACGACCCGGTGCTTGCAGGACCACGCGCGCGTCTAGCCCGTCGCCTTGGGGAGCAATGCTCAAGCGCACGGTCAGCCGCTCGCCACTCTCCACGAAGCGGACCCGCTGAGTCCGTTTCAACACGCGAGAAGAGAACCCCTCGGCGTCACCACACACCGACGCCCCCCAGTCCAGGCGCGTGGGCACCTTGCCCGGCTCGGCCGCGGCTACCTGCGAGCCGAATGACACACTCGCACACCCTGCCGCGGCACACATGGCGACGCGGACTGAACGTCGGAGGGCGCATGAGCGCCATGAACGGGATGGCGAGCTCAACTCCACTTAGTCCTAGCTGGCGGCAACGCATGCAGCAAGAGACCCAAATACGAGCAACTGCAGGACCCGGATCACACCTCTCAAATCTGCCCGACGCCGGCGCCCACGCACCCGATCGATACAACACCGGTCATTAGACCGAAACCGCCTGGAGCTTGCAAGGGCCGCAAACAGTGCCGACAGCCCTGGAGGAGCACAAATCGTGATCGGTTTGGCTCGCAGAAGCATGGTTTCATGAGCGAATTACAAGCTTCGCCCGCGAACGAGCCTGCTCTGCCGCGCTGCCCAAGAACACTGCAGAGCGGCGGTAAACCGCCTCCCCGCATTGCTCGACCGGGGCATTCAGATAACCTTCCTCTCAGTGCCAGGGACCAGACAGCCTATGCCGCTCGCCAATTCATCTCGCCAGAGCCGTCGCCGGAACGCTCCCACGAGCCTGCCTTTGACCTTCAGCGCCTTGGCCTGTGGGGTCTTGACGTGCAGCATCGTGGCCTGCAGCGCCTCGGACAAGCCCGGGTCGTCGGGGCGCGTAGGCGCTCAAAATCAGGAGGGCGACGGCTTCTTCGAAACGGACGGTGACGGCAACCCGATGGGCTCGACCGGCGGCACCAACGGCTTCGTCAACGGTATGGAGCCGAACCCGGACGACGACATCGACGCCAACGACGCCTGTGCCATCACCCAAGCCGACGCGGTGCTCGTGGAGCAACCCGTCGACATCATCTTCATGCTCGACAACTCGGGCAGCATGGACCAAGAGCTGGCCGCGGTCGAAAGCAACATCAATCTCAACTTCGCCCAGATTCTCATCAATAGTGGGACGGATTACCGCGTAATCCTCATCTCGAGGCACCGCGTGGAGGCACGCGAGGCGAGCGAGTCCGCCAGCACCTCAGTGTGCGTGTCGACCCCTCTGAGCGCCCTGGCCAGCTGTGAGGCCGCGGAGCAACCGGTCTTCTCTGACCGCTTCTTCCAGTTCAACACCAAGGTGGAGAGCGACGACTCGTTTGACGTCGCTCTAGATACTTTCTATCCCCCCTTCTCGAGCGACTACGCCGAGGACGACACCGACGACATGCCGCTCGCGCCCCTCGGCTGGCAGGAGTGGTTGCGCCCGGGTGCCAAGAAGGTGTTTTTGGAAGTGACCGACGACAACGAAGACATGTCGGCAGCGGCCTTCGTAGACGCGCTCGTCGCGTTGCCCCCCACATTGAACGCTCCCGCGGGGACCTTCGGAACCGCACAGAATCCAGCCTTCGTATTTCACAGCATCGTGGGCGTGGCCGAGAAGGCTACACCCACCGACGCTTATCTCGCTAGCGAGCCGCTGCAGGAGGTCGAATGCACCACCAATGGTGGCGACGTGACGAGCACGGGCTTGGTCTACCAAGAGCTCAGCATCATGACCGG
>JANOIG010000351.1:0-4405 GCA_031407405.1 Deltaproteobacteria bacterium
CCGTAAGGCGTGCCATCCGCGTGTCTAAACTGCACGCCGTTCGAGGCTTGCCCCGTCATTGTGAGCCGGCCGGTGTGGATGGCCCGGTGGTGCGCCGAGCACAAGACGACGAGGTTGTCTGGCTCGTGCTGCCCGCCGCCAGAACGCGGCGTGATATGGTGCAAATCGACGAACGTGGCGTGCCGACATCCGGGTACCCTGCAGCGGCCCGCATCGCGGCGCAAAACTTGGCGCCGGAGCGCTGGTGGAATTGTTTGCGTGGCGCGCTCGACCCCGGCTGTTGGGTTCTGCACCGGCTCGCGACGAAGCTCGCCAGGCATGGGCGGTGCAGCGCCCACGTGGGTGGGCATGGTTTCGACGCGTCCCACGTGCTGCGCGTCACAGCGCACCATCTCGACGATGGCGGGGTCGATCTCTACTGACTCGCTGCCGGCTTGCTGAAACCCACGACCACAGCGCTCACACGTGGTGACGCAGACCTGATAGCTGGAGCGTCCCTGATCTGGCGACACAGGGCCTTCCAACACCTGGCGAGCCATCGACAAGAGCGCGGAGTCGTCGTCGAGCGGTTCGCCGCTGTCTTGTCGCAGCTTTTTCAGTGCTTCGCGAAAGGTGGCCAGTGTCTCGGCGTTGACCTCGAAACGCAGCACGTGGCGGCCTGTTTCGGGGCGCGGCGCATCATTCGGGCGATCTCCCGGCAAGCGGCCCGACACGAGTTGCTCAATCTCGCGAACGGTGCGCCCCTGGGCAGCGGCGAGCCAGTCGTGCTCGGTGGCGGGAGTGGCAACGCGCGTGAGCTCGCGGGCCACGGACCAATTGGTGCGGCCCTCGTGAAGAGAGAGCTGGAGCTCCGGCAGAGTTTCGAGCGCCTGTGCCGTACGGAGCTTGTCTTCGGTCGTGCGGGGCCGATAGCCGAACAGGCGCTCGACGTATTCAAAGAAACTGGCGTAGCCGAGGTGTTGGTGGGCTCCGGAGCGCAACGCACGCAACAACGAGCTTGCCTCGCGTCCATCGAATGCGCAGCGCTCTCGAGCGAGCGCCGAAAGGTCTTCGTGGGCTTTGATCCACTCCGCGGGGATGCTCTTGCGCGTTGAAAGCGGGATTGCGACTCGCGAGCTCTGTGAGTCTTGTGCGACTGGCGCGCGCATTTCCGGCGGGCCTTGGGCGAACCATGCCGATGGCTGGTTATCATTTGCCGAGCCGGAGTGGTCTGGGGGCTGCTGGTGAGCGGGCTCGTGTTGCTGATCTCGAGCAGGGGGTGATCGGAGCGCGTCGTGTTGCATTTTAGTCGTGCCTCCAGGAGGGATCGCATGGGATCGGTCTTGCCCAAGCTAGCATGGCATTTCGTTGCCTCGGAATGCCCGTCTGTCTGCGCTGTTTGCGTGCCCAGCGCTTCGAACTGTGCTCGTGGTGTGAAACGCGCTGCTAGAGTCCCGTGGCTCTCTGCAGTCGATGCTTTCTTGCTCGGCTCAGCCTCCGTCGCGCCTAGTGGCCCCAATGCTGTCAAGCCCAAACGCCGGCGGCTTTGAGAAATGACACTTCAATGGATCGAACCAACGTCCCAATGCTGCGCGATGTAATGGGTGGAGCGCGTCGCGGCGTTGTGCTGCAAGCGGTGTTCGTTGCACAGTGATGGTGCGGGTTGCGGTTGCTCTGCGCCATTCCGAACGCCGCCTGCCACGCGGCGAGACGTTTGTGTGGTCATCCCAATAGTTGCGTTTGGAGATCCGCCCAATTCTCGGTGGTGCGTCGTAGGGGTATCCAAGCCGTGGTACGATTGCGGGACACGAAGCAGCGGGTTCAACCTTCTCCATGCAGATGTGCTAGCCTCCACCAGTGAGGCTCATGAAACAGCGCTGTTTTCATGCCGGGTGGGGTGTTCTCGTTTGCTGGGCAGTGGTTGCCTGGGCAGTGGTTGGCTGTGCAGTCAGTTGTTCGGGTGAGGGAGCGTCAAGCAATGGCGCCCATGGTACTGATTACGAGAATCGGGCAAACCATGCTTGTGTGTTGGGAGAGTGCGGAACCGTTGGGCGGCGAGCTAGCCCCATCAGCCCACCGGTATGCCCCGCTCGAGAACCTGAGGAGGGTCAGTCGTGCGCGCTGGAAGGTCTTGAGTGCTCCTACGGTAACTCCATTTCTTCGTACTGTCGGAGCTACCATAGGTGCACGGAGCTAACCTGGCAGGGGCCTGAGAACCGTAGGTCTATCTGTCTTTCGCAACCCGAAGGGTTTTGTCCTTCGGAGCCAGCGCCAGGGGCCGCGTGCACGGTCGGTCGGGTCAACATCTTCATTCCTTGCGAATATGCGGCGGGAGTTGGCTGTTACTGCGTGGGCAACCCGCTCGGAGTCGTAGGTGCCCCGGGTGAGTGGGAGTGCTATGGACCACC
Source organism: Deltaproteobacteria bacterium (assembly GCA_031407405.1). Lineage (GTDB taxonomy): Bacteria > Myxococcota_A > Polyangia > Polyangiales > Polyangiaceae > SZUA-265. The sequence goes on from JANOIG010000351.1 coordinate 2,388, forward strand.
ACGCAACGGAGCTTGTCCAGTGGTCCTCCCGAACCTGGGTGACGGCTGCGCAACACTGGGTCAATTCTGTAACTACGGGATAGTGGAGGAAGGCTGCCATGCACCTTATGCCGAGGTGTATTGTTATCAAGGCGCCTGGGAAGCGATGGGGACGGCATGCCCCAATTAAGTCGAAGTGCGTCCTTCGGTTGTGTGCTTGTGGCTGCCGCTTGCGGAGGCCGCGCAGATTCGACTTTGCTAATCCCTCACTGCGACGACGAGCAAACTTGTGAAGCGAGCGGCTCTTTCGACACCAGCTCGGGAGGTTCATCTAGCGTCGATCCGAGCGGCGCAAATCTTGGGTCGAACGCAGCAGCGCAGATCGGCTCTTGTTCGGGGGTTGTGGACGTGGCGCGTAGCTACTTTAAAGAGAGCAGTCAGCTCGTGCCTTCCATGCCTTCCTTCGATGAGCAGGGAAACGTATTAGTGCCTGAAGTGCAGATCGGCCCGTGCAGTGGCTGCATCTCGAAGTGCTCGATTGTGCCCGCGCCGGGCTGCGACGCTCAGGACCAATGCGTGTATCGCCATTGCGACTGCGCCAACACGGGCTGTGAAGGGGGCATCCCTACGGGCGACTACTGCCTTTGTGCTGCCACTTGCATGGGGCCTGGCCACGAAGCGTGTCTCCAGTCCTGGGTGGACTTCGGTCGATGCCTCGCTACGTGTGCTGGCGTATGTTCGTGAGAGGCGCGGGTTGAGCCTTCAGCGCTTTCCACCCAGTTGGTCGAGCAAGAAGGCGACGATGTCCGTGGATGAAGCGACGCGCTTTTTGACCATGTCGCCGCCGCCGTGGCCGGCGTGTTCTTCGACGCGGAAGAGGGCGGGGCGTTTGGAGCCGGCGTTGGCCCATTGGATGGCGGCGGCGAACTTGCGGGCGTGCATGGGGTCGACACGGTCGTCGCTGTCGGTCGCCATCATGAGCAAGGCGGGGTACTTTTCGCCCTGTTTGACCCGGTGATAGGGGCTGTACGCAAACAGGGTGGCGAACTCTTTGGGGTCGTCGGCTGAGCCGTATTCGGCGATCCAGGTCTTGCCGCTGCCGAACAGGTGGTAGCGGACCATGTCGAGCAGGGGCACGCCACACACCACCGCGCCAAACAGGTCCGGGCGTTGGGTCATGGCGGCGCCCACCAACAGGCCACCGTTGGAGCCGCCGTAGATGGCGAGCTTGCTCGAGCGGGTGTAGCCGAGGGTGATCAGGTGCTCGGCGGCCGCGTTGAAGTCGTCGAAGACGTTTTGCTTGTTGGGGCCCATGCCGGCGCGGTGCCAGGCTTCTCCGTATTCACCCCCGCCGCGCAGGTTGGGGACGGCGTAAACGCCGCCGTGCTCGAGCCAGACCGCGGCCAGGGCCGAGAAGCTCGGGGTCATGTCGATGTTGAAGCCACCGTAACCGTACAAGAGCGTGGGGTGGCTGCCGTCGAGCGGGATGCCTCGCTTGCGCACGATGAACATCGAGACCTTGGTGCCGTCTTTGGAGTTGAACCAGACCTGTTCGACCTCCATTTGTGAGGTGTCGATGGGCAGCTCGATCTCCGACCAGAGCTCCGACGAGCCGCGCTGGATGGAGGTTTTGTAGATCTCGTTCGGCACCGTGAAGGACGTGAAGGAGAAGTAGGCTTCGTCGCGGTCCGGATCACCCACGATGCCGCCCGTGCTACCGACCCCGGGCAGCTCCACCTGGCGCAGCGGCTTGCCGTCGAGGTCGTGGACCTGGATCTGGCTGGCCGCGTTCTTCAGGTACGAGAGCACGAGCCGCCCGCCCACGACGCTGGCGTCGTCGAGCTTGGCCTGGCTTTCAGTCACGATTTCTCGCCACGACTCGAGCTGGTAACGCCCCGGTTTGACCTTGAGCACCCGGTAGTTGGGCGCCTTGTAGTTGGTGCGCACGTAGAACGAGCCCTGCCACCAGGTGGGGAAGAAGAGGGCGTCTTGCCCGACCACGAAGGGCGAGAACTCGAGCTTGTCGGCGTAGCTCTTCA
>JANOIG010000370.1:0-1971 GCA_031407405.1 Deltaproteobacteria bacterium
CGAGCGTGTCCTCGACGATCGCGTTGACGTCTACCGGGCAGAGCTTGACCTCTTCTGGACACGAAAATTTACGCAGACGCTGCACGATATCGGTGACTCGCAATGAGCCGTCGCCCACCACTCGTACAGAGTCGCCGAGCACCTTGAGCAGGCGACCTATCGTGGAGTCACACAGCGCTTCGGGGTGGGCCTCGGCGAGCTGCTGAGTCAGCCTGTCGAGGGCCTGCGCAATGGTGTGTTGCGTGCTGCTCACGGCTCCAAGTGGAGTGCGGATTTCGTGCGCGATACCCGCCATCAGCAGGCCCAGGCTAGCCATTTTTTCAGTCGCCAGGAGCTGACGCTGAGCGTCGCGTAGGTGTTCATTTGCGTCGTGAAAGCGAGCTTCACTTTGCTGGAGGAGATCCTCCATCTCCTTACGCCGAGTTACGTCGACGACCGTGCAGAGCAGCAGTGACTCCCCAAAAACGTGCAGAGGCTCGATCGTCAAGAGGACCCAAACGGTTTCCCCGTTCGAGGCCCGTAACCGCGTTTCGCGGTCGCGCACGCGACCCTGTTCGTTCAGCTCCTCTAGCACAGTGTCGCGATCGGCCGAATCGTAATAGAAATCTAGAGTCCGGCGACCTACTAGCTCGAGGGTGGGCACTCCGACGATCTTGGCCAGCTTGTCATTGCAGAAGAGAATCTCTCCATCGCACTGGCGCGAAATGACCACAGGGAATGGTGAGACCTCTGCCCACGCCCGGAGCAGCTCGGTGGGCGGGCGCTTGGCGTGTGGGCTTAGCCCCGGCGGCGGACCAGAGCTCGGTGGTGGGTCAGCGGGGGGCAGGGACATCGTGGCCGGCTCGGAGATTCAAATTAGCTGGATTTCCCTGGGCTCGCAAATTCGCCCGACATTTGTCCTGTTGACATTGTCCCCGTTGACATCGTCCTGTTTCGTTGCGGGCCGGCGTGGCCGCCACGCCGAGCAGGCGCTGTTCCAAGGATCATGCGGCACGAAGTTGCGGCACGAAGTTAAACACGTGACCCTCGTTTCTTCTTTTGAAGCTGAGTGGCGTGGCTGGCAAGTTTCGCCACGAGCGGCCCGAGCTTCGGCTGCTCGGGGGTCAGATCCGGGTCGATGCCGTGCCGCTCGAGCGCCTCGTCCGTCACGGGACCCAGGGAGGCGACCAGCACGGAGCGGCGAAATGCTTCGCGCAGTGCGTCGACGAGCCCGAGGCGAGCTGCATATTCGAGCACGTTGTCGACTTGCTGCGCACTCGTAAAAATGGCCGCATCGACGCGCCGCTGAGCGATGCCCTGAAGCGCGGACCTCAAGTCGCGTGTGTCTTCCGGCAACGCCCAACGGTAGACCTTCACGGGGGTGACCTGGGCACCGCGCTGGATGAGGCCACTGCGCAAGTCGGCGTTGAGCGCGCCGTACTCCTGAACAAAGACTCGCTTCTGTTTCACCTCGAAGTGTTGATCTAGAGCGGCCAGTAACTCCTTGTAGGTGTTGGGTTCAGGGGCGACGAGGGTGGGCGTCAACCCGAGACCCTTCAGGACCGCGACAACCTTGGGACCGCGACAGAGCAAAGGTGTCCTTGTGAGCCGCTCGAGCACGGCGGCCCGAGGCCAGCGCGTGCACAACGCGTCGACCAAAATGGTGGTGCCAACACCGGTGAGCAGAATGAGTGCATCACATGCGCCTTCGAACAGTCGGCCACCGAATTCGATGATACCGCGCTCATCCGCCAAGGGGATCTCTCGCATGGACGGCGCGTACAGCACCTCCCCGCCATTTCGTCGAATCAAGAGCGCAATGTCCTGCGCGCGCCGGCTTTCGAAGCTCACGATGCGCAATCCGGCGAGGCCTCCCGGTCTTCCACTCGGATTCTTGTTCATCATTGCCTTTGAGGATCTAGACCCCCGTTCGGAGCTTGACCAGTGGCTACGCGCCCAGTTTCCCGGGGAAGTTATTGCACCCACCAGGCG
>JANOIG010000059.1:0-2297 GCA_031407405.1 Deltaproteobacteria bacterium
GATGTCGCCCCAGTTGGTGCGCGGCATCCTCGTTCCGGTGGAGGCGAGGTTGGTGAACTGAATCAGTTCGTCGCTGCTTGCGTGGCCAAGGAGGAAGCCAAACCACTCGGGGCCTGTCGGCGCGAGGACGAGGATGTCCGTGGAGCAGACCCTCTGTGCCAACGTAGCTGAGACAGTCACCCCCCGGAAGTTTACTGTAGTAACCGAGCAGGGCGAGACTGGCGTAACCGATGCAAACCGTGATGTCCTCGTCGACCGAAAGGTCGTCAACAGAAGTGAGCGAAAAGGCGAAAAGGCGCCGATTTGGCGCGGAGTACAAGCAGCGAATCATGCGAGAGGCCGAGGCCTGCAAGGGGCATGGCGAGCTGGGCGCGCTGCTTCGACGCGAGGGGCTGTATTCGTCGCACCTGACCAATTGGCGACAGCAAGCGCAGAGCGGAGCGCGGGCAGCACTAGCGCCAAAGAAGCGCGGGCCTGAGCCGAAGCGGGTCGATGAGCGTGACCGGCGCATTGCGGAGCTCGAGCGCGAAAACGCAAAGCTGGCGCGACGGGCTGAACGGGCCGAAGCGCTCGTGGAAGTCCAAAAAAAAGTCTCGATACTTCTGGGGATAGCGTTGCCGAATCCCGAGGAGCCGAAGTCATGAAGACTGTGCTCGCGGTGGCGCCGAAGCTGGGTGTTTCCGCCACGTGCGCCGCGTTCGGCATTGCGCGGGCCACGTACTACCGCGAACGCGCGCCGGTACACGGCCCGAAGCGCCGACGACCGTCTCCACCGAGGCGGCTGTCGACTGCCGAGCGAAGGGCTGTGCTGGAAGTCCTGCATGAGCCGCGCTTCATCGACTTGGCGCCCGCGGAGGTGTACGCGACTCTGCTCGACGAAGGCAGACGACTGTGTTCGGTGCGGACGATGCATCGCGTGCTGGCCGAAAACACCGAGGCTGGTGAGCGCCGCAATCAGCTGCGGCATCCGAGTTACGCGCCGCCCGAGCTACTGGCAAACGGGCCGAATCAGCTATGGAGCTGGGACATCACCAAGCTGTTGGGACCGGCGAAGTGGACGTACTACTACCTCTACGTGATCATCGACGTCTTCAGTCGCTACGTCGTCGGGTGGATGGTGGCGCATCGCGAGTCGGCAGCGCTTGCGCACAAGCTCATCTCGGAAACATGCCGAAAGCAAGGGATTGCACGCGGCCAACTCACGCTGCACGCCGACCGTGGCTCGTCGATGACATCGAAGCCGGTCGCGTTCCTGCTTGCCGACCTGGGCGTCACGAAGACGCACTCGCGGCCGCACGTTTCGGACGACAACCCGTTTAGCGAAGCGCACTTCAAGACGTTGAAGTACAGGCCCGACTTTCCCGACCGCTTTGGTGAGGTGGAAGACGCCCGCGCCCACTGCCGCGATTTTTTCCTCTGGTACAACGACGAGCACCATCATGTCGGGCTCGGCATGTTGACGCCGGCAGACGTGCACTACGGCCGAGCTGCGCAGCGTGTCGCCGAGCGGCAGCACGTGCTTGATGCCGCCTTCGAGCGCCATCCCGAACGCTTCCCACGCGGTCGTCCCGTTGCGCAGCTTCCGCCGCGGGAAGTCTGGATCAACAAGCCGCGACAAGCGCCTGGCGCGGCGCTTGCGGGCGAGCCGCCTAGCGATCGAGCTCGCGCTGCGAGCGACGTGACAGGCGCGTCCCCCAACCTTCTCCACTAAACTCTCACACTGACTGTCTCAAACTCGTTGTCACGTTCCTCGATGCCATCGGATCGCTCGAGGCCTAGGACTTTCGCGAGTTCACCAGCTGTCCGTGCAACGACGGCTTTGACCCTTTTCTTCATAACAACATCTCCTTGAGCCGCCTCTTGCCCAGCTCAATGTCTCGAGGCGGAGTCTTCTGCGTCTTTTTCGCAAATGCGTGAAAGATCACGATCGAGTCAGCGAGGTGCGCCACATAGAAGGCGCGGTAAACTCCCGATGCATCTCGGATTCTGCAGATCCGAGACATATTCGCAAGCTTTCTCGCCGGCTCGGCACACCTCGCCCAGCGACGCGCCGAGCTTCCTTCGCCATCCACGATAGAGCTCGCCGAATTGGCTCTATTGGTACGCTTCTGACCCTAAAAAATGATGTAGAATTTATTGGCCGCCCTTATTTCAATAACGACACTGCTGGCTTTGCAGTGATCCAGCGTGGCGCCAAGCGAGTCAATATCGTCTTTAGCCAGGAATATCTTGAGCAGCCAATAGTGACCGCAAATGTAGTAGTGGAGAAGGTCGCAGATCAAGATTACTCGGCCACG
>JANOIG010000312.1:0-2029 GCA_031407405.1 Deltaproteobacteria bacterium
GGGCGAGACTGGAGAGACCTGCGCGCCATCAAGTTTCGGCTCGCTCTGCAACAAGCGACGATGAGAAGCGTGTCGGAGTGGGTTCTATGCGCGAGGAGCGTGTCCAGCACCTGATTCGCAGGAGGTCGAGCGCGGCACTGCTATCTCGCAGGGATGCGACACTGAGCGCGGCGTGCGGGTCCAGCGCCGGGCTCCGCTGAAGGCTGGCGGCGTCGGCGTCGAGTGCGAGAGCCGCATCGAGCACCGATGACCGAGAGGGCGCGAGGCGCGCCTGCGCGGCGGGCGATGGGTGATTGGCCCTCGGTCCCCACCGAACAGCAGACGAGCGCGGCGCCCTCCCGCGTAGGCGGGCTATGGCGACGTGCCCTCGATCACTCCTACTGAACAGGTTGACAGCTCAGAGCCGTCGTCTATCCTGCTCGTGATGACTCGCGACCCCGCCAAAAGCGCTGCAAAGACGGCAGACATTGTCGCCGCCGCGAACGCAATTGCGGCGCGGCTCAACTCGGCGGAGGCAAGGGCACGATTGGCTGAGGCGGCTGCAGCCTCGAAGATCCGTTCTCGCGAACTCGTCGGTAGCGTGAAGGTGGACCCTCCCTTTCTGGCGAGACGCGTCACGTTCTGAGGCTGCTCCATGCCGTCGTGTGGGGTCGAAGCGTACAGCCGGGACACGCTGTACCGGCTCATCGCCAATTACTCAGGCGAGCCGGTGCAGAAGTTCGGCAAGTCCGTGCATGCCGCGTACTTCGACGCCTACTTCGCTGAGCTGAGAGCCAAGACCATCGTCGTGGAAGACGAGTACGTCGACCACGACTACCTCGAGGACTACGCGGCCTACTACGCCCGGTGCTTCCATTCGTACCCGCGCGTTTGCAGGCGCCTACACTTCCTGGACCGCGAATTCTCGCATGATGACGTGCAGGAGATCCTGCGAGGCGCTCTGACCCTTCGCGAGGCCTTCACGGCCAGCTACGTTGGCTTCTTGATCGTCCGCCCGATTGCGGGCTACTCGATCGGGCGCACTTGCCTGAAGACCTACGAGGAGACCGGCGCCAACGGCACTCGGCACTTCCCGATCACTCGCACGTACGAAGCGAACTTACAGGGCATACGCCTATCGCTCAGATCTTTGGCGTTTCAGCAGCAGGATCGCGTGGTTGCCGCATGCGCGACGGCTGCGCTCTGGTCGGCCTTTCACGGGACCGGAGTCGTCTTTCATCACCGCATACCTTCGCCGATCGACATCACCCGCAACGCCACCGCCCACTTCGCGGACGAAACGCGCACGATACCGACCAGCGGTCTGACTACCGCTCAGATGGCGGACGCGGTGCGAGCGTGTGGTCTCGAGCCATTGATGCTGCGCACCACAGACGCGGATCTATTGAAAGGCGCAGCCAGAGCGTACCTGATGGGTCATATTCCAGTGCTCATGATCGGTGGCCTGTACGCCGAAGGCGATGCGGCCGACACCAAGAAGGAGATGGCCGTCCACGCAGTAGCAGTAACCGGGTTCGGGATGAAGAACGACGGCGAAGTCGGTGCGGGGCTGCAGCTCGAGTCCGGCAGGATCACGAAGCTCTACGCTCACGACGATGGCGTCGGACCGTTCGCACGCATGGAATTCCTGCAGGCGGCGGATGAAGGCGCGCTGCTCAGTACGTCCCTGGCTCCGGAAAGCGACGCAATCGGCTTGCACGTATTTCGCCCAGAAGGGCTGCTGGTTCCCGTTTACCATAAGGTTCGCATCGCCTACCCGGCGATTCTGGCGAAGCTCCACCAGTTTCACGACCTGCTCGAATGGCTGCGCGACGACGGCGCCGACCTCCCCAGGTTGACCTGGGACATCCAACTAATCACTGTGAATGACTACAAGTCGGAGTGCATCGATAGTGCCTCGCTGGGTGATCAGCGACGCGCAATTTTGGAAGCCCAGATGCCGCGGTACATTTGGCTCGCGCGAGGGCGCGAGGGGGCCGGCACCGTCGACCTGCTATTCGATGCGACGGGTCTCGAAACCGTAAACCTC
>JANOIG010000085.1:0-45400 GCA_031407405.1 Deltaproteobacteria bacterium
CCGATGCCGCCGGCGTCAACCCCGGAAGCTACATCGCCGACATCTTGCCGCGCGTCGACACCTGGCCCCACAGCAGAATCCACGAGCTCTTGCCCCACGCATGGGCGGTCGCTGGCGAACAAGCCGCCCAGTAGCCCTCCGAGCAGCCCGGAGGAGCTGAGGCACCACCCCTTGCGCGGTCCAATATTCGAGTCGTGGGTCGCAGCGGAATTGTACAAGCTTCATGCTCACCGCGGCGAGCCGCCAGACCTCCGGCACTTTCGCCAGTCCCGAGGCGCAGAGATCGACGTTTTGGAATTCACTGGAGGTGCCGTCAACGCCTATGAAATAAAATCCGGCGAAACCGTCAGCGCAGAGTCTACCCAACAGTTGACCCAAGCGCTGGCAAGCCTCCGCTCAGCACTCGGACAACGACAGCAACAGATCAGAGCAATACTCGTGTACGGGGGAGGCAGCTCGAGCCGTCGGCACGACGTCGACATACTGTCGTGGTCGGCCGTCGGAGATCAGCTCGGCGCCCGCTAGCGAGCGGTAGCCCCGTATTTTCTTGGATACTCCCGAATGGCAAGGTCGGCGCTCACCAGCCGTCAAGCCGCCCCATACTTGTCCCGATAAGCGCGAATGGCAACGTCCAGCTCCGGCGTGATGAGCTTCTTGCCCCCGACCTCGTGGCGTCGCAGATGGTCTACGATTTCGTCGATAGTGACGAGTGACAGAGCCCGCAACTTGTACTCCGTCGCAAGCTCCACCAGCGCGCTCCTCGACCCCTGACCCCGCTCCTGTCGGTCGACGGACACAATCAAAGCCACCAATTGGACATTGGCCGCGGCACGTAGCAACGGCACGGTCTCGCGAACAGACGTACCCGCCGTCGTCACGTCCTCCACGATGACGACACGATCACCGTCGGCGAGTGGGTGGCCCACCAGTACCCCCCCTTCCCCATGGCCCTTGGCTTCTTTACGATTGAAACAGAAGCCGACGTCCTTGCCACGCCGGGACAGCGCCATCGCCGTCGCGACCGCGAGGGGGATACCCTTGTAGGCCGGGCCAAACAATACGTCGAAGCCGTCCCCCAGCGTCGCCAGCAGCCGTTCGGCGTAAAACTCGCCCAACCGATCGGCTTGGCTGCCGCGACCGTAGCGCCCTGTGTCGAGAAAATACGGCGTCTGCCGCCCACTTTTGGTGGTGAAGCTGCCGAAGCGAAGCACGCCGCTGTCCAGCATGAAGCGGATGAACTCGGCACTGTCGGTCTTGACGTTCGGGCTGTGCACGTTGTTATCGCCTTTCGGATCAAATCGGGCGGAGTCGCTGCCAGGGGATGCGCTCTAATGTGCCAAGAAGGGAGTAATGTCGCCCGCGCCTTCCCTAACGATGACGGGAATCGGGCCCGTCAGATCGATCACGCTGGTCGGAAACAGGCCACCGGGTCCGCCATCGAGGATCAGATCGATACCCGGAAACTCCACGTCGAGCTCGCGCGCATCCACGTGGGGAACGCTGTCGGAGCGAGCCGCTGTGCTGCTGATGATGGGGCCACCGAGCTCCTCCACCAAGGCGAGGCTCACCGGGTGGTCGGGCACGCGGATGCCGACGTGTCTACGCGCGCTCTGCACGATGCGCGGCACCTCTTTGGTTGCGTTCAGGATGAAACAGTAGGGGCCGGGCAAATAGTCTTTGACGATGCTGTACTCGTAGTTGTGCAGCATCGCGTACTTGGCAATGCTCGCGATGTCGCGACACACGAACGACAAGGGGTGCGACTTGGGCATGCCCTTGATTTGATACAGCCGATCGATGGCCTTCTTGTTGAAGAGGTCGCAACCGAGGCCGTAACAGGTGTCGGTGGGGTAGGCGATGATCTGCCCGGCGCGCAAGGCTTCCACGGCGCGGCGAATCTTTTTGGGCTCTGGGTGCCGGGCGTTGATCTCGATGACCATCTGGGCCCGCCAGCTACTACGTTTTCAGGGCTCGCGAAAGTCATCCAGTGAAAACAGCTGCACCTGAATCAAGGCCACCCGTTCCACGGGGCTCGACTGCGCGATGATGGTCCGCGCTTGCTGCAGGAAATCACGCTGCAACTCTTTCAAGCGACTGAGATCACGCTCGGAGACGCCGCAAATATTGTAGGCAAACATGCCTTTGGCCATTTTGACGCGTTCGGCCGCCACGCTTGCCCAGAACTCGCGCTGGCGGGCCGCCGCTTCCGGCTCGACTCGCAGGTCGACCGGTGACGAGTCCTCGAGGCACCAACGGCGGGCCTTCATCGAGATCTGCCCGCTCAGGGCCAAGGTCTCCAGCGCTTGCCGCTCGATCTCCTCGGAAATCCCCAGTCGCCTCGCTACCCAACCGGGCTCGTGGCGTGAAAGGGCGCGGTAGTCCTCGAGCTCCAGGGCGCGAAGCACGGGCTGAGTCCAGGGCAGCTCATAGGCGGCTCGCCGCGCGGCTTGTTGACCGAGCCAGTGCCGAGAGATGCTGGGTAGCTCCGCGGGGTTCGTGAACAGAGCCACCCAATCGCCGAGGCGCTGCGTGCTCTGCTGCAACAGGTGGAGAAAGTCGGGCAGCCGCGGCTCGGACGTCCCTTTCAGCCAGCGCGACAACGCGAAGCGGCTGATGCCCGTCGCCGCGGCGAGATCGACGATCGGAGTTCGACCGCGCTGATCGCGGAGAAAGGCCGCCATCGCGGCCGCGGAGGGCACCGCATTCATGGTCGTGAGCCAGATCGGCGCCTTGACGTAAAAACGTGACAGCGCGCGTCGCGCGGGGATGCGGCAACGTTCCGCCAGACGCATGAACTCAGCCGCCGTGGGGTAGCTACGCCCCGATTCCCATGCGTAGAGCACGTTGGTGCTGAAGCCGAGGCGTTGGCTGAGCGCCACCTGAGAGCGGCGACCGCGCACCGCCCGCACGAGCTCAGATGCTAATTCCGAGGGGTCCATTCATGTAGAATTGCACATCAATGCGCGACCTGGGGTCAATAAATGTGCTGGACAGCACTAGCTTCAGCGCGCGGGCTCGGACATATTCTTCGACGGGAGAAGCAGAGCTCATGCGAACAATTGCGCTTTTGGTCCGACGATTTTCACCCACCATCGCGTTCGGCGCCCTGGCGCTCGCCGGTTGCGGCGCGGCCTCGGGCGGGCAGAGCTTCGATGACGGTAGCGGCGACCTCGGGCCAGGGTCGCGTCGTCCAGGGGAGCCCCGTGCTCCGTCCACGCTCATGGATCCAACCACGCTCCGAATCACTTCGGATTTGCCCGTCCTCCCGTCCAGCTCGTTCGTGGGTGACCTCGACCAGGATGGCTGGGCGGAATTTGTCGTGGCCACGGCGGGTGCCGACGGAGACACTGAAAACGGCGTGGCCCATGTTTTTTATGGCCGGTCGACGTTCCCGGCGCAACTGGACGTGAGTGACGCCGAGCTCACGCTGACCGAGTTTCAGGGCCCGGTCACCGCCCTCGGCGACGTGAATGGCGACGGTCATGCCGATTTCGGTTTTTTCGGAAAGGGTGCAACAGGAACACCCGGTCGGTTCGACATCTTCTACGGTGGAGCGGAGCGCCCGAGCGGACAGGTAGCGGCGAGCAGTCTGGAGAGCTCGCTCGGCAGTGGTCCGCCCGGTTCCGCGCTCGCCTGGATTTCACGTTTCACGGCCGCGGGCGACGTCAACGGAGATGGGTATGACGACATGCTCGCCGGGGGAATCTATGCCGGTGCATTGATCTTGGGTCGAGCCGAGGCGTTTGGTCAGGGGTCAGTGGTCAACGCCAGCGCCGCTACTTTTGTAGCGGCGGGCGGGGCGCCATTTTCGGGTGCGGTGCCGGCGCGGGCGGGTGATCTGGATGCAGACGGTTACGAAGACCTGCTGATCAGCAACGACGAAAGCTTCACGGCGCTCTATTACGGGCGCGCGGACACCTGGAGCGGCCAAAACGAAGCGGTTCAACCCGATGCTGTCTTTCAGGGGCGGAGCCTCCGAAGCATGGGCGACTGGGATGCAGATGGTTACGCCGACCTGGGACAGTTCACGACAATCGTCGAGTTCACTGATTTCACTCGCGCCGAGGTCGACACGTCGACGCACCAGGTCGGCCTGGTCTATGGCGGGTCGGTTCGAGCGCAGGGGTCGATCGAAATGTATGGCCCGCAAACCGTGCCCGGGAGCAAAGAGCCCATTCTACTCACAGGGCCCAATGACGTTTTCTCGGGAGGGACGCATGAGCTCGCGGTCGGCGATGTCAATGGTGACGAGCGGCTCGATCTCGTGCTCGGCGCAGCACGCGACCCCGCAGAGCCGGGCTCGCTCGCGGGCACCGGCGCAGTGTTTCTGTTACCCGGCGTCGTAGGGCCGCGCGCGGCCGAGCTGCTCGTCGATGCAGATGATGCCGTGTTGCGCGGACAGCGTCGGGATTGGATGGGTCTGGGCGTCTCGGCAAACGGCGACGCCAACGGCGATGGCTATCAGGATATCTTGATCGTGCACGGCGGTAGCCCGGACGCGTTCGGGCCAGAGCGAGCGTTGCTGGTATTGGGCGCCGACAACATCCGTTAGATCGCAAGGGCGGCGGTTTCAGCGCTGAGAGCCGACAGGACATGCCGCAAATCATCAGGCAGCGGAGCCGTGATGCTGAGCTCTGTGCCGTCGATTGGGTGTGGCAAGCTCAACCGCTCGGCGTGCAGCGCCAGGCGCTCGAGGCCAAACCGACGCCGAAACAGCCGGTTGTGCTCCCCCTTGCCGTAACGCACGTCGCCGATGATGGGGTGATTGATGTGCTTCAAGTGCCGGCGGATCTGGTGGGGGCGGCCCGTCAGGGGCTCGGCCTCCACGAAGGAGTAGCGTCGCGAGGCTCCGCTCACGTCGTCGGTGATTTGGTAGCTGTCGAGCCTGCACATGCGGGTGAACGCCGGCAGCTTGGGCTTGCCCTTGTCTTTGGCAATCGGGTGATCGATGTGCGCGTGTTCTGGCGCATTGCCGCGCACTAGCGCCAAATAGCGCTTGTGAACGACGTCGGCCGTGAACAGCTCCTGCACTCGCGCGGCGACCTCGGGGCTCAAGGCAAAGGCGAGCACGCCGCTCGTGCTGCGGTCGAGCCGGTGCACGGGGTACACCCACTGGCCAGCGATGTCACGCGCCAGGCTGAGCGCAGTAACCTTGTCCGTGGCCCAGCCACGGTGGACGGCCATGCCCGATGGCTTGTTCACGACCAGCAGCGCCGCGTCGCGATATAGAACGGGCAGCTCCCGCATCGGCCATGTCAGCCGCCGTCGCCGCTGGCGTCGGGTTCCGGATCGGCACCTGCGTCCCCCGCGTCAACCGCCACCTCCGCGTCAGGCGCCGCATCGAGCCCGCCCCCAGCCCCTCCCGAGTCCATGGGGGGATGGGGGCTGCTTGCCTCTCCCGTTCCGGCTTCCATCTCGGGGAAGATTGGATCGGGGGGCACCGGAATACGTTGGCGGTCCACGTCCGTGATCAATGTGCAACCGGGCAGCACTCCCCCCAGTAACACGATGCCCCCCAGCATCAGAGTCAACCCAGCACGGAGACTGAACATCGAAGGCAAGCTGAGAATACAAGCAAGCGCGCGCATGCGGGCGAGGATAGTCGCGGCGTTGGCGGCCTACTAGTCCCCAAAGCCCGTGTTATCAAATCGATGCCTGCAAGTGCACGCCGCGAACGAGCCGCTTCGACCGTGGGGCCGAGGCAGGTGAGACGCGCGACACGGCTCAAACGACCTGTTTTTCGGCTAGGGTCAGAGCGTGAAAGTTCATCTGGTGGATGGGACGTACGAGCTGTTCCGAGCTTACTACGCCTGGCCATCGTCCCTGGGCGCAGGCGGGCAGGAAGTGGGGGCCTCCAAAGGGTTGCTCAGGGCCTTCAGGCGCCTGTTGGCTGAGCCCGGAGTGACGCACGTCGCGTGTGCCTTCGATCATTGCATCGAGTCGTTCCGTAACCGGCTGTTCGCCGGGTATAAGACGAGCGAGGGGATCGAACCGAACCTGTTCCGTCAGTTTGGCTTGGCGGAACGCGTGTGCGAGGCGCTGGGCATCGTCACCTGGCCCATGACGGAGTTCGAAGCCGACGATGCGTTGGCAACGGCAGCGCTGCGCCTGTCTGGAGACCCGCAGGTCGAGCAGGTGCTGATCTGCAGCCCCGACAAAGACTTCATGCAATGCGTGCAAGCCGATCGAATCGTCGTGTGGGACCGCATGCGTGAACGCGTGTTTGGCCAGAGCCAGGTGATCGAGAAGTTTGGTATCACACCCGCGTCGATACCCGACTACCTGGCGCTCGTCGGCGACACGGCGGACGGCATTCCCGGAATCCCACGCTGGGGCAAAAAAGCTGCGTCGACACTGCTAGCGCATTACGCGCATCTCGAAGCAATACCGCACGACGCCTCTCGCTGGGAGGTGCGACTCCGTGGATCGCGCGCGCTGGCACAGGAGCTCGAGAGCCACTTTCGTCTGGCCCTGCTCTACCGCGATCTGGCGACACTGCGACTCGACGTGCCGCTCACTGAATCGCTCGACGACTTACGTTACCGCGGTGCAGATCGCCTCAAGCTCGAAGCCGTATGTGAAGAGCTGGCGGATTTTTCCGTGATCGAGTCGATCGACTGGCGACCAGCGTCGTCAGCGCAGCCTCGCGAGTGATGGCCGACAAGCGTCCCGAATAAACGCTTCGGGTACACGAACCCGGCCGGGTGCGATCTGAGAAATCCTCAAAGCCACTCCTCTTTTGCGTCAGCCGTAGAGTTGACATGAAAACGAGTCCTCCCAGATCAGACATGCTATCTAGTAGGCTGTCGCCGAGCGCTTCGCCGTGTCGCGACGTGATTGGAACGAGGATTGATGCGGAGCCAGCCGATGTTGAATCAAGAGATGTGTAACGGGCCAGCAGGGGGTGGCTCGTCGCGCAGGGTTTCGATCTGCGTCGCGCTCGTGCTCGGCGCCAGCGGCTGCACCGTGCAGCCCGATACCTCGTCGGCGAACGCTTCGGGGAGCCTGCCTGCGTTCCAGGGGCCACCGCCCAGTGCCACCAATGCCATGGCCCCGGCGGCGGTTGGCAACGACACCGCCGCGGGCGGCGCTGAGGCGGTAACCGCGCCGGTCGATACGTCAGAGCTGGACGACGCGCCGCCCGCAACCAACGTCATGCTGCCAGAAGAGCCGCCGCTCAGCGCTGCCGAGCTCGCACAGCTCGAGGGCATGGACGGGCTGGTTCGCGCCAGCGCTTGGAATGCTCCAGTATCAGCGCTGATCACCGAGACCAAGGTGTCGCGCGCCTATCTGGAGTGGAAGGCCCGCTTCTTCAAGCGCTGCGACGATGGCTCGGTCTACGTTCTGAAGAACGACTACACGGGCTCGGAGCAGGTGGCGTCCGAAGGCATTGCCTACGGCATGCTGCTCGCCGTTGCCATGGGCGACCGTCCCGCGTTTGACGGCCTCTGGCAGTATTATCGCGAACACCGCAACGGCAATGGTGTCATGAACTGGCTGCACGCACCGTGCGGCGGACAGATTGACGGCAACGGCGCTTCCGACGCCGATCTCGATGCGGCCATGGCGTTGGTGTTGGCAGACAGTCGTTACGGTGGCTTCGCCGCTGACGCGCGCGAGCTGGTGGCTGCCATTGGAACTCACGAGACCCAAATCTGTGACGACGGTCTGATCGTGCTCAAGCCCGGCGACGCCTGGGGCGGCTGCGGTGACGTGGTCAATCCGTCGTACTTCTCTCCGGGTTATTATCGGCGCTTCGCGCTCGTTCAGCCGGAGCGCGCCGAATTTTGGAACCAGTTTGCGAGCGACACATATGAAATGTTGCGCGGCATGCAGGATGCGACGGGTGGGCTGCTGCCGGACTGGGGCTATGACGGTCGCGCCGACGATGGTGATCGGGGCCAATACGGCTACGAAGCCGTGCGTGCCCCGTGGCGCATCGCGCTGGACCTCGCCTGGTCGAACAACGCGGATCCTAGAAACTTTCTACAGCGCATGAGCCAAACCGTCGACGCGCGGGGCGGCATCACGGCCATGGCCGATGACGAGAGCTTTGCCGAAAAGCGCAACAGCGCCTTCCTCGGCTCACTGTCACTGAGCGGCCTCGCCGTCAGCCAACCCAAGTTCGATGCCTACGTGGCCGAGTGGGAGGCGTACGAAACGCTCGACGACCAATGGTACTATCAAGCCAGCCTGCGCGTGCTCTTCCTGATCACGGCCGGAGGCTTTTTCCCGCTGACTTATTAAGATCGTCTTCAGACCTTCGACTCGCAACGACACTGGCCCGAATCAGAGATTCGGGCCCAAAAACAAGGAGTGTTCGAGTCAAGGCTGACCAATTCGCCAAATTTCTGCGGCCCTTGCCCCGTCAGGGGCCGCAGAAATTTGCTAGCGAGCTTTGGACTCGGGACACTGGTTCAGCTCGATCACGTTTCGGTCGGGGTCGCGGACGAAGATGGCACGGTGCCCCGTCGGGAACGTGACGGGGCCACCGCTGATGGCAATACCCGCCTGCTCGAGCTGGGCCTGCGCCTGAGCAATGTCCTTACAGCTGAGCGCAACGTGCGTGTAGCCGGCGTACTTGGTCGCCTCGTCCATCAGCACGTTATGGTCACGAGCGGGCTCCGCGTTGATAATCAGATTGATCTCGACGCCGGACGGATGTTGCAGAATGGCGACCGGCTCACTACCGAAGGGGCCGCCCGTCAGCTCGAAACCGAGCACCTCGTAGAACGCGCGCGACCGTTCCAGGTCGGCGACCCGAATTCCGAGATGAGCGACACCCGTGATTAGCTCTTCCACGCCGTCACTGTGCCTGGAAGACTCTCATGTAGTCGACCTCATAACGCACCGGAAACGGGACACCGGAAGCCAGTACCGGTAACAGCCACGCACACACCAGCCGACCCCGTCGAGGCACGCCGCCTGTGAGGCCGCCACGGCTCATCGAGCACTTTCCGGGACGGAATGAACGGTCAGCGAAGCCTGCTCGAGCTCATCCGACATGATCTACCTCGGGCGCCCCAGAATGCACCGGATCTCGGAACAGGGAAAGGCCCGAGTCGCCGCTGAGCCAAGGGTTCCGTGACCTTGGCTCAACACGTTCAGGCGCGCATGCCGGCCATGACCTGCACGAATTAACATTAAAAAACGTGCGATCTCGAAATGGAACGTCCCCGGGAAGGACGCTTCCCGAGTGCAACGGCACCCAGGGGTGAATTATGCGTATTGCGCAGAATTCAAGCTTCCCAGCTCAGATCCGTTCTTCACGCTTGGCATGAATGCGCACGGCAAGGCTGTGAACAAAGCGCGGGCACATCGCTCGGCTCGGGTTTGCAACGCGGCGATGGCGCTGCTGAGCCTCGGCTTGACGGCATGTGGTTACGTCCAGACGACTCCCGACGGCGTCGGTGGAGCCTCCATTGGCGCAGGCGGAGCGGGCGGTTCCACCGCCCAGGGCGGGTCGAGCAACGACCCGGGCCCACCTGCACCCACGACGCGCTTCGCCCGTCTGACCCATGTGCAATGGGAAAACAGCGTTCGCGACCTGCTGTATTTGGCTGGACCGAGTGGTCACAGTGCAACGTTCCCGAGCGACGCTCTGGGCGCCAGCTTCGTGTTTGACAACGTCGGCGGTTCTTTGGCCATCGATCAGGCCCTCACTGGCGCGTACTCGCGCGCCGCCGCGGCGTTGGCAGAGAGCGTGGTGAGCAACAACGTGCTGCTCGAGCGCGTGCTGCCCCCGAGCTCGGCGGAACCCGCTGCGCGCGCACGCGCCTTCATTGTGGAGTTCGGAGCCCGAGCCTTTCGCCGTCCGCTCGCCAGCGACGAAGTCGACCGCTACATGCAGCTTTACGCAGAAGGCGCGACTCTGGATCCGGACGCTTCGCCCTTGCTGGCCGGCGTGGGATTATTGATCGACGCTTTTCTGCAGTCTCCGAATTTCCTGTACCGAGTCGAAATGAGCAGCGCGGTCAGCGACGGAGCCATTGCGCTGTCGAGCTGGGAAGTGGCGCAGCGCCTCAGCTACTTCATCACGAACAGCATGCCCGACGCGGCGCTGTTCGAAGCGGCGCGCGCCGACCAGCTCGATGCCGCTGGTGTACGCGCCCAAGTGGAGCGCCTGTTGTCGCTGCCGTCCGCCCGCCCTGCATTGCAGCATTTTCACGAGCAGCTGTTCGATCTCGAAGACTATTCGGAGCTGTCTCCCTCGCCGGAGATTTACCCTGACGTGCCCAGCGAATTCGGTGCGTCGGTGCGCGGAGCGGCGCAGGCCTTCCTCAGCGACCTCGCCTTCGAGGAGCGCGGCGGGTACGCCGACCTGATGACGTCTACCTCGGCGTTCGCCAATGCCGACCTGGCGAGAGTGTACGGACTAGAGGGAACCTTTGGTACCCAGCTGGTCAAGGTGAGCCTCAATCCGGCAGAGCGCGGCGGCTTTTTGAACCAGATTGGGTATTTGGCGTCCAACGCCAATAGCACCAACGGCGACCCCATTCATCGCGGAGTCTTTCTGGTCAAGCGCTTGTTGTGCCGCCTGATTTCCGCACCGCCCGATAACGTGGTGCCGCCCCCGCCCGTCGCTCAGGCCACCAATCGCGCCACCGTGGAGAACCACACCGAGAGCACGGACGGTTGCCGCAGTTGCCACAGTACCTTGATCAATCCGTACGGGTTTCCGTTCGAGCACTTCGACGCGGTGGGTGCCTACCGCACGCTGGACAACGGCGTGGTCGTGGACGCGACCTCGACTCCCCTCCTGGACGGCGACCTGATCGACATCAACAACTCGCTCGAGCTCAGCGCCGCGCTGGCCACTAGCCAGGAGGCGCACCGGTGCTTCGTCACGCACCTGCTCGAATACGCGCTCGGACGTAACCGCGTGCCGGAAGACGCTACATTCGTCAACGCGCTCGACCAGGCCTCCGAGGCGGGAGCATCGATCCTCGATCTAGTCGGACACATCGCCACGTCACCCGCGTTTGCCCGCCGCAGCGCCGAGGAGTTGCCATGAAGTCGAAGCTGTCTCGTCGCCGTGTCTTGAAGGGCGTGGGCGGAGCCATCCTGGGGCTGCCGTTCCTGGAGGGACTGTCGACCAAGAGTGCGCGCGCGCAGGCGCCCAGCGTCGAGCCCTTTGCCATATTTTTTCGTCAGGCCAACGGCGTGGCCGCGATCCAGACCACCACCGAGCTCGGTTTTGAGCCGGAGCGATTCTGGCCACGGAACCCCGGCGCGCTGACCACCGAAAACCTGGAGGGGCGCGCGACTGCAGAGCTCTCGAGCTACGCCAATCGCCTGCTCATCGTCGGCAACACGAACATGCGCCAGTTCGCCTATGGTGACGGCCATGCTCGTGGTGCGCTGCAACTGCTCACGGCACGCGGCCCAACCATCGACGGCCAGGGCGGTAACTCGGAAGCGGCTGGCGAGTCGCTCGATCACCGCATCGGTCGTGAGCTCAATCCAAGCGGCAACGAGTCACTATTTTTGTACGCGGGAAGTGTGGGCGGCTGGCTCGGCGGGCCGTGTATTTCCTATCGAAGCGCCGGCAACCGGCGCAGTGCGCTAGTCGACCCGAAGAGCGCGTACCAGGTGCTCGCGGGCGATAATACGGCCGGCGCATCGCAGGAAGCCATACTCATCCAAAGCCGCCGCCAGCAGAGCATCAACGATCTAGTGCGCGGTGAGCTCGGAGCTCTGCTCGCGCGGCCCGAGCTCGGCAGCGCCGACCGGCGGCGCCTGGACCTGCACCTGTCGAGCGTGCGAGACTTGGAGATCTCGCTGAGCTGCCGGTTGAGCGAGGCCGAGGAGCAGGCGCTAGATGCCAGCACAGGCGGCTCCAGCAATAACGGTGACGTGGTGCTGGCCACGGCCCGCTTGCACATGGACCTGGCGGCGCTGGCCGTGGCGTGCGGATTTACGCGCTCCGTCGCGATCCAGGTGGGCAACGGCAACGACGGCAACTCGCAGTACCGCGACCCGGAGACGGGCAACCTGATGGATAACTTCCATTTCATCTCGCACCGCCGTCAAAGCCACAACAGCACCGGCTCGATCATCGCCGGCTCGGATCTGCTGCACCACAAAGTCGATGTGCAGTTCGCCGCCACGTTCCGTCACCTGCTGGACAGGCTCGCCGCCTACGAGTTCCCCGAAGGCTCGTTGCTCGATGCGGGCATGGCCATCTGGCTGAACGACCTCGGCAACGGCCCGGGCCACTCGAACATCAATTGTCCCGTCCTGATCGCCGGCAGCGCAGGCGGGTTCCTCAAGCAGGGCCAGTTCGTCAAGCTCGACGGCGGCGACATCACGAAGACCAACCACGCCCGTCTGCTCAACACGCTCGGCACGGCGGCAGGTCTGCGCACTGCCGGCGGCGATCCGATCTCAGATTTCGGCGACCCCAGCCTAAATCGCGACCTGCTCAGCGAGCTCCTCGCGTAACGCGCGTAACGCTAAGGGATAAAACTCAGCTTGGCGCTGAATTCGGACTGCACCGGCACGGCTTGATTGGGGCGATCACTGGGGGCGACGAGCGCCATGAAGCTGTCTTGGAGCTCAGCTTGCTCCGGATAGGCCGAGCCGGCGCGCAGGCTCAAGGTGGCATTGCCCTCGCTCTCGAACTTGCGGACCCGGTGCGGCGGCAGGCCCTCGAGCGGCAGACTGGTGTTGACCAGGTAACGACGCGTGTTTACGCTGAGGCGAGCCACATCGCCCAAAAGCTCAGTGACTCGCACCATGCGATACGCGATCACTTCGGTGCCATTGGCCGCCTCGCGTGACTTGACCATCCAAAACCCCCCGACGCCGACCGGGACGTCCGGATAGAGCAAGACGACGGAGGTCAGCGCGTCAGCGCTACCCGCCACCAGGGGCTGCAAGTCGGGGTTGTTCCCCGCGAGCTGAAAACGCTGACCCGAAAGCGCGCCGCGGGGAGTGCTCACCAACTCCACCGAGCTGCCGTTGAGCTTCGAGATTTCGGCTCGAGCATTTGCCGGCAAGCGGCCGGGCTGGTCTGCAGCCGGACGGGCATTGGCTAGGCTGAACCGCGTCAGCACGGCCGTCGGGGAAGCGCCGTTTGGAACATTGGCCTGGGCGCCATCAACGACCGAAGCCGGCGCTGCAGAGGCCGGTGCCGCGACTTTCACCTTCAGATCGAATTCGATCGTCGGCATCACACTGCCGCCGGACCGATAGCTCAGCTGCAGCTTACCCGTGGGAGCGCTGCTCACGGCGCTGCGCTCGGCACCCAGGCGCAAGCGTGGGCTCCCGCCCTCGGCGCCCAGCACCAGCTGGGCGGCGCTGCCTGGCGCGACCTCCCGTGCGGCCGCTTCCACGCCGATGATGCCATCCGCGGGTGGAGCGACCTGACCCGCCCCAGAGGGGCTCGTTGCCTGCGCATTGGCTTGCGCTGCGGCCACGGCGTTCGCGATTTTTTGGTCCACGGCCGGCTTCTTCTCGGGCTCGGCCTGTGTGTCTGTCTCTGCCGGCGCCGGAGCTTCGTCCGCCTTACAGCTCGCAAGGCCCATGACAAGGCCCATGATCGGCGCCGCCAGCAGCGCAGACTTCAGTAGCTGTTGCAAACCGGACACGAAGCTCCTGTAACCGTGATTCCTGACAGACTTCATGCCTCAGTCCGAGACCGGATGGCAGCTGAAGCACGTCACCTTGGTCGGGGGGCCCTCGCCTTTGTTGAGTAGCTCTTGGAGCGCTGGAGCGACCTTGGTCATCATGAACACGGCGACCTCGTCGTCATAGTCGATGGCATCGTCATAGGGCCTGTCTTTGGGCAGCGAATACAGGGCCTGGTTCGGCATGGCGTAATCGATCTGCTCCATGCTGCTGCCATGGCAATTGCTACACTCGAACTCCGACAGGTCTGCATCGTAACGCTGAAAGACCTCCTTCATGACCGGGTGCACCTGCGCTGCCATGAAGCCGAACCTCTGCTCGTCGTTCTTGGCGGCCCAACTGGTGCCGGGAGCCCCGAGCTCGATACCCGGGCTACTGGGGGCTTGGGGATTGGAACAAGCGGCGAGCACGGCACTGGCTGCGAAGAGAGCACTGGCTGCGAACGGGGTACAGCCGCCCAACACTCGACGGCAACTACGGAGGAAGCTCATGTGGGTCACTTGGCTCGGGCTTATAGGGCATTTCCGTGAGCTTGTCAGGTACGGGCTCAGGGGCCGAGTGTTCGGGGACGGTTCCTTCCAGAAACTCCTCGGCCGTGACGTTCGCCTGACCTGGCCTGGGGAGCAAGCCGGTCTCCGGATCGATGTTGACGACCACGATGCCCGGCGGACGAGGGAACTCGCTGTGGGGACGCCCCTCGTGAGCTGCTTTCATGAAATCGACGAACGCCGGCAGCGCGGTGCGCGACCCGGACTCCTGCTGACCGAGCGGCAGGGTGTCATCGAACCCCACCCAAACCGCGGCGCTGAGCTCCGTCGTATAGCCCACGAGCCAAGCGTCCTTGACCTCGTTGGTGGTCCCCGTCTTGGCGGCGACGGGGTGCCCGATGCCGAGCGCCTGACGCGCCGTACCCGTCTTGACCACGCTCTCGAGCAGGCTGGTGATCAAGTAAGCCTCCTCCGCCGACATGACGCGCCGGCGCTCGCCTCGCTCGGGCAGCGGGAGGGGGTCGCCGTTGGGAGCAGAAAGCGCCGCCAGGAGCCGGGGCGGCTCGAAATAGCCGCCGCTGGCAAAAGTTGCAAAAGCATTCGCCATTTCGAGCGGTGTCACCTCGTAGGAGCCGAGCGCCAAGGACAGGTCGGCACCCAATTTGGATTCGATACCCAGTTGCGCTGCCCAATCGACGACCTGCTGCGGCCCGCTTTTTCGCAATAGCTGCACGGCCGCCTCATTGTTGCTTTGGGCTAGCGCATTCCTGACGCTGATCCTGAAGGGCGGCTCTGCCGTGACTCCGCGCCCCTTGTGCTCGAGGTCGAGCACGCTACCGGCGGTGACCAGGTGCGTGCGCAGAGCCTGGCTGAACACGATGGGCTTAAAAGACGACCCGGGCTGACGCCGAGCGTGGCGCGCACGATCCAACGTCCCCGGCAACGCTTCGTGGCTGCCCACCAAAGCCACGATGTCGCGGCTGCGCACGTCGACCGCGACCAGGGCCGCTTGAGGGCCGAGCTCGAGGCGCAGCCGTGGCTGATGGTCGGCGTCGGGCGCATCCAGAAAGCGGACGCGCAAGACGGCCCCGACCGCGGCAAATTGACTGGGTGGAAGGTGCTTCGGGTTGTAGCGCTCTTCATCGGCCAACGTGACCCGGCCCGCGACGTCGCCCACTTGAACGACGATTTGCCCCGTCTGATCATCGGTCGACTGCACCGTCCCCACGTACACGCGGTGGGGGCTCGGTTTACCCTGCCACGGCTTGCCCCAGCTCTTGATGGCCTTGCTATCGTAGGGGGGCCAGAGGTCATGCCGATCGGCGTAGTCGCTGAGCAGCTTGCGGACCGCGCGGCGGGCGGCGACCTGCAGCTCCGGCTGGATGGTGGTGGTCACGGAATAGCCCCCCTGGCTCGTGCCGCCTTTCTGAGCGACCGCGAGCGCCTCCTTGGCCACCTCCACCGCTTCGGGGCACAGCCCACTCTGAGTGTCGACCTCCGGCGCCAGATGCAACGGCGCAGCCGTGAGCGTGTCGAAGAACTCTCGAGTGACAAAACCCTTGGCCAGCATTTGTTCGAGCACGTACTTGCGCCGCGAGAGCGCGCGCTCCGGCACCTTGCGTGGCGAAAATCGCTCGGGAGAGGCCACCAGCCCCGCCAGCAATGACGCCTCCGCCCCGTCGAGCTGGGCCGCGTGCTTACCAAAATAGTAGCGCGACGCTTCCTCGATACCGTAACGCCCGTGCCCCAAATAGATGTGGTTCAGGTAAAGGCCGAAAATCTCATCTTTGGTGAGGTGCTGCTCGAGGCGCCGCGACAGGATCGTTTCACGCACCTTGCGGCGGTAGGTGCGCTCGCGGTCGAGTAGGATGTTCTTCACCACTTGTTGAGTGATGGTGCTGCCCCCTTGCACGGTACGGCCCGCGCGCAAATTGGCCCACATGGCCCGCAGCACCCCCAGATAGTTGAGCCCTTCGTGCTCGTAAAAACGCGCGTCCTCGGCCGCCAGAAACGCCAGCTTGGCAGCGTTCGGGATCTCCGAGAACGCCACAACCGTTCGGCGTTCGGTAAAGACGCTCGAGAGCAGCGTACCGGGATAGCCCTCGTCCACGCCCGGGGTGGCGGGATCGTCCTTGATTCCATCGGCGGCAAAGATGCGGCTGACCTGCGGTGGATGATAGCCGGACTTCAGGCGTTCGACGCTGGGCAGCCCTTCAGAGTAGTGCTGCACGATGACGAGCAGCGCCACGCCGACCACGACGGCCCAAAAAGCCAACGCCCCCGCAACGAGCGCCAGCGCCAGCAGAAGCCCGCGACGCCAGCGCGCCGCTCGATCATCGGGCTCGAGGCTCAAACCGCTGGCATCACCGGGCCGCTTCGGCCCGCCCCGACTGGACTCGATGCCACTCGGGCCTTCGCCCAAGGGCTCGGGCGGGACTGCCTCGGGTGCGCGAGACACCGAGTCACCTCCCTGCGAGCTTGAGGGCAACCGCGGTCAGGGCGACCCCCACGAGCAAGAACACGGCAGCAACAAACGCAAACTGCAGCAGGCGCCCTTGTACCGGCAAAGGTTGGCTCGACCGCGCCGCCATCGAAGGCGGCCGGCTCGGTAGATGCGAGTGGTACGGCTCCGCATAGGGGCGCAGGGCCGCGGCAAACTCGTTGGCGCTCGCGTAGCGATCCTCACGCCGCTTGGCCAACGCGCGCTGGATGACCGCATCGAGGCCCAGGGGGAACGTCAGATTGGGCACCCGCGCGTCGAGCGGAATGGGCGCCTCGAGCACATGCTTCTGCAAGTAATCCATCGGCGTCTGAGCCCTGAACGGCAGCTTCGTGGTCAACGCTTCGTACAGGATCACAGCCAGTGAATAGATGTCGCTGCGGCAGTCGAGCACCTTGCCCTGCGCTTGCTCCGGCGACATGAACTCGGGGGTACCAAACACCATCCCTTCCTGGGTCAGCTGAATCGAGCC
This sequence comes from Deltaproteobacteria bacterium, assembly GCA_031407405.1. Classification (GTDB taxonomy): domain Bacteria; phylum Myxococcota_A; class Polyangia; order Polyangiales; family Polyangiaceae; genus SZUA-265. The sequence continues at coordinate 17,093 of JANOIG010000085.1, forward strand.
CGGCCGCATCTCCGTTTCGGTGATCTTCGCCAAGCCAAAATCCAGGACCTTCGGGTAATCGACGAGCCCCCCGTGGCGGCACAGGAATATGTTCTCCGGCTTGAGGTCCCGATGCACGATGCCCTTTTCATGGGCTTCTTGCAGGGCGCCACAGACCTGAATCAGAATCCCGACCGAACGCGTGGTGGAGAGAGGCCCTTCTCGCTTGACCGCGCGACTGAGGTTCTGTCCCTCGAGGTGCTCCATCACGATGTAGAGTGAATTGTCCCCCTCGAGCTGGCCATACATGAAGACCTTGACGGTATTCGGATGGGTCAGCTGGCTCATCGCCCTGGCTTCACGGCGAAAACGTGAGATGAGGTCTTTACGCAGGGCGAGCTGAGGATGGAGAATCTTGATGGCAACGGTGCGCGACATCGCCGGCTGCGCAGCTCGATAGACCGAACCCATTCCCCCCGTTCCGATCTTCTCCAAGATACGAAACTCACCCCCGAGGATTTCGCGCTGGAGGAAGGGGTCGGAGGGCCGCATGTGTCGACCTGAATAGCAGAACTCTGCGGCTGCGACGAGAACCCCCCGGCAACCCGAGAAAAAGCCGAAACCCCATGGATGCCAATCACTATTTGCAGAGCGAGCTGCTCACGCGAGCGGGCTTCGTCCACGCTTTCTTTACCCGGCGGGGCGGAATTTCGGAGGGCGCCTTCCAATCACTGAACCTGTCCCCAGAAGTCGGGGACCGCTCGGATCACGTCCAAGAGAACCTGCGGCGGGCGGCGGGCGCGCTGGGTCTCGCGCCCGAACGGCTGTACGTGCCCCGCCAGGTGCACGGCAACGGAGTGCTAGTGCTCGACCGAGGGCACATTCCGGGCGGCGTGGCGGCGGCAACCGCCGACGCGATCGTTTCGGGCGAGCCACAGCTCGGCTGCGCCGTGCGCACCGCAGATTGCGTCCCCATCCTGCTCGCCGACCGTGAGAGTGGCCGCGTCGCGGCGATTCACGCCGGTTGGCGCGGTGTGGTGAGCCACGTCGTCTCGGCGGCCCTCGAGCGCATGCTGGCGCTGGGCAGCCGCCCCAATGCGCTCCTCGGCGTCATCGGTCCACACATCAGCGCCAGCGCTTTCGAGGTCGGAGAAGACGTGGCTAGCCAACTTGCGAGCGCCAGCTCCGCCGCGCAGGTGGTACGGCGCGCGCACGGTCAAAAACCCCGTGTGGAGCTGGGCAAGATCGTGAGCGCACAGCTCGTCGACGCCGGGCTCGATCCAACTCAAATCGAGCAAGTACCGGGCTGCACTCACGGCGACGCAGCCTGGTTTTTCTCTCATCGTCGAGATGGGCAAGCGAGCGGGCGCATGCTGTCTGCCATCGTGCCGCGGGCGCAGCCCCAGGCGTCGAGCGGGCCTGCCGCGAAGCGGCACACGTGAGGCAAAGCATGTCCGTGATCGGAAGCGTAAGTGCCATGATGGAACGACACACCCACACGACGTGTCGTTCTTGCCCATGCTCGGCTGCGCGCGGCTGGTTTCTGCGAGGCCGTGTGCTAGCCTGTATGTGCTTGGCCGTGGTTGCCTCCGCGGGTCGCGCACATGCCGCGGCCGGTCAGTGGCAGGCCGGCGGACGCCTCGGAGCCGCCTGGCTGGATGGTGCGCGGCTCGGCCCTTCCCTCGAAGGTTACCTGCGTCACGGGCTCGGCGATTCCTTTGATTTCGAGCTACAAGTTTTGACCTCACTCCATCCTTTCCAGCCTGACTCCAAATCAGCGCCGCCGGTAGGCTCGACGCGGGAACCGGCGTGGGCCCTTGGCGTGGCCCCAGGCGTGTCGTATCGCTGGGACGTGTTGCGGGCGGTTCCGTTCGCGGGTGTCGGGCTGGGCATTTATGAGTGGGGCGGAGTCGAAAGAGAGCTAAATCGCGCTCAATTTGGCGTGTCTGGCCGCTTCGGGCTAGACTACCTGCTCAGCCGCGATGTGGTCATGAGTGTGCAAGCGAGCGCTCATCTCGTGATGGCAGAAAGCTCCGTTCGGCTCCCATGGTTTCAGCTGGGGGTGGGGGCGGCACACGCTTGGGGCTGGTAGAATCAATGGTCGGCGTGAGTAGTGGTCTGCGATGAATGGCGGTCACACCAGTAGCAGTCTAACGAGTCCCGGGTCCCCCCGCGGCACTCTTCCGACCGCCGAAAAAACGGTGGCAACGGTGAGGCGCTACTGGCCCTGGTTGCTGTTTGCCCTGGCCGGCGTCGCGTGCTCTCGCTTGTTCGCCGTGGAGCAGGGCACGAGCCCCTTTCTAGCCGAAGACATCCCCTCCGGATTGTCCGGGGTCGCGTTGAGCGCCGTCGCTCCGCAAGCTTCAATTTCTACAGAGGGCGCAGGTTTCACGGAGGGAGCAGGTTCTACTGAGGGCGTGTCGAAGGAAGTGCCCGCTCGAGCGGCGAGCTCTTCCGCACCGGTGACACACGTCAATCGGAGCCTCGCCGGAGCCGCCGCGGGCAAGCCTGCCGCGGCACTGAACCACCCCGCCCTCGAGCTGGCCGTCGCCGAGCCCGCCTCGGCGGAGGCGCGTTTGGCGGTGGCTTCGACCGAGCTGGCCCTCGCCGCCCGCTCGAACGCCCCCGGGCGCACCTGGCAAGACGCGGCCAAGACCGCGGACTGGGCTGGCGTAGCGGAGTTGATCGACAGGCTGCCAACGGCGGCGCGCGCCGAGCCGGGTGCCCGCTACGCGCGGGCAGTGGCGGCGCGCGAGCTCGGGCAGTGGACGGTGGCGCTGGACGCGCTGGCGGGCCTCGAAAGCGCCTTGCCACTTTTGCACGACGAAATCAAAACGGCGCGCGCGCACTGCCAGATGGAGGTGGGCCCGTTTGAAGAAGCGTACCAATACTTCACGCGCGAGCAGTCGCCCGAAAACCTGATCCTGGCGGCTCGCACCTGTCTCAACGCGGCCGATCTGCCTCGCGCCCAGCAAACGGTCGAACGTGCCGTCGAAAAGATTCGCAAGCAAGGCGAGTCCAAGCGAGGTCGAAGAAACGAAATCGCCGCGCGCGCTCTCCGGGCTCGTATCCTCGAAGCCCGCGGCATGCCCAAGCCGGCAGCGCGTGACTGGGCCTGGCTGGCCACGGAGGCGCCCACCGAAGGCGCGTCGGCCAGCGCGGATGACGACTATGAGCGCCTGAGCGGGCAAAAGCTCAACACGACCCAGCGTCTAGAGCGCATGCGTACCTTCTCGCTCGAGGGGATGCTCGACCAGACGCTGCGCGAACGCGAACGGCTGGCGGCGGCGCCTGGTGTTGCCCCGAGCCGGCTCGACATCGCGAGCGCGCTCGCCTGGGCGTATTACCATTCCCGGAAAGGCTACCTGCAGGCGGCCGAACGGTTCAAGGAAGCCGCCGAGCTCTCCCCGGACAACCGCGTCAAATACCAGTTTTTTGCGGCGCGCGCGCTGTCACGAGCCAACTTCGACGATCGCGCCATCGAAGAGTATCGAGAGCTCGCCCGGCGCTACCCCACGAGCGGGTACACCGAGCAGGCGCATTATCGCATCGCCAGCCTCGAGTATGGGCTTGGGCGCTGGGATAGGGCCGAGCTGGCATACAGCCAATATCTGGACCGCTACGCCAAGAATGGCGGCGGTAAGTACGCAGGCTCGAGCCGTTATGAGCTCGCCATCTCCCGGCTCGGAGCCAAGCAACGCACCGACGAGGCCGCCAGCACGCTGGGCCAGTTGGCGCGAAAGGAACGTCGGCCCGAGCGGCGCGCGATGTTGTCGCATCTGGAAGCCGTAGCGCTCGAGACGACCGAAGAGCCCAAGAAGATGCTGGAGGCCATCCAACGTTACCGGGCCGTGATCGAGGAGCAACCGCTCTCGTTTGCCGCGCTCGCGAGCGCCGCGCGCCTGCGTGATTTAGGCCGCACCGAGGTGCATCGCTCGCGCCTGCAGGCCCAAAGCTTCGGCGGCAGCGTGCAGGCGCATGCCCTGTCCGCCGAGATGCCGGAAAAGGCCAGGTTTCTGGCCGCCATTGGCCTGCACACGGACGCGGAACGAGCGCTATTCGACGAGCGAGCGCAGGTACAGCGGCGTTATTCCGAGCGCAATGGCCAAGCCCTGTGCGAAATGTACGGCGCCCTCGACCGCGGCTATCGCAGCTATTCGCTGGCGGATGGGCTGCTCAGGTCGGATGACCTCGGTAGCCCGCCTTCCGCGAGCAACCTGTGGGCCTGGCGCTGCGCGTATCCAGAGCCGTATCGAGACATCGTCGAAGCGGTGGAACAGCGTTATCGACTGCCCGAATCACTGGTGCATGCGGTGATGCGTCAGGAGAGCGGGTTCCGGCCCAACGTCGTCTCGCCCGTGGGCGCCGTGGGCTTGATGCAGCTGATGCCCTATACCGCGCAGCGCGCCGCGGAGGAGATCACGCAGCAACCCGGGGCTCCCTGGGTGCCCGACCCGAACCGGCCAACGAACGTGCTGAACAACGTCGAGCTCGGTGGGTTCTATCTGGCCAAGCTTCTGACCCTGTTGAACGGCCAAGTGCCGGTGGCCGTGGCGGCGTACAACGCGGGCCCGAGCGCGGTGTCGCGCTGGCTGGAAGGTGGAAAGGATCTGCCCATTGACGTCTGGGTGGCGCGCATCCCGTACACCGAGACACGCGACTACGTATCCCACGTGCTCGGCAACTGGCTCGCCTATCGCTATTTGGCCAATCCCAACGAGCTACCGGAAATTACGCTGGCGATGCTCCCGGGCACGCGCGCCGCGGCCGACGCGTATTAGAGCAGCCTCGAGAGCTCCTCCAGTGGGGCACTTCTGCGCTGCCACAGAGGGCTGGGATGGCCGACAGGCCTTCGAGACGCACCGGCATCCCGGGCACGCTTGCCGCGGTTTTGAGCTGGATTAAACTGCGGAGACGCTTGCAAGAAGCCCTGGGCTGTGCCAGGGTCCGCGGCCGATAACGCGAAGGGCAAACAGCAGCATTCATGAGCAAAGGTGATCTTTTGGAGATGGAAGGCGTCATTCAGGATGCCTTGGGCGGGGGCCAATACACCATCAAAGTCGACCAGGGTGGCGCCATGGTACGCGCCCAGCTGTCAGGTCGAATGCGGCGGCATCACATTCGCGTGTTGCCCGGTGACAAGGTCCGCGTGGCGGTCTCGCCGTACGACTTGAGTCACGGCTTGATCGTGTACCGAGGCCGCTCCTAAAAGCCCGGTCCAAATCGTGGAGCGGGCTCTTGCCCAGCCGAGGGCTCTTGCCCAGCCGAGGGCTCTCCCCAGCCGAGGGCTCTTGTCTCGCCGAAGGCACCGAGCCAGAGCCGGCGCGGTCATCGTGGCGGTGGTGGTCAGCCTCGGGGGGTGCACCTGCGAAACTGAAGCCGAACGCGGGCCATCCTCGGATGTGAGCCCAGTTGCGCCGCCTCCCGATGTCGACGGCACCGCTCCTCCCCTGCCCCGGAGGTTGTATCTGCCCGACGCGGGCCGAGTGGTCCGGTCCGAAGCCGAAACCACGCCCCCTGCCCTTGGGCGCTGCCCGAGCGAGATGGTCGACGTGGCGGGAGAGTTTTGCATCGATCGCTACGAGGCCAGCTTCATCGACCACGATCGAGAGCGACCGGTTTCACCGTTCTTTCACCCCACGCGGGCCCGGACGCGGAGCAGTTATGCAGAGTGGCGAGCCGAGCCCGCCGCGCACGCAGCGCTCTTGGGAGGTCCTGCGGCGCGCCCGCTCGAGGTCCCCGCCCCGCCCGACTGGCAATTGCGCGAAGCATTCCGGCCGCGGGCCAAGAGCCTGGCCGGTGTCCAACCGCAAGGTTACCTGAATGGCGTAGTGGCGCGGGCCGCCTGTGAGAACGCCGGCAAGCGGCTATGCCTGGAGGAAGAATGGGTCCGCGCCTGTCGCGGTGAGCTCGATCGGTCGTACCCCTATGGGGACACCTACGAGGCGGGAGTCTGCAATGTCGCGCGCGAAAATCACCCGGCGGCCATTTTGCACGGCAACGCCTCCGTCGGGCACCGCGACCCACGCTTGAACCTGGTCGAAGACGGCTCGGGGCCGCTGCTACGGCCCACCGGAAGCCTGCCCCGCTGCACCAGCCGCTGGGGTGACGACGCCATCTACGACATGGTGGGCAACCTCGACGAATGGATCGACGACGAGAGCGGAGTGTTCGTGGGAGGTTTCTACGCGCGCCAGACCGAAGCCGGCTGCGCCGCGCGCATCGGTGCTCATCCGCTCGAATACTATGACTACAGCCTGGGTGTGCGCTGCTGCGCGTGATCACCTCGCTCCGCTAGCCGGCATGCCCGTCAGTCCCGCGGCCTCATTCACGAGCCGCATCATGTCCTGGTCCGGGTAGGACTCGAGCGCCGTGAAGACTCGGCTATCGAGCCCTGCTCGGCGATTCAGCTCGCGCCAGGCCGCCGCGCCGTGGCGGCTTTCCACGAAGCGCTGCAGTTGTACATGAATGAGCCCGTGCATCGTGAAACCCCCGCGCCTGCTGAACCCTGAAACAGCGACGACACATGGCTCAACGTCGCCGGCTCCGCGCCGCATGAGCGCTCATCGTGGGCCGTGAGAGGTGACAAGGCGGGGGAGAGACCACTACGCTCCGGCGTAGGACGACCGAGAGGAACACCGCAATGAACGCCGAGCAGAAGCCGAAACGAAGCCCTCGCGCCAAATCCGTGTACGAATTGTTGGTTTGGGTCGCGGCCTTGGTCGTCGCCCTGGCATCGGGATCGGTGGCCAGAGCTCAGAGCCTGACCCCTGACAAAGCCGCCTACGCCCCCAACGAGCCCATCGTGCTCGAGTTCAAGGCCTTTCCTGGCAACGCTCAGGATTGGATCACCGTAGTGCCGAGCAGCGCTGCCACGGACACCTGGGGGGAGTGGTTCTATACCCAGGGCAAGCAGGCCGGCACTTTCACTTTCAAAGGGTTGCCTGCCGGAGTGTATCAAGCGCGGGGCTACTTCGACTGGCCCAAGGGGGGCACGCAGGTGCGCGCGCAGACCACGATCCAGGTCGGAGCCGCCGCGAGCCCCGTCGCCACCCCCCCCGCCGCCACGCCAAGCGCTGGCCCGGTAGCGCTGACGCCCAACAAGCTGACCTACAACCTCGACGAGTCGATCCGCGTTGCGTTCCGCGGCTTCTCTGGGTCCGCGAAGGATTGGATCACGGTCGTGCCCACCACGACACCTACCGATCAATACGCGGAATGGTACTACACCGAGGGCAAAAGCAGCGGAGAGTTGACCTTCAGGGGCCTGCCCTCCGGTGACTACGAGGCCCGAGCCTACTTTGATTGGCCCAACGGGCAATACGCGGTCAAGGCTCGCACGGCATTCAAGGTGCGCGGAGACGTCAAGACGCCGGGCGCCTGGTTGCGAGCACGCAAGCCCGTCTACCTGACCGACGAGGACATCGAAGTCACGTTCGGCGGCTTTGGAGCTCCTGGGGCGGATTGGATCACCATCGTCGAAGCGTCGAGCCCCACCAATACTTACGCGGAGTGGCATTACACCGAGGGCACTGACGGCAGCCTGCGCTTCGAAGGGCTCACGCCGGGCTCGTATCAGGTTCGTGCCTACTTCGATTGGCCGAACGGCGGCTATGACGTGCGAGCGACCTACGCCCTAAAAGTCGTAGACAGCCGCAAGAAAAGCAAGCGAGTCGGCATCTGCGCCAAACCCAAGGCCCGTCAAGCGATGGATCGCTGGCTGGCCACGGCCGTGCCGGTAGATGCGGCAGCCGTCGCCCAACGTGGCCTGCGCTACGACGCCTGGGGGCGCGTGGAGATGCCCAAACGCAAGCTGCCGCCCGTGCACCGGGGCAAGGGCCGCTGCGACACGCTCTGGAAGGATGCCGCTCGCCTCAAATCGAAGAACATGGGCACTCTGAAAGAGTACGTCGAAAAGAATCAGTGAGCCGGCAGCGCGGGCCATCCACTCAATCCGGATCGGCCCGCGCTTGGTTTTAACCCCGCGTGAGAGTGAGGCGTGAGCGGCTGGCGTCCGGAACGGCTTTCACCGCTCGGCCCGCCAAGCGCACTCGAATCCAACCACCACCATCGCTGCGGTTGGAGACATCCAGGCTGCCGCCGTGGGCCTCGGCGACCTCGCGGCTGAGCGCGAGCCCCATGCCGCTGCCATGCGGTTTGGTGGTGTAGAGCGGGAGCACCGCATTTTGCATGGCCTCTGCCGAAAAACCAGGGCCGCGGTCGAGCACTTCAATTTCGCTGGACCCGTCGGCGCCGGTTTTCACCCTGAGCTCGACGGCGGAGAGCAGACTGCCAGCTTCACACGCGTTCTTGATCAAGTTGATCAGCACTTGCTCCACTTGGCCGCCATCAAACCAACCGGGCTCGCTCGGAGGCTCTGGCAAGTCGAGCTCCGGATACAACGTCGAGACTTGCGCGAAGATGTGCGCCCAGCTCGTATCGCGGAAGCGCGGGCGTGGCAAACGCGCCAGGGCGGCATAGCCCTCCAAGAAGCTGCGCAGATGGCTGGCCCGCTCATCGATGGTGTCGAACACTCGTTGGTACTTCTCGACATGTTGTAGCTGGGTGGCGATCATGCGAGCCGAGTGCATGAGCGAGCTGATGGGAGCCAGCGAGTTATTGACCTCATGGCTGATGACGCGCACGACTCGCTGTAGCACTTCGACCTCGCGACGGTGGATCTCCCGGGTCATGTACTTGACCACGAGCAGGGTCAGCGGCTCTTCTTCGACGATGAACGTGCGGCGCGACAAGTGGTAACTCTCACGTCGGCCCTCCACGTCCACGCTGAAAAAGCGATCGGTCTCACCGAGCAGCGCTTCTCTGAGGGGCGCGGCGGCTGCGGACACGAGCCGAATGAAATTCTGACCTTCAGGGCTCTGACCCTCGAAGAACAAGTCGCGAGCCACGACGTTTGAATACTGGATTGTGCCTATGTCGGAAAACAGCACCACGGCGTCGGGTACGCTGTCCGCGATGATGGGAATGATGCGCTCTCTAATTCTTTGCACCGATTCGTTGGCCTTGGCCCGCGCGATCGACTCCCTGCCCGTGGCCCCCACCCAGCGGTGCTTCAACGAAAACCACGCAGCCGCCGCGGCGCCCAAAGCAACGGCAGCCACGCCGACCCATGCGGCCAGGCCGAGCTGAAGGGCAAGGACGCTGGCCAGGGCTGCTCCGAGGCCCGCGCACAGGCTCGTCATCAGCTCACCTCGGACGCCATGGGCACTGGCCACACGACTCGAGTCCCGACTGGTGCTGCGCGACATGCGCGAAGCCTAGACCAAGCACCAGAGACGCGATACTAGTGCGGCTTGACGGCACGCCGCAGCTGGACGACGGTCGCATCGCCGTGTCGCATGTGCTCATAGTAGACGATCAACAGGCCGTGCGGACCGCGCTCGTGGTCCTCTTGGAGCTGCATGGCATCACCTGCCTGGAGGCAGAGTCGCCCGCGGAGGCGCTCGACATCGTGCGGCGCGAAGACGTCGGCGTCGTGATCCAGGACATGAATTTCTCCAAGGACACCACCTCCGGGCTCGAGGGCATCGAGCTGTTCCGCGCGATTCGAGCGCTCGACCCGGATTTACCGGTCATCCTGCTGACCGCCTGGTCCTCCCTCGAGGGCGCGGTGGCGCTGGTCAAGGAGGGCGCCGCCGACTACGTCGCCAAACCTTGGGACGACCAAAAACTCGCGCTGGGCGTGCAGAATCTGCTGCGCTTGCGCCAGGCGCGTTTCGAAGCCCTCAGGCTGAACAGCCGCGACGCGCTCGCGCGCGACGAATTGGCTCGCCGCTTCAATTTATGCGGCCTCGTGTATCGGAGCCTGGCCATGCATGAGGCCGTGTCGCTGGCGGTGCATGTGGCGCCTTCGGAGGCGGCGGTGCTCATCAACGGGCCCAACGGCTGTGGCAAGGAGAAGCTGGCAGAGATCCTGCAAGCCAACTCCCGCCGTGCCGAGCAGGCGTTCGTGCGCGTCAACGCCGGTGGCTTGCCGGACCAGCTGCTCGAAGCCGAATTGTTCGGGGCTGAAGCGGGGGCGTATACCGGGGCGAGCAAGCTCCGCGTCGGGCGCTTCGAGGCGGCCCACGGCGGCACGCTGTTCTTGGACGAGCTGGGCAACCTCTCGCTCCACGGCCAGATGAAGCTGCTCCGCGTGCTACAGACGGGGGAATTTCAGCGCCTCGGCAGCAGCACCACGCGCAAAGCCGACGTGCGGCTGATCAGCGCCACCAACGCCGATCTGAAGGCGGAAATCGCGGCCGGTCGCTTCCGCGAAGATCTCTATTTTCGCCTCAACGTCATCGAGCTCGCCATCCCGCCACTCGGCAATCGCCTCGACGACGTCGAGCTCTTGGCCGAGCACTTTCTGGCGCGGCACGCGGCGGGAAGGTCGCTCCGCTTCGCATCCGAGGCGCTCGCAGCCCTCGAGCACCACGATTGGCCCGGCAACGTACGCGAGCTCGACAATCGCGTTCAGCGCGCGGTGCTGGTGTGCGGCCCGGGTCCAATCCTGCCCAGCCACCTGGGGCTGCAGGATCGCCCAGGTGCGCACGGCGCCGTCCCAGCGAATGTCCACTCGAGCGCGCTCGGCACAGGGGCTGCCCCAAGCGGGGCTAGCACCAACGGTGCGGCGTCGGGGCCCAGCAATGCCCTCGAGGAGGCCGAGCGCAACGTCGTGGAAAGCGCGCTCTCCCGCGCATCTGGGGTCGTGTCGCGAGCGGCGGCAGAGCTCGGGCTCAGCCGGCAAGCGCTGTACCGCCGCATGGACCGACTCGGCATCGCCATCGAGCGGCGCATTCGCTGAGCAGAGCGCTCGCGATCCGTTGCTCCGTCAGACGGCTTCCCTCAGGGTGTGTAATCGGGGAGGGGCAGATCCATTCCAGTGCGAACGGCGACCACGATGCGCTCATTCAGCCGCTCGGCGGCCTCACGGCAAGACGCCGAGCGCTGACTGTTCGACATGCCGCGGCAGCGCTTGCGCTGCGTGGCTTGCGCCGAACGGATCGCCTCGTCTTGCAGGAGCGCCGCTTGGATGCCGTCGTCGATGTAATTCCAGGCAAAAGGAGCGTGCCGCGGTGGCGCCGGCACCCGCATCACCAGCTCATCCGTGGATAGCGTGGCACAGGTCCCGTCCCAACGCAGCACGTCGTAACCGCCCATGCCGCTCACCTGTATCTCTCCTTCGCCGCCATGTTGGGCCAAGATCAGCACCTCCTCGGCGAACGTCAGGCGGGTATCGCCCACGGGGCCACCCCGCAAGTTGACCGCGTCGACCTCACGCATGCGCACGTAGCCGCGTGTCATGGGCGAGTTTTTCGCGAACAGGCGAATTGCGGTGCTCACGTGAGCGGCTCGGCACAGACGATCGACGACCTGTGGGGCCGGCAAGCACAGGTTGCCCTGCGCGTGGCACTCGGGGGGGTGCCCCGCGTGGGCCTCCTCGCTCGTTTCGGTGCTTTCGGCTTCCGTCGTAGCTTGGCGCTCGAGCACTGTGGCCGGGCCGGCAGACGGCGTTTCCACGGCTGGAGCCGAAACGCTGCTCGGCTGAGCTTGCGCCGGAGGCGCGGTCACGTCGGGGTGCTCGGCGCGGTGCTGGGGAGTGGCGCTGCACGCGGTCAGCGGGATGGCGATGGCAACAAGAATGTTTCGAAGCGGTATTGGCGTTTGCAAGTCGTAAGGCCTCGCGCTCTTAGATCGGTCGTTGCCGCCAGCTTTGAAGCAGAAGATTGCACGCACACCGCCCTGAGTGGGTGTTAGCCGACGACGCGCCCGCGGCCGGCTCGCTTGGCTTGATAGAGGCGCTCATCCGCGAGGCGGAATAGGCCCTCTTCCGAGGGCTCTTGCAGGCAGCGCAGCGACGCACAACCCAGGCTCACCCCCACCGGCGCATCGGCGGGGCCGACGACCACATTGCGAAAGATAGCCACTCGCAGCCGTTCGGCAGCGCGGGCCGCGCCCGAAAGCGCGATGCCCCGTAGCAGCACGACGAACTCTTCGCCCCCGTAACGAGCGAACGTGTCTTCCGTGCGCAGCTGCTGGCTGCACACCAGCGTGACATCCTTGAGCACGCGATCGCCCGTCAAGTGGCCGTGCTTGTCATTGATTTCCTTGAAGAAGTCGATGTCGAGGAGCAGTATCGAGAGCTCGGATTTGTGGCGCGTGGCGTAAGCGAGCTCGGAGGAGAGGCGCTCGGAGAAATGGCGGCGATTAAACGCTCCCGTCAAAGCGTCGCGGACGCTCGACTGGTACAGCTGCCGCAGGAGCATCTCCTCCCGCAGGTCCATGAAGGAGAAACGCAGCGCAACATGCGCACCCAGCCGGATCACATCCCCGTCACGAAGCTTCGCAGCGCCTACGTTGCGCCCGCCGACGGACGTTCCATTGTGGGACCCTAGATCCTCGATGAGAAAGCCACCGTCATGGAAGCAGATGCGCGCGTGGCGGCGGCTGACACCGGCCTCGGGGACGTGAAGCCCGGCCTGGCGATTGCGACCGATGATGAGCTGATCCGGGGGTAAGGAAACCACTTCGCCCACGTTCGGCCCCTCGACGAAGATCAGGACCGCCCGATCCCTCGTGCTGGGCAAAAGCTCGACCGGGTCCGGGGCGCGCACCGAAAGCGCGCTCAACGTCGGAGGAGTGGAGGGGTCCTCTGTCCAGACCGGGATCGGCCGCATCGACAGCGCAACCTGAATGTGTTCCGTCTGGACCGAGGGCGGTTCAATAATTTCGATTTGCCCCAGGCTGGGCCGAAGCTTGCCCATGATCCCGTCCGGGGCGGTGGGGCGAAAGGCATACTCGCCCGAGCAGTCGGACTGGGCGACGCGGAGTGGATGACCACCGGGCTGGGCTACGAGCGTTCCGAGCCGAAACATGCTCTGGTCTTGTGGATCCAGTGGCGGCTTCGACAGGCTCGAGCTCATGGGGGATTGAACGGTTCCCCCTGCTAGGCCTAAACCCGCCGCAACGAACCACGGCTCAGAAACGCCGGGTCCAGTCATCGAAACAGGGCAGTGGCGGACCATTTAGCCCCGAGATGGGGCTCAGACGCCGTGTCGTGTCAACGAGGCGCCAAGGTCAGGCGCATGGGCAGCATCTCGAGGCTCACGAGCCGCGTGTCGCAGTTGCAGTTGGCGTCGCCACTGATGTCCCCCCCGCCGGTATCACCCACGAGCACCAGACGCGCGAAATCGGCCGTGCCAGCCCGAACTGGCACCCAATGCTCCCCGCCGTCGCAACCCTCGACGACCTCGTTCCGGCCTCCTCCCGTCAAGACCTGGTCGAAGGTGCCCACCTTGGGGCTCGCGATGGCGGTGTAACGCAGGCCCGCCGGCGCCGGATCACCGACGTTTACAGTCCAGCTGCCGCGCACCTCGGACCAGTCGGCGGTGGTTTCGCGCGCCGAGAAGCTGATGCTGGCCTTTACGTTCGTGCCAGACGCATCGATGGACAACGTGACGCTGCCCTTGACCTGGGGACCGTGACCGCTGAACTCCCCGTCCCCGGCGACTCGCTCGTGCGGGCACAGGTTTCGGATGGGATCGGCGGTGTACGAAAAGGTACCGGGCATTGGACCCGAGGCCACCGCCGACTTGACCGAGTCGATCTTCTTCCACATCTGCACCACCGCGTCGGCGGACGACATCACGCTTTCAAACACGGCACGGTCGTTCTGCTTCACTTCGTGCAAAAACTCCGGCAAGAGCCCGTAGTGGCTGACGCCTCCCTGCTCGATGTAGTCCCACTCCCCGCCGTTGGGCTTTTTCTGCTTCGTGCTGATGCCCGATTCCCGAAAGAAGCTGGCGTAGAAGTTTGCCGAGGTGGTGGCATCGGTCGGCCTGTCCGAGCAGCGGTGGACGATCTCCATCGCCTGCGTGCAGTGTGAGCGAGTCGCGGCTTCGACGCCTTTCGAGCGATATTCACTCTCGCTCGGCGCCTTGAAGTTACACGTCTGGCGCCCATTGCAAGACAGCGCCACGAACGCGGTCAGGTTAGCGCTGCGCTGAATGTCCAGGCAGCCGATGCGCGCCGAGCGAACGTTGATCTTCTTGCCAGCGCGGCACGCCAGCGCCGCCGGCGGTTGATTCCAAGCATCGCCCGGCACGGTCACCACGACGTCTGGGCTTGCAGGTCCGTGGGCGGCACCGCGATGAGGCAGCGGCTCGAAGCCGTTGGCGTCGGTGCCGAGACCCAGCCCTGCCGCAGGCGAGCCCGCCCGGAGCGCGGTCAGCGTTTTCTTGTAGTTGATGATGAAGTTGCCTGGATTGACCTCCGCCGTACCCGCGCCCAGCATGCCGCCCAGCGCCGCGATGCGTTTGATCACGTCCTTGGGTGCGGCACGTTCGTTGCTCGCCCGCTCGCGGACGCCGTTGTGCCCCATCACGAGCGGATATCCTCCCCGCACCCCCTCCGCGATCTCCACGCTACGGCGCAAGGCTAGCTCGGACATGTGATCGACGTCCACGATCATCCCGAGCCGCATCATCTCCCGGATCGCGACCTCACCGAGCCGGGTCAGGCCTTTCGAATTGACGTGACCGGGCGCGATGCGCTTGTACGCTTCAAAGTCGAAGGTCGGCGAGAGAATTTCCATCGTCTTCGAGTAGCTGCCGCAGCATTTCCATGTCCCGGGCAAGCAGCCGTGGGTGATGTCGAAACACGGCGCTGGCAAGAAGCCCAAGGCGCCCAAGAGCGCGTAGAACCCGTGCGAAGCGAAGCTGTCGACCCCAGCATCGCTGCTCACGAAGTTCGCCTGGTAGCTGACGTTCGCGTCCGGACTGTGCATGACCGAATAGAAGCTTCCATTTTGGTTCCGGTTGGCCATGTTCATCAGCATCTTGTAAACCGCGGTGCCCCCGAATGCGTTGTCGATCAGGTGGATGGGGAACACGTACCGAATGCCTTTACGGTGCAGACGCCGGATCTCGGCCACGACCGCCGCCTCGTCAGTCCTCACGCCTGGTTTGCCGAAGTTGCCGATCTTGTCGATCTCCATGCCCAGAATCACTGCCAGCTTGTTCGCCCTCACGATGCGCTCGGCGTCCGCGGCCGAGCGCGCAATCTCCATGAAATCACGGTGCGCGTCGACCATGCGAATCGTCTCGTCGATTTGCACGTCGGCGACCGTCTTGTCGTCATAGGGCTTGGCCCCATTCAACACGTCGGCCAGCGTCTCGTTGTTGACGGTAAGCGCCACCATCACGCGCAAGCCACCCTCATGAGCGCGTTTGATCCACTCCCACCACATCTGCTGATGCAGAATGCTGCTGTGGTGCGGCCAGTGCTCGAACGCCGGAAAGCCGGGGTGGGGGTGATCGTTGTGCGCGTTTCGCTCCAAGCCGACGATGTGCCAAAAGTTTGCGTCGAGCGCGTTGTTGATGATGCCCGCGCGTAGGTGATCGCCACAGGGGTTGTCCCCCGCGCCCCAACCGCCGTGCGTGGCGTTACAGTTGCCCAGGGCTTCCGCCATGTTCTTTGGCCGGCTATCGCCGGAGCCGCAACCGCGCGCCGTTTGACCCGGCAGCAAAATCCCGACATCCGGCGCTCCGTGCAGCGCCTTGCGCCCGAAGCCCAGGTGGCTCATCGGGTGCGTGTGCAGGTCCGCGAAGCCCCGTAGCTTGCCGGGCGGCAGAGCGGCGGCCTCGAGCTTCACCGCCGCTGGCGCCAGTTGCGGGGCCATCGGCGTCAGCGCGGTGGGTTTGGACGGTGCACCGAACGCGGCGGCTGCCAGGGTGAGCAAGGACAGCGCGCCAAACAGGTATCGCTTGTTCATTCCGTTTCGCATGGGCGTGGAACGTTACGCGATGGGCTGCCGGCTGAACAACGACGAAGCGGCGCGAGGCCGCCGAGAGGTGTCACATCGAACGCCAAGCGGAGTGCTTGTAGGAGCGACGGCGCCGTAGATCAGGCGCTGCTGGTGCTAGGGGCCGCGTCCTTTCGTTAACGAAAGGACGCGCAACTGCGCCCGAGCTCACGCCATGACCGCGCTTGACAAGGTGGGTGCCGTCTGTCAGATCTAGGAAATTCGGGTGGTTCACCCCCGAGCTGAAAGGAGACGATGCCGATGCTGAAATTCGAGAAGCTGAAATTCGAGAAGCCAAGCCGTGTGATCGTCTCCGCTGCCCAACGCCGTTAACGTTCGGGCTGCGAAACTTCACTGCGAAACTGCGGAGCGCAGGTTCGCACCGAAATTTCCCACAAAGAGCCGCCTGCCATCAAGTGCAGGTTGGCAACGCTCGAGAGCGCAGGGTTTCTTGCGCCCGCGAATGACAACGGGTGTCGGCGCTTGCGGCGACGCCACAACTCTAGGTGCTCATGGCGAAACCACGTCATCGAAGCTCTCGAAGGGCCGAGTTGCACACCAGCATTCGCAGTGTGCGCCTACAAGAGCTCTTTCGCGAGGAGCTGAACTCCATTCTGAACAGTGAAATCAGCGACCGTCGGCTCGAGGCTGCTTGCGTGACTCGAGTCGAGCTATCAAAAGACGGCTCACGAGCGCGAGTCTGGTACAGGCTCGGCAGCTCGCCCGAGCTCAATCGAATCCGCGAACAGCAGAGCGCATTGGAAGGTGCCTGTGGGTTCCTACGCGCTCGTTTGACCGAAGCGCTTCCGCTCGAACGCAGCCCACAGCTGCACTTTCGCTGGGACCCCGCCAGCTACGACGACGAGGCCCACTCACCCACCGAGACTTGTTGAAATGTCCACAAAGAACCTGGCACGAACGGTGATCGAAGGCGGTCGCGCCTGGCACAATTGCTGGGAGCGACGGAACTCGAATGGCGTCGAGCGCTCTTGGGAAGCACAAACCTCGGCGCGTCTCCGGACCGCCATCGAGGTCGAGGAGCTGGTGTATCGGCCGCGTCAGAAAGTTTACGCCTGCTTCCGAGACAAGCTCGGTCCCGCCGAGCGCTGGCTTGCGGCGCAGGCCGGTAGGCCATGGATGGCTGGACGGCGCGTTGGCCAGCGCGGCCAAGCGTTCTTCTGGTTCGTGCAAACGGACAGCGGAGCGTTCCGGCAGACCCAACGCCTGACACCCACCGAGGTGGCTCGTTTCGTTGCCCTCCCCAAAAGCTACCGCAACCAGAGCGACGCATTTCAAACGCCAGCTCACCCCGAGCAATGATTATGCCGTCTACGATCAATGGTGACCGCGTGCCCATTCGCCTTTGGGCGTCCGTCCACGAGCTCGACTCCGACGTCATCAGTCAGCTCAAAGCACTCGCGCGCTTGCCGTGGGTAGCGCACCACGTGGCGGTGATGCCCGACGTTCATCTGGGCAAGGGAGCGACGGTCGGATCCGTGGTAGCGATGCGCGGCGCCGTGGCGCCCGCGGCCGTGGGCGTGGATATCGGCTGCGGTATGGCCGCGGTCAAGACGAGCTTGGTTGCCGCTGATCTACCCGACAATCTCGCAAGGCTTCGAGCCGCGATTGAACGTGCTGTGCCGCTCGGGCGTGAGCACCACCGCGCAGCAGCGTGGGAAACGTGCCCCGAGCTCCGCGCTCGGGCCTCGGCCCTGCTCGAGGGCTTCGCAAAGCTCGAGCCCTCGCTGCAACGGCTCCGCGAGCGCGCGAGCTTGCAGCTCGGCACGCTCGGCGGCGGGAACCATTTCATCGAGCTCTGCCTGGATGGCGAACAGTGCGTCTGGTTGATGCTGCACTCCGGTAGCCGCCACATCGGCGCGGCACTGGCCGAGCACCACATGGCCGTCGCCAAGCGGCTGTTCCACAATCAGGAGCTGCCCGATCCCGATCTCTCCGTATTCATCGCGGGGACACCCAAATTCGATGCCTATCGCCGCGACTTGTATTGGGCTCAAGAGTACGCGGCGCTAAACCGCGCGGTGTTGTTGCATCTGGTCAAGAGGGTGCTGGCCACGGCCTGGCCCCACATCTGCTTCGACGCCGAGATTTCGTGCCACCACAACTACGT
Source organism: Deltaproteobacteria bacterium (assembly GCA_031407405.1). Taxonomy (GTDB): domain Bacteria; phylum Myxococcota_A; class Polyangia; order Polyangiales; family Polyangiaceae; genus SZUA-265. Next base: position 35,005 of record JANOIG010000085.1, read on the forward strand.
CGCGGAAGAGCATCACTTCGACGAAGCGCTGCTGGTGACCCGCAAGGGGGCCATCCGCGCCGGCGCGGGCGACCTCGGCATCATTCCCGGATCCATGGGTACCAAGTCCTTTATCGTGCGCGGCAAGGGCAACCCGCTGTCATTTCAGTCTGCGTCCCATGGCGCCGGGCGGCGTATGAGCCGGACCCAAGCCAGGAAAAGCTTCTCCCTAGCGGACCTCGAGCGCCAAACCAAGGGCGTCGAGTGCCGTAAGGATCGCGGGGTCATCGACGAAGCACCTAAGGCCTACAAGGACATCGACCGGGTCATGCAACAGCAAACGGATCTGGTCGAAATCGTGGCCGAGCTCAAGCAGGTTCTCTGCGTAAAGGGCTGAGCGGTGCGGGGGGGTGAGACAACAACCGTTGAGGCCCAACGGGATTCGGTGCATGGACGGCTCATGACCCAGCCCGACACGATCGATGCTTACCTGGCGCGCCTTCCCGCCGAGCAAGGCATGGCCCTCGAGAAAATCCGCAAGGCCATTCTGGCAGCCGCGCCGCAAGCAGAGGAGTGCTTCAGTTACGGATTACCCGCTTTTCGCGATGCCGGCGGCTTGGTGGCGGGCTTCGGAGCGAGCTCGCGCCATTGCGCCTACTATCCAATGAGCGGCTCCGTCGTCGCCGGGCTCGAGAGCGAGCTCAAAGGCTACGCGACGAGCAAGGGCGCCATCCGCTTCGACGTGACAAAACCTTTGCCGGCACGGCTCGTCCGCAAGCTGGTCAAGGCGCGGCAAGCCGAAAACGCCGCGACCGCACCGAAAGCGGCACAGCGCCCCGCGAAGAAAGCCGGTCCAGCACGTCTGAAGCCTGCCAAGGCAAAGGTGGCGCCGAAAACAGTGAAGCGAGCGGCTGCTGCGCCGCCGGATGTCGATGCGGTGCTCAGCCAGCTCGAGCGCGACGGCTCGAGTAAATTCCGTGCAGACATGTCAGCGCGCTATGGCATCGTGACCAAGGACCCTGCGTTCGGCACGCCCATGGCGAAAATCAAGCTCGTCGCCAAGAAGCTCGGACACGACCACGACTTGGCAGAAGCGCTTTGGAAACCGGGGTCTATGAGGCGCGGATGCTTGCCTCCATGGTGGACGAGCCAGAGCGAGTCACGCCGGCTCAGATGAACCGCTGGGCCAAGGACTTCGACAACTGGGCCGTCGTGGACACCCTCTGTTTCAACTTGTTCGATCGCACGCCGTGCGCCTTCGCCCAAGTCAGCGCCTGGTCGAGGAGCAAGCACGAGTTCATCAAACGCGCCGCTTTTGCGTTGCTCGCCAGCGCAGCGCTGCACGGGCACGGCACGGACGAGGATTTCGTGCGTGCCTTATCACTCGTCGAGCGCGCCTCCAGCGACGGGCGCAATTTCGTCAAGAAGGGCGTCAGCTGGGCGCTGCGTGCGATCGGCGGCAAGAAGAGCCCCAAGCTCCGTGCTGCCGCGCGTGCGCTGGCGCAGCAGCTGGCCAAGTCAGACGAACCCGCCACGCGTTGGATCGGAAAGGATGCGCTCAAAGCCTTTGCGAAAGCTCCAACCGCGAGGCGGTTCGCTCGGGCTGAAAGCGCCTAGAGCGCATCTGGATGGCTTCTAGTTCGAGCTAGTCCGGGGCGAGCCTTCGACCCGCGCGACGTCGACCTCGAACTCTCGCACCCAAGTGGTGCCAGAGCCGCCCATCAGCTCACTGCCGAGCTCGACGCTGGCCACGAAGTGATCGGGACGGATACGGCGCTGCCCGAGCATGTGCGCGAGAAATGCGTGAAAATGCAGTGTGCCCTGACGGCCGCGCTCAGGCGCTTTGAAATAGTACAAATCCCAGCCCTGCCCGTTGCCTTTGTCACCGTGGTTTGGCTTGTGCCACACCTCGTACGCAACGCCTTCGACCTGTTCTTTGCCAATGAGCGCACCAATCGGTGCAGCGCCATCGGGATAGTCGAGCCAAACGACGATCTCCGCGCTGATCGTCAACGCGTTAGCCCTGTTCGCCTCGCCCGATGTGGTGAGCCAGATCGCCGGCGCGAGACTATCCTTGCCGGTGCTCTCGGTTTCGATCGCATAACGCACCGCCAAGCGCTGAACGGCATCGACCCGAATCGGCAGCCGCTGGTCCGTCGACTTGTCGGACCACGGCTTCCAGCCGAACACGATTTCTGGGTACCCAAATCCCAATGGGTCGAAGCCGGGCCACGACCAGGTCCACCCCAGCTCGGTCTTGCTGTCGGTTTGGCGGCTGATCAAGCACTGCTCAAACGCACCCACGACTTTGTCCCGCGCCCACATGTTGTTGATGTACTCGTACGAGCCGCTAGTGATGGTTGCGTAGTTGGCACAATCGCTCGTGACACCGGGCGCCGCCTTGCCGGGAGCCTGGGCGATGCTGTTTTCGTTGGACGCCGCCTCGGCAGGGCTCGCCGAGGTGGCATCCGGTGTGGGGGCTGACGCTTGGCAGCTCAAAACGAACAGGACTGTTAGCGATTTGGGATTGAACATGGAGCTCTCCACGAGAGGGCGGGGCTAACACGTTCGCATCCAAGTGAAAAGGACGGATCAAGAGCTGAATCTACAGCCGATGACGCGCGAGCGGAGCTCGTTCGTTGGCATAGCGCGCGGCCAGCCTCGTGATCAGCAGGCCTCCAATGATGCCGGGGCCGATCCAGAAGGCAAGGCGGAAGGCCTGCAAGCCCAGATTGTCGACGTTGACGACTCCGAAGGCGGTGACAGCAGAGATGCCGCCGGTTCCCATGGCACTCAGGTGTTGCACCAGCCACATCCGCGGGCCGCGGCGCGCTCGTAACCAGTAGATGAGCTGCGGCACCGCGGTGAACACGCCCAAGACCGCGAAGACCATCCACAACACATCGCCGCGACGAGCGCCGACAGCGCCCAAGCCAAGGGCCGCAGCACCGAGCGCCAGCGGCCAGAACAGATCGTAGAAGCGGAAGTTGGGCGTTGTCTCACGCCTCAGACGCAGCGAGCGAATTCCCATCCACACCGCCGCCGTGCTGAGCAGCCCGACGTAGCCGAGGAAAAGTGCGCCGGCATCGTTGTGCGGCGTAGCATCGACGAGCCGAAAGGCGCAGAGCAGCCAAGCCGACACGCTCACCAAACCCATCGAGGCTGCGAACACCCAACCCGCTCTGCGGTGGAGCCGGCCGCCCTTGGTGGCCAGAAAAGGCACCCCCAGACTCGCCAGCGCGGCGGCTCCCGCCAGCACATGAACGATGAGGACCATAGAATGTGGTGTTGTTTCAGTCATTTGACGCCGCTCTCCAGAAATGGATACCCATTACTATCCATGTTGACTGGATAGATAGCTCAAGCTATCTGTTTGTCAAGGACAGCATGAAAATCTCCGAGCTCTCGCGCACGTCCGGCGAGCCCATCCCCACCATCAAATACTACATCCGCGAGGGCCTATTGCCCTCTGGGCGGGCGACCGCGCAGAACCAGGCCAACTACGGTGATGAGCATCTCGAGCGGATCGAGCTGATCCGCACGTTGCGAGACGAGCTGGGCATGAGCGTCGAGAAGATTGGCGAGGTGCTTCGAGCCGGCGACAACGGCGGACGAGAATTACTGCGTTCCGGCCTACGTGCCGCGCAAGACGCTCGGCACGGAAAGCGGCCCGATCGCGCCCATCCAGAGCTCGGCCGAGCGTGGGCGGAAATCGTACGGTTGGAGCAAACCCTGGGCTGGGATATCGTTGCGGACGATCCAGCAAGTGTCGATGCCGCAAGCGCGCTGGCCAGTATTCTGAGGGTCCTGCCGGACGCTAACCCCAGCGAGTTTCTGCCCGCGTACGCCCAGGCCATGAAGGGCATCGCCGACCGGGAAATCCCCGATGACTTCGATCCGGAGGGCGATCCCTGGCGCAGTCTACGCTTCGCGGTGCTCGGCACGTACTTGTTCGAGCCATTGCTGCTGGCGCTACGCCGGATCGCGCACCGTCAGCGCGCGGCCGAGCTTCACCGAGCGCGCGTGGCCGGGGAGTGAGCCGCTCGAATGATGCCGACTGTTTGGATTGGGCGAGACACCGTCGCGCCGCTGCCATGGCGGAGCGAGGCAGTGCCGACCTACACCCCACTCGAGAGTTGCCAGAGGTAGTGGATGATGATGACGGTCAGGACCAGCAAGAGGACCAGCGTCAGCGGGCGGCGAGGGCGGCGTAGCGGCGGCACTCCAGGCTGTGGCACGCTCTGAAGCTAGCATGGGGTTGCTCAGCCTTGCCCGCCCACCTTGCGCAGCCACCACGCAGGCGGCGTCAACGACTCAGCGACTGAACTTCACATTGACGGCGAGTGCGGTGGCAGCGGGGCGGCCTGCCCGGTCGAGCGCGGGGGTAAACGTCTGATCGAGCATGCACGCGCGCGCGGCGGCTCCAAAGCCTTGTTTGGGGGGTGACTCCGAGACCACGCTGGCGCTTGCAACGTCGCCACCTTTGCCGATCACCACCCGCACGGAGACGACCGCCACGTCGTCCCTCGCCTGCGCTGGAAAGAAGCCACGGCAAGGGTCCTGCACCCGCAGGCGAGGCCTCTGGCTGAGATCTCCCACGGCGGTGAGCGCGTCGCCTCGAGAGGGCGCGCGAACAGGCTCCGTGCCGCGACCGCCGAGCTGTGCCCCGGCAAGGCCGTGGCTGGCTCGACCACTCACCGCGACCACGCCGGCGCCGTACACGTGGCTGTTGGGATCGCTCGTGAAATCGAAAGGCTCGGCCGGTTCCGTTTGGGCGGCATCGGGCAGCGCCGTCACGACTGCGCCGGCCCGCGCAGCGGGCGGAGGTGGAACTGCCTTGGCAAGCACTGGCGGGGCTGCCGCTTTCGGGGCCTCGGGCAGAGCGGGCTCGGGAATTGGCTCGGGGGGTGGAGGGGGCGGCTCGCGCAACACGAGCTCGACGTCGACTGGCAGGGCCACATTGGCCGTGGCCACCAACGCTTCGGCGATGGCGCCCATGATGCCGCTGTTCGCCGCGCCATTTACGCCGGCGCGCTCGAACTCGTGAAAGGCCTGCACGATGCCGATGACCGTGCCCAAAAGGCCGACGAACGGCGCGTTGTTGCCGAGCGTACCCAGAAACGACAGCCGCCGCTCGAGCCGCATCCGGCCCATCGCCGTGGCGCTGGCCATGGCTTCACTCGCCGCGTCGGCGCCCCGCGCGCTGTGGGTCAAGCCGGCGAGCACGACCGCGGCTTCGACCGAGCGTGACGCCCGGGCCATTCGCTCGGCACCCGCGATGTCGCCGCTGCCCAGCTGCTCGGTGAGGCCGCTCGCCAGGCGCTCCAGGTTGCCCGACGTGGAGATGAAGAACCAGGCGCGTTCGATCATGACCGCGATGCTCATCACGCTCAACGCGATGTGCTCTTCGACGGCGAAGAGTGGCCGGCGGACGAGGTCAAAGAAGTCGACGCTTGCGACACCGAAGAGTTCACCTATGATGACTGCAAGAACCAGAACCCGCACCGCATCGCCGCCGTGGTCAACCCCGCGAACTTCGAGAGCGGCGAAGATGAGTTCGGACGCAGCTTCACGGAGCAAGTCATCGTGCAACACTACACGACCGACGGCATCTTCAAGGATGAAGTCCGCATCGCCGCGGAATCCGAGACGCGCTGGGTCGCCCGCATCGGCGCATCCGGCAGCGAGCAGAGCCTGTGGTTTGTCGCGCGCGACGACCGCGGGGGAGTGAGCTGGGAAGAACGGCGAGTACGGGTGCGCTGAGCCGACAGGGCACGTCTCGTGTTCGAAACATTGACCTCTTTACGCTCAAGTCCAAGTTCTTTTTTGCGATCTCCTTTGCCTTGAGCAAGGGTTTTCGGCGCAGGATGCGATCGATGTCCTTTTGCATAGGAGTCCCCCGAGTCCCTACTGGGCCGATGCTTACGCCGAGGCACGCAGCTCAACGTGTAGTCGGTTGGCCCGAGCTGCGACGCGACAGGTTCGCGAGAGCCGTCGCCAACTGGGTGGTTATTACCTCGGTTAGGAAGTCGAGCATCGGTGTAAAATCGGGAGAGTCCGGAGCCTGCGTGGCCAGTGCGTCGACAGCTTGCAATGCCCGAATGTATTCATCGCGCCGGTCGTAAATCAGGTCCGGCATTACGGGCGCCCCAGGCAACATCGTGCGCTCCGACATGCAGACGATCAGATAGGCAACTGCTCGGGACGTCCTTCCGTTGCCCCCTCGGAATAGGTGGATCCAGTTGAATCGCCAGAGCGCATAGGCAGCGCGTTCGAGAGGTGAACGCTCCCGCTCTCGATTGATCCAGTCGATAGCTTCACGGACGAGTCCCGGAACCAGCGCGGGCTCCGGGATCTCGTGAGGGCTATTTGCAATACGAACGGCCACTCGCGCATCGCGATACGTCCCGCCACACGGGTAGATGTTCTGAATCGCGAGCTTTTGTAGCTCCAGAACATGGGATTCCCTCAGTTCCTCGATTTGATAGTCATGCACCAAGCAAGAAATCAGATCGAGCTGATCGACGGCGTTCTCGTTTTCGAGACGAGCCTTGTCCTCAGGAGGACAAAGCAGGGGCGACTCGGTCACTTGCCTTTGGTTGGGCTCGGCTTTGAATCCACAGCGCGGATCGCATCTTCACGAGTGACAGCGCTGTTCTCGATCTTGGTTTGCCCGTATGCCCAGCTGATGCGCTGTTCGCGGGTTGGCTCACTGGGAAGCGAACCCTCCTTCTGGAGCCGCTTCGCCTCCGCTACCAAGTTTTCGTAGGAGTTCTCAGTATTTCGGTCCTGCCAAAAAGCACGTCAGGTTTCACCATAGCGCCTGAACACCCGTCGAGCAAGGCACGACTCTTCTGCGCGCTCATGGTGGCGGTCTGGCCGGAGTACTCGAACAGAAGTCCAAAGCGTCCGTTTCCCAATAGCCCACCTGTCACTCCGCGCGTGAGCTGGCTCGCAACCTCGACGAGAAGCCTGGGATGACAAACACGCCCTTCATCTCAACTCCTCGAGCGTTGAACTCGGCTAGCAGATCTCTGAAGTCTTGGTCCATCTGTCCCCGTCCGGGTCCACTCGAGGCATTGTCGCGTCAACTCCCAGACTGCGTCGATGCGCTCTGCAATGGATGTCTCTGACCCCGTCTTCACTTGGTCTCTCGCCGCCCCGAAACACTCTACTGGTGACAACTCGCGTTCTGACATGGTCGGCCGACACCCATTCAATTTAGCACGGTCCCGACCGAGCGGCCATAGGCCTACGCGCACGACCATGCCTCGGCTCATACTTCAAACATTTCACGAAGTAGGCTGAGGGCGCTCTCGATCTCGTTGAGCGTGAGCCCGCCAAGACGACGCAGCAGCCGCTCGCGATCCACGGTTCGAATTTGATCGAGAACGATCAGGCCCTGCTTTCTTTGAAATTGGCACGGCACTCGAAATGGATAGGGTTTTCCGCTCGACGTGAGCGGCGCAACGATGACCGTTTGCAAATGCGCGTTCAACTCATCCGGAGAGATAACCACACAAGGCCGCGTTTTCTTGATCTCGCGCCCGCGCGTGGGATCGAGACCGATCAAATGCACGTCACCCCGCTTGGGGTGTCTCGCCTTCACCACTGCCATTCGGCCTCGTCGAACCGCGTCGGGGTCGGACCGTCCAACAGCACCTCAGGCTCAGCGCCCAGCTGTCTAACCGCTTCAGCCCAACCGGCACGTGGCCGGGACACGCGCTCGATCACTACTCGCCGAGCTTCAACGTGCAACTCGACTTCGTCGTCTAGACCAGCCTGCTCGATGACAGCCTTCGGCAGTCGCACGCCGCGTGAGTTCCCGATGCGGACCAAGCGCGCTCTCATAGTGATCACAAAGTAAGCACATCGGGGGCGGAGATGCAAGGCTGCCGGAGGTCCAGTGCTGGAATGAGACGCTCCCGGATTCGCTTGACGCGCCAATGGTTCTTCCTATGCTAACCGTCAGCGTGCTCTGGGGCGCCCCCTGTCCGCGGCAAGGGAGATTACTCCCACCCAGCGTTGGTCCTTTCGACCCTAAGCCTTCTTTCGCCCCGTACTCAGCGGACTTCGGGAAAACGTCGAGCGGCTTCGCCCTCGGCGACGGAAGGAAGGTTTGCCATGAACCAGAAGCCGAGTGACGAGAACCGTGTAAAGAATCTGAAGAAGGAAGCCAAGCGCTGGCTGCGTCGAGTGCGCAGCGGTGATCCGGATGCGAGCCAACGGCTGCTGGCTGCCCATCCCGAGTGCTCTCCGGAGCCCACGCTGCGCGACGTGCAACACGCCTTGGCTCGCGCGCGGGGTTTCGACGGCTGGCGGCAGCTCGAGCAATCGCAGCCGGCGGGCGCCACGAGCTCCGAGTTCTTGCTGACGGCGCGCGGCTCGGTCGATGAGCTGCGCGAGCTACTGGAGCGCGAGCATCACCGGGCCGAAAGCGTGTGGGAAGAAGCACGGGCGCTGTCGCTCGGCGGGCGATCGATTCTTCGAGGGCAGACGCCGCTGTTCGCGCTGCCCGCAGATGAAGATGTGGCGCTCGCGTTGCTTTCCTTGCTGCTGATACACGGGGCCCGGCCGGAGACCGTCGATTCCGCAGGCCGGACGGCACGCGACCGAGCCCTCGAGCGCTCCTTACGTCGCGTGGCCGCCGAGCTGTTGCGCGTCGTCGAAGCCGCGCCGTCTCGCCTGGCTTGGTTCGCAGCCGCCGAGAAGGGCGACCTCGAAGCGATGATCCGTCTGTTCGGCTGCGACCCTTCGCTACTCGACGCGCGTCGCTACCGCAGCGAGATCCCCGAGGGGGAGTCGCGCTGGAGGTTCGGCGTGAGCGCGCTGCACATCGCGGCGCAGCGGGGCCACGAGGCGATCGCCCAATTTCTGCTCGAGGCCGGAGCAAGCCTCGAGCTTCGTTCATCTGGGGGCGGCGACGGCGGTGGCACACCGCTGCACTGGGCCGCCCACTACGGACACCTTGGCGTCGTACAACGGCTGGTGGAGCACGGCGCCGACCTCAATCCCGACGAAGACGTGGGAGACGACGGCGGCGTCGGCAGCCACATCGATTTTCTAGAGCACGAGGAGATCGCGCGTTACCTGATCCAGCGGGGCACGAATGCCGACCTGTTCTCCGCCGTGCGTCTAGGTCTCGTCGATCGCGCTCGCGCCCTGCTCGACCGGGACTCAGCGCTGCTCGTTTCGCGGCGTTTCGTTGATTGGACGCCGTTGCACCTTGCGGCGCGCAAAAACCAGCCTGCCCTGGTCGACCTGCTCGTAGAGCGCGGCGCCGACCTCGACGCGCGGGATCGCTTCGATCGCACGCCGATCGAGCTCGCCTTGTTCGCGGGCTGTCGGGAAAGCTACTCGAGGCTGTTGGGGTTGGGCGCCGAAGCGCGCCCCGAGGCGCTGGCGAAGGCGGGTGGCAGCATCGAGCGCGCCGCGCTTCTGTGGCGCCTCTTCGACGCCTGTTTTCGAAGCCTCGCCGAGGTCCGGGCGATGCTGGAGGAGGAGCCCGCGCTGGCTCGAGTCCGGCTGCCTCATTTCTGGCCCGACAACCCGGTGCACGGCACCGCCCTGCACGTGGCGGCCTCCCAAGGGAACGAGCCGCTCATCGAGCTGCTCTTGGCGCACGGCGCCGACCTCTCCTGCAGGGACCTCCGCTACGGAGGCAACCCCGCCAATTGGGCATCGGAGTTCGGTCACAAGAAGCTCGCCGAGCAACTCGACGCGTTGAGGCTCGCCGCGGAGGCGACGAGCGCTGTCGAGACCGGCGGTGAGTCGGACGGTCGCTGAGCTACTCCTGCCTACTCGCCCGGGGCAGAGTCCTGATGAAGTAGTATGAGTCATTCTCAACGCTGGGCTAGACCGCGTAGCCAATGACCCGGCTCCCGCACGATGTACTTTGCCTGTTCCAGGCGCTGCGCGGCAGCCAACAGCTCATCGAACGGCACGGTCTGCGGCTGCACTTCGACAATGATGGCCTCGGTTGCGCCCACCCCTGATTGCGCTGCGGCGTCATCATCCCGACACATGCGCTCACTGTACCATGCGGCCACGACAAGCGGGATAAGCAGCTGACCGGAGCGAGAGTCAAAGAGGGCTCAGTCGAACCGTCCAACGCGCTTGGCGAGCATAATCGTCGGCTTTCCTTCACCTTCCGCATCAGGGATGAGACCCACCACCTTGAATCCAACCGCGACGTAGAAGTCCAAGGGATGTTCCCGCAACGTTCGCAGTTGCGCGATGGCTTTGGCTGGATCCTCATACAGATCGACACCGAACGCCGTCGTGCGATCGGTCTCATCGCTCGTGCCAAGCTGCAACGTGAGCGCTCCGCGCTCACTCACGAGCCGCTCCAGATCATCGACCAGACGGCGGCCATGACCTCTTCGACGATGGCTTTGCGCCACAACCAAAGGGTGGA
>JANOIG010000109.1:0-8601 GCA_031407405.1 Deltaproteobacteria bacterium
GCGACGAGCAGGGATGGTCTCGGCCCATGAGGCGACTATCCATGCGCAAGATTCGAGAAGTTCTTCGTCTGCACCACGACCTGGCCTGCACACACCGCCAGATCGCCGTTGCCTGCAACATCTCGCCCTCGACAGCGGGCAGCTACATAGACCGTGCGGCAGCGGCGGGCCTCACGTGGGCCGAGGCTGAGCCGCTCAGTGAGGCGGAAGTCGAAGCGCGACTGTTCACGTACGTGGGGCGTTGCGAGCCCAAAGCGCGAGCCGCCATTGATTTCGATTGGGTTCACCGGGAGCTTCCACGTCACGGTGTCACGCTTCAGCTGTTGTGGGGCGAGTACCAACTCGCCGCTCGAGATGCCGGAGCGCTCGTTTACCAGTACAGCCAATTCTGTGAGTTGTACGCCGCATGGCGCAACCGGCGACGGCTCAGCATGCGGCAGACGCATCGTCCGGGCGAGAAGCTGTTCATCGACTACTCGGGCAAGAAACCCTGCTTCATCGATTCGGACACAGGGGAGGTGCACGAGGTCGAGTTGTTCGTCGCCGTACTCGGTGCCAGCAATTACACGTTCGCCGAGGTCACGCTCACCCAGACCATTCCGGACTTCACCGCTAGCACCGTGCGCGCCCTGGAATACTTCGGCGCCGTACCCAGCATCATCGTTCCTGACCAGTTGCGGAGTGCTGTCTCTCGAGCTGACCGCTACGATCCTGACATCAATCAGACGTTTCATGAGCTGGCGCAGCATTACGGGACAGTCATCATCCCAGCTCCGCCGAGAAAACCCAAGGGCAAAGCCAAAGTCGAGGTCGGCGTACTGATTGCCCAGCGCTGGGTTCTTGCCCGACTCCGCAATCGCAGGTTCTTTACCCTGGTCGAGCTCAACAACGCCATCGGCGAGCTCGTAGAAGAGCTCAACGAGCGCCGCTTTCAGAAGCTCGAAGGCAACCGGCGCCAGGCCTTCGAAACGCTAGATCGGCCGGCAATGAAGCCGCTGCCTTCACTGCGATTTGAGGTTGCCGAGCGCAAAACGACACGCGCCAACATCGACTATCACATCGAATTTGATGGCCGCTACTACAGCGTTCCCAACCAGCTCCGCCAGCAACTCATCGACGTGCGCGCCACTTCGAGCATCGTCGAGTGCCGACACCGAGGTGTGCGTGTCGCTTGCCATCACCGAAGCTACGCTCGCAAAGGCACGGCCGTTACCTTGCCCGAGCATCGACCGAAATCCCACGAGGACTATGGCAATTGGCCACCGGAGCGCATGCTCGGCTGGGCCTCGAAATTCGGACCCCACGTGGAGGAGGTCGTGCGCCGCACACTCGCCGGCTACCCTCATCCCGAGATGGGCTACCGTCCCGTGCTCGGCATCCTGCGCTGCGCTGAAAAGCATGGCGGAGAGCGAATGGACGCGGCCTGCCACCGCGCCCTTGCATCTGCGGGTCGAAGTGCCCCGCACCGCAGGTACATAGAAGCAATTCTCAAGCGTGGGCTCGATCGCGCAATCCCTTCACCTCCACCCGTAACGCCACGCGCCGCCACTCACGAGTTCGTGCGTGGGGCGAGCTACTTCGACCAGGAAGAAGAAAATGACCATCGACGAAACCATTCACAAGCTGACCGAAATGAAACTGCACACGTTGGCGAAGAGCCTGCGCGAGATGCTGGAGCTGCCGCCAGACAAGCAACTCTCTTTTGAAGAAAAGCTCGCGTTGCTCGTCGACCACGAGTGGACCGATCGCGAAAACCGCAAGTTCGCTCGCCGCGTCTAGGAGGCCCGACTGAGCACCCGGGCCGCGCCCGAGGAGATCATCTGCGATGCCGCTCGCGGCCTCGATCGCGCACTCTTGCGCGAGCTCACGACGTGCCAATGGGTCCGCTCCCACCACAACGTCGTCGTGCTCGGTCCCACAGGTGTCGGCAAGAGCTTTCTGGCCAATGCGCTCGCACAGGCGTCGTGCCGTCAGGGTTTTCGGGCCCTCTTCGTCCGAGTCTCCAGGCTGCTGGAACAGCTCGCCATCGCCCGCGCCTCCGCCGACTACAACGCAGCCCTCGCACGCATCGCCAAGATCGACGTCCTCGTGCTCGATGACTTTTTACTCGCACCCCTCACAGACACCGAACGTCGCGACCTGCTCGAGGTCCTCGAAGATCGGTACGGCAAGAGTTCTACCGTCATCACCTCTCAGCTGCCGACGAAAAGTTGGCACGAAGCCCTCGGGGATCCGACTATCGCCGACGCCATCTGCGACCGGCTCGTGCACAACTCTCATATCCTGACCCTGCGCGGCTCCTCGATGCGCCGCCAGAAAGGTCTCAAACCCCAACCCGATCCCCAACCTGCCGCCTGACCACTACCCCTAACTCGTCGCGCCGCTCCGATTCTGATCGGATCCTTCGGAATGAGTGATCGGATGTCCCTGGAACGGCTGATCGAATGTGGCGGAATACGCAATGGAGCGTCAATCCTACATGGCGGGTGATTTGCAGAAGTATCTGCCGGATGCGAAGACGTGGTTGCGGGCTGCCGTTACCACAATTCCGGTTGTCGGCGGCGCTCTGGATCATCTTCTCTTTGACAAGGCCGATGCGATCCGGTTGCAGAACCTGGAGGCTGCTTTGAGGGCCTTGTCTGCGCGCATCGCCGAGGTGCCCGAGCCGAGCGTGGACAAGAATTGGTTTGCGTCCGAGGAGGCGCTGGCTGCAATGCGATTCCTTACCGAGAAGGTGGGATTTGAGCCGGACAAGCAGAAGATAGACGACATGGGCCGCGTTGTCGCCGCGTGTGGCCTGCATCCCCAATCTTCCGATCCCAGGAAGCTGTCGGCGCTTGAGCACCTCAGTCGTCTTTCGCCAATTCAGATTCGTCTTCTGAAGGTTGTCGCTGGTGTCCCACTGCGAACAAAGACCATTTCAGGCGGATCCATTTCACAAACTGTCAACGCAGTGTGGACCGAGGACGTCAAAGCGGCCCTGCAATCAGCGCCTCCATTCTGGGAAGGCACATTGAATCTGGTTCTTGAACTCGAAGTTCTGGAGTCCCTCAATACGCTTCGACGTGTAGGGATGTTCGGAGGTAGCGACCAGCCTTACACGCTGACGGCACTCGGTCGGCATGCCGCTGGGTTTGTCCAGGCCGCTGGTCTTTAGCTGCTCAACGCCTCTCAGTAAAGGTCGTCGAAGGACCCTAATGGGAAGCGTGAGCCAGATACCGCCGCAGCCGGCGCGCTAGTCGGGACACTGACGACGTCGTTGCAGCTCCGCAGATCCATCTGCCAAAATGCGAGACTCTCGCAGCCGTTCGGGGTGCTTCGGGGCCCGTATCGTGACGGCAGCGGGGCTGTCCAACTTGGCCGTTGCAGCTGACAAGGCCCTCGGTCGCTGCGCTCCCTCAGGACCACGCAGCAGAACGCCAAGGTTGGACGGACGACGCATAATGAACCCATGAACTCCCCCGATGATGTCTACCGAGAATTCGGGCGTGTATCCGAGGCAGCTCAGTTGCTCGAGACGGAATTGGGCAATCTGCTTCTTGAGATCCACGTTGTCGAGCCAGAACTGTTCACTTCTGGGCGATCCGAAGACGCTTCATCCACCTTCAGCAAGATCAACAAGAGCACGCTCGGCCAGCTTTCTCAACAAACTCAAAGAGAGTATGGAGGGCCTGGATCACGCGGGCGATGTGTTCGCTCGGGCTCTCGCGGAGCGAAATCGCCTCTCGCATTCGTTCTATCGTCAGCACAACTTTAGGCTCAATTCGGAGGCAGGGCGTGCGATCATGCTTGCGGACCTTCGGGATATCCACACAAGGCTGCTCGCAGCGTACAAGCTCGCTCTCGAGGTTGCAGGCGTAGGCCTCAGCTCCGTCCAGCCGCCAGTAGTCGCGACACGCCACTTGGAGCTCAAGTGAGCTTACGCGCTGACGAGGCGTGAAGGCCCCCCACGGTCGCGGGTCGGCTAGGCGAGTGCCTAGTGGCGTCCCCGTCTTCCGGCGCTGAAGTCGAAACGTGTCTCCTCCAGGTTGCTGCCACCCCCAGATGCGTGGCATACTGAATCACGCCGTAATGACGCTGACGATCGAGTTCGAGCAAGAAGCAGATGGCCGCTGGATAGCGGAAATTCCGCAATTGCCTGGTGTACTCGCCTACGGCGATACGCAGGACAAGGCGGCGCAGCTTGCGAGAGCTCTGGCGTTCCGCGTGTTGGCAGACCAGATCGAGGCGGGTGAGGTTGACGCGGTGGCCGTCACCAGCGTCTCTTTTGCAGCGTAAGGGTGGCGTGGGGGAGTGGCGTTCGACGAGAGCAAACCTCGTGCTGGCCGCGCTGTTGCGGAATCGCTGGCGCGTCATCCGTCAGCGTGGTTCGCACAAGGTTCTCGCACGTGAGGGCCAGCCCAATTATTCGTTCGCGTTTCACGATAGAGAGGAGATTGGCCCCCGCATGCTCGCGCGCATCGCGAAGCATACTGGGCTGAAACCGGACGACCTCTGAAAGCCAGAACGCCGTCAAGCAACCCATGCGCTTGCTGTTCAGGTGCACCCGAGCCCGACTCGACCGCACTACCTGAAACGTCAAGGTTTGGACGGCGGCGTTTATGTGCGTGTCGGCTCGACCAATCGGCGTGCCGACCTGGAGCTTGTGGAGGAGTTGCGCCGCGTCGCACGGGGGGAGACCTACGATGAGCAGCCGCTTGTTGAGCTCGACTCGGAAGCGATAGACTTCCGAGCTGCTTCCGAGTCTTTTGCCGCGATACGCAAGCTGCACCGCAGTGACCTCGTTACGCTACGGCTGCTGACAGATTACCAGGGGCGACGGGTACCGACAGTGGGCGGGGTTTTGCTGTTCGGCCGTGATAGAGAACGCTACTTCCCTGACGCCTGGATCCAGGCTGGGCGCTTTGCTGGTACGAACAAGAGCCACATTGCTGACCGTGTGGAAATCCGTTCTCGGCCCGTGCCAGCCATCGAGGAGGCGATTGCCTTCGTTCAGAAACACGCCCTGCATGGTGCGTCGATCGGACCTGTTCGCCGCAAGGAGCGCTGGAATTTGCCGCCGTTGGCTGTTCGCGAGGCAGTCATCAATGCGGTCGCCCATGCCGACTACGCACAGCGCGGCGCACCGATACGCCTCTCCATCTTCGATGACCGCCTCGAGATCGAAAGTCCCGGGCTCTTGCCATTTGGCCTCACCGTTCAGGACCTTCATGAAGGAATATCGAAGCTCCGCAATCGCGTGATCGGCAGGGTCTTCAATGCGCTCGGGCTAATCGAGCAGTGGGGTAGCGGCGTTCAGCGAATGGTGGGCGCCTGTCGTGAGGCTGGCCTTGCCGTCCCGGTGTTCGAGGAGGTTGCTACCCGGTTTCGCGTCATTATCGGAACGACGCCCGTCGCGCGACCGGAGCTGGATCCGACTGATCAAGCCATCCTCGAAGCCTTGGTCAAAGATGGCGGCTTGTCCACGAGCGAGGTCGCGAAAGCCATCACCTTGACACCGCGCGCCACGCGCACGCGGCTTGGTAAGCTCGTCGACCGTGGACTCGTGCGAGAAGTGGGGACCGGTCCGCAGGATCCGAAGCGCCGGTACTTTCACGTCGGATGACGAGTCTAGGCACGAGCCGGGAACCGATGTCAAACCTTGACCGGCATCGGAATCTTGGTCCCGCGATTCGGCATGGGCGCAGCGCCGGGCGGCGTCAGGCCCTTGACGAGGTCGGCGATGTTCACCGCTTGGCCGGTGACGAAGCAGCGATTGGCGGCGGCGCCGATCAGGATCGAATACAGGCCGCTGCGTTCGTCGGCGGCGCGTTTGTACTTGTCGGGCTCGGCCTTGCCGAACACCTCGCGCAGCATTAGAGCGTCGCCGCCCCCGTGGCCACCCATGCCCGTCCAGGGCTCGAGCTCGCGCGCGATGCCCCGCAGCGGGATGACGCGCGTGCGCACGGCGTCATTCTCCACGCCATACCCCAGCGTCGCGCCGGCCGTGGACCCCTGTTCGACGATTTCATGCTCGATGCGGCCCTTCGTGCCGTTGAACGCGATCTGGTAGCCCTCCCAGGCATTGCAGGCGTTCAACGAGTAGCTGAGCGTGGCCCCGCTCTTGTAGCTCACGATCACGTTCATCGTGTCTTCGATGTCGATGTCGGGCCGGAACACGCAGCGGTCGCGGAAGTAGCCGTCGTGAGCCTCGTTGTCGAGGTAGAGCGCCTTGAGTCTCGGATCCGCCGCCAGGTCCAGATGGAACGTGCAGGCGCTTTTCTCGGGGCAGGTGCGGCAGCGCTCGTGGTGGCTCTTCAGGCCCATGCGCCGCGCCGTGGCCGGCGTGTAGTACTCCCGTTTGCCGCTCGCCAGCACCCGCTCTGGCTCGCTGCCGAGCCACCAGTTGACGAGGTCGAAGTGGTGCGTGGCCTTGTGCACCATCAGCCCCCCCGACATACTCTTCTGGCTGTGCCAGCGCCGGAAGTAGTCGGCGCCGTGCACGGTGTTGAGCAGCCAGTGGAAATCGACGGAGAGCACGTCGCCGATGGCGTTGCTCATCAGCAAATCTTTGACCTGCGTGCGCGGCGGCGAATAGCGGTAGTTGAAGAGCACGCGCACGTGGCGCGAGTTGCGCTTGCAGGCGTCGAGGATGCGCTGCGCCTTCTCCGGTGTGGTGGTGAGCGGCTTCTCGGTGATGGCGTCGCAGCCGGCATCGAGCGCGCGCACGATGTAGTCGTCATGCGTGGCGTCCGGCGTGGTGACGATCACCGCGTGCGGCTTCAGCTCGGCGAGCATCTTGTCGAAGTCGGCGGCGAGGAAACTCCGCGGCTGAGCGCCCTCCGCCGCCGCGGCCTTGCCTGCCAGCTCGAGGCGGCCCGGATTGGTATCGCACAGCCCGACGAGCTCGTTGCCCTCGCGAAAGGTCTTGGTGAGGGCCTCGAGGTACATGCGCGAGCGCGAGCCCAGCCCGACGATGACGAAACGGCGCCGGGCCGGTGCGGCGGCGTGGGCGAGCCCCTCGAGCCCGAGCCCGAGGGCGACGCCCCCGGCGGATTGCAGCAAAGTTCGGCGATCGAGGGTACGGTCGGACGTGTCGCTCATGTCTCTCTTCTATTTGCGCCTGGCCGCGCGAGCAATCCTGAAACGCCTCCGTAGTGCCTCGAAGTATTGGGGGGCTTGGTGGGCTCGAGGCCGCCCGGCGCCGCGTAGTGCCCGCTTGCCCCTTTTCTCAAAGCTGCTTCGCACCGTTGCTCTGGAGTACGGAGGCATCGTGAGCTGGAGCGCAACCCGAAGCACCACCACGCACTTTAGCGCTGCGTGC
The DNA here is from genome assembly GCA_031407405.1 of Deltaproteobacteria bacterium. Taxonomy (GTDB): domain Bacteria; phylum Myxococcota_A; class Polyangia; order Polyangiales; family Polyangiaceae; genus SZUA-265. The sequence continues at coordinate 7,304 of JANOIG010000109.1, forward strand.
ATGAGCTTTGGCATCGCGTGTGGCGGCAGCGGCGCGCCGCCTCGAACGGCCGCCGAGCGGACGGCGTGGGTGGCACAACCGTGCTCGACGCTCGAGCTCGGCGCGGAGGCGCTCGACGTCGGCAAGGCGCGTGTGTTCGTGGAGGTGGCGGAGGTGGACACGCGCGCTCTGTCCGAGCCTATCGATCACTGGCTGGCGAACCATGCGGTGAAGGTTCGCTCCAGCGTCAACTTCGTGGCGTTCCCGAACGTGCCCACCAGCATGCCCTGGGGGCAGTGCGTGGACGCCGTGTGCACGTCGAAGCAGCATGAAATCGTCATCACCGCCCGGCTGCCGGAGCGTGCTTCGGAGCCGATCGAGCTCGCCCTGCGCATCGATCAGCTCGCACCCGACGGCTCTACAGGGGAGCCCCGGGCTCTGCTCGACACGACGCTGCGAGCCGTGAACCAGGTGCCCCATGTGTTGCCCCCCGCTCCCGACGTCAGCGACGGCTCGGTGGTCGTCACGGCGTATCTGCTGCGGCGCCACGATGACCTGCAGCGCATCCTGGAATGCCAGGCAAAGCAGGCGGAAAAAAGCGCCGATTCGCGCTAAGCTCGTGCCAAGATGGGCGCGAGAACCTGGGCGATGTGGTGCATCTTGGCAGTATTTTGTTGCTGGCTGCTGGAAGGTACGGCGCACGCCGAGCCCTCGCCTCGCATCGACCGCAAGGCGCTCGTGCTGCGCCACAGTCCAAGCGCCTCGAACGTCGATCCGGCGTCGCCGTTCATGGTCGGCAACGGCAGTCTGGCGCTGAGCGCGGACATCACCGGCCTCGGGACGTTGCCGGAGCACTACACGCCGCTCGGACCTCTGATGATCCAGGCGCAATGGGCCTGGCACAGCTTCCCCAATCCCGCGGGCTTTCGCTACGAGCAGAGCTTGGTGCCGGTCGACGTGCGCGGGCAGACGCAGCACTATCCATGGTTGCACGACTGGAGTGAGGCGAAGCGGCCCGAGATCGCCTGGCTGCGCGAAAACCCGCACCGCTTTTCGTTGGGGCGGTTGGCGTTGCACCTGGTCTCTACCGCAGGCACCGCCGCTCGACTCGAGGATTTGTCGAACACGCACCAGACGCTCGAGCTGTGGTCGGGTCGGCTGCGGAGCAGCTTCGAGCTCGACGGCGTGCGCGTGGAAATCGAGACCAGCGTTCACCCCGAGCTCGATCTGGTGATCGTGCAGCTGCGCTCGGCCTTGCTCGAGGAGGGCCGACTCGGAGTGGATTTGAAGTTTCCGGGCGTCGCCGCCCAGCTGAACCC
>JANOIG010000272.1:0-11016 GCA_031407405.1 Deltaproteobacteria bacterium
CAGCAAGAATGGCAGTGCATTGTGTCTGGCCGGCACGGATTGGTACGCGGAACGAAACATCGAGCTCTATCTGGGGGAGCGTGCCGTGCGCCTCGATCGCGATCGGCGCGTGGTGGTCTCGTCCAAGGGCCGCGAAGTGCCGTACGATCGCGTGGTATTGGCCACGGGCTCTTCGGCGTTTGTTCCGCCTATTCCCGGAGTCGAGCGCCCCGGCGTGTTCGTGTACCGGACGCTGGACGACCTGGATCAGATCTTGGCATACGCTCGAGCCGTCAAGACAGCGGTGGTGATCGGCGGCGGGCTGCTCGGGCTAGAGGCCGCCAAGGCCGCCTTGGACCTGGGCTTGACGACGCATGTGGTCGAGTTCGCGACCCGGCTCATGCCGAGGCAGCTCGATGACGCTGGTGCACGCCTGTTGCAGGACAAGATCGAAGCGCTTGGCATCACCGTGCACCTGAGCAAGGTGACCACTCGCTGCCTGGGCCTGGGCGCCACGGGTGCGGTTACAGGTCTCGAGTTCAAAGACGGCGAGGTGCTCGATGCCGAGCTCGTGATCATTTCGGCGGGCATACGCCCTCGCGATGACATCGCCGCGGCGTCGGACATACAGGTCGGGGCCCGGGGTGGCATCATCGTCGACGACTGCCTGCAAACGAGCGACCCCGACGTATTCGCCATTGGGGAATGTGCGCTGCATCGGGGCATCATCTATGGTCTGGTTGGTCCGGGCTACCAGATGGCTCAGGTGGTCAAGGATCGGCTCACGACGGCGAGCTCGAGAGAATTCACCGGCGCGGACATGTCGGCCAAGCTCAAGCTGCTGGGCGTCGACGTGGCCAGCTTCGGTGACGCCGTAAACCCCGGCAAACGCACGGTCGTGTACCAAGACATGGTGCGTGGCGTGTACAAGAAGCTCATCTTGAGCAACGACGAAAAGCGGCTGCTGGGGGGCATCTTGGTCGGGGACGCCGCCGACTACATGCGCCTGCTGGGCGTTTGCAACGGCGGCCTCGACCTCGACCAAGAGCCCGAGGCCCTGCTGTTCGGAGCTCGTGGCCAGGACGCGAGCCGGACCGATGCGCCGGATTCGATGCAGGTGTGTTCGTGCAACAACGTATCGAAGGGGCAAATCTGCGCGGCCATTCGCGGGCAACAGGCCACCAGCGTGGGCAAGATCAAGAGTTGTACACGTGCCGGTAGCGGCTGTGGCGGCTGCGTGCCGCTCGTGAACGACATTCTGAGCGCGGAGCTTTCCCGCATGGGTATGGCCGTGAAGCGAGTGCTCTGCGAGCACTTCAACTATACTCGCCAGGAGCTGTACGAAATCGTGCGCGTGCGCCGGCTCGAGACCTGGGAGCAAGTGCTCGGCCACGCGGGTCAGGGCAGTGGCTGCGAGGTGTGCAAGCCGGCGGTCGCCTCGATCCTGGCCAGCGTCTTCAACGCCTTTATCGTGCGGCACGACACTCTCCAGGACACCAATGACCGCTATCTGGCCAACATTCAGCGCAAGGGGTTGTATTCCATCATCCCTCGCGTCGCAGGCGGGGAGATCACTCCCAAGAAGCTGATCGCGCTGGGGCGCATCGCGGAAAAGTATGGCCTGTACACCAAGATTACAGGGGGTCAGCGCATCGACTTGTTCGGGGCTCGCGTCAACCAGCTGCCATCGATCTGGGAAGAGCTCGTCCTCGAAGGCTTTGAGAGTGGTCACGCCTATGGCAAGGCGCTGCGTACCGTGAAGAGCTGCGTGGGCAGCACCTGGTGCCGTTTCGGGCTGCACGACTCGGTAGGGTTCGCGATCCGTGTCGAGGAACGCTACCGAGGCATTCGAGCGCCGCACAAGCTGAAGAGCGCCGTCAGCGGTTGTGTGCGCGAATGTGCCGAGGCGCAGAGCAAGGATTTCGGCATCATCGCGACGGACAAGGGTTGGAACCTGTACGTGTGCGGCAACGGCGGCGCGCGGCCACGGCATGCGGACTTGCTGGCTGCCGACATCTCCGAAGAAACGGTGATCAAATACATTGATCGCTTCCTCATGTTCTACATTGCGACGGCAGACAAGCTGACGCGCACCTCCGTGTGGCTGGAGAAGCTGGACGGCGGGATCCAACACCTCAAGGAGGTGATCATCGACGATTCCCTGGGCATCTGCGCCCAGCTGGAGAAGGACATGCAGTACCTCGTCGACACCTACCGTTGCGAGTGGGCGGCGACGGTTGCTGACCCGGTCGCGCGCGCCAAGTTTGCGCATTTTGCCAATAGCACGGCGGACGACGACAGCATCGAGCTGGTTTCCGAGCGCTCACAGTCTCGCCCGGTGGACTGGCAAGCGCCGGGTGACCCCGCGGTCGAGACGGCCCGCATTTCCCTACCGGTGTTGCAACGGTCGTGGGTGCGGTTGGCCCGGGCCGAGAGCTTCCCGAAAGACGGCGGACGCAGCGTGCGCTACGGAAACTCGCAGATTGCAGTTTTTAACTTCGAATCTCGCAATGAGTGGTACGCGACGCAAAACAAGTGCCCTCACATGAAGGACATGGTGCTCGCACGCGGTTTGATCGGTGACCAGCAAGGGGTGCCCAAGGTGGCTTGCCCACTGCACAAGAAGAGCTTCTCATTGCACGATGGCAAGTGTCTAGGGGATGAGGCGTACAAGATCCTGACATTTCCGGTCAAGGTCGTGGATGGCTGGGTGCACGTGGAGTTGCCCGACGAAGCCACCGCCGAACGTTTGATTGGCCCGGAGAAGCTGGTGCGCATCCCCTCTGCGGCCGAGTAGTCAGGCCGAGTCAGCCGAGCGACTCGGACCCTGGATCACCAAGCGCGTCCCGACGTTGCGTTTGAAGGACAGCCAGCGCGAGGTGTGGTTGTCGGAGTCGGGGGCTATCATCGATATGACCCAGTACCCGAACCGGGAGCGGCCATGGTCGCCGGACAGCAGCCCGTCCTCCCCCACCCAGGCGAAGCGATGAGGGCTGGCGGCGCTCGAGCGTTTTGGCTGGGCGCGGGCCGGCTACTCCTTCGCCCGGTTGACCAATGTATGGGTTTGCGCCGGTGAGGCGCTGTTTTTCGAGCTGCGGAGTTAAGGGTAGAGGCTTTTGTTCAGTAGCTGACGGGCCCTAGCGGTCGAGGCGACTCGAAACAGAGCCGGGCAGAGGCTATGCTCGCGCCCAGCCGCCCTCGCCGGGACGTCGCCGTCCGCGAACGCCATGCCCACGCGACCTCCTTCGAGCCCCTCCTCCGCCGCCGAAACGCTGTTTACCCCCGAGTCCGCGGACTCGTGGTCGGGGTATCCGGTGCCCCAACCCGGCGACGACGTTCTGATCGGCACGACCTTGCTCGACACCTACAAGGTGGATCGCGTGTTGGGTGAGGGGGGCATGGGCCGCATTTACGAAGCTCACCACACCCGCATCGCGGAAAAGCGCTTCGCGATCAAAGTGCTGCGCTCTGAATTCGTCAAGAACCCGGACATTCGCGCGCGCTTCGAGCGTGAAATGGAAGCGGTCGCAAGCGTTACCCACCCTCACGTGTTGACGATTCAAGACGTGGGCACGACACCGCTCGGGTTGCCGTACATGGTGTGTGAGCACTTGAGTGGGCTCGACCTCCTCGCCTACCTGCGCCGCTTTGGAGCCCTGCCAAATGATGATGTCGTGCAGATTGGATGCAGCATCGCCGAAGCCCTGGAGGCCACGCATGCGCAAGGGGTGATTCACCGCGATCTCAAGCCCAGCAACATCTTCTTGATCGGCAGCTTCGAGCCTTTGCTGCCCGAATGGCACCGAGTCAAGGTCATCGACTTTGGGCTTTCCCGTTTTGTCGGCCGAGACGACGACTTGACCAAGACCGGGATCGTGATGGGCACACCCGCGTACATGTCTCCAGAGCAAGCTCAAGGCAGCCGAACCGATCACCTCACGGACGTCTATGGCGTGGGCGCGGTCTTGTATGCGGCGGCGACGGGCGGTCCTCCGTTTCGTGAAGAGACCCCGCAGCAGACGTTGCTGGCGGTGATGAACCGCGATCCCGTGCGCCCACGGGCGCGCCGTTCGTCCATCTCCGAAGGGCTAGAGGTCGTGATTCAACGCGCCATGGCCAAGCGTCCCGGCGAGCGTTACCCGAGCATGACGGCGCTCAGTGCCGCTCTCGCCAACCTCGAGCTCGGCCCGAGCGCGCCCGTGCGCCGAGATCGCGCGCGAACCCATGAAAACGATGACGTCGTGCGCGGTGTGCGCTTGCAATTTCTCGTGCTCGGAAGCTTCGCTCTGTTTCTATTTTTGGCGGGCGGGGCCAGCGCCGTGTCGGGAGTCATGGCGCTCGACGGTCGCGGCTTCCAGCTGACCGCGGTCGAAAGCGTGCTGCTCGTTCTGACGCTGGCCACCCCGCTCGTGCTGTTACTCATCTCGTTACGGCGCTTCGAGCGCCGCGCCTGGAAAAACACGGCCAAGCTGGCGGCATGGTTGCCCAGGCTACGCACCCCGGTGCTGGCGGCCTTGGCGGCCTATGGTTTCGCGTCCTTCGCGGTGCGCCTGGGCGATGAAGTCATAGCGCGTTTCGCGTTTGGCAGCGTGCTCGGCCGCGCTTCGGGGGTGGCGTGGCCCGGCTGGAGCACGTTGCTCGTGCTCTTGGCAGTGCTGGCCGCCGTAGCAGCATCTGTTCGTCAGAGGTGGTGGCAATCAAGGCGCCCGCTTCGCCGCTTGTTGCTCGGTCCCGCCTTGACCACGGGCGTCGTGCTCACCTCTCTAGCGATCGCGCGCTGGGGCTTGCTCTGGCGCAGCGGCGGTCACGTCACTTTTACGGCCGCGGATGTGCCCAGTGCCACGAGCCGCGTGGACTTGTTGGCACCCGACGGCTCTGTAGCGACCGAAGCGATGGACGCGGGGCTACCCGTGTTCTCACTCGAGGCCTCGAGAGGCAGCGAAGCAAACCCCGAACCCCAGACCACGCTACAAAGCTCGTTTTCACCCGATGCCCCTCCGAACCGCGCGCCTTCTGACGCTTTGACCGCCGCGGTGGCACAAGGAACCGATGGCCTGACGAACCTGTCTCATGCCTACAGCGGCGACCCAGAGGTATTGAAGGCTCTGATGCTCGCGCACGCGAGCCGTGCCTCCGGAATCACTGACGCGGTTCGAGCCATAGAGCGCCTGTTGAGCGTGTCTCCCGACGAGTGGCGCGATCCGGATGTGCGTTACATTCTGGGTAAGGCGGCAGGCAGCGGCGGCAAGGCGTCGCGGGTAGCGTTCAATCTGATGAGCGAAGGTATGGGCCCTGCGGGCCCTGACCTGCTCTACGAGATCATGCTCAAGAAGCCCGCTCTCGCCGAGCGAGCCCAAAATCGATTGTCCTGGGCCAGTGTCCGAAAACATTTTTCCCCGCAGCTCGCCGTCGCCTACGACTTGCGCTTTGCGCCGACCTGTCGTGCGCGGCTGCGTTTGCTGGAGCGCGCCAACGCCACCGGTGATCAACGGAGCGTGAACGTGCTCTCCGCGCTCGTGAGCAAACCCCCCAAATGTGGACGTCGCGGCCGCCCTCCATGTGTCGCCCGTTGCGATCGAGAAGCCGAGCAATTTTCGCGTTCCGTGGACATCATTTCGCAGCGCCTGCGCTCGGTGCGGAACTAGTATATTTGCCACCGCCCATTATGGGTTGACTCCTGTGCCAGTCTGGGAACAATCGACGGCCCGGGCCTGACTTGGCGCATGGGCGCCCTTGAGTGAGCGTTATCTGATGCCTCTCCCTCGTTTGCAGTCTGTGCGCGTCTTGGCCTTCGTCGTGTGGGCCGCGGTCGTGGGGTGCCGGCGTGGAGCGGAGGGTGACGACAGCACGTTTCCGCGCGAGCAGACGGTTTATGTTGGGGGCTTTCAGTGGGCCCAGCCCAGCTCGTTCAACCCGCTTGCCAGCACGCCGGACTGGCCCGTAAACCCTCTCACCGCCCAGAACCTGTTTTATGAAACGCTGCTCGTCTTCAACACCTTGACGGGTGAAATGCAACCGCTGCTCGCCGAGTCTTTCAAGGTGGGGCGGGAGTCGGTGGAAGTGGTGCTGCAGCCGAGCGCGCGTTTCAGTGACGGTACACGCGTGACTGCGCATGACGTCAAGTACACTTTCGATTTGGGGAAACGCCACAAGAGCCTGCGGGTAGCGACCGTGTGGCCTTTTCTCGATGAGGTGCAGATTTTCGATGAGATGCAGGGCTCCGAAGGCGGCGAGCGGGTCGTATTCGTGCTCAATCAGAAGCGGCGAAACGCGCTGGTCGTGCTCGACTCGCTGCAGGAGACACACATCTTGCCAGAACACGTGGTGGAGCCTTTGCTCGCCGCCGCGGGCGGTGACATCAACCAGTTTACGAAGTTGAAATTCGACGATCGCCCCGTCGGCACCGGTCCATACACGCTGCACTCCTACGGTGCCGAGAAGATCGCCACCGTGCGCCGCGACGACTACTGGGGTAACGAGGTCTTTTTCGGCGGCAAGCGTGCAGCGCCCAAGTATGTCGTTCATCCCCTGTATAAGAGCAACGACCACTATAGTGTGGCGTTGCAACAAGGCCGTCTCGACGCAAGCTCGTCGTTCATCCCGCGCATCTGGCTGAAGCAGAAGAAGGGCGTGCGGTCGTGGTACGACAAGGTCCCTTTCTTTGCGCCAAGCGCCATGCCGGTGCTGTGGGTCAACGTCAGCCACGCGCCGCTCAATGACGTGCACATGCGGCGGGCCATGGCGTTTTCAATTCAGTACGACGACATCCGAGAGCTGGCGGTCTCCGGCTACAGTGAGCCAGTCAAGCCAGGGCTCATCCTGCCCTTTGGGTTCGAGGGCAAGTACTACTCGGAACAGGATGCGCGCCAGTATGGGGCCACGTTCTACGACCCGAAACGTGCCCAAGCAGAGCTCGTGAGCGGCGGGTACACGGCGATTTGGAGTGAGGCAGGGGAGCTGCTCGAAACGCGCGACAGATCGGGGCAGCGGGTCCCCACCGTGTACGTCAAATCGCCCGCGGGCTGGACCGACTGGGAATCGGCCGTACGCATCGCGGTGCGAAGCATGCGAGCAGCGGGCATCGACGCTCGCGAGCGCTTTGTCGATGCCAGCCTGTACTATCCAGCGGGTTTCACGGGAGATTTTGACCTGCTCATGGGGACGCCGTCGTCTCCTCCGACCCCGTCCAAGCCCTGGTCGCGCTTCGACACGGTGCTCAGCACTCAGGACTTCGCCCCACCGGGCGACAAGATGTACAAGAACCTGGGGCGGTTCAACAACCCCAAAGCCGCGGGCTACGTGCGGCGTTTCGATGAGCTGCTCGACCAAATCCCAACCCTGACCGAGCCGGCTGAGCTCGCCGCCGCTTATCGAGAGCTCAACGTGTTGTTCATGCAGCAACAACCGGTGCTACCCTTGGTGTATCGGCCCGACCAGTTCTATGAATTCAGCAGCCGCGTCTGGCGGGGCTTTCCAACGGCTGCCCATCCCTTTCTGCCGCCTCAGATCCCGAGCGCGCGTATGGGCACTCGCATTCTCTGGCACCTCACTCTGGCTAGCGCCAGCGCCAGGGTAGAGTGAACATGCTGCAAAATCATCCCACCCTCAAACATGTGTTCGGCCGTGCCGGTTGGTATTTCATCACATTCCTCGTGGCGATCACCATCAACTTCTTTCTGCCTCGCCTCGGGGATTCGAGCCCGGTGGACCTCATCATGGCTCGCGCCGGCTCAAATCTGGACGCCGCGACGGCTCGCGAGCAAGAAGAGACGTATCTGCTCGAATTTGGCCTGGTTCAAACCGACCCTAGCGGCAAGATTCTGCGCGATTCAGCCGGTAAGCCACTCCGGACGTCCCTGCTCGCGCAGTTCGGTCGCTATCTCGAGTTGAGCCTGCGGGGGGATCTGGGCACGTCGATCTTGCAGTACCCGCGCCGCGTGGGGGACATCATCAGCGCTGCTTTACCGTGGACGCTCGCGCTCCAACTGCCGACCATCGTGCTGGGCTGGATCGTGGGTAACCTGCTGGGCGCGCTGGCCGCGTACCGCGGGGGCGTGATCGACCGAGTGTTGTATCCAATCGCGCTATTGACCAGCGCGGTTCCGGCCTTTTGCGTTGGCATCTTGCTCGTATATGTCTTCGGCATCCAGCTCGAATGGTTGCCGGCTGTAGGGGGCTATGACGAAGGTATGCTTCCCGAAGCGTCATGGTCGTTCATCGCCAGCGCTAGCTACTACTATGTCCTGCCCTTCACATCGATTTTCGTGATTGTGGTGGGCCACCAGGCTATCGGCATGCGCTCGATGTGCATCTATGAGCTGGGCACCGACTACGTAAAGTACGCCAAGTTGCTGGGCATGAACGAGCGCCGGATTGTCCTGTACATGTTCCGTAACGCCATGTTGCCCCAACTCACCGGGCTGGCGCTGGCGCTCGGAGCCATGGTGGGGGGCGCCTTGGTGGCTGAGATGATCTTCAGCTATCCCGGCCTGGGGATGGCGATCCTCACCGCCATTCAGGGCAATGACTACCCGCTCATCACGGGCTGCACCCTCCTCATCACCGCCACGGTGCTGGTCGCCAACTTTGCGGTCGACATCTTGATCGGGCTCTTGGATCCGCGCATCCGATCGGGTCGCCCCAGCGCGGGCCCGACGGGTGGAGACACGTCGCAGCCAGGGGCCGCCACGGGCGCGGATGCGCCGCTCATGGCGGTACGGTGAAATAGATGTTCCGCGGGCTGTGGCGTTCGGTAGGCTTTCTGTTTGGCTGTGCGCTGTTCTTTGGAACACTGCTTTTGGCGCTGCTTGCGCCGGCGTTCATGACTCTGGACGTAGGGCGGCGCGTTGGCTTGGCGTACATGCCACCTTCGCGCGAGCACTGGCTCGGCACTGACCACCTCGGGCTCGACATGTTGTCGTTGCTCGTGCTGGGGCTGCGGTCGTCGTTGTACGTCGGGCTCTTGGCGGGCAGCGTGGCGACCGTGGTCGGTACGCTGATCGGCGTGTACGGAGGCTACAAAGGCGGCCTTCTGGATGATGTGCTCACGGTCCTCACCAACCTATTTTTGGTGATCCCCACTTTGATCGTGCTGATTCTGTTGTCTGGAAGTCTGGAAGAGGGGCGCAGCCTCACGCTCATCGCGCTGCTCATCGGCTCCACCACCTGGACGTGGAGCGCGCGGGCGGTGCGCGCGCAGTCGAGCAGCTTGCGAGCTCGGGACCACGTCGCCCTGGCGCGCATCAACGGCTATGGCACGTTACACATCGTGCTCTTACACATCTTGCCGTACTTGCTCAGCTACATCTTCATGGTGTTCATCTTGCAAACGGCCAGCGGCATTCTGACCGAAGCCAGCATCAGCATGCTCGGGCTGGGGCCCTACGACTCGATTTCACTCGGTACCATTCTGAACGAGGCGATCCGCAATGAGGCGCTGGGTGACGGCGCGTGGTGGGCCTTTGTACCGGCGACCGTGCTCGTGACCGTGATCGCGTTTTCCCTCTACATCATCAACACTGCGATGGAGAGCGTGTTCAATCCGAGGCTCCGAAAGTGATATGCCCATCCCTATCCTCGAAGTTAAAAACCTGAGGGTTCACTACCTGACGCGTTTCGGGACGAAGGTCCAGGCCGTGGATGACGTGTCTTTCAAGCTGAATGAAGGCGAAATTCTGGGCATCGCCGGCGAATCAGGCTGCGGTAAGACCACGCTCGTGAGCGGTTGCATGGGCCTGTACATTCCGCCGCTTTATCATAGCTCGGGCGACGTGCGCGTGTTGGGTGAGAGCATCCTCGGCATGAACCGCGAACGGCACCGCAAGGAGGTGCTCGGACGCAAGATAGCCATGATCCCGCAGGGCGCGCTGAACTCGTTGAACCCGACGCGCCGCATCAAGGACCTGGCCACGGACATGCTCACTAGCCATGACGGCGGCGCTGGCAAGCGGGAGATCTCGGAGCGTTTGACCGAGCGCTTCGAGCGCATCGGGCTCGATGCCAAGCGGGTGCTGCAAGCCTTCCCTGTAGAGTTGCCGGCCGGCACCAAGCAGCGAGTCGTGATCGGAATTTCGACGCTCCTGAACCCCAAGGTGGTGATCGCGGACGAGCCGACGTCAGCTCTGGACGTCTCCACGCAGAAGTCGGTGATCCGGTTGTTGTTCGACCTGATGGACCGCGGTATCATTGCGAGCATGGTGTTCATCACGCATGAGCTGCCTTTGCTGAGGCACGTGTCTAGCTCGATTGCGGTGATGTATGCGGGCGAGCTCGTGGAGCACGGCAGTACGGAGCAGGTGATTTTTGACGGGCGGCAGCCCTACACGCGGGCGTTGATGGGCTCGATGTTGAGCGCGGATCCAGGTCAGCGAGGGCGGAAGCCGGTCGCCATCGAGGGGGCGCCGCCGGATTTGAAGCACGCTATCAGCGGCTGTCGTTTTGCTGAGCGTTGCCCCAGCGTTCAGGGGGATTGCGCGCAGACTCGGCAGTTGCTTCGCCTCGTGGGTGAGCGCCACGTGAGGTGCAATCATGCCAGTTAGCGACGATGTGCATGGCGCGCGGGCGACCCATTTTTCGCTCGTGGGGCCCCCCCCGAACTCGTTCGCTGCGCTTCGCTTGCTCGCTCGGACACAGGTACCCCCCCCACGAGCGAAAAATGGGTCGCCCGCGCGCCATGCAGCACTGGAGTCGAGCGGACGGCGCTGGAGCGTTGGAGGATGACTCTCAAGTTTGAGGCCAAGGAGGTTTCGCGCGTGTTTGGGCGGGGGCGCAAGGCGCAGGTTGCGGTTGATCGGGTTAGCTTTCAGATTAAGGATCGAGAGATCGTCTCTCTCGTCGGCCAATCGGGCTGTGGTAAGACGGCCCTCAGCAAGTTGCTCTTGCGGCTGGACGCGCCGACGAGCGGGGAGTTGCTCTTCAATGGGCGCCCCATTCTGGCGGAGCGCGACGCGAGGCGCCATTTCCGGCAGGTCCAGGCGGTGTTTCAGGATCCGTTTTCGGCCTTTAACCAGTTCTTCACCATCCGCTCGCAGCTCATGA
>JANOIG010000273.1:0-4364 GCA_031407405.1 Deltaproteobacteria bacterium
CCGCGTGCGGATCTCGGGCGGTGGCCGCCCGGCGCTGGATCTTTTGCTCGCTGACGGTGACGCGGCCTCGTCGTTCTGGCGGGTCGACAGCAACGCGGGGCCGTTGCTCGCGCGCGGCCCGTACCTCGTGCGCTCGGCGGAGCGGCGCGGCGATGCGCTCTGGCTCCGCGGCGACACCGACCGCCAGAGCCCGCTCGAGGTGTTTGCGCCGCCGGGGGTTCAGCGCCTGTATTGGAATGGCCGGCTCGTGCGAGGCGGGCAAGTGCCGGGGCCAAAGCCGGTAACCCTGCCCGCCCTGAGCGGCTGGCGCTATGCGCGTGACGTCGCGGAAGTGGACCCGGTCTTCGACGACGCGGACTGGACACGGGCGGAGCGCACGAGCACGAACAATCCGACCCAGCCCGCCGCGCTGCCGGTGCTGTACGCGGACGACTATGGCTTCCACTACGGTGACGTCTGGTACCGCGGGCGCTTCAGCGGCAAGGCCGCCGGCATCACGCTCCGCGCCGGGACGGGCCGCGCCGGCATCTGGTCCGCGTGGCTCAACGGCGTCCACCTGGGCACGGTCACTACCGGCACCGCCAGCGGCGATCAGTACTCGAGCGGCACCTTCACCTTTCCGGAAGGAGTGCTCCAGCCCAACGGGGCCAACCTGGTCGCGGTACTGGTGCGCAACATGGGGCATAACGAAAATGGCGGCAGCAACGACGCCCACAAGGCGCCACGCGGGCTCCTGGCGGCGAGCCTCGACGGCTCCACCGCCCCGCTCGCTTGGCGGATTCGCGGGGCCGGTGAGAAGCTGACGGATGTTTTGCGCGGGCCGCAGAACAACGGCGGCCTGCATGGCGAGCGCGCGGGTTACGCGCTACCCGGCTTCGGCCACGGCAGCTGGAAAAACGTGACGCTGCCGCACCGAGACCCGGTGCCCGGCATCGCCTGGTACCGCACGACCGTCCGCCTCGATCTGCCGAAGGACCAAGACGTGACGGTGGGCCTGCGTTTCAGAGACAATCCGTCCCGCCACTACCGCGTGCTGGTTTTCGTCAACGGCTGGAACATGGGGCAATACATCAACGATGTCGGCCCACAGCGCGTCTTCACGTTGCATCGCGGCATCCTCGAGCATCAGGGCGATAACACCATCGCGCTCGCAGTGTGGTCTGCCGACGGCAAGAGCGGGGGGCTGGGCGACGTCGCGCTCGAGGTGCTCGGGAACTACACGACGGCGGCGCCCCCAAAGTTCGGCGACTAGTGCCCAGCGTCAAAGCCTCGAATTGCTCACGAACGCGATGCGCTGGCTGTCCGGCGACCAGCCCGGGGTGTTCATCGAGCCCTGGCCGCCGTAAAGATAAGCGATCGTTTTCGGCACCCCCGAGGCCGGCATGAGGCGGACGCAGTTGGAGAAGAGTGGGGCATGAAAGAGGCCTGAGAGGAAGATGTCATGCGCTTGCACGCGAGAGGGGAAGAGCGTGCTAGAAGCGCTTCGCATGGGACACCGCTCCAAAAACGCCTTGCGTTGTACACGCTGCCGCATGCACGCGGGGGCCTGTGTGTGCGAGCACATCGTGCCCCTGGAGCTGGAGACCCGGGTCGTCCTGATCATGCACTACAAGGAGCTGCCGAAGACCACCGCGACGGGGCCAATGGCGCTCGCGGCGCTCAACAACAGCGAGCTCCACGTGCACGGGCGACGAGACCAGCCCGTCGAGCTCGACCACTTGCACGACGAGGAGCGGCGGGTTCTGGTCCTGTTTCCCCAGGAAGGCGCCATCACCTTGACCGAGGCGTTCCGGAACGACGACCCGCGTCCAATTACGATCGTCGTTCCAGATGGAAGCTGGCGTCAAGCGGGCCGGATCCCCAAGCGAATCGGGACGCTCGCACGTGCACAGCCGATCACGCTACCCGCGGGGCCAGCCACTCGTTGGGGCGTGAGAAGGGAAACGCACCCCTCGGGCCTGGCAACCTTCGAGGCGATTGCACGGGCACTCGGCTACCTGGAATCTCACGCAGTACGACTCGAGCTCGAGGCATTGTTCGAGCGAATGGTGACGGCAACCTAACAGAACCGGGGCCACGATCGACACACCCCCGGCAGCCTCGTCCACGGTCACCCGGCCCCGCGGGGTGCCTCCCCCGTCCCCCTACCAAGCCCAGGAGGCCGCGCTACCGGCACGAGGTGACTCCATTTATCCGAGGCTCCACCTTCTCTACACCGGCTCCGGAATGACGCGGAACCCCTCCTGCCGCGCGGCGAGACTCAATCGTCCGTCGAGGGAATGAAACACTCGACCCTCGGGACGCCCGGATGCCCACTCCCAGGCCGCACCGAGCTGCATGGCGTCCGCGGCACGCAAAGGGTGCAGGCGCAGCAACCGACGCGCGTGTGATTTGACGGCGTCGACATCAATGACTGTGTGACTTGACCGCAAGAGCTCATCGATGCGCGTCTCGGCCTGGTGCCCCGCCGCTTCCCCCATCGAACGCTCACGAGCCAGGCGCCGCACGGCCGACGCGATCTCGACCGACGTCAATGTCCAGACTGCGATGCTGGCATCCTCCGAGAGCCACTGATCCACCGCCTTGGAGTTTGCTTGCGTGACAATGAGCGGAACTAGCGCCGAGCTGTCCCAAAATCTCATCGGCCCTCGTCGCGCTCCTCGAGCAGAGCTCGGACAACGTCCGCCTTGACGTGCGGCCGCCGATCGAGCCACCCCCGAGGCAAGCGGCTGGCGGCTCGCCGAACGACACCTCGGCGCTCGAGATCATCGAGCCAATCGGACTCGTCCGTCGGATTCGCCTCCCCACCCCCGGCGGGCTCGATCCGGGCGATGACGCGGTCTCGATCGAGAACCAGAATCGATTCCCCTCGCCGCACACGGCCCAAGTAGTGGCTGAGTCGATTCTTCAATTCCGAAATCTTCGCTTGGCCAGCCATGCTCGATATTATAGCTCACTGTCAAGGCCATGACCAGGCCTCAATCTAGGACCTCATTAGGGCCACAAACATGCCGAGCAGCCAGGAGTGTGATCGAGAATGCCACGCTCACCTCGTGATCACGAAATGGCTGGCGTTGGCGCTGTTGACGCTACTCGAGCAGGTGTAGCCCAGGTCGAGCAGATCGAGGCCGGCGAGCAGATGTTCGCCGCTGCCGAGCAGCATGGGGCTGACCGCGAGGTGCAGCTCGTCGACCAGGCGTGCCTGCAGGTACTGGCGGATGGCACTCGGGCCGCCGCCGAGGCGTACGTCTCGGCCCTTGGCAGCCGCCTTGGCGCGCTCCAGCGCCGCATGGATGCCATCCGTGACGAAGTGGAACGTGGTGCCGCCCTGCATGCTGATGGGAGCACGGGCGTGGTGCGTGAGCACGAACACGTCCGTGTGATATGGCGGCTCTTCGCCCCACCAACCCTTCCAGCTGTCGTCGGGCCACGCGCCGCGCACGGGGCCGAACATGCTGCGCCCCAGGATCCAGGCACCGATGTTCTCGAAGCCGCGCGCCACGAAGTCGTCATCCACCCCGATCTCACCGCCGCTCTCGCCGTACATTTTGCAGAAGGTGCGCGTTCGCACCAACCAGCCGTGTAGGGCCTCGCCACCCGCGCCGAGGGGATTCTCCAGGCTCTGGCTGGGGCCCGCGCCGAAGCCGTCGATGGAGATGGAAAAGTTGCAAATGCGAAGTTTGGACATGGGTGCTTGCTCCTCTTTCTATGGGCGGCGCTGAAAGGGTACCTAGAAACGACCCGCGAGGTCGATTACCGCTCGAAACGCGAAGTAGGCGGCCAGCGCGAAGAGCGTCCCCATCAGGGCGTTCTCCCACCAGCGATTGCGATGCTCGCGGCCGATGAGGCGCTCGCTCGCCGTGATCCACCAGAGACCTCCAGCCAGGAGCGGCAGCAGCACCACCTGCGCGCTGTTGGCCGCCAGCGTCAACGCGACGAACCCCGGCATCCCCGGCAGCGTCCACACGAGCGGCGTGACGAGGCACGAGACAGCAATCCATCGATAGCAGGCGTGATGACGATAGTCGCTCGTGATCGGCCCCGTGCCGGCGTGCCAGCGAAGCCAGGCGTGGGTGCCGAGCCGTCCCAGCCCGGCGGCATGACCGATGATCGACGTGAAGATGGCGGCGAAGATCCCGGCGTAAAAGAGCAAGCGTCCCGACTCGCCGAGCACCGTGCTCAGCAGGTTGGGCAGATCCTCGAGATTCTGGATGTGCTTGTCCGGATAGAGGAGCTCTGCCCCGAGCACCCAGATTGAGAGGTTCAGCACGAGCATCGCGATCATGCCCAGCGTGAAGTCGTACAACTGCACGCGCCGATACTGCGGGCCGCGCCAGCCCTTGGCGTCGAGAAAATAGGGATAG
>JANOIG010000285.1:0-31508 GCA_031407405.1 Deltaproteobacteria bacterium
GGCGGGCGTGCGCCTCGCCGGCGGAGCTCGAGGCGCGGAGGCGGCACTCTCGCCTGCCTCGCCGCGGGGAGGCGGCGGAGAGGGCGCCGGTTCTTCCGGCGCCGACGCAGCCACGTCTGCCGGCGGCACGACCACCGTTACCGCCGGGCCCGTGTTTGGCGGCGGCTCCGGGCGCAGCGCGAAGAACAGCCCTGCGCCCGCGATGCCAAACCCGACGAGCACGCTCGAGACCTTGACGAGGGTTGCCTTGGCTGCCGGTGCGTGCGAAAGCTCGGCGATCCCGTCCTCGACTCCGGGGCTTCCGCCGACGCGCGGCAGCAAGCCCTGAAACACGCGCTCGCGATCGACGTCGCTCGGTCGCAGCGCCGAACGCCCCGCGCGCACGAGCTGCTCAGCCTCGGGGCTCAGGCGCGACAAGGCCGACCTTCCTCGCTACGCCGCACCGAACGTCGCGCCAGCACCTCGTCGAAGGCCTGCCGAGCCGCACGTAGCCTCGAATAGGCCGTGTTGAGTGGGATCCCGAGGATCTCGGCGATCTCCGGAACCGTCAGCTCGTCGAGCTCCGCCATCGCGAACACGTCGCGCTTGGGCTCGTCGAGCTCTTCCAACAAGCTCCAGAGCAGCTTGACCTGATCGTTCTGCTCGGTGAGGTCGAGCGGAGTCGGCGGTTCGCGCCTCGAGTCAGGCTGCGCCGCCAGCGCCGCGCCCGAAGCCTCCTTCACACGCCGGGCTCGATGGTAGCCGCTCACCGTGCGCCGCACCACGCCGTAGATCCAGCTGCGCAGGGCCTGGGGCTGCTCGAGGGTATGGAGCCGGGCGTGTATCACGATGAACACCTCTTGGACGACGTCGTCCGTCGCGGGCGGATTGACGCCGAGACGGCGTACCGACGCCCAAACGAAATCGAAGTATTGCCTATAGATGGATTCGAATGGCGACACGTGGACCCGGTGGCTGGGATGAACGCGGTCCATGATGCGCCCCGGCGAGGCTTTGTGCCGCCATGATTCGAGGTAGGCCCGCCATGGCAGTCTCCTTGGCAGTGGCGCCGTAGGCCATCCTCCGTCACAGAATCCACTCCAATCCGACCGCCGCGCCGATAGCGGCCGGCCCGAGCTGTCGGACCTCTCCCAGGTCCTGGATGAGGAGAAGGGGCCGGGAGAGCTCGAGATAGCCAGTAATTCCCGCGAAAAAAGCCCATGATTCCAGGGCGTACCAGTACGCGACAGCTCCGGCGCTGGGAGCCAGCCAGACGGCTCGTCGCGCCCGAGGCGACACACCCTCCCCAAAACCCCGAGCCGTCACGTGCTCGAGGGCCAATCCGACGCACGGAGCAAGCTCGAAATGGGTCCAGTGCCAGCCGCGGCATGTGAGGAGGTGCCCCGTAGCGCGCTGCAACTCGGCGCCGAAGGTTCCGCCCAGCTCCGGAGCGCCGAGGGTCTGCGAGCGAGAGAGATGGCCGGCGAGCACGACTCTCCAGGCGTCGTAGCGCGTGCCGATGCCGATCCCGACCCCGAGGACTGGGCGGGGAAACAGCCCCAGGTCGACGGCGGCCACGGGGGCGCGCACCACGACAGCCCAACGCCGCGTGGCGGTTGACTCGCCGCTGCCGGCAGCCTCCCCCAGCGACGGGACACTATCGCGCTCGTCGGGCTCCGGCGCAGGCTCGACCCGTGCCTCTTCGGCACGCCCGGGAGCGGTCGGGACGTCGTCTCCAGCGCGCTCTGCCGCGCCCGGGTCGGCCCCCAAGAGCAGCGCCAGAGTAATGGCCGCAGCGCCGGCGAGAGCCGAGCACGAGTCGGACGCGATCACGCGCCGTGTCACCTCTCGGCCGTCTCGCACGAGCAGCTCGAGCCGAACCCGCCCCTGGTGCCGGGTGATCCTCGCCTCCGCAGACAGCCCCTCGGTCTCATCCAGCGCTGAGCCGGCAATCGCGCGGATTCGCCCCAGCACCTCGCCCCGCTGAGGGCAGCTCGGCGGCGCATCCCAGCTGAGGTTCAGCTGGGCGTGCGCTGGCTGCGCGCCGCTGAGCGACGCCGCGACCAGCCATGCGCCGGGGGTGATTCGGACCGTTCGACGCACCGCCATCTTCCCGAGAATCAATACACCGCGTCGACTCCGGAATCGACGTACTGCGATGAATTTCTTCGGTTTCGCTTCGAGCGCCCGCCGACGGCTGCCGAAATGTCACCCCCAGACTGACAGAAACCCCTGCGCGAAGCCACTGCGTCGCTAGGAGCAGGTGCACGGGCACACCGCGAGTTGACCCAACCCCACATGGATGCCCCGCGTGTACTCATCGCCCTGGACACGAGCGCTGCTTGGTCGCGCGGTATTCTTCGAGGCTTCATGGCGGCTGCACATGAGCGCGGCTGGACCCTGTTACACTATCGTCCCTCGGCGGATCTAGGCTGGCTGGCGCGCGAATTGGCGCCGGTGGCCGCCGTGATCGGTCCCGAGCCTTCTTTGAAGTCGCTCGGCGCGCTCGCTCCGGCTGCGCTGGTCTCGGTCACTGTCGATCGCAGCGCGGATCGAATCGCCTCCGTGTGCCTCGACGAGGCAGCCATCTCGGAGCTCGCGCTGGACCACCTGCTCGCCACCGGCCTCCGGCAGCTCAGCACGTTTCGCTTCGACGACTCGGCCTTCGCCCTGGCACGCGAGCGTACCTTCATCGAGCGCGCCCACGCCGCGGGTGCCAAGGTCGCGGTCGGTTGGGGGAGCGGCCACGAAGATCCGGCGGCGCTGCTGGCTTGGTTGCGCGAGCTGCCCAAACCTTGCGGCATCTTCACCTGCACCGACAGCTGGGCCCGAGCGGTGGCGCGTTACGCACGGGTGGCTGGGCTGCGCGTGCCGGAGGATCTGGCGCTCGTCGGGGCCGACAACGACGTGCTCGAGTGCGAGCTGATGGCGCCGCCGCTTTCGAGCGTGATGATTCCCTGGCAGGAGATCGGCAGAAGCGCGGCGCTGCTCGTTCAGCTCGCGCTCTCGGGGCAATCCATCGCAGGTAAACGCCTGGTGATTCCTCCGGTCATGGTGGTCGCGCGGCGATCTTCGGACGTCCTGGCCATCGATGACGCGCTCGTGGCCAAGGCGGTGCACTGGATCCGCGCAAACGCAGATCGTCGGCTGACGGTGCCGACAGTCGCTCGCGCCGTGGGTAGCGGGCGGCAGCGACTCGAACGCCGTTTTCGGCGGGTGCTCGATCGAACCGTACAAGACGAAATCCGGCGCGCCCACGTGGAAGCGGCGAAAGAATTGCTCACTGCGACGCAAGCCGGGTTGGCCGAAATCGCCAAGCAGAGCGGCTTCACGAACGCCGCGCTGCTCAGCGTCGCCTTTCAGCGCGAGCTCGGAATGCCGCCGGGCTTCTATCGCCGCCGGGTGCGCCAGGAGCTCAGTAGTGTGAGTGGAGACTGACGACGCGCCTGCAGCACAGAACGACGTAATACCGAATCATGACCGATGCAGAACCGAAGAACGCGCACCGATGACCGTCGCGTTGCACCGAGCAACGACGCAAGCGCGATCACGTTAGACATCGTTTCGAATCATGGCGAAGCGCGTGCAAAGTTTCGTCATGAAGAAGTATTCTCACCAGCCCCCAGCGGTAGTAGTCTGCCGTTCCCTTCAAAGATGATGATGAGGAGCCTCATGCAACGGACCAGTTTGTTGACGGCGCTCGTGGTCGGAGCGTTCGCCTGCTCCGACGGAACCCTGGGCCCCGCGCCCGCCGACCCCACCGCCTCTTTGCCGGGCGACGAACCCGGTGTACCTGGCACTAACGAGGCGGGAACAGGAGGCGCCGGCGCGCTTCCGGGCGTGTCACTCGACGGAACGCCGGTCCACTCCCGGCTCGTTCGGCTCACCCACGAGCAGTGGGAGCACAGCGTGCGTGACGTGCTTCGGCTCGACGCTGATCCCGGGCTGATGAGCGGATTCACCGGAGATCCCCCAAACGGCACGTTCTCAAACAACGAGCGCGCGCTGGTTGTGACCCCGAACCTGCGGCTCGACTACCAGCGCGCTGCCGAGGAGCTGAGCCAGCGCGTGGCGCGTGACGCGGCCGCGCTGGGGCGGGTTTATCCCGAAGCGGACCGTGACGCGTTCATCGCGACCCTTGGCCGCCGTGCCTATCGGCGTGAGCTCACGTCGGATGAACAGGCTCGTTATCGAACCCTCTACGATCTCGGCCCCAGCGTCTTCGAGAGCGGCAACGCGCGCGCCGACGGCGCGCAGCTCGTGATCGAAGCGCTGCTGCAGGCGCCCCACTTCGTTTACCGCACGGAGCTCGGAGACGACGGCGCTTCGCTTTCGGGGTACGAGATCGCGTCCAAGCTTTCCTTTCTCTTGCGTAACACCACGCCGAACGATGAGCTGCTCGACATTGCGGCGGCAGGCGCTCTGGATGAGCCCGGGCGCGTCGCGGAGATCGCCCGCGAGATGCTCGAGGCCCCCGGCGCTGCCGAGGCCATCGGGCGTTTCCACCGCGAGCTCTTCGGTCTCGATCGGTACCTCTCGATCGCCAAGGACCCAAACGTCTTTCCCGAGCACGACGAGACGATCAATCCCGCCCTGGCGCACGCCGAGGAGCTGTTCTTGGACCGGCTCTTTCGCGAGGGCCTCGGGCTCGAAGAGCTGCTCACCTCGACAGTTGCTTTTGCCAACGAAGAGCTCTCGCGCTTCTACGGAGTCGAGGTGTCGGGCGCACAGTTCGAGCAGGTCGACCTCGGCCCGGATCGGCCGGGCCTGTTCACGCGCCTCGGCTTTCTCGCCTACAACGGGACGCTGCGCGACCCTGACTCGATCCACCGCGGCGTCGAGATCAACCGCACCATGTTCTGCGCTTCGCTTTCCCCGCCACCGGGCATCCTTCCCGCTCTGCCCAATGTCGAGCCGGGGCAGACGAACCGCGAGCGTGTCAACGCTCACACAGGGCCGGGCACCTGTGGCGAGAGCTGCCATGCTCCACTCATCAACCCCATCGGCTTCGCGTTCGAGAACTTCGATGCCATGGGACAGCTCCGAGACACCGACAACGGCAAGCCAGTCGACACGAGCGGCGAGTACCGTTTCCCCGACGGTCTGAAGGCGTTCGACGGCGCGCCAGAGCTCATGGCGCTCATCGCCGAGAGCCCTCGGGTGCATGCCTGCTTCGCCCGTCACCTGTCCGAGTTTGGCCTGGGGCGCGACCTCGACGAGCAGGACCGGGAGATGATCGATGGGCTTGCGCAAGCGAGCAGGTCGGAGAGCGAATCAATCAAGGAACTTTTGATGGCCGTGGTCGTGAGCCCGGCGTTCGGGCGGCGGAGCCCCTTGGGAGGTGCACTGTGAAAAGTAGAAGGTCACGTCCGAACCGGCGCGCATTCCTGCGCACCATTGGTGGCTTGGGCATCGGTTTGCCGTTTCTCGAGGGTCTCTCCGAACGCTCCGCGTTTGCCCAGGCTGCCGGAGAAGCCGCGCCGACCTTCGGCATGTTCATCTGTACGGCCAACGGTGTCGTGCAGGCGTTTCGGGAGGAGCCCGAGAAGTTTTGGCCGACGGAGCTCGGCCCGCTGACGACGGCCGGCATGCAGGCTTTCGCCGGCGATCGCGCCACGGGTTTGCTCGCTGACTACGCCGATCGACTGCTCATCGTGCGCGGTGTCAACTACCCGTTTGGCAACCGAGGTTGCGGTCACGCGCTCGGTTTGACACTGTGCTTGACCGCTGCGCAGCCCGAGGGGGACGCGCAGAACGCCGTATCAACGGGCATCTCGGCTGACACGCTGATTGCGAACGAGTTGCATCCAGCGGGTGTGGAGCCGCTGGCCCTGTACGCGGGGCGAAAGGGAGGTTACATCGACGAAAAGCTCTCGTTTCGAGCGCCGCGCCAAGTCCGAGCCGCCGAGGGCAACCCCTGGAACGTCTACCAGCGCTTGGTGGGTTTGGTACAGCCCGAGACCGGCGCTTCCACCGGCGAGGCGGAGCGCCTCGCCCTACGCCGACGCAGCGTCAACGATCTGGTGCGGGACGAGCTGAACGCCCTCCTGAGTCTGCCCGCGCTGAGCCAGGACGACCGCAAGCGTCTCGACCTGCATTTCACCAGCGTGAGGGACATTGAGCAGGGCATGAGCGCCCTCGCGTTCTCGTGCACCGAGGACAACCTCGACCTTCAAGCCATCCAGGCCATGAACGACGGTAGCGCGTTTCGGCCGAGCGACGGCACCATCGAGGACGTGGCGAAATTGCAGATCGACCTGGCCGCGTTCGCGTTCGCCTGCAACGCAAGCCGCGTCGCGACCCTGCAGATCGGCGACGGCACCGATGGCAGCCGATATACGATCAACGGCGTACAAGCCGAGCGCTTCCACTGGATCAGTCATCGCCAGACCAGCGACGGCAACGACGGTCAGCCCATCGCGAACGCCGTCGAGGTCCACGTCGAGATCGACCGCATTCGCATGCGCACCTTCAAGCACCTGCTCGATCGCTTCTCGTCGTACGGCACGCCAAACGGCAGCCTTCTAGACGCCTCCTTTGCTTTGTGGACGTCTCACGTGGCCATCGGTCCCTCACACTCCTTCAACAACCTTCCCGTGATCATCGCGGGCAGCGCCGGGGGCTTCTTGCGTCAGGGGCAGTACCTGGACGCGGGCGGCGTTGGTAACAACCGCCTGCTCAATACACTCATCACCGCGAACGGCGTGCGTCGCAACGGTGGTCCCGTCACGGATTTCGGCGAGCCGGGCCTCGACGGTGGGCTCATCGACGGTCTCGTGGTCTGATCGCCAGCGGGTGTCCGGCTCTTGCCACGCGAAGCGACGCCGCGCCGGGCTCGTCCATGTGAAACCTGGCAAGCGGACCAGCCAACGAGCAGGAGAATCATCAATGAAGAACGCTTCGGTTTTGCTTGCGGTCGCTGTATTCGCTGGCTGCGGCTCTGGGTCTGAAGCAGGCTCCTCTGCACCGCCCCGAAGTCAGGAAGGCCTTTCGGATTCGAGTGGTGAGGTCCCGCGCAGTGATGCACCAGGTGACGGGAACGCTTCCGGCGGCAATGGCACCGAAAGCGACGGCGCCTCGACTTCCAACGTCACGAACGCGATGGAGGGCATCGCCGGCACCGATGCGGAGGGTGTCCCACCCGTGAACGTAGGAATGATCGCCGGCGCTGGTGGAGCAGAGACCGGTGGTGCCAATGAAACAGGCGCTAGCGGCACGGGTATGGATTCGACGTTTCACGTTTTTCTCCTCCTCGGGCAGTCCAACATGGCGGGCTACCCGAAAGCTCAGCCCGCGGACAGGGTAGAGGATCCGCGCGTCCGGGTGCTGGGCTTCGACGCTTGCGCGGCAACAGGTCGCCAGCTTGATGCGTGGGACATTGCGGCCCCGCCTCTGCACGAGTGCTGGAACGATGGGCTCGGCCCCGGAGACTACTTTGCCAAGACTTTGCTGGGGATCATCCCCGAGGGCGACACCATCGGGCTCGTGCCCTCTGCAATCAGCGGCGAAAGGATCGAAGCCTTCTTGAAGGTCGGCGGCACCAGGTACGACCGGCTGGTCCAGCGTGCTCGGCTCGCGCAGGACGCGGGAGGAAGCATCGAAGGGATCCTCTTCCATCAGGGGGAGTCCAATAGCGGCGACGCGAGCTGGCCCGGGAAAGTGAATTCACTCGTCACCGACCTGAGAACGGACCTCGGACTTGGCAATGTGCCCTTCCTTGCTGGCGAGTTGCTCTATACGGGGGGCACCGCCGGCCACAATACGTTGGTGAATCAGCTTCCGGCGATTGTCAGCAACGCCTACGTGATCTCCGCCAATGGCCTTGTCGTGGATCCCGCAGATGCGCAGTGGAACCTGCACTTCGGTCGTGATTCTCAGGTCGAGCTCGGCAAGCGCTATGCACGACAGATGGTTGAGGCTCTCGGGTGGTGAGCTAGCCATATAGGCCGCGAAACGCCCAGCATTTCGTTTCAATCCTCCGCATCGCCCAGACCGCGGGCATACCGCCTGTACGCGCCTGGAGGAACGCCCACTTCGCGCCGGAATGCTACGCTCAGCAGCGCGGAGTTCGTGAATCCGCTGCGCTTGGCGATTTCGGGCAGCGGCAATTGGGTCGTGGAAAGAAGCCGCCGCGCGACTTCGACGCGCGTTCTGCGAATCTCCTCTACAATCGTGCGACCGAGGTGGCGACGAAAATGCCGTTCGAGCCGCTGCCGCGACACGCTGATTGCATTGGCGATCAGTGGCACCGTCAAGCGACCTTCGGCATGCCCATGGATCCACGCCACGGCCGCCGAAACGAGCGCATTCTCGATCGCGAACGCGTCGGACGAGCGCCGTACCACCACATCCAGTGGCTTGACGAGCACGCGCCTGCCCGCGATCGGGGCGCCGCGCAGGCCGAGTTGCACGAGTTTCGCAGCACTCTCGCCGACGCTGCGCCAGGGCACAGCGACGCTCGAGAGCGGCGGCGCGGTGATCTCGCATTCGAATGTGTCATTGTCGACGCCGACCAGAGCCACATCCTCGGGCACGCGCAGGTTGGCGGCGCGGGCGTAACGCGCGAGCATCCGCGCCCACGCGTCGCACAAGGCGAAGATGCCGCAAGGCTTCCTGAGGCGCGACAGCCACGCCATGATCGCGGCCGGGTCTTCTTCCCCGCGCAGGGGCGGCACCGCGTCCGACCCCCAGTCTGGCTCGAGGTGAGCGCCCAATTTGGCGGCGCCTTCGCGGAAGCGCCGTTCACGCATCACGCCCCAGGAGCCGAACCGAAAGGTGGTGAGATTTCGGAAGCCGCGGGCCAAGAGGTGTGACACGGCAAGGTCCGTGATGCGCGCTTCGTCCAGGAGCACCGACGCGATCCCCTCCGCACAGCGGTCGGCGTTGATGGCCACCGAGACGCATTGTCGCAGCCGCTCAGGCCAGGGGCCTGAGAACGAAGGCCCCATCACGGCTGCGCTCGGCGGCAACGCGGCGGCGAGCCACTCCAAATTCGCAGCCGGGTGATAGTGCAGTAGCTCCCAAC
This sequence comes from Deltaproteobacteria bacterium, assembly GCA_031407405.1. GTDB lineage: Bacteria > Myxococcota_A > Polyangia > Polyangiales > Polyangiaceae > SZUA-265. The sequence continues at coordinate 9,005 of JANOIG010000285.1, forward strand.
CCTGCTCATCAGCGACCCGCGCGAAGCCGCGCAGTGTTCCGCGCGACCAGGCGGCGGACGAATCGAGCACTAGCAGCACGCGCGGCCCGGCCCGATCCGGTTCATTGTCCTTCTTCTCCATTATCACTCGGTGAGCGCTCCAGCTCGAGATGGAGATATTCGCTATTAGCACGGCTGCCCGTCGATGCGAGCGCCGTCCGATGTGAGAACCGGGGCCGGATCGCGGGGCCTCGGAAGCTCGAGTCCACTGTGTGGCGAGAGGAAACGTTTCTATTCCGCTCGCGCAGCATACTACGTATTTGGTTACCCTAAACTGCGTTTTTGCATCACCTCGACGTCGTAGAGGTCGCGAGTCAAACCGGCCCGAGTTTGCCCCTCACGCACGGTCCGACAACCGATTGAGCACCGCTTGACACAGGACTCAACTGCCGGAAGCGGCGCCGCGGAGTTGGAGAGCGTTGGTCCAACGGATGGAAGGTTGTGGGTACGTTTGTTAGAAATTGGGTCAACATCGCTGAACGCCACGCGAATTCATTGTGATCGCGGCTCGACAGCACTAATTTTCTCGGCGCCATGTACTCTCCTGCAATCTCATCTCCGCGCTTGCGGACAGCGTTTTCGCTGGGAGCGTTTTTGGTGCTGTCGCTCGGCCTTTTCCCCGCGCCGGTTCAAGCGCAAAGCGGCGTCGTGATTTCGACGCGGGAACCTCCGCCCGCCCCCGAGATCAACGGCGCAGCGGTGGTTGGGCTTCGCGCGGGCACTCCCTTTCTCTATCGAGTTGCGGCTACGGGCAGCGCGGCGCTCGCCTTCGAAGCCACCGGGTTGCCCGCAGGGCTGAGCATCGATGCCTCGACGACCGGGATCATCAGCGGGAGCGTGGCCGCCGAGGGCGAGTACACGGTGCTGCTGCGCGTGTCGAACACGTCGGGCACGGCTGAGAGGGGGCTCACACTCCAGGTAGGCGACACGCTCGCGCTCACTCCGCCGATGGGCTGGAACAGCTACGACTCGTTCGACGACTCGATCAACGAGAGCCAGTTTCTAGAGCAGGCGGCTTGGCTCAGCGAGAACCTCCAGCCCTTCGGATGGAACACGGTGGTGATCGACTTTCGTTGGTACGATCCGGACGCGCCGCAGTCGGATGGATATGGGGGCAACAACCCGCAGCTGAGCATAGACGGTAACGGCCGGCTACAGCCGGCGACGAACCGCTTTCCATCTTCCGCGGGTGGCGCGGGCTTCCGGGCGATCGCTGACCAGGTGCACGGCTTGGGGCTAAAGTTCGGGATCCACATCATGCGCGGCATTCCGCGCCTGGCCGTGAACGGAGACCTACCCATCGCCAGCTCTGCCTTCTCGGCAACGGACGCAGTCCGCGCCAGCACCGACAACGGCTACACTTGCACCTGGAACACCGATATGTTCGGCGTACAGGGCGCTACTCCCGCCGGCCAAGCCTGGTACGACTCCATCTTCGCCCAGTACGCCGAGTGGGGCGTCGATTTCGTGAAGGTGGACGATGCCACCAAGAATCGCCCGGCGGATCAGCTCGAATACCACCAGAGCGAAGTCGAAGCGATCCAGAACGCGATCCACGCCACGGGGCGCTCGATCGTTCTCAGTCTGTCACCGGGTGAGTCGCTCGTCAGCTCCGCGAGCCACCTCGCCAGCTGGGCGAACATGTGGCGCATGTCCGACGACTTCTGGGACCGAGGGGGAATCTCGACTACACCTTCACGCTCGCGGCCCGTTGGGAGCAGACCTGCGGCAGCGGCCACTGGCCAGACGCGGACATGTTGCCCATCGGGCATTTGGGGCCGAGTTGCCCGGTGGACGGAGCCGATCGCGAGACGCGCTTCACGCAGAACGAGCAGGTGCTGATGCTCACGTTGTGGGCCGTCCTGCCGTCGCCTTACATGCTCGGCGCAAACATGGTGCAGAGCGCCAACAATGCTTTCATGATGGCGCTCTTGCGCAACGAAGAGGTGCTGGCCATCCATCAAGACGCGCTCGGCGCGAAGGCGCACGCGGTCCCGCGCGACGCTTCCCAGGCCATCTGGCAGCGTGAGCTCGTGAACGGAGCAAGAGCGGTCGGTTTCTTCAATCGCACCACCATCGATCAAACCCTCTCGGTGTCGCTCGCCGAGCTCGGCATTACGGAGCGCCGCCTGGTCCGTGACGCTTGGCTACGGAGCGATTTGCCGGCGGTCGATGCAGGAGGGTCGCTGCAAGTGCTGGTGCCGGGCCATGCAGGCGCGCTGTTGGTTCTCTCACCCGAGGGTGTCACTCCGCCCATCGGGGCGGGCGGTAGCGGAGCCGGCGACGGCTCGACCGGCGGAGCCACCTTTACCGCGCCCAGCCAGGGCGACCCGACGAGGCCGCCAGTCCCTGCCGGTGGCGCCTCGCCAGATGGGAGCTCGCAGGGCGGCTCCAGCGAGATGAGCGCGGCGGGCGGTGGCGCCGCCAATCCCTTCAACGAGACATCCAGCGACGGCTGCGGCTGTCGTCTGTTCGGCAGCGGGCGGCCCGCTGGGCTCACGCTCGGGCTGGCAGCGATCGCGCTGTGGATCGCGCGGCGAGGTCGCAGCCGAACACGGTAAACGGCTTAGGCTCCTGGGGTCCGGTGGTAGAAACGACGGAACACCTTGCGGGCAGGGCGGCGCGCAGCTCGAGCGTCTTGGGGCTCTGCTGGCGTTCGAGCGCGGGGCGTTTCACGCCGCCGACGTCGATGCGTACCTCAGTGTCGTCTTTGAGCGTGGACAGGACCATTGTACCTGGACCTTGCTCGTGCTCCAGCGCGTCGTGCGAGCTCTATTGCGTAGAACAGCTCAGCCCATAGGAGCCGACGCCCGCAGGCGCTACGTCGATGGCATACACCACCACGTCGATCGTCCCGCCTGCCGGAACGGTGATGCCCATCGTCTGGGGCGCGGTGAGGCTGTCGCCGACGTCGCCCAGAAACCCGAGCGTGAGATCCGTGGGAAAGAACGTACCGTAGGCCGTCAGATACTTCGCCGGCGCGACACTGACGCCCGGGCCACCCGCGCCGCCATCTTCAGCCGCGGCATCCGCGCCGGCTTCGGGGGTTGCAGCGTCGGGGCCGGCGTCCAACCCTCGCTCGACGACGCCTCCATCGCTCAGCGTAAAGGAGAAGCACACGGGGGCAGCCGTCGGATTGATGAAGCGGTAGACATCATACAGGTGCGGGTTCATCGCATCGGGTCCTGTCGACGGAAAGCCCTTGGTCATTCCGCACGCAGAGATCGGCGGGATGCGGGCGTGACGACCGGTTTGGCTGCCGTCCGATGTGTCGAGAGAGCCGTTGATCTCAGTGGGGCACGCAACGGTGGGAGCATCGGCTGGCAGCGCAGGAGTGGGCGGCACGGTATTGGGCATCCCTCCGCCGCCAATCGTCGAGATGCCACCCATGCCGACGGTGCCACCCATGCCGACGGTGCCACCCATGCCGGCAGCGCCACCCATACCGGCAGCGCCACTCGTACCGGCAGTGCCACCCATACCCCCGGCCTGCATTCCCGGTCCGCCTTCGTCGTCGGAGCAAGCGTATACTGCGCCGACCGCAACCATCGTCATGACGAGAACCGCGTGATGTCTCATAGCGCGCAACCTTTCATGTCGAGCGATCGCTCGACGCGCACAACTATGCGGCGGGTCTCTCACACGGCGCAAGGGGAAAGCCGACACTACGAGTCCCTCGCGCTGACCAGACGAACGGATAGGAGTGACGAAGCGCACGGCTTCAGTGTCGCTACGCTCGAACGCGTCGATGGACTCTCGGGCGAGCGGGCGCGCTCGCCCTGGGTCCTTTCGTTTTCGTAACGACGAAATGTCGTTTTGCACCGAGCCTTCGAGTCGAACAGCACTTTTCTCGCGCTGACGGCGACCTCTTCCCTTTCCTCTTGCGATCACGACTTGCGCGCTCGCCGATAATTCGGGAATCTCTGGCTCGGGAGATTGCCACCCGGAGGACGCGCTTCAGAGCGCTCTCTGTGACGCGGTGAAGTCAACCTCCATCGTACCCAGTTCACTTTCGACTCACTCGACTGCGCTGCATGCTGCACGGCGAGCCCTTCGTCGCGCTGTCAAATGCCTCTGCCCTCACAACATCCTCTAGCGATGAGAAGTAGCTCCCATGATTAGCAAGACCAGACTTCGCGTTGCCTTTCTCCCTATCGTGACCGGCTTCGCGTTTGCCGGTTGCAGCGACTATGCAGACAAGCCCGCTGGTACGACTCCTTCAGATCCATCTGGATCAGGAGGAGCGAACACTGTTGATGGCACGGGTGGGAGTGGTACCCCAAACGGTGGCACTCCAAACGGTGGCTTTACCCCGGGTGGCGCCGGCACGGAAGGCAACCCTACGCTGGGTGGCCTCGCGGGCGCGGGTGCGGGTGGCAGCCCTGCCACGGGAGTCGTCGAGTGTGATGAGAGCGTCATCGGCGGCACGGCCCCGAACACACTCACGGTCGACGTCGATGGGGCCGCCACTGTCATCCCCAAAGAGATCTTTGGCGTGCTGCTCGAGATCCTCGGCAACAACATCAACAACGGCGTCTACGTAGGGACGACTTCCGGCATTCCGAATACGCAGGGCGTCCGCAACGACATCATCGAGGGGTTCCGAGAGGCGGGCGTGGGTGCCATTCAATGGCCAGGTGGGTGCGCGGCCAACAACTATAACTGGGAAACCAATCTCAACCCCCTCAATACGATGGGAACGGACCTGTTCATGGAGTTCGCCGAGATGGTGGAGGCCGAACCCTATCTCGTAGGAAGGCCACAGGACACGTTTGCAGACAGCAACCGGCAATGGGTCGAGTACGTCAACAACAATCCAGAGCACCCCGAGTGGAACCTCAAATACTTCAAGGTCGGCAACGAAGTGTGGGGCTGCGGGGGAAACCTGCAGCACGACCCCGCAGTAGGCCTACAGACTTACGAGACCTGGTACAACGCAAACTATGACGCGCTGAATACCCCCATCAATGGGAAAGATTTGTTCCTGGTGGGTGCCACCGCGGGCATCTGGACCGTCAGTCCGAATACAGACAACTGGCTGACCGCGATGATGACTCCGGAGAGCCTCAACGATCGAGTCGACGGCATCGAGATCCACGACTACCTCTACTTCCCGGAAGCGAGCACCACGCCGGTTCCCAACGTCGGCTTCACTGACGGCCAGTACTACAACCTCGTCAATCTAGCCAACGAAGGCCAGATTGCTCCGCGCCTGCGAAATATCGACACCATTCTCGATCGGAATGATCCACAGGGACGGATCAAGGTCATGTTGGACGAGTGGGGCAATTGGCTCGTCGAGTTCAATGCCTCCGACACCTGGCTCCAGCAGGGCACTCTGCTCGACGCGATCTCCGCCGGAACACATCTCAACGTGTTCATGGCGCACGCCGATCGGGTGCTGATGGCCGGGCTCGCCCAGTCGACCAACGTGATTCAATCCCTCTTTCTCACGAACACTGCCAGCGGGGGCACGGACTTGGTGAAGACCCCGACCTTTTACGTCTTCAAGCTGTACGTCCCGCACCATGTCAACGGCGCGACCTGGGCGCCCAACACCCTGGCGAGTGAGAACATCACCGGCAACGGCCAGACCTTCCCCGTACTGTCCGTCGGCACGACCGTCGACACTGCCGGAGGTGTCAACGTCAGCTTGGTCAATGTCGACCTCGTCAACAGCCGAACCGTCGACATCAGCCTCGACAGCGACTGGGCTGCGTACGGCGTTTCGAGCGCCCAGGTCATCACCGGGGCCCAAAAAGACACCTACAACGACTTCGGACAGGCAGAAGCCGTGAATATCCAGCCCCTGGATGCAGCGGCCTTCCAGGCTTGCGGAAGAAGGCTCAGCGTCACGTTGCCCGCAAAGAGCGTCACCATGTTTCGGTTGGATCGGCGGTAGTGCGTTGCCCAGAGGGATGAGTGAGATTCGAAGCTCAAATGCGAGACGGGGTTAATCGACTAGTACATTGGGACAAACCCGGCGCGGGCGTCCGGTTTGTCCTACTCGCTGCGCTGCTGTTCGCCTCGACGCTGGCGGTCGTGGGGTGTGGTGATTACGATCCCCCCGGCTTTGGCGGAACCGCTGGCGGCGGCGGTATGACGGGTAGCGCCGGCAGCGGCGGAACCACGGGCGACCCCGCCGGGAGCGGCGGCTCCGCCGGCAGCCCAGCAGCGTCATCCGCGAGCGGCTGCACGATGACCGAGGGCGGCACTCTGGTCACGAGTCTCTGCGCCGACGCGCCGCTCAACGCGCTGACGCAAGCCGAGCAGCTCCAGCTCTGTAGCGATACGGGCGCATACGCGGCGGGCGTCATCGATAGGGCGGTCGGCTGCAAGTACGGTGCGATTATGACCTCCGCGTCGGCCAGCGCGCCCACGGAAGCGGAGATGCGGGTCGTTTGCGCCGCGACGGAGATGGCCTGCAACCAAGACACCAGCATCAAGAGCGCAGGTGCCCTCACCCAGTGCAGCGGAGTCCCTGCGACCTGCGCCGCGACCGTGGAGCAGTACTCCACCTGCGTCATGGACGAGACCGCGGTCTTCGAGCAGGGCGCGACCGCTCTGGTCAGCTGCTCGATGCTGACGCTCGCGAATCTCAGCGCGCTCTACGAGGTTCCGATGGCCGCCATGAGTGCCCCGGGCTGCATGGAGATCAAGACGGCCTGCCCCACCTTTAATCTCCCCTATATCAACTGAGCGGCTGCATCACTGAGCAGCGGGGCGAGCCGATCGAACGCCGCTGTCTCTCCCGAGTCTGCCTTCCAGACGGACGAGGAACCATATTGGGAGCACGTCGCCCGTCAGCAATCCGCCTTCACAGCGAGCCGTGCTTACGCTATGCTGGGCCGTCGTCGGGGGTTTCGCCGTAAGTGTGAGGAGGACTATATGCGTCGTATGATCGGTATACGTGAATGGTGCCGCAGTTTGCTCATGCCGTCTCTGACTGGTGGCGTGTTGGTTGTCGCCGCGGCGTGCGCAGGCATGGACGTCGACGGCGACCAAGAGCTTGTGCTGGGGATCGCGCGCCAGGCACTCGGCGCAAAAACGTTGATTCTCAAGGGTGCCGAAACGGCGGTTTCGACCGTGGGTGGCGATGGGACGCTCGTGATGACGGCAAACCAGGATGACGTGCCGCCGTTCATGGAGTTTCCTCCCGGAAACCGTATCGTTCGACCTGGGGTCACGATGTTGGGGTACAGACGTTACAATCCCACGACGAACGCCATCCTAAACCAGAACATAGTGCTAAACACCGCCGATTGGTCCGGGCTGTGGGGTGATCCGGGGATCATGCGCCACAAGGCCAACGGCAATCGGATTTACATCACCAACCTGGCGATCCCCGCCAACAAGTTCCCGGCCTCGGGTGAGATCGTGGGGTCCATCGCCCCGAGTGGGTTGCCCGCCAACATGTGCGGCGCATATATCGGGGGTGCGTGCATCGCGCGATCGTCCAACAGCGGCGCACTCTTTACGCTGGCTCCTGCAGATTGCATACGACGTGTCGATGCCACCTGCCCATTTGGCCATTTTTATGACGGCACTGATCTCGAGACAGGACCCGGCCCCTTCGATCAAGTCTTAGCTGCCTTCAATGACGTCAATAGATCGCGGATCGACGTCTGGATGGCGATTACCCAAACCGGCACCTTCGGTCCGGTCACCGACACGCCCATCGTGTCGTCCTCTCATCCACGCCTGCGGATGACCCCCGGCGGTGTTCTCTATTTAGCGGTCACGAGCGGCGGGAACTTAATGTTGACCCGGTACAACGGTGGCAACAGCCGCACCGGTACGTGGTCAACTCCGGTGACCGTGGCTACGGGTGTCACACAATCCTCCGTGGTTCTGTCGGATCGCACGTTACGACTCGGTCCTCAGTATGACCTCGCCATCGCGCCCAATGAGCAGGGCGTCACAGAAGTGCGCCTCGTCTATACCGTTTTGGTCAACGGGCAGCACAAGGTTCGGATCAGCCATTGCACCACGGGTGCGGCGATCACCTGTGCCAATCCGATCCAGTGGCGCACGGACAACCAGGCGGGCAAGCAGTGGGGCCCCTCCATCACGACAGGTCTGCGGGCAAATGGTACGCGACACTGGTCGGTTAGCTTTTACAGCACCGTAACCAATCCGAACCAGAATCTGGTCGACCTGTGGGGCGGCTTGGTAGAGAAACCTGGCGCTGCTGCACTTATCCTATTCAAAACAGAGCTCGCACAGGTTCCCTGCCCCGACTCGCGGTCGGGGGGGGGATATTGGGGTGATTACGACGAGATGTCAGTGGGTCCGGCGGGTCTCGTCTATCGCGGGTTCGCCGATTCCAGCGCCGGCAATTGCACGAGGGATACCTTCACCAGTACACCCCTCTCTTCTTCGATTTCGAAGTGGACGATATAGGGCCCTAGTCAGGGTCTGAACTGTCGCTGTTCGGCAGCTGCATATGGGATCGGTAAAGCCCGATACTCAGGGGGGTCGGACCCTGCTCAAGTTTGTCGCCGTGGCGGTGAGCGCCGTGATTTTGGTGTTCTGGTTGAGACGTGACGCAGCCACGACGACACGCGAGGGCGAGCCCAAAGGGGCGTCGCCTAGCGATCGAGAGCGGGGAACCGCGCCTGATTTTTGGTCGAAACGGGAACCGGCACTGGCGACAGGCGATCGCGAGCCTAGCGCCGCCGTACCCGCGGACCGGAGTGTTGCGACACGCGAGAACCCAGCGGCCCTAAGAACTCCGCCAACGCAAGACAGCGGTATGGTGGACCCCACCACCGCGCAAGGGCCGACACCGCTTTCGCTCCCCACCTGTCCGGAGCGAGCGCCGCGCGATTCGAGCGAATGTACCTTGCCTCCAGACGTTGATATGAATTGCGGCTATCATGAGGGCGCCGAATCCGTGGTGTGCCGATGCAAAGAATCGGGCTCGGACGGGATGTTTTGGGAGTGTCGCAGCGACAACGAGCCGTCCGCGCTGACTCTCTGTCCCGAATCGCTGCCCGCTGATCGCACTTCCTGTGACATTGCTGGACAGATTTGTTTCTTTGGCGAAGCCGAAACAGCAAGGGCCTGCGAATGCGAACCGGAAGTACCTCACAGCTGGAACTGTATGAGCGCAGTCGAGTACGCCGCTAGGAGGCACTGAGGTTCGACCATCCGCGTGCACCGAGGCGAGCTGAGGGACGAACTCGTTCTGCGGGCGCCGATCGTAGGCCGACGCGCCGAGCCCGTACATGGCGAACGCGCCTTGGTACCGTCAGGTCGCTTGCTGCCGTGGAATAGCGGACTGGGACAGTCTCATCTACCGTAGCCCGCGGCGACGATGGCGGCCTGAAGGGCGTCAACGGTCTCCTGTGTCGCCGCGCCGTTCGCCATGACGCCTTCGTAAAAGCGTCCTGCCCCGGTGTTGCTGTTGTCCCCGCCGATGCCGAGGATGATGGACCCCTGTTTCTGCATGGGGACGTAGCCGGGTTTCTCGGGACGTATTCCGTCGTACATCGTTTTCAGGGGGCCGGCGGTCGCGTCGCCGCCATATAGGGCAAAGCGACCCCTCCCCTCGTTCTTGTCTGCCGTGTCGCCCACGACCACCGCCGTGACGAAGTCGTATCTGAGGGGCGAATTGCTCGAAATGTTCCTATCTTGGCCGTTTTCCCAGCCGGCATAGAGGCCGTTTTCGAGGTCTGCCATCACCCACGGGCCGCCCTCGACGCCGGTGCCCCAAATGACGCCCATCCCGAGGTAGACCGCTTCCATGGTGCCGTTGCCGTCGTTGTTGGCGGTCGTTTCGGCGTTGCCGTAGTCGAAGCAGCACCCGTTGATCAGGTCATGCTGGCTGCTCACCATGTACATGGTCTGTGGCTCGTCACCGAGGGCCGTCCCATTCGGAGTGACGTCGCGATAACCGATGCCGGGTCTGATGAGGATGCCGTAGACCGAGCGGCCATTGATGGTTACCGGGAGAGCTGCGGGGTTTACCGGATTGGCGGGAGTGGGTTTGGCGCTACCGGGAGGCGCCTCGGTGAGGTCATTTCCCATCGAGGACTGGTCGTAAATGATCCGTATGACGCAGCCGCCGGAACAGAAAGCGTCTTGCGCTGCGGCGTCGGCGTAGCCGCCCACTGTGCCGATATCGAGGGTCATCCCATTCGGGCTCTCCACTTGGTAGAGCGGCCCGCTGTAGCCGCGGACGACGAGTCGCACCGTGCTGTGCGCCGAGACACACGGGTGACCGGCGTTCTCGAGGACGTCGCACGGCAGTTGGCCGGTGTTGCTGGGCGCGCCGCTGCTCGAGCCGCCGCTGGGGGCGGAGGGAGTTGAGGTCGAGCCGCCGACGCTGGGAATCCCGCCGCCCAGCGCGCCGTCGACCGAGTAGTCCCAGCAGGCAATGGCAAAGGCGGCGGCCACGAGGACCAGGGAGGAGCGAATCTTCTTCATTCTGACATCTCCTGTTGCGTAGGATAGCGAGATCTCCGGCGCGCACGCTGGGCGAACCAGCGGCGCCGAGTGAGCACGACGGCGACGGCGAGCGAGGGCGCGAGCAGCTCGGGCAGCTGCGCGCGGGCTGGCACCGCCAACCGGCACGAGCAGCCAGCGCCGTTGGCGGGCGAGGCTTCCTGCTGGCTGTTCAGACGTGTGAGCTCGAGCAGCGAGATCCCGAAGCGCGGCAGCTCCAACGAGAGGCTCACGGCTCCTCCAGCCACGGGGGCCAGCTGGTCCGCCGAAAGCACCACCGGCTCCATCCCCTTCCGGAGCTCACCGAGTTGCATGGCGGACGGCGTCGCTGGGCTGCCCTGGGATATCCAGGTGGTGAAGGCATTGCCGTGGGTGTCGTCGACGCGCGTGTGCCTTACGAGCGCGTTCGCGCCGAACGCGGGCGGAACCAGAACGTTCAGCGTGACGGGCGCTGGCTCTGCGTCCACCAGGTCATCGTGATAGTGCCAAATCAAGATCCGAATGTGGTCGCCATCGATGGCGGCGAGCGCGTCGACGTCGGGCTCTTGTCGGACGCCATTGGCAATGATGTCGGCGAGCGGCCGCGCGCCGCTGCTCGTGACGGGGAGCCGATCGCCGCGCAGGCTGCCGAGCAGCTTGAAAGCGTTCAGCACGGGCAGGTGGATGCCGTTCGTCGTGAGCGCGCGGTAGCCGGCGAAGTAGGGAGAGTCGGGGAAGGTGAACGCCCAGGTCAGCACGCCGCGCAGGTTGACACCTACCTCGGCCGCTAGGTCGAGTGAGCGCTTCATCATCGCCACCTCGTAGGCGCCGTAGGCGGGCGAGTTGCGATAGGCGTGCTGGGGCGCCGTGCTCACGGGGCAGGCGGCGCAACCGTCGGGATCCGCCTCGCTGATGACGACCGGTGTGCGGGCGAACACCGCCGACGCGGCTACGGCGTCGAAACCCGAGCGGTGCAGGCGCAGCTGATTGCCCAGATCCATCTGCACGTGCCCGTTGTTGATGATCACGCCGCCCTTGGCGTGAAAGCTCACCATGTCTAGCCGTGTACCCGTTTGCCCGGTGACCGCGTTCGTTCCCGTGGCGCAATGCTCGAGGAACTGGGGCAGGAAACTGCCGTCCGGGATTGCCACGGCGGGCCCGCCGAGCGACGCGTTGGGGAACACGGCATGCAAGGCCGCCTCGGTGTAGTCGTAGAGCCGGGCGTACTCCTCGAACGTTCCTCGCCAATAGCCGATGTCCGGCTCGTTCCAGAGCTCCCACTGCCAGCTCGCTTCGGCGCCGGGGTAGCGCTCCTTTACGTGCGTGGCCCACGCGGTCACGAGCCCTGCCCACTTGTCGTAGTCCCGTGGGGGATAAAAGCAGCCACCGTCGAGCGTGTAAGTGTTGGAGTTCTCATAGGGGTTCGGCCGCCGCGAGAGGGCCTGGGGCATGAACCCGAATTCGACGAGCGGAAATGCTCCGGCACGGACCGTCGCGTCCATGATCTGATCGATGAGCGTATAATCGTAGACGGGATTGCCGCCTGCGTCCTCGGTGTAGAGGTTGGTCGAGCCCCACTTGAGCGCCGGCGTGCCGTCGCCCGTGTTGAAGAGAAAGTGCTTGCGAACGTGCACTGGCGCGGTGTGCGCCGCCGCCAGCGTACGGAGCAATGCCTCCCCTTCCGCTGTGGTCGTGTAGTTGGCCTCGTCGTAGCCGTAGAACGCCCACACGGGCTCGAGCGGAGCCCCCGCGGCGGTCGCGTCGACGTCGATGGTCACGGCGGCGGGCGCCGGAGCGCTGGCCATCGAGAGAACCCCTATGCTCATGACGAGCGCGGGAAGCAGGAGTGTGGCTCGGTGAACATTCACGACAAAGAGGTTCAAAAGACGCAGTTCAGAAGACGCGGTTCAGAAGGTGCGGTTCAGAAGGTAACGGTGGCTTGGAGCTTCACCACGTCCATGTCGGGCTTGTGACCCGCATACGTGCCGCCTTGGACGATGTCGCTCCCTGGCACCAGCGGCGTGCCCCAGGGCCACCGCCCGGCGAGTGTCATCTCGTCGCCGTAGCGGTAGCGGGAATATTGAATGTAGATGCTTTCGCCTGACAGGAAGTGCGTAGAGAATGTCACGCGCGGCGTGATGGCCGAGAAGACGTATCCGGGGTGGTCGCCCAGGTTGTAGTTCACCTCGTCCCAGCGGAGCATGAAACTGAGCCAGTCCCGAGCCTGGACTTCCACGTCCGCCCCGTACTTGAATTGCCCGATACGATCTTGCAGGATCACTGATTCAGGCGGCAAATCGAGGGTGATGTCCGCAAACAGCCCGAAGACGTTCAGCGTCACCTCGGGCATCGCACTGCCTCGCGGCTGGCCCCGGATACCGGAGAGCGTGTTCTCATACAGGAAGCCGAGGTTGAACATCGACCCGCTGCCGGTGCTGTCGGAGAGGCTGCCGCTCCAGGCCATGTAGCTCGTGGCGAGCCCGTCGCCGCTCAGCGAATGCATGACTTCGGTCCCCCCTTCGGCGAGCGCCCAGCCATTTCGGAGGCGGATATAGGATGGAGAGACCCACAAACTCCCCACGAAGGGCGCGCTCACGGTCAGCTCGGCGCCGACGGTCGTGAGGTAGGCTTGCCGGGCGTTTGTATACGACCTTCCCAGCACGGTTGACTGAAAGAGGTTGGGATCCCGGGTCCACTCGGTGTTGTAATGAAGGGCGACGTCGACGTACTTGCCGAGTGTGAGCTGTACGTGCTCGTAGTGAAGCAAAATCAAGCCCACTGTGGCCTGGTACGGAGGGGGTGCCAGGATGTTGGAGCTGCCATCCCGAGCCGAGCCAAAACCTTGCACGACAGTCAGGGTGACATCCGGACTGACGGGGATCGTCAACCTGAGTTGTTCGCCGAGGTGGCGAAACTGCCCGAGCGTGTAGGTGTCGTACTTGGGGAACGCGCCAAACTTGGGCCACCACGCCCCGGCCGTGAGTGCAATGTTTGGCTCGAGGCCGGCAACCTCGAAGTCCGTATCGAGCGTGAGGTAAGCCAAGCCCGGTGTCCAGGCTGCGTCGTTATTCCGGAATCCGACCGACTGAAACCAATACCCCATCGCCCCAACCGCGGCGTGGACGTTCTTCCTCTTGGCGTGGACGAAGAACTCCGCCCAGTCCTGTTCCTGCAATCGGGTGTAGGCGAAGCTGAAGTAGTTCGCGTCGACGGTCCGATTCGGCCCGTACGACACCTGTGTTCTGGCAGGACCGTCCGGGTCATCGGGACTCCGGCGTGGGCTGATACCCATGGCGAGGGGCGCGCGGAAGTAACCGGAAACAAACGTCTGCCAGCCTTCCTCGACGGGTTTGCTTTCGGTCCCAGTGCCCGCTTGGACCGACTCCGAGCCCTCAGACGTGAGGTCCTGAGCCGCGGCTGGAATTACCACGACCCATACCCAGAGCACGAGGAACGCTTGCAATCTTCGCAGCATGGATTCTCTTCTTCTAGCGCCAACCTTTGGACGCACGCTCATGACGACAAGAACTCCGGGGAAAGCGACAATGCTGCCGGGCCACCCTGCCACCGGGGCGGGCTACGGCTTGACGAACACGCTCGTGACCGTGCCCGTCTTGCCGGTAGTCTGCGGGGTCACCACCATCGTGGACTTGCCGTGCACCACGCGGCGCAGTTGATGCTTCGGAGTTGAACTGCGTGCGATGGAACGTCGACTTCACTGCGTGCGATGGAGCGTCGACTTCACTGCGTCGAGGACGACGCGCCGTCTTGTTCTCCCGAGCCAGAGATTCGCGAAAGATCGCCGAGCGCGCAAGACGAGATCGCCAACGGATCGGAAGAAGGTCTAGATAGCTCGAGAAAAATGCTGTCCGACTCAAAGCCCCGACGCAAAACGGCATTTGGTCGATGCCAAACGCGAAGGAACCAACGCCAAAGCCGAGCGTGCGCGTACACACGCCCTGCGCGTTCGCGAGCGATTCCACCAGCTCACCCTGGGTGGCGTTCGGGTTTGCCGCTAGGCAGCTCGCCGCCATCCCCGCCGAGACTAGGCGGAAGGCAGCACGTGGTGCGTCACGTAACGAATTTGCACAGGCACATTGGACTGGAAAGTGGCGCGAATGACAATCTGAAACTCCTCGGCGTACTGTCCAGAGGGCGTTCGCAGCTGCGCAAGGATCTCCGCGACGTGAGCGGCGTTCGTCACGCTCTCCGCGAGCGCCCACATGAGCTCTGCGGCCGCAGCGGTCAGCAGCAGCAGGTATCGGCCGGCTTGGGGTCCTCGCACGCGGGTGATCAGCGCGTACTTTTCTCCCTCACCGTGGGTGCTGGCGCCGCGGTACTCCGGGGCTTCGCCGATAAGCGGCCGTACATTGCGGATGACTCCAAATTCATCAGCGAGGAAGTCCTTTCCCTCCAGAAAGGTCCGAATGATGGGGCTGAGCTTGTCGTTGCCGACGAAGACGAGGCTGCTGTTGTAAACATCCTGCCAATCGAGCGCCGCCGAGTGCTTCAACGCGATGTCACGTCGAGCACGGGACAGCAGCCGCCCGAGGAGAAAGGCCGCATGGACCGTCCCAAAATCGGCGTAGTCCCGCGTCTCCCGCAGCTCTGCCGCGCCCATGCGCCGCTGAAACTCGAGCAGCGGCTCCGACTTGGCCGCGTCGGCAAGGTCGTTGGCTTGGGAGTCTCGGACCACCAGGGAGGTGGAGGGAGCAAAGAAGAAAAGCCTGACGTCGAACACGATGAGCAACGGCGCCTCGCTCGAGAGCAGCGGCCCCCACAGCGCTCTGAGCTCCGGAGTCGGCAGCGATGGCTCGTCATGAGTGCCCGTGCCACTCTCCGCCATAGGACGTGCCGCGTGCTGGAAGCGCGGGCAATAGGCGCCTTTGTCAATTTCTATGCGGACAGGATCGTCCGGAGCTTCCGACTCGTAGTAAGTGCGAAGCCGGTTACGGAGCTCGTACGCGCGGCTTCGCACGCACGAGTCCTCGCTGGGCGAGTAGCCCGCTGGGCGCCCGAGCACGGCGACGCCCAGCAGGTACTCTCCGAGCTCGTGAGCGCGGCCGTCGATCTCCGCTTCACACACGTACCTGAAGAGCTTGCGCAGCTGCTCGGACCGCCCGAGCGCTCGACTCTCGAGCACGCGCCGCATCGCCTGGCGTTTTTCCTCATCGGAAATGGGGCGAGCGGTGGTGCCGTCCACGGGTGGGAGGCACTATAGCCTGGGGGGCCGGGCCTCCGCTACACGACCCTGCGCGTCACCTCGGGGCGTATCGGAACCACCAGAGAACAGGCCCGACTGACTAACGCGCCGTCCGAGTCGGCCGCGTTCCGTTCCGGCGCAGCGTAACGAAATGCGACAACAGTGCCGGCGCTGTTCGTGAAGGTGTAATAAAGCGCGAGCGTCAGACACACACATAGGTGTGGTCGACACTTCATTTCGCGGCAACCAAACGTCACATGGGGTAGCTCACCGTAGTGCTGTCGAGGTCCCCAGCCGGACAAAGCCTGCGTTCATCATGCCGAGGCCGATCGCGCGGACGGCCCCCGTGCTGCCACCCCAGCCCACGCAAACCGAGCGCAGCACCCCGGTGCCGCCCACGACTACAATACGGAGGTCCGTCGCGCGGACGGTGCCCGAGCCGCCGCCGAAGGAAGCCGTTCGACCCCCGTCGCTGCCACCATCAATACGACCGGTGACCCACGTCCCGAGGCCCGGCGTACGAACCGCGTCCGTACAGCCCGCACTCACCCAGCAAGCCGTTCAATCCCCAGTGCGGCCACGGGTGAGCACGATTCCAGGGCTCAGCATGCGAACCGCGCCCGTATCAGCTCCACTCCTGGAGGAGGAGCCGTTCGAGTTGCACCGCCAGCGAGCGGCTCGCTGAGCGTGTACGTCTCGCGAAGGCTCCCAGGCTGGAACGCAGCGCCCTGAATCGGCGCCTAACGAGTGTCTCGGCGCGGGTCATGAGCCTTCCCCCGCGCCCCACTCGTTCAAGCATTCGAAGGGCGAGTCGTTCCGTTAACTCGTCATGCTCTCGTTCAGGCGTGCTCGTGGGGTTGCGGTTGACGATGCGCCCCTCAAGGCATCGTGATGGCTGCGACCTGGAGGCCTCGAGCTCTCCTGTGGCTCGCCGTGTTGGCGGTTGTCCCACTTTGGGGCTGCCCACAGCTGCTCGAAGATGACTTCGAGCTGACGACATCGGGAACGGGCGGCGCAGACGGCGGCTCTGCGGACGGCGGCTCTGCAGGCCCCCGCGCATTCGGCGGCGGCGCTTCCGGATCTGCGAGCGGCGGCGCACCCGGAGGCAGCGCTGGAGCGGGTTCGAGCGGCTCCTCTGGCTCCGGAGGAACTGCGGGCGGAGCGTGCGCAATGCCGGCGTTCCTGGAGCCACGTCCTGTCACATCCATCGGGCGCTCGGAGGACCTCTTCGGCCCCTCTCTGTCCGCGGATGGGCTCACGTTGTACTTCAGCGCCAGAGCCGCCGGGCGCGAGCACATCTATCAGGCCGTGCGCACCGGCGTGAACGGCAACTTTGAAGGCGCTCGCCTGCTCGAGGAGGTCGACTCGGACCTGGAGGACGGCACACCTTTCGTGCGCGTCGACGGCCTCGCTCTGTATCTGTTCTCCAGTCGACCGGGGGGTATGGGTGGCCGCGACCTGTGGCTAGCGACGCGAGCCGAGCCCGCTGGCAGCTTTGCCGAGCCCATCGCGATGCAGAACGTCAATGCCGCGGGTCACGAATCTTCCCCGGCAACTAGCCGCGATGCTTTGACGCTGTTCTTCACGTCGGACCGGGACGGCGGCGATTCGGACATTTGGGTCGCCACGCGCGACGTTCCCACGGGCCCCTTTGGTGCTCCGAGCCCGCTTCCAAACATCGCTACCTCGAGCAATGAGGAAGGCCCTGCCTTATCTGCGGACGCGCTCACCCTCTACTTCGCCACGGATCGCTCCGACAGCGGCATGGACATCTGGACCGCGTCGCGAGCCACGGCGGGCGGAACCTTCAGCGGCGCAGCGCCGGTGCCTGAAGTGAGCTCGAGCGCGGAGGATGTGGACCCGGCGATCTCGGGGGACGGCTCAGAGCTGTTCTTCTCGTCGAACCGAGGTGGTTCGTACCAGATCTGGCGCGCAGCTCTCGGCTGCCCATGAGGCTGTTAGAAACACACCGGATCAGTTCCCCATTCGCACAACCAGTCGCACTCGTTGTCGGTCGTCCAAGGGCAAGGGTTGAGGACGGCCTGAGTTTGATCCGGCGCAACGCGGTGGGTCAGGCTCTCGACGCCGGCCAGATTCGAAGCCAGCGCTGCGCCGTCGAGCCGTGAATTGTCGAAGATGATGAGCGTTTGCGCCTGCCGCAAATGGCTCAAATCGAGCTCGACCAGGTTTGGGTTGGCGCTGATCGAGATGTAGCTCGCAGTTTCGAGCGCCGCAAAGCCGGTCAAACGTTCCAGCATGGGATGGTCGACCACCGTGAGCTCATTGATCGACGTGAGCAACGGAAACTGCGGGGCTGCCAGCAAATTGAAGTTTCGCTCCAAGGCCACTCCGCCGAGCCGCACGAGTCGTTCGAAGTCGTGGATCTGAGTGAGCACCGGGTTGTCGCCGACGTACAAACGGTTCAAGCCTTCGATCCGGCTCAGGCTCGAGATGTCGTAGAGGACAGTGTTTCCTTGCACTGCCACCTCCGTCATTTCGGGCTCCACGGCTAGCCCCTGGAGGCTTCCGAGCAGGTTGTTGCCATACGCGTTGAGCGACCGGATACCGCTGACGTTCTCGATACCCGAAAGGTCAACGAGTCCGGTATATGTGAGGGACAAGTTTTCGACCCGGCGCAGCCCGGCGAGCGGAAGCAAGCTCTGAATCGATTCGCCGTACAGACTCATCCAAAACGCTTCCTCGAGCCCTTCCAGCCCCTCCAAGCTCCCGGCGTACTGCAGATAGAGTCCACCTTCCCCCACCCGACGCAGCGAAGCGAGCGGCCGCAGATCGAGCGCCCCGTAAACCCACAAACCGTAGAGCCCCTCGCAGCCTGCCAGCGCATCGATCTCGGATTGAGCAAACGCCACCGCCTGCCCGAAGATGGGGTCTGGGCAGGCGATCGTCACTGGGGGGTCTGGGGGATCTACCGGATCTACCGGGTCTGGCGGCTCCGGCACAGTTGGCACCGTGGGCGGCGGCGTCGTGGGCGGCGGCACTGCGGGCGGGGGCACTGCGGGCGGGGGCACCGTGGGCGGCGGCACTGTGGGCGGCGGCATGGTGGGTGGCGCCATCGGCATCGTCACCGGCGTGCGCGGCCTGGACGGCTGCATGGGGCCGGGCGCTGGCGCCGCTGTTCCACCGGAGACTTCCGGCACTGCTGTCGGCCGTGGCCCGAGAGCTCCGTTCGGAGAGGGACGGTTCTCAGCGCTCCCCTCGCCCGAGAGGCTTTCCGCCCGCCCACCACACGCCAGCGCCGCAACCAACGACGCGCTGGCAACGCTCGACCATGGCCCCCTCGAGACCCGCTGTAACGACACCGCAGCACCGAGCTCCAGCCCGAGGCTTTGCAACAAGTGATGGCCCCTCATATGATGCCTTGCCCAAATATCAGCTTCTCGCGCTGCCGGCTACCTGGCGCAAGAACTTGGGCAATTCCGCGTACTCGCGTCCGTTGATCCCACTCGGGACGTCAAATGACGCTCGATGACGGAGCTTGCCGTGCTCAGCTCTCCGAGTGTTTTTTGGATTGCGCGAGGCAGTATGGGCTAGAGTGTGAGACGGCGCATAGCACGCTTGGTGCAGTTCCGTCGCCTGCGTTGTGCCGGCAAGAATGACTGCAACGACGGTTCCGATGAGCTCGACTGCCTTTCCTTCGCGTGTGGTGACGGCCAAAAGGTCGCGCAAAGCGTGCGCTGCGATGGTTTCTTCAATTGCGCAAATCGCATCGACGAGTGGCCCACTGATTGTTTTGCGTTCGCGTGCGGCAACGGACTGAGTCTGCCGTTCGAGTACACTTGCGACGGTGCGCCGGACTGCCCGACGGTAGCGACGAGGGCTGCGACAGCGAGCCTTCATTTACTTTGAACTGCGTAGACTGAGGCTGTTGGCCGTAGGGGTGGGCGAGCGGGCTTTGCGACGCAACGCGCGGCACAAAGCCCGCTACCCCCCCTCGCTCACTGCCACTCAATCATTGCAGGGCGGCGCAGTCTCCGATCGGGCCATCGCAGTTGCGCGGCCCGCAACCGGTGGGGTAGAGCTGGCCATCCACGCAGGTCAGGACCTGCGTGCAGATGAGCGTCGGGTCGCACTCGGGCTTGCAGCTGAGCTCGACGCAAATGCCGCCGCAGTCAGCTCCGCCGCGGCAGGGGCTGCAATCGTCGCGCGGGTCGTCCACGCATTCCAGTCCCGCCGGGCAAGGGAAACCCGCAATCCCACCGCAGAAGATCAGGCCATCCTCCGGACAAGGTGTAAACGTCACGCCACATCTACCCGCCTGACACACGGGCTCGGGGCAGGAGAAATTGACGCCATCGGGACACTGGCGGCAGGCGACCAGCGGCACCGGACAGTCGTTGTCGCTCCCGCACCTGCGTGCCGCGATCAAATCTTGGTTAGAAGTCTCCAGCTCGGCTTCCGCGTCCTCCGACGGGACCCCGGCGCAACCGCCGAGCAGCCAGCCCGTGACCACGATGACCCATCCATTCGTCCACTTGAACATGCTTCCCTCCATCTGAGTTAACGTCTCCGCCCCACTGAGCGGCGCACCGCCTCTCGGCAGCGAACACCTTCTATCAAAACCATTTGGCAACCAAGTGTCGATCCGATGACGGGTGCGGGCGGCGGCAGTCTCGAGGAAATCTGCCGGATGATTCCCCAATTCTGCGCAGCGTCGCGTTAACGGTGCACTGCCGGCCTCGGCATTGGCGTACAATTCCCGCGCCATGCTCGCGCACTACGCCCGCTACTATGATGCCCTCTACTCGACGATCAAGAGCTACCCCGAGGAGGCCCAGAGCGTCGCCACGCTGCTTCGCACGGAACACCCAGCGTGTCAGCGGGTCCTCGACGTGGCCTGCGGCACCGGTGAGCACGCACGCCTGTTGGCGCAAGCACACGGCTTCACCGTGGACGGTGTCGACATCGATGAGCGCTTCTTGCAGCAAGCGCGCGCCAAACATGCCGGCGGTGACTTCCGCCAAGCCGACATGGTCGATTTCGATCTGGGGCGCCGCTATGACGCCGTGCTCTGCCTGTTCAGTGCCATCGCGTACGTCGTCACGCCAGCGCGGTTGGCTCTGGCGTTCGGCTGCTTTCGGCAACATCTGGCGCCGGGCGGTCTGGTAGTGGTCGAGCCATTCTTCAAACCGGAGGACATTCGGCCCGGGACGCGGGGCAAGATCACGGCGGACGTGGACGGCGTCCGCATCACACGCTCGAGCCGGAGTGAGGTAGTGGACAGACTGTTTCGTCTGCACCTGGACTACGAGATCGAAGGTCCACTCGGCACCGAGCACGCGAGCGAGACTCACGATCTGGGCTTGTTCACGATCCAGGAGACGCTGGACAGCTTCAGCGCCGCTGGTTTGTCTGCCGCTTACCACGAGGGCGGACCGTGCGGCCGCGGGGTCTACGTAGCGAGGGCGGGCGCCTCAGAGCCGCAGGGCGAACGCGAGCTGTAGATCGCGATAGGAGGAGCCCTCGTAATTCATCCCTTTGCCATAGTGGCCCACCAGATCAATCGCGGCCGGCAAGGCGTGCGCGAGATCGAGGCGCAGCAGGGCCGCGCCCCCCACGATCACACCCGGTTCCTCGAACCTAGCCGTGTCTTCGTCTCCCACGTCGAGCTGCGCGACCGCCAAGCTCGGCCCTGCGGCGACCTGCACGGGCCAGCTGGCTTGGCGCGCAGTCAGCAAGATGTCGCCGAAGCCGGCAAAGCTGGAGCCGCCGGAGAGCGGCAACACCGCGGCCAGGGTGAAGCGCTCCTCGAGGCCCAAGCGCAGCTCAGCTGCCGCAAGCAGCGGCTGCTCCAGCGACACGCCGAGCGAGACCACCGGGCCTTCGACTTTGGTGCGCCGCGAGCGGCCCGGCTCGTCGTATTCAGACCCTACGATGTCGATCGGGGTGCTGCCCGGCGGCGCTCCGGCCGCCTCCCGCATACTCGCTGGCATGAGGACGACCAACCCCAGCTCAGCCGGGCCATGAAACGCGCCCGCGCCGAGCCCGACCAGCAGCGATAGACCCGAGGCGTTCGACTCCGCCGCTGGCGGCTCCGCGCTCACCCCGCGGTCGGCGGAGAACGCTCGGTTCTGGCACACGAGCTTGGCACAACCCGGCGTGGCTGCCCGAGCCATGACCGCCGAGAGCGGCGCGACGCTGCCTTCGGCAGCCGCAACCGCGGGTGAAAAGATCAAACAAATCGCCAGCCCACGGACACCAATGGTTTCGTTCATGCCTGCTGCCCTGCCTTCCCAAAGGTTCCGTCAAGCAAACTCCGCGCCGGCCTCTCATCAGCGCGGCGAGCTGACTTCAGCGAGCCCAGTTTTCGGTCTTCAGCCCAGACACCCGGCGAAACTCCTTCAAGTTGTTACTGACCAGCGTGGCGCTCACAGCCGTGGCATGGGCGGCGATCATCAGGTCCATTCCTCCGATGGGCGTTCCTTTCCTCTTGAGCTCGGCGCGGATGCTCCCATAGGCGAAGGCGGCCTCTACGGGATATTCGAGCACCGTTCCACAGCAGTAGTATATATTTTTTAATATATACGGCAAGGTGGGCTCGAAACCGTCTCGATCGAGAGGATTTGAGATGGCGAAATGTTTTCGGACTTGGACTGTTCTCGAGCACGGTTTGCTCGAAAAGCTATCCGGCAAGGTGTGGAGCGTCTCCGGCACGATGCCGAGCGGCACCGTCCAGCGGCGCATGGCCGTGGTCAAGCTGGAAGGGGATCGGCTACTCATTCACAATGCCATCGCGCTCCGGGATGCGGACATGGCGGAGCTCGAAGCCTGGGGGAAGCCCAGCTATCTGTTGGTACCCAATTCCTTTCACCGCCA